>CBFGTV010000077.1:0-15681 GCA_965652145.1 uncultured Clostridiaceae bacterium
GAAGGGGATCAATCGGCCCGTGAAGAGTTTATCCAAGGAAATCTCAGGCTTGTATTAAGTGTCATACAGCGCTTTAATAATCGTGGTGAGCATGTGGATGACTTATTTCAGGTGGGCTGTATCGGCTTAATCAAAGCCATCGATAATTTTGATTTGAGCCAAAATGTCCGGTTTTCCACCTATGCAGTTCCAATGATTATCGGAGAAATCAGAAGATATCTTAGAGATAATAACGCCATAAGAGTGAGTCGGTCTCTACGGGATACAGCCTATAAGGCCCTTCAGGTTCGTGATCAGTTGACCAATAAAAATGGAAAGGAACCGACCATAACGGAAATTGCCCAACAATTAAACATTCCCAGGGAGGACGTGGTATTTGCCCTGGATGCAATACAAGACCCTGTCTCGCTTTTTGAACCGATTTATCATGATAGCGGCGATGCCATTTTTGTGATGGATCAGGTCAGTGATGAGAAAAGTGAGGATGAAACCTGGATTGATAACATTGCATTGAATGAGGCCATGAGGCGGTTAAATGACAGAGAAAAGCTGATTTTATCCCTTCGATTTTTTGAAGGAAGAACCCAAATGGAGGTGGCCGATGAAATTGGTATTTCCCAGGCCCAGGTTTCTCGCTTAGAAAAGACTGCCCTAAAGCATATGAGAAAATATATTTAATCATTCAAGTCACCAGTAGGTGGCTTTTTCTTTTTTTATCAACTCAATAGGAATAAATTCGAGAAAAGAACGATAAACATAATACATGGATAAGCTTTCGTTATAGGATTATTTTATAATCTATGGGGAAGGTCCTCACTAAAATTATAAATTAAAGAGAACTTTCCGTATATAGATTGCAACAAAGTTGTTCTATACAAGACTTTATTTCAAATATTAGGAAAAAGCAGGAGGTTGATTAATGTGTTAAGGGCATCAGATTTGACACAAAAAGAGGTAATTAATATCACCGATGGCAGAAGGGTTGGGCTTATTACCGACCTGGAGGTGGACTTAAATAAAGGTAAGATTAATGCAATAATAATTCCCAGCGCAGGAAAATTTTTAGGAATATTTGGAAAAGAATTTGATTATGAAATTTCATGGGATCAAATAAAAAAGATTGGTGAGGACGTTATACTTGTTGAAATAACCAGTATTGTTGAGCCTGGTCGCTATCGTGATGAAGAGCCGCCAAGGGCAATCATCTATCAACCTGAATTTATAAAAAAGGAGTTTAATAATGAAGATTAATCACAATATTGGTATAGAAGCCTGAAATTGCAAATTTTATTAGACAACCACAGTATCCTATATTATAATAAAGACAGATAAGCCAGGTATTTAGCCATATGTACAGGAGGAGAGAGAATGAATTGTCCTTTTTGTGCTCATCAAGAATCAAAGGTGGTGGATTCCAGACCAACGGATGAAGGACAAGCCATCAGAAGAAGACGTGAGTGTATACAATGCGGAAAGCGTTTCACCACCTATGAAAAAATCGAGGAGCTTCCCCTGATTGTAGTAAAGAAAAGCGGAGACAGGGAGGCCTTTAATCGAAACAAGGTCTTAAACGGAATTATCAGGGCCTGTGAGAAAAGGCCTGTAGCCCTAAGCCAAATCGAGGGAATTGTTGATGATATTGAAAAGCATCTATATAATTCAATGGAGAAGGAAATTACCACTGAATTAATTGGCAGAATGGTTATGGACAGGATCAAAGCCCTGGATGAGGTGGCCTACGTTCGTTTTGCTTCGGTATATCGTGAATTTAAGGATATTAATACCTTTATGGAGGAATTAAAAAAGCTGTTGAAGGAGCATTAAAAAAGCCCCTAGTACCCCATCGTAGTTAAAACTGGAGTGATTCCCTGAGGGATAACCGAAATTTAATTACGATGGGGTATTTTGACTTAAAGAAGTAGGGTATCTATAGAATATCCATGGAAGCATAGGGGTTTAATTTTCAGGTTATGGAGGTGTGGCTATTGAATTACGATGTAATTAAGAGAAATCAAGTAGAATTTTTAACATTCCGAGCCATAAGTCAATTTGATTTTATTGATCATGGATTCAGTACCCGTAAAGGTGGTGTAAGTCAGGGAGCCTTTTCCAGTTTAAATTTAGGAATAAAGACAGAGGATTCACCAGAGAATATACAGGAAAATATAAAACGTTTTTGTGATGGTGTGGGAGTTTGTGCAGAAGATTTAGTAATGGCCGACCAGGTCCATCGGGATTCAGTTAAGGTTGTGACCCTTCAAGACCGGGGAAAGCCCTTTGGTCAGGGGGCTTTAAAAGCAGTTGACGCGTTGATTACTAACGTTCCCCAAATTCCCCTCTTTACCTATTATGCCGATTGTGTCCCCCTGCTGATTGTTGACCCCGTCAAGAGAGCTGTAGGTCTTGCCCATGCCGGCTGGCCTGGAACCCAGATGAAAATCGGACAAAAAGCCATTCAAAAAATGTTGGATATCTACGGAAGCCATCCCGAGGACATTATCGTAGTCATTGGACCCTCCATTGGTCAATGCTGCTATGAGGTATCAGAGGATGTGGTAATGAAATTTAACGAAAATTTTACAGAGATTTCAACCTTTGTAATGGCAAAGGGTCAGGGTAAGTACATGCTGGATTTATGGCAGGCCAATCGAATCAGTCTAAAGGAAATCGGCTTGTTAGAAAGAAATATAATAAATAGTAATCTATGTACAGGCTGTCATTTGCAGCAGTTTTATTCCCATCGAAGGGAAGCGCCTACAGGAAGAATGGCTGCTGTGATTCAACTTAGGAATTAGGAGGATTTCAAATGAATCAGAAACGGATTTTAATTGTGGACGATGAAGAGCATATTTTAGAATTAATTCGGTTCAATCTTGAAAAAAATGGATACGAGGTTTTTGTTAGTGATAATGGTGAAGATTGTATTCAGTTTCTGAAGGAAAACAGTGTGGATCTGGTGGTGTTAGATTTAATGCTTCCAGGAATCGACGGCCTGGAGGTTTGTAAGGAAATCAGAAGGATAGATGCACTGGAAAAGCTGCCTATTATCATGCTCACTGCCAGAAGTGAAGAAACCGATCGAATTTTGGGCCTGGAGCTGGGGGCAGATGATTATATCCCTAAACCCTTCAGCGTCAGGGAGCTTGTGGCCAGAATCAAGGCGGTTCTAAGGCGCTCCGAGGACCGACAGCCGGTAAAGACTAGAATTCTCAAGGTGAAGGAGCTTACCATGGATACCGAAAAGCATGAAGTGACATTGGGAGGCAGGCCTATTGAACTGACCCTGAAGGAATTCGAGTTACTGAAAATATTGATTGAAAACCGGGGAAAGGTCTTATCAAGAAATCTACTGCTAGATGAGGTTTGGGGGTATGATTACTTCGGTGAAACCAGAACTGTAGATGTTCACATTCGACACCTTAGAAAAAAAATTGGTGACGATGAAAGTGGCGAATATATTGAAACCATCAGGGGTGTAGGGTATAAGATGAAGTAGGTGAAGGTATGCAAAAAAAAATCTTGGGGGCTTTTTTCATCGTCTTACTGCTGGGAATCCTTTTAACTGGCTCTTTGTTTATGGGGCTGATTCGCAGCAGCTATATGAATGAGCTTGAGGCCAGGTTGATTTCAAATGGTAAACTAATTGAGCAGTTTTTAACCGAGACAGAGCTGTCCCTGGCAGAAGGGGAGCTGAATAAAATTGTTAAGGAATATGGTGATCGGATAGAAGCTAGGATCACCTTGATTAATGGCCAGGGGGTGGTGGTGGCCGACAACGCCGCAGAAAAATCTAATATGGAAAATCATCGGGAGCGGCAAGAGGTCAAGCGGGCCCTGGAAGGAGAAATTGGTACGACTACCCGATATAGTAGCACCCTGGGAGCTGATATGTTTTATGTGGCAATTCCTGTGACCTCCAGGGAGTTACCCTTTCAAGTGATTCGCTTGGCTGTGGGTCTTAACCAAATACAGGCCATCAGCCGAAGTCTCTATTATTATATCGGTATTTCCATCATTGTGGGTCTATTGGCTTCCTTAATATTAGGCTATCGATTTATTCGTCAATTAATGGTGCCCATAAAAGACATAACCGATGCCAGTCAGAAAATTGCCTCGGGGGGCTTTGATCGAAGGGTGACGGTAACATCAGATGATGAAATTGGTGAATTGGCAAACAACTTTAACCATATGGCCGCCCGGCTAAAGGATATGGTGGGAAAACTTTCAGAAAGCAATACAAAGTTTAAAGCACTATTAACCAGTATTAAAAACCCAATCATCGCTGTAGATAACAAGCATAGAATTATATTATTGAATCCTGCCGCTGAGGCGCTCTTTCATATTAAGCTGGAAAATACCCTGGGAAAGCATCTCTTAGAGGTAATTAGGAATAATGTATTGGATGAGCATATTAAGGCTATTTTGGTTCAAAATCAGGAAACCCAAATTGAAATTCATCTTCATGACCCGGAGAAAATCCTTAAAATCTATTCCAATCCCATTACCATGGAGGAGGACCCCACCAAGGTTATGGGTATTGTGGCTCTGATTGAGGATGTAACTGAAATACGGAAGCTGGAAAAGATTCGTTCCGATTTTGTCGCCAATGTTTCCCATGAATTGAAGACCCCCCTAACTTCCATCAGTGGCTTTGTAGAGACCCTAAAGTCTGGAACCATAGAGGATGAAACCGTCAAAATGCGGTTCTTAGACATAATTGATATTGAAACAGAAAGGTTAACCCGATTAATAGATGATATTCTCACCCTTTCAGAGATAGAGAATATCCAGTCAAAGACAGTCAACCAGGAAATTAATACCTATAAGATGATTCAAGAGGTAGAGATGATGATCAGACCCATTGCTGTCAATAAGGGGTTAACCCTGATGGCAGAGGTTGATTCTAATTTGCCGCCATTAACTGCAAATCGGGACTGGTTTAAGCAAATGCTGATTAATTTGTTGGATAATGCCATAAAATATACTCCCCAGGGGGGAAAGATTCATTTAAATGCCTTTCAAAAATATAATAATATCATTATCAATGTCAAGGATACAGGCATTGGAATCCCCAAAAAAGATATACCAAGGCTTTTTGAACGCTTTTATCGGGTCGATAAGGCCCGTTCAAGGAAAGTGGGGGGAACTGGCCTTGGGCTGGCCATTGTTAAGCATATTGTTCTTTCTTTGGGAGGAAAAATTAAGGTTAATAGTGATATAAGCAAAGGGACAGAATTTACGGTGATCATACCAATTAAAAAAAATTAGAAATTTAATTTAAAAGTATTTGGAAGGGCTTTCGGCCCTTCCTTTTTTTGTGTATTGCCTACAATCGTATAGTTTTAAAATGGAAAGGGAAAGATAATGGCAAATAAAGCCTTAGAAAAATTGTAGTCAACAATTGAGGAGGAATTAAGATGTCTATAGGTATGATTATCCTGATAGCCATTTCTGTATTGATTTTTATGGGATTAGCAGAAAGGGTGCTGGACAGATTAAGATTGAACGATAAGGCAGCCATTGCCATTATTATTGCCATTATCATCTCTACCATATTGATTCCCAATATTTCATTGACAGAACGGGTTTCAATCAATATTGGCGGCTTTGTGATTCCTCTGGGGTTAGCCATCTATTTATTTGTAAAGGCTGAAACCTCAAAGGAAAGGGTGAGGGCAATTGCAGCAGCCATTATTGCCGGCGGATTAATCTACGGCGTTCAAAGATTTATACTTCCAGCTGAACCCGAGGCCCAAAATATTGATCCAAACTATGTATACGCCATCATTGGAGGGTTAACAGCCTATGTGATCGGTCGTTCCCGCAGGGCGGCCTTCATAGCCGGGGTAGTGGGAGTTATTATCAGTGATTTAATACAAATGATATTAAATTATATCAATAATATTCCTGCTCCGACTCAATTTGGCGGTGCAGGTGGAGTGGATACCACTGTGATTGCAGGAATATTGGGCGTTTTAATTGCGGAAATAATCGGAGAAATACGAGAGCATTTACAGGGAGGAACCGCAAAGAAGCGACTTCATTTTGACAAGGGGCATTTTGTCAGTACCCTTGGACAGGAACCAAAAGAGGATCACAAACACCGAAAAGATGGAGGTGAAGGGGATGAAAAATAAGTTCATAAAGGGCTTTTTAGTGGCATTGCTATTAATTGCTTCAACCCTTTCTTCAGCCCATGGAGATGATTGGTTTGAGGAGTATGGTGGCTATTACCGGGTCTATGAGGTAAAGAGCGAGGATTTACTATTTGAGACCGCCCGAGAAGTGTCAAAGGGGGATCAGTATTTAAGTGGTGACAATAAAATGTATGAGGTAATACGGGTCAATACCAAAAATAAAATCGCCTATGCAGAATTTAAAAAGGATGTAACCCTGCCTGAAATAGACAAGGTGGCCCTGGAGGAATTCGTCACAGCAATGCGCAGTACAGACGGTTTGGCAGCCTCTCTGCTGGCCCAGAATGAGTCTCGGCGGGTAGGCATCTATTGTACCCATACGGCAGAATCCTATGTGCCCACCGATGGCAGCGAAAGTATAGAGAGCGGCGGCGGAATACTAAAGGTCGCTGAGGCTTTAAAGGAGAATTTCAGTAAGGTTGGTGTTGAGGCCATACTAAATGATACCTCCCATGTCCCCCACGATGCAGGGGCCTATAAACGTTCAAGGAGAACGGCAGTGGAGCTTTTGAGAGAACAGCCCAATGCCCTCTTTGATGTACATCGTGATGCCACACCGGCGGAACCCTATTTAACAGAAATTAATGGTGAACCAGCCTCCAAGGTTAGGTTGGTAGTGGGAAGAAGAAATCAAAACTTTCAAGCCAATGAAGAAACAGCCCAAAAAGTAAAGGCTGTAGCGGATGAAATGTATCCGGGTCTAGTGAAAGACATATTTTATGCCAAGGGAGACTATAACCAGGACCTGACACCCCGGGCAATGCTGCTTGAAATGGGAACCTATCAGCATTCCCGTCAGAGGGCAGAAAAATCAACGGCATTCTTATCTGAGGTGTTAACCACAGTTGTCTTCGGGGGAACCTTTAAAGAAGAAGAAACAGGTCAGACCAAGCAAGTAACACCTCAACAAAGAAGTGGAGGAGGATCAGGCCTTGGAATTGCAGCTCTGTTGGCAGTTGTCGGGGGCGGTGGATTAGCCTTTCTGTTTCTGAGCAGCGGTGGAAGGGAATGGAAGTCGAAAATTTCTAATTTTAAAGAAGAATTCAATAGCTTTCTTGGTCGAAAACGAAAAAAATAAATGGGGGCGGATGCCTTGAACAGATATTATTTAATCTTTACTGTTGCCTTTGTGATGGGGACCGTTGCAAGGCTTTTGATGATGAGGGTGGATTATCGTCAATATCCCACCTACCCCCAGGCCTATTTAAGCCATATTACCCTGGGAATGCTGGCAGCAGGATTGGGGGCGGTGGCAATTCCAGCATTTCTTGAAAAGGAATATGCAGCCATCACCTTTTTGTCCCTGGCGGCGCAGCAGTTCAGAGAGGTTAGAAATATGGAGAGACAAAGCCTCGATAATATTGAACCGACAGAGCTGGTGGCCAGGGGCACAGCCTACATTGAAGACATTGCTAAGGCCTTTGAGGCTAGAAATTATCTGGCCCTATTGACAGCACTGACAACGGGTGCCGGAGTTGTGCTGGGGGGCTATTTTAAGCTGGGGAATGTATTTCAGATTCTATGCGGCATTATTGCCGGCAGTATGGTAATTTTAATCGTACAGAAATTACTTAGGGGCCAGGCCATTGAAGACATAGCAGAGGTTCGGCCGGCAAAAATTACTTTTGACGGCCCTCTTTTAGAAATTGCCGGTGTTAAGGTCATGAATATTGGTTTAATCGCTTCCAGAAAAATTTTTTTAGAAAGGGGAACAGCGGTGGAAATTGTTCCAAAGGACGAGGTGGCTGCCGCCATTCTTGCCAATGTTGGACAAAGGCAAGCCATTCAACATAATGCTTCCACCCAGCTGGGCATCAGAAAGGATTTAGATGAACCGGATTTTACCCCCATTGCCAGAAGAAACCCCGAAAATGGCAATGTTGTTATGGCGATTATCACCATGACCCCCAACACCCAATGTTTGATCGAGGCTGTTAAGCGAACCCCGGTACTTGAATCCTCCAAGCGAAAGCCCTTAGACATAGCAGGAAGAAGAATAGAAAAGAACAGGGGGAAATCATAATGGAATTTGGCCTTACAGAATTTATTATTGCTGTCGTCACCACCAACAAAGAAATGGTTTCCAGTGCCATGACGCCGGTATTTTATGCCCGTGACGAGGAGCATAAGGAACGATTGGCCTTGTTAATCGCCAAAACCACCCGAGGTATGGTACATGACCTGGAATCTGGAACCTATATTATTGTTAAGCATTAAGGGGTTGCCTATGAAACTAATTTATATCTATAGACATAACGATTATGCAGCTATTACGGCTGCATATCTTCGTTTAAAAGTTCAACCCGCCAAACCTGTAAGACTTAAAGAAATGAAGCTTTACTTTTTAGGAACCGACCAGAAGCTAAATGAAGTTTACCTACTCAGGTATACCATCAAGAAGCATATTCTCATGAATCTTTTAGAGGGATTAAGTGAAATGTTCAAAGATGAACTGGCTGTTATTGACTTAAGCTTATACGATCAATGGCATATCAGGCTGTTAACCCGGTTAAGACCTAAAGCCACGCTAAAAATTATGGAGGGAAACAAACATGAAGGTAGTCTATAGCTGTTACGGCGGAGCCCATACTTCCATTGTGGCCGCAGCCATACATTTAGGTTTCTTATCGGATAAAGAGGTACCCAGCAGTCAGTCAATCATGAAAATACCCTTTTATGATAAAGCTGAAAATAAAAACATAGGAAAACCTCTATTTATGGGATTAGACCAGAATGGCCATGAAATATATGTATGGGGAATGGGTGCCAACCGTAGTGCCTGCAGCAATTTGATCTATGATTATGCCAATCTGATGGGCGGAAGGGGACCGATATTGATTGTTAACTCCATTGCATTAATCAATCTGCCCATTAGAATTGGTGGCTTTTTATCTAAGAAATTAAAGCTGGTGGCCCTGGGAAAGCCCTTAACTGCCATGGGAATCAAAAAAAAATACCATCGCTTCGTAGGCCTGGTAGGTAATGTAAAGGCTTTTCTTGATAATTAACTCGAGGCCCTTATTTATTGCTTGACGCTTCAAAGAGCGGATGGTATGATAATTTGATGTAATAGTAGACAAAATTATGATAAAATAGGACTAGTACAGGAAATATATAATTTAAAGTAGGTGTTTTTTTGAAGGAGACAAAGTCCAAAAACATCATTAGCTATGTTTTACCCAATAGTATTGCTGCCGAGGCGGGAATCGAGGTAGGTGACGTGCTCATAAGTATCAATGGGCAGCCCGTTGAGGATATCATAGCGTATAAGTTTTACTTAGCCGATGAGTACCTGGAAATAGAAATTGAAAAACCCGATGGTGAACAATGGATTATTGAGGTGGATAAGGAATACGATGAGGATTTAGGAATTGATTTTGAAAACCCAATACTTAGTCATATGAAAAGCTGTCATAATCAGTGTATTTTTTGCTTTATTGATCAGCTTCCTCCCAACATGAGAGAAAGCCTCTATTTTAAGGATGATGATTCCCGTTTATCCTTTCTCCATGGAAATTACATCACCCTAACCAACATGAAGGAGACTGACATTGATAAAATTATTCAGTATCGAATTAGTCCCATCAATGTATCGGTCCATACCACCAATGGTGAATTAAGAAAGAAAATGCTGAATAATCGTTTTGCAGGTAATATTTTAGACATATTGAAACGTCTGGCAGAGAATGATATTCTAATGAACTGTCAAATTGTTTTGTGCCCTGATGTCAATGATCAGAAGGAATTGGACAATACCCTTCAAGACCTGGAAAAATTAAGCTTATCCATTGAAAGTATTGCCGTGGTACCCGTTGGGTTAACCAGGTACAGAGACCATCTGCCCTTGATCAAACCCTTTAGCCAGGCCATGGCCCAGGCAACCATTCAGCAGATACAAGGATGGCAGCAGCATTTTAGGGAAAAACTAAATAAGAGCTTTGTACATCTTTCCGATGAGTTTTATATTTTAGCCCAAGCCCCCTTTCCCGGTTATGACAGCTATGATAGTTTTCCCCAGCTTGAAAATGGAGTTGGAATGGTGGTTAAGCTAAGGCATGATTTTTTAAAGGAGCTTTCTCAGGTAAGGGTATCTTTTAAAAAACCCAGAAGGATAACCGTCATAACGGGAGTTCTGGCAGAACCTTTGATGAAGGAGCTGTGTCATAGCTTGATGGGGGCAGTCAATAATTTGAAAATAGATGTTATCTGCGTCAGAAATGACTTTTTTGGCGGCCATGTATCGGTCAGCGGCTTAATTACCGGGGGAGACATCGTAAAAACCCTTGAAACCATGCCCCTGGGCGACGTGATCATCATAGGAGAGAACATGCTTAAATCAGAAGAGCCAATATTTTTAGACGATATGACGATTCAGGAGCTGGAAAATCAAATCAAAAGACCTGTAAGGGTCAGCCCGGTTGATGGGAAAGCCTTGATTAAAACCATATTAGAATTGTAATAATAAAGAGAGGTGATAAGGTATGGCAAAGCCAGTTGTTGCCATCGTTGGCAGGCCCAATGTGGGTAAGTCGACGTTATTTAATAGAATTGCAGGAAAAAGAATTTCCATTGTAGAAGATCACCCCGGTGTAACCAGGGACAGGATCTATGCCGAGGCGGAATGGCTTGATCGTAAATTTACCCTAATCGATACAGGGGGAATCGAGCCGGAGTCAACAGAGCTGATTCCTGCCCAAATGAGAAGACAGGCCCAGATTGCCATTGAAACCGCCGACGTCATTATTTTTATGCTTGATGGCCGACAGGGGTTGACAGCTTCAGACCGGGAGGTGGCATCCCTTTTAAGGCGATCCAACAAGCCCATTGTTTTAGCCCTTAATAAGGTTGATACCGCTACCCAATCGGACTATTACTATGATTTTTTTGAGCTGGGTTTTTCAGATCAAATAGAGATATCCTCTACATTGGCCCTGGGCATCGGAGATTTATTAGATGCCGTAGCCGCCCATTTTCCGCCCAAAAACCCTGATGAAGATGAAGATGAAACCATTAAGGTGGCCATCATTGGAAAGCCCAATGTAGGGAAATCATCCATTATCAATCGAATTTTGGGGGAAGATCGGGTTATCGTCAGTGAAATTGCAGGTACCACCCGTGATGCTATCGACACCCCCTTTACCTACGGAGAGGATCAATACGTATTAATTGATACTGCCGGAATACGAAGAAAAAGCCGTATAAAAGAAAATATTGAAAGATACAGCGTCATCCGTTCCTTTACGGCGGTGGAAAGGGCCGATGTATGTCTGCTGGTCATTGATGCCGCTGAAGGAGTAACCGAGCAGGACAAAAAAATAGCCGGATATAGCCATGAAAATGGAAAAGCAATGGTAATCGTTGTAAACAAATGGGATGTGATTGAGAAGGAAACCAATACCATGAATGTGTTTACAAAGAAAGTCAGAGAAGAGCTGGCCTACCTGGAATATGCGCCGATCTTGTTTGTTTCCGCCCTGACAGGGCAGCGGATGGACCGTATTTTAGGCACGGTAAAGCATGTGGCAAATCAAAATGCCATGAGAATTCCTACCGGCAGCCTGAACGAAATTATTGGGGAAGCCACCCTGTTAAATCAACCTCCTTCAGATAAAGGAAAAAGGTTGAAGATATTCTATGCCACCCAGGCATCGGTGAAGCCCCCCACCTTTATTCTGTTCATTAATGATAAGGAATTAATGCATTTTTCCTATCAACGATATCTTGAGAATCGAATTCGAGAAAGCTATGGATTTGAAGGAACACCAGTACGCTTTATGCTGAGGGAAAAGACAAAGGGGGATTAATCAGTGCTACAATGGGCGATTGTGATTTTAGCATACTTAATTGGTAATTTCGCAACTTCTTATCTGGTGGGAAAGCTGATAGGCAACATTGATATTCGACATCATGGCAGTGGTAATGCAGGCTCCACCAATGTATTACGTACCCTGGGCCTTAAGGCGGGAGCCTTAACCTTTTTAGGGGATAGCCTAAAGGGAATCCTGGCAGTAATTCTTGGCAGGGCCTACGGAGGAGAAGCCCTTGCCTTAATCTGCGGTGTTGCTGTGGTCATTGGCCATAACTGGCCTGTTTTTTTAAAGTTTAAGGGAGGAAAGGGAATTGCTACCTCCATTGGGGTAGGGTTAATGATCCATCCCCCATCGGCTTTAATTTGTATTGCCATTGGTTTGTTCATTTTAGCAATTACTAAATACGTATCCCTTGCCTCTATTTCGGCCATTACATTGCTGCCCTTGGTTCTCTATATACTGAAGGGAAAGGATTTTATTCTCTTTGGTCTGATCCTGGCAATGATGGCCCTCTATCGCCATCGTAGCAATATAAAAAGATTATTAAGCGGCACAGAACGTAAAATAACCGAAAAATCAAAATAAAAGGGGCGTTAGACATGAATCATTCTACAATTGCAGTGCTGGGTGCAGGTAGCTGGGGAACAGCCCTGGGTCTTGTGCTTCACAGCAAAGGGTATACCGTCAATCTATGGATGAAGGACCAGGAGCAATATGAAAAAATCCTGACCACCAGGGAAAATACCCAATATTTGCCCGGCATTGCCATTCCGGAAAAAATAAACCTGTTTACCGATATAGAAGCAGCCATAAGGGGGGCTGGTTCAATTTTAATTGCGGTTCCCTCCCAGGCTGTCAGGAGTGTACTGAAATTAATGAAGGGCAGTATTATGCCCCAGCAGGTGATTATTAATGCCGCCAAGGGACTGGAGCAGCAGACCCTGCTTAGAATTTCAGAGGTGGTAGAGGAGGAATTACCTGGGCAACCCTTTGCGGTATTGTCAGGGCCTTCCCATGCTGAAGAGGTATCTAAAAAAATGCCCACCACCGTTGTGGCGGCCTCTAAGGAAAGGGCCGTAGCAGAATTTGTCCAGGATCTCTTTATTACCCCTACCTTTCGGGTTTATACCAATCCCGATTTAAGCGGTGTTGAGCTGGGAGGGGCCTTAAAAAATGTCATCGCCTTTGGGGCGGGTATTTCTGACGGCCTAGGCTTTGGTGACAATGCCAAGGCAGCTCTAATGACCAGGGGAATTAGAGAAATTGCCCGGTTAGGTGCTGCCATGGGGGCCAATATCGATACCTTTGCCGGACTTTCAGGTATAGGGGATTTGATTGTGACCTGTACCAGTATCCATAGCCGAAATCGCCGGGCGGGAATATTGATGGGTCAGGGCAAGGATTTAGATACAACCCTCAGGGAAATCGGTATGGTGGTGGAGGGAATTACCACCACCAGGGCAGCCTATGCCCTGTCAAAAAAATATGAGGTAGAAATGCCCATTACTGAAGAAATCTATGGAATACTATATAATAATACCAATGCAAAGAATGCGGTGACCAATCTCATGACACGAAATCGAACCCATGAGATGGAGGAAATTGTTGATGAAAAAAATATCTGCTGGTAAAGGTAAAATCGTCACCAGCTTGGGGCTGACTCATGGGGCTGACTCATAGGGAGTCGGCTTTTTTCTTTTTTGTCCCTCCAAAGACTAAAAACCTGTCATAAAACATAGACAAAATAAATATAAAGTATTAGACAACGATAAAGGGGCTGATTAGTCATATTATATAGGTTTGTTCATATATTTATAATGTTAGACAGGTATAAAAAGATACTGATATAAAAAGGAGGGAAAAGCATGGAAAACTTTGACATCTACAGAGATATAGCGCAGCGGACCCAGGGGGACATTTACATAGGCGTTGTTGGTCCTGTTCGAACTGGAAAGTCTACCTTCATTAAAAGGGTTATGGACTTATTTGTTTTACCTAATATAGAAAACACCTATAAAAAGGAAAGGGCAAAGGACGAATTACCCCAGAGCGGAACAGGAAAAACCATTACAACAACAGAGCCCAAATTTGTTCCTAATGAAGCGGTCGAACTGGTCTTAAAGGAAAATGCCTCCTTTAAGATGCGAATGATAGACTGTGTGGGCTATTTGGTAAAGGGAGCCCTAGGCCATCAAGAGGACGGAAGGCCTCGAATGGTCAATACACCATGGTTTGAAAAACAAATTCCCTTTGAGGAGGCCGCTGAAATTGGCACAAGGAAGGTTATCAAAGAGCATTCCACCATCGGGATTGTGGTGACCACTGATGGATCGATTACAGAAATTCCAAGGGAAGATTATGTTGAAGCTGAGGAACGGGTTATCTATGAGCTAAAGGAGATTAATAAGCCCTTTATTATTCTTTTAAACTCGAGAACGCCCGATTCTGATGAAACCCTTAATCTTCGATATAAACTGGCAGAGAAGTACCAGGTGCCTGTACTGGTAAAGGACTGTGCCAGATTGGATATGTCAGGAATCAATGAAATACTTGAGCATATTCTATTTGAATTCCCGGTAACAGAGGTGAATATCAACCTGCCGGGCTGGCTTGAAAGTATTGAATCTACCCATTGGCTAAAGGCTTCAATTATCAATGAAATTAAAGAGGCCGCCAGGGAAATGAAACGGCTTCGAGATGTCAACAGTATGGTTGGAAGACTGGGTGGCATTGAAAGTATAAAAAGAGTTAATTTGGAAAATATGCGGATGGGCGAAGGGGTTGCCCTAATTGACCTGATGACCAATGATAACCTCTTTTATGAGGTACTCAAGGAAAAAACAGGCTATACCATTGAGGGTGATCACCAGCTGCTAGGTCTGATCATGGAGCTGGCAAAGGCCAAGAATGAGTATGATAAAATTGACAAGGCCCTTAAGGATGTTAAAAGCATGGGCTATGGCCTTGTACCGCCATCCCTTGATGAGCTGACCCTGGAGCAGCCTGAAATCTTTAGACAGGGAAATCAATTTGGCGTGAAGCTAAGGGCTAACGCTCCGTCGCTGCACTTTATCCGGGCCGATATTTCAACCGAGGTATCACCGGTGGTGGGTACAGAGAAACAAAGTGAGGAGCTGGTCAAATACCTGCTGGAGGAATTTGAACAAAATCCTGATTCCATTTGGGATACCAACATGTTTGGAAAATCCCTGCATGATATGGTCAAGGAGCAGCTGCAAAATAAGCTCTATATGATGCCTGAGGATACTCGAATCAAACTTCAAAAAACCCTTCAAAAGCTGATCAATGAGGGCAGCGGGGGATTAATTGCCATCATTTTATAGGGGCCAGGTAGGGGATTTTTCAATGAACTGGGTGGGGTATAGAAATATACCCCACAAAATATTTTAAAAAAGCCTTGACATTTAGTCCGTTTCGCCATAAAATATTATTTGTACCGCTTGAGGCAACAACAAAATATCTGGCTGTGGCGCAGTTTGGTAGCGCGCCAGACTGGGGGTCTGGAGGTCGCAGGTTCAAGTCCTGTCAGCCAGACCAATGTAAGAAAACCTGCTAAATATTGAAATTAGCAGGTTTTTACTTTCTATGAATTTTTTTATATTTTCGCTATTTTTTAGGGTGTAAAAGTAACGCTACAGCCTAATATTCTGACC
>CBFGTV010000078.1:0-15562 GCA_965652145.1 uncultured Clostridiaceae bacterium
CTCATAAAGACCTTCTACAATGGTAAATAGCCAGGGTAGGCCTGTATGCTCCCCTTGGCTTAACCCTAACTCAACCAACCTTTTATTTCCCCTAAGCCTTTGATGCAATAACCCTTGCAGGGTTCGTTTTTTTCTATTCAGAGGAATTATATTGTAGTGGTCGGCTCCTATTTCCTCTAACCATCGTATTGTATCTTTAAACAAATCAATGGACTGTCTTTCAGACAGTCCAGGAATACCAAGTAAAATATTAGCGGAAGCCTTATATCCTTCCTGATGTAATAATTGAATACCTTTAATAACGTCTTGATTCGTCACTCCTTTATTTAACCAATGATTTCTTAACCATTCATCTACCACCTCTATACCGATTTCAATGGTAATTCTATTGCTTGACCCCACATATTTTTTTAAGGCTGCCAGCCCTTCTCTGGTTATACTGGAAGCCCTTGATTCAAATATAAATCTGCCTGGCTTTCTTTTATATATTTGATTCCTTTTAAATAACCCTTCAAATACCTCTGGGGGATACTCCTCGGGATCTAATACATCATAACTGGATATATACTCAAATAGATCCGGTTCAACCATTTTCCCCCTTACATTTGCAAAGCTAAGATACACAATTTCCGCATATTTTTCGGGACTTTTTTCTCTTAAGGCAGCCATTCTAGCGGTTCCTTTAATTCCTTCTGACTGATAATCACACATACTACACCCGCCAAATCGGCCGTTACGCAGGCTATGACTGCAGCCACCGGTAGTAATTAAATTCATGTTGGTGTTTGGATAATGGTAATAAATCATTTTTTCATTTTGCAAAAGGCCATATAGATCATCGGTACTCTTTAGCAGACACTCTTTATATTCCTGTTCAAATTCAATGGTAACAGGCTGCCAAATTTTTTCTACCACATCATTAATAAACATATTTCCCCCTCCGCTCAATCAAAATCCTTCTGCTGACCTTTGAAAAATTCCTTTGGTTCCCATCTTTCTCTTAATACAAATGACTTGCCATCCTTAACCATAACCTCTTTAGGTATGGCATGACTGAGGAATAAAACAGGGCTGTTGGTTAACCCATAGGCTCCGGCCTTTTCAATTATCACGATATCTCCTGGCATTGTATTATGAGGCACTTTAACCTTCTGTCCTATCACATCAACTGGTGTGCAGAGGGGGCCGGTAATTGTAACCTCTTCCCCTTGACCATCCTTACTTAAAATTCTAATGGGAAAGTTATCCCTTATATATCTGCCTAAAAAGGCAGCAGTCCCATGATGATTGGAGCCGCCATCGCAAATCAGGTAACTGTTACCCTTGGATTTTTTTCTATATAAAATTTTGGTCAGATAACAGCCGGAATCTGCAATTAAAAATCTTCCGCTTTCTGCAATGATTCGCGTATCCTTCAGCTCTTCTCGATAATGAAACCACAGCATCTTCATTCCTTTACTGAGTTCATCCATATCAAGGGAACGGTCATTTGCAAAATAGGGTATACCGAAGCCCCCACCTAAATTTAAATATTTTAACTTGAACCCAAAGTCATCGGCTACTTCCAGCGCTAATTTTATGATTTCTTTAGTATTTAAAATGATGTTTTCAGCCTCCAGAGCTTGTGTTCCCATATAGACACTGACCCCTATAGGCTTTACATGATTTAATTTATTAATGACACAGTAGGCTTCCTTTAATTGGGCTTTTTCAATACCAAATTGAGATGGAATACCTGTCATAGTTAAACCGGTTGTCAAATAATTAAAGTTAGGGTTAATTCTAATGGCTATATTAACTGTTTTAGCCTGTGCCCGGGCAATACGGTCAATCATAACAGCCTCTTCAATCGATTCAATATTAATACAAAAAATATCCTCTGAAATGGCATATTTTAATTCTTCATCTGTCTTCCCAGGGCTGGTAAATATTATGTTTTCAGGTTGAAAGCCCGCCATTAAGGCCGCATATAATTCTCCGCCCGAGGCTATTTCAACACCACAGCCTAATTTTTGAAATAGGGCTCCAATTCCCAGCAATGGATTTGCCTTCATGGAATAAAACAGATTAAAGGAAGCTGGCAGGGCTTCTCTTATCGAACCATACTGTTTAAGAAGCCTTTGAAAATCATATACATACAAAGGAGTTGAATATTTTTCAACCAGTTCCTTTAAACAAGCATCATTCATAGGGAACCTCCTTCCATACAAATTAATCTCTTCAAATACACAGGATTAAACCCATATTAATTTTTTCACCAGTTTATAATTATACAGAGGTATAATGGCAATTACCATCAGTTTTGAAAGCATATAGTTTAATTTGCAAACATCTGTAAAGGTAAATAACAATATACTAGATACTATATAATTAAACAAGTACAGGCTTGTATAAGTGATGAGCTTCTTTTTTGAAATACATGTTTTTGATCTAAAGGACCAGTAATGGTTCAAGATAAAGCTGGTGAAAATGCTGGTCCCTTCAGAAATGGTATTAGAAAGCAAATACCACATTCCTGCATATTCAGTAAATAAAAATATCACCAGCAATCTAAAGACTGTATTGATTACACCAGAGATAAAATATTTAATAAATTGATCTTTTTTACCCCTTATCTTATTATTCCTTTTAAATATTGACAGTTTCCCCTTCCCCCTATTTTAATCTTAATACAAAACCCCCATCCCAAGCGTTAGCCTAGACGGGGGAGATATCAGATTGTTGGCTGATTTGATCAGCATAATGTAAAATCAGCATACTTCTAAAGGTAAGATCGTTCACCCTGCATAATGGAGATTTCCAGTCTTTTTCAAGGGCCAAACCTACATACATATTCCACCTGTGAAAGTAATAGTGAGATAGCTTAATGGTGAAGAACCCATTATTGTCAACAAGGTATTGTTTTAACTGTTCCACTTGGGATCGCAGTTCGGGAATGGAATGGATCACACCGAGCCTTGCCAGCAGCTCCATTCGATGAAACCACATCATCCAATCCTGGGGCTTTAATTGATCAAGTTTTGGCTTAAAGTCATTCATAAAAGCTGATGCTGGAGCCATCAGCTGTGATTGATGCCTTACTTTGACATCTGGAATTGGGGAAAATTCCACTAGTTTTTTGATGGCATGAATAATGGTACTCATATTTTTATCATTACGCCAGGTTTTGGTAAGGGATAATAGACGTAGATGATAGATGCTTGGCCACTTAACATCTCTTTTAAAGACAAATTTATTTTTGTATTCCTCCACAATATTCTGAATTTTGGCTACCCTAAGAATATACTGGAATCCCTCAAGGGCATTTTCAATTTCCTTTCTAACCAGGGGCTCTTCTTCCTTTCCTGCGTAGGCAAATACAACCGCCCTCATCATATTGGAGCCCCCTAGCTGTCTTTGATCCAATACCTTACCTACCTTCTCCAAACATCCGGCATCAAAGTTTGGATTATTTTTCAAGGCGTTAAGGGCCCTCGCAATAACAGGATGTTCTCCAGATACGCCCTTTTCAGACAATACCCTGACCCCAGTTTCAGGGCCATAGCCACTATGAAAAGTACCTCCCAACCAGCCATCGTCCTTTTGCCAAGCCAGGATTTGTTGAACACTTTCGTCCTCTAATATATTCTTTTGCAGGTTAATCATGTGTTGACTGGTTTTAGGCTCTTGTAAAATTTCACTAAAGATCCTATATTTAATCGAGGGACAGGCCCGCTCACACAATACTTCCATAGCTTTTTGAATGGTCATAAAATCATTCCCCTTTTATAAAATTACATTAACAAAACCACCGCCAAAAAAACTTCCCGATTAGTTGTGTGGTAATTATGGGCTGATATTTCCATAATTTTTTTATACAACCAAACTTTAATAAATATTCGTCTATATTAGGGGTCCTCCCCTTGAAGGAATAGGTGTAGGCCAACAGTGGAAAGCTTGCTGCACCGAAACCTTTTTTAAAGCTAATCAGGCCCGAATCATCCTTAAAGGATGTCCCCATATTGAAAAGACGACAACCCCTTTCAATGGAAATTTCAATGGCCTTCCACAGCATTGCCTGATAGGGCCTAAGGTGTAAATGGGTAAATAAAGATGCCCCATATTTATAAATAGCAATGTCATGATTAATCAGTAATATGATTCCCGAAACCATTTCTCCTTGATAGGTAGATTTTATAAACACTAAATTATCTGTTTCCCCGTAGCGTTTCCACATAGCATTAAAATAACTCCATGGATACATCGGCGTAGCAAATTGACGCATATTTATACTCATGATCTGATAAAAGTGCCTCAGGTCAGCAAAGGACTTGGAAACCGTTGTATATAAACCATTTCTGCTGGCATATTTAATAGCTGCCCTATGACCTTTTCTTAACTGTCTTTTGTTTTCAATCAAATCACTTAACTTTAGCTCTGATATAATCAAGCTTTTATACATCTTAAAGT
This sequence comes from uncultured Clostridiaceae bacterium, assembly GCA_965652145.1. Lineage (GTDB taxonomy): Bacteria > Bacillota > Clostridia > Peptostreptococcales > Natronincolaceae > CBFGTV01. The sequence goes on from CBFGTV010000078.1 coordinate 4,450, forward strand.
CTAAATTGATTAGGTCTTGATTATTATCCCTTGACCTTATTTCTATAAAATCAATTCCCTCTTGTCTCGCGTAATTTTTAACTGCTTGATATAGCCCTCCGTAAGGGGGAGCCTGCTTTAAGTTGATTATGCCCCCAAAGCTTCCATCGAAGGGCATTGATACCAGCTTTTTCCCTAAAATTGGAGCTTTGACCAAGGTAAAGGGTAGAACATGGGTTAATTCGTTATTAACATACTGTTTTGCAAAAACCATTGAATGTCCATAGATCTTGCAGTTTTCCTCAATATAGTCCTCCCGCTGGGTAAGGGATATAGATTGTACCTTATTTAATTGGGGGCAGGTTCCTTGAATTTTAAAAACAACATCCTTCATGAACTAATTTCCCGCCCTTTTTTTACAATGAAATTTCCAATTGTCAGGTAATCCATCTCCGTTTTAATTAAACAGCTCACTGCATCCTGTGGTGAACAGCAAAGAGGTTCTCCCTTAATATTAAGGGAGGTATTGAGGATTAGCGGAACTTTGGTTAATTTGTAAAATTCTTCTATTAATTTATAATATAACGGATTTTGTTTTTTTTCAACGGTTTGTATTCTAGCCGTACCATCCACATGAGTTACAGCAGGAATAACAGTTTGTTTTTCCTCTTTGACCCTAAATGCAAAGGACATAAAGGGTGATTCCGTGGGATTTTCAAAATATTCATCGGCAAATTCCTCCATGACTGAGGGTGCAAAGGGGCGAAATTCCTCCCTGAATTTAACCTTTTTATTAATGATATCCTTCATTTCACCCCTTCGAGGATCAGCAACGATACTCCTATTTCCAAGGGCCCTTGGGCCAAATTCCATAGCTCCCTGAAACCATCCCATAATATAGCCCTTTTCAATTAATTTAGCTGCCTCTGCAGCAGGTTCTTCAGTTCTAATAAATTCAACTTTATCTTCATATTGCTTTAGAAGGTGCTGTATTTCCTTTTCTGAAAATTCTGGTCCCAGGTAAGGCATAACATAATTACCCTTGTTGTGACGATTTAATTTAAAATGACTGTGGCTTAAATATTGGGCTGCCCCCAGGGAAGTACCCCCGTCATGAGGAGCTGAGCTGACAAAGACCCTTTTAAATAGCCCGCTGCTGGATATTAGTCCATTGGCAACACAGTTTAATCCTACGCCCCCTGCAATACATAGATTTTGTGTCCCGGTAACAGCCTTGCTATATTGACAAATGTGCAGGATAATTTCTTCGGTAATCTTTTGCAAACCAAAGGCAATATCAGCATGGTGCTGTTCTAGTTTTTCATACTTCTCCCTTGGTTTGCCGTATTTTCTTTGAAAGGTTTTACTGGTGGTACTGTTGTTTCCATTAACATGGATTTTTAATTCCTTTAAATTTAATTTAAAGCTCCCGTTTTTTTCAAGTTTGAAAAGCTCACGAAACCCCTCTACATATTTAGGGGTTCCGTAGGATGATAAGCCCATGACCTTGCCTGGACCCGAAAAGGCCTGGAATCCCAAATAAAAAGATAAGGCATAATATAATATTCCTATGGAATGGGGGAATTTTATATGTTTAATTTTTTTAAGTATTTTTCCTCTGGCCTGCCATAGGGTAACAGTGTCAAAATTGTCACCTAATCCATCGAAAACAACCACTGCAGCATCTTCAAAGGGTGATGAAAAGAAGGCATTGGCTGCATGGGCCAAATGATGATTAATATAATATATTTTTTTGTTTTTTACTATCTCGCCAAAAAACCTGTAAAAATCATTTTTTAATAGAAAATTATTTTTTATTCGTTTCACAATCGGTGTTACAGTGGCTCCCGGTTTAAAGGCATTCAAGGTTTCGGGAAAATACTTAAGAAAATGCTTGGTACCATATATAACTTCATCAAAGGGCTTCCAGGCAAAGCCGATGGCATCTAATTCTTCGAAGGTGATGCCACTGTTTTTCAAACACCAATTAATTGCCTGCTCAGGGAACTTGTTTGTGTACTTTTCCCTTGATAATCGTTCCTCTTCCACACACCCCGTCACAGCACCATTAATCATCATGGCTGCTGAAGAATCGTGTAAATAACAATCAACCCCTAAAATATTCATGAGCCGCCTCCTTTTTTTCGTTGTAATAAATAGAATTTATCTCCTTCTACCGCCGTTTGAAATAGATGATAATCTAAATCAGCAGAATTTGATAAAAATAAATCAACGGTTTCTGATTCGATTATTATAAAATCCTTCAAGTGCTTTTCCAGGTATTTGGGATCATCAAAAACCAGGGGTCTATCCCCCCTTCTAATAATAATCCAGTCAATTTCATGATCGGGAACATGGGTCAAGAAGTCGTAGATTAAATTGGGATATTGGTCATACAAGCTATTCCATGGCTTGATTTGTTCTGAAAGGTTGTTAACTACTCTTAAGCCGGTATAAAACATAATGGGTTCTTCTTCAATTCCCTGGGTCAATACATTTTCGCCCGGTCTTCCTCTTTCCATAAGGATTCTCACAATTTCCTTGTTGGGGCTGTCATAGTCTGAAAATAGTTCCTGCCAGTATTCATACATATACCACCTAACCATTAGCTTGTCGTAATAAACTTCTAGGGGCTCCAGGGAAGCATCGCCCAAGGTAGCGGGTGACGCAATTAAATTAGAAACCGTTTCCGAGCCTTTATCACTGGATAAATAGCTGCTTTTATATCCACCTGTCAAGCTCTGCTCCCTTAACAGAGCATAGGGTAACACGTTTAAAGTATTCCCAGACAAAATGAGCAGCATCGTTATAATGGCCAGGAATTTGCTGTGTCTATAAAGCCAGAGACTTATTTCTGTCATTAAAAAGGGCACTGCAACAACAATACTTAAAAAATAATGATTAATGATAAAAAATTCTATTGATGCTACCACAACACTATTTACAACGATTAACAAGACGAAGAATTTACACTCACGACTTATTATTTCTGCGGTTGTTTTTTTTGTGTACCTAAATGTCAGATAAAATCTTAATAGTATCAATAATGCAATTAAAGTAATGAAGGGAAAGAAATAAGCTTGTATTTTCCAAGCAATAATGATCAATCGTTCATAAAATCGAGCCGACAAACTATAGCCGCTTTGTGCTTGTCCGTTTAAATTTGAATAAATAAACCAGGGCATCCAAAGGAATGCAGCCACAACGCTTGAAATATTTCCTTTTATAAGGTATTGAGGGTAATAGAATAATATATAAAAAAAGCTGGCAATACACCAAACCAATCCAAACAGATGATTTGAATAAAAAATCATTGCCACTGTCAAGGCAAGTAAACCGGTAATATACCTTGATTTCGGGGAAGCTCTTTCAGCACTTCTAAGGTTAGCTATCAATTTCATAAAAAAGAGGCTGGCTGAGGTTATAAAAAAAAATACCAGTGAATAGTATCTTACCTGCCTGACATATAGTAAAAACGGAATATAACAGCAACAGTAAAAAACAGTTAAATTGGCGATGTTTTTTTTATGATAAATCTGTTTAGCCAAAAACCAAATTACAACAAGGGTCAGCATTCCAAACAGGGCAAAGGGAAATCGTGCTGCTAGTGTATTTTTTCCCAGTAATTTAATCGAAATGGCCGCAATGTAAAACTGCAACCAGCCCTGGTTTATAATTGCAAAATGATGATTAAAATCATTCCCTGCGGAACCCGTCATCATGTTTTGGCCATTCCAAGCCCTGGGGTAGCCATACTGCAATACATTATTTCCAACCTCCGCTGTGTAGGCCTCATCCTTCCACAAATAGTGATTATCTAAATTAAAAAAAATTAAAAAAGCCCCTAAGATGAATATTGCAATCAATATATAGTTTTTTCGAATAATATTACTGGTCATACATACCTCCTGCCAAATCTATTGGATTCCATCCTCTAATACCTCTTTATCAACTAGCCAGTCTATATCAACAGCATCAGTGGTTTTCATGTTCCGGTAGATGAAAAAACCTTTCCTATCATGATTGGTCTGAAATGAATGGGCCCAAATTTCACACCAGGGGTCACCTTCCGGGTAATCAATATAAAATTCCTCAAAATAACCATATTCCTTGATGGTTTCTTTAGTCCTAATCAGTTCATTTTTGTTATCATACTCCCTTATCACAACCCAGTCACAGGCTTCAATGGGATAAGCGGTAAGGTGCTCAAACCTTTCTGCATTGGGATAATGGCTATAGCTCAGGGGGAGATATTGCCTTTTAGGGTCAAGTCTATTGACCAGCGTCATATCTGTGTAGTAGATAATTGTTTCATGTTGAAATCCAACAAGATGTACCCTATTTCCTGGTTTTCCATACTTTTTTAAGAACTGTACCATACCCTCCTCGGCATCATCGTAATCATTTGAAATTCCACCAATATAATCTAATAAATAGGAACGTACATAGGTATCTGATTCAAGATATCCTGCTAAATCAGTCACCTTGGTTTCCCATCCAGAATCGACATTAAAAAATGGTACAGGGGGTTTAATAACTAATTCCGCTTTTTCTGCAGGAAAAGGAAGTATCTTTAAAGTTAAGTAAGGACTAATATGCAATCCATTGGTAAAGATCATTAAAACAAAGATGGTTATCGCAATGAATCGATCATATTTCGATATTGAGTGAAGGACTAACGCAGCCAAAATAAAGAGAAAAGGAATTGCGGGAATCAACCATCTGGTGTTTAAGTAATTTCCAAATAGTGACAAAATCAATAGATTTGATACTATCTGCATGATAACAATGTAAATATTTCTTTTGGAACAGCCTTTCGGCTGTTGTTTTACAGCGATTAAGCTCTTTAAATCCAGCCATAGAGAAATATCATCTAAATAGGCCCTCGTCTTTTGTCTTTTCCGATAATCTGCCCTTGTAAGCAGCTTGTAACATAAAAATATGATTCCCAGGGGCAGAAACGGAACAAAGTAAGCATGGATCATCCAGAGGTATCCTAACAAGTAATCCCAAAAATATATTTTTCCTAAAAATAGACCAGTTTGTACCTTTGTCAGGTATTGATTAGAATAAATAAACCAGGGTAAGGTCAGAGCAGCAATGCCTATCAAGCCCGTTACAAATTCCCTGACATACTTCCTGTCAAATAAAACATAGGCAGAGATTAAAGTAATCATTGTAACGAAGAAAAATACAAATAGGCTATGGAACAGCATGGTGGCTGATAATACAAAGATCGCCAAATATGAAACTTTTCCCTTGTCAATAAATTCTATATAAAAGAGTATGGTTAGAATGGTAAAGGTAAGGCCCGGCGACAGGTAGTAAATTGAACGGATATACAGAAGCACCGGGACTGAAAATGCAAATAATATCAAAGAAAGCAGCGCTGTTTTGTTATTTTCTGTAATTTTTTTTGCCAGCCGATAATACGTCAATGCACCGGCAATACCTGTCAAAACAAAAATTGCCCTCATAACAAAAACGGTATCGCCTAAAAGCTGCCCTAGAGCAGCCATATAGTAGGGCAGCCAGTTGTGTTTTATGTAAACCAGTCTTTCATTGAACTCATTTCCGTTTACCGCTGCTGTAATTAAATTTTTGCCGTCCCATACCCTAGGATAGCCAAATTTCAACACATTTCTGCCCAACTGCGCCGTTATGGATTCATCAATAAACATATATCGATTACCCAAATTAGCAAAGCTTAGCAGCGCCATTATGATAATGATTGTAAAGACAATTTTCTTTTCATGTCTGTTAAGCATCTTTGATCCCCTCATGTTTATATTCTTCCTTATTTAGAATAATTTTTTATGCCAGAATAAAGGGTGATTAGGGCCGACCTTTTCCAAAATCTTACCTCTCGATAATAAGAGTACAGGCAAAACAGGTTATAATAAAGTTTAAAGGTATGATTTTGACGCAAAACAAAATCTGTATTCAACCTAGGAAACTTGACTGTAAAGGAAAAGAGTTTTTGCAAATTTTCTAGCTGCTTTATTTCTGGCTGCTGCAGTAAACTACTGCAATAGAGATTTTTTTCCTTACTTGAACGACTTTCTGATGGGTCAATCAGACCTAACCGTTCAATTTCCTTTTCCAACGCTGTATTAGGATAGGGGCGATAAAGCATTGCCCATGGATAATCTACATTTAACCTGCGATTAAAGGCTATGGTATCTTCGGCATCAGCTAAGGTTTCGCCTGGAAGGCCCAATAAATTAATGGTGGAAATTTGAATTCCAAATCTTTTTAGCAAGGCTGCCACCTTTATGTATTCATCATTTCTGGTTTTTCTTCCCAATAATTCATTTCTGGTTTTTTCGTTTCCTGTATCTACTGCCAATAATGCACCAACACAACCTGCTGTCTTTAGTTTCCTAGCAATATTTTCATTGATATCTTCAGCCGTCAGCATGCATACAAAGGGCTTTTTTACCTCTCTCATATAGCGATTTAAAAACTCCTTTAGCCAATCATGGTTCTGGGCAAAGGTATCTTCTTGAAAAGAAACATATTTAATTCCATATTGAGTATGGATTGCATTGATTTCGTCGCATACCAGCTTTGGTGATCGGTACCTCAGCCTTGGACCAATTCCACAGACACTTCTTACGACCGGTACACAGCAATATTTGCAATCGTATTTGCAGCCTCGGCTAAAATAAATATATCTTGTTTTTTCATGTTTAAATATTTTATAGCGATAATACAGGCCACGATCCAGCGTCGGCAGTTCATCAAGGTTAATTAACGGAGCTGGCTTCGTACAGCATATATTATTATGCTTGTCCTTATACCACAGTCCCGGAACTTGATCCAGAGAACCCCCTTTATCAATTCGATTTAATAGCATGGTAAAGGTCAGATCCCCTTCCCCCTTACACAGATAATCAATGGATGGTATTTCAATGAGATTTGTACATAGTGAAGGATGGGGCCCCCCTACTAAAATGGGAATAGCTGAATTTTGCTTGATAATTTCAGCAGTTTTAATAACATACCAGTGACTGCCTGTTATCACGGTTGAAAAAACCACCACATCGGCTTTGTATTGTAACACCTTTTTGGCGGCCCGTTCCGGTATTTTATCAATTACCATTGTGCACTCATAGCCCTGCAATCTGGCAAGGGCCGAAAACTGCATGGGGGCCTGCCATTCATAGAATAAATCCTGTACAAATGCTATTTTCATTTGGTATTCTCCTTGGGTTTCAGGCCATATTTTTTTAGTATCAGCGGATGAGTAAATAAATTAAAGGTAATTCGCACCACCTCAAGATAAGAGCTTACTATATCCTTCATAGCCTTAATCAAGCCCCCTAGGTCCTTTGTGGATTTAAGCTTATAAAAATACCCTGCCAGGGTTCTGAATTGATCTGGTTTGAGCATTCGTTTGAGATTCTCCCAGACAAAAAAGTCATTGATCACTGATAAATCCATATCACTAACTTTGGTTAGATTGACTGAAATTCTGTCCCAGGAAGAAATTTCTGCCCATTCCTGCAGCGTTCTGGGAGCTTGAAATAAATGATTTTCAACCGTGTAGTTGTACAGCTCTGTTCCTGGATAGCACATATATCGTGTGAAATCATAATAGGTAGCCTTTAATCCCAGGGCAAATTCCGTGGTAAACCTTAAATCCTCCTCTGTTTCGCCAGGAAAACCCAGCATAAAGGAAGCAATGGTCGATATGCCCACCTGTCTGCACATATCAAACATCTTAGATACACGCTCCAGATTAATGCCCTTCCTAACTTGCTTAAGAATACGAGGAGAGCCGCTTTCTATGCCAAATAAAATCCATCGACAACCTGCCTTATACATCAGCTCCAGATCTTCGATGGTATACTGGTCTACCCTGGCATTAAAATACCATTTAAAATTTAACCCTCGTTTAATAAATAGATTACATATTTCATGCATTCTTTCGATGTTTGATGACCATAATTCATCTATGAAGCTGATACCATCAGCCCCATAGTTTTCTATCAATAGCTGTACCTCGTCGACAATTTGAGAAGGTGACCTGCCCCGCCACTGCTGCTTATGAAATGCCTGATTATAACAAAAGGTACACCTACCCGGACACCCCTTTGAGGTGTAGATTCTAATCAACCTTTTACACTCTCCCAACCCTTGAAAGTAGCTTTCAACCTTGACAAGGCTCCAATCAGTAATGGGTATTGTGGAAAGATCAATAAAGGGTCGACATTCATTGAATACAATATTTTCGTCTTTATAATAAACAATACCTGCCACATCTTCAATGGGCAATTGCTTCTCGATTGCCATAAGCAATTGAAAGAAGGTCTCTTCCCCCTCACCAACCACAATATAGTCGATAAAATTGCTTTTTAGGGTCTGCTCTGGCAATAGGGAAGGATGTACTCCCCCCCATATAACCGGAATATTTTTGCCCTTTACTATTTTGGAAACATTAACCGCATCCAGCAGCATGGTGCCGGTTATGGCCGATATCCCAACAAAATCAGGCTGATATTTGTCTAATATTTTACTCATACTGCTAAGGTCTATATTTCTATCAATGATGGTAACAGCATATCCCATATGCTTTAAATAGGTTCCAACGGCCAAAAGCCCCAAGGGAGGTACCAGTTGATGCCTTACATCAGAGGATCGAGGCTGTATTAATAATACCTTCATTATAATATCTCCTTCCTACCCATCTCTTCTAAATATTCAGGCTATCTAATAGCTCCATCAGCTCACCTAAATTCAACTGCTGCCTTTGGTCAGAAAGTGCAAGCTTTGGCTCAGGATGCACTTCTACCATAATTCCATCGGCACCTGCTGCCATAACCGCCCTGGCAATACTATTTACAATATCCTTACGCCCCAGTGAATGGCTTAAATCGACAATTACAGAAAGACCCGTTTCCATCTTAATAATGGGTATACTACCTATGTCCAAGGTATTCCGTGTACTCGTTTCAAAGGTTCTGATACCCCGCTCACATAATATTATTTTTTGATTTCCCTGAAGGGCAATATATTCTGCGGCCAGAATAAATTCCTCCAGTGTGGCACCAAAACCCCTTTTTAGCAGTACCGGCCGATTTGTTTTTCCCACTTCCTTTAGGAGTTCAACGTTGTGCATATTACGTGAGCCAATTTGTAATATATCTACATAGGCTGCCACAAGCTCCACCTGCCTTGTGTCTAATACTTCACTAACGGTATATAAATCATATTGTTTAGCAATATTATTCATTATTTTAAGCCCTTGCTCCTTCAATCCCTGAAAGGAATAAGGGGAAGTCCTGGGTTTAAAGGCTCCTCCCCGTAAAAACTTAATTCCCCTGGCTTGAAGTACTTTAGCCGTTAATTCCAGAAATGCTTCATTTTCTATGGCACAGGGGCCAGCCATAATCACAGGCCTTGACTGATCTATCTGAAATATTTCACCCATGGTTAAAAAATTTTCCTTTTTCTTGATTAATCTTGCCATAGATTCGTTCTCTTCCTTTTCCATGATCGTTACTTCGGGTGTTGAAAAATCCCACTTATTATTTTGTAACGCTTCTATAGAATTGGCCAACGCTTCAATCCTTTTCAGGTCATCTATTAATACATGAATGATTTTGTTAATGCTAATCATGTTTTTCTTCAATTGTTTAATTTCTTTATATAAGTCATTATTTAACATTTTCACTCCCCCATGGGCTTACTTTCAATAGCTCAGCCTCTAATCCCTTCTGACTGAGATAGGCATATACAAACCTTTCTAAGCCAAAGGCGATGCAGCTTGTATGAACAGCTTCACCGCCTTTAGACTGAATGTGGAAGGCATCTGTAAAATGGGTATGATGGTAGTTAAAGGAGGCTGCTGCCAGTTCCTTTCCAGTGGCAGGAACCTTTATATTCAGCTCATATTTTAATTTGAACTTATTTTGAAGCAATGCCTTTGCATGAGGTTGATTTAAAAAGAAGGGATCATTACTGGTTTTAATATTAGCCTCCAGCTTTAATTCCCCCATCAGCTTCATACATTTTTCCATTAGCTGTTGTCTTTTTTCGGTCACATATTTCCTTGATCCAACAAACACTATTTCTCTCATGGTAAAATCCAATAGTCTATCTAACCCTTTCATATGTAAGGACTCATACCTTTTACATTTTCCCACCGATGTAATGGCGATTGGTCTTTGTATATTAATTTGTTGATTTTCAAATTGCTTATATACGTGAATACATACTGCTGACTTACAAATGTGCCCAGGCTTTTCTAAAAAATAATCGCTTAAGCATTCATCCCCTTCGGGAATCAGCCTTGCGAAATCTTCAATAATTTCTATATCTTCCTTCACATGGGAAGCAAAGAGCAAATTACTTGGAAACTCCTGTATGTAATTACATTGATTTAGGGTAGCTGTATTGATTATATCTGGATACACATATTCTTCAGCTCCCAGCTCCTGAGCCCATTTTAGAAATAGATTATCAAAATACCGGTATAGGGTTAGAAAATCTTTACCAAAGCCAATTAGTCCATCTTCATACTCTATAATAGTGCCATTTTTGCTCAGGGCTTGATAAATATCCTTTGTCTCTACCGATTCATTTAATTTACTTTCGTATATAATTGTCGGCTCATATTCTATATAGTCTCCCACGACCTTATTTACCAGTATCTTAACTTTATTTTCCACTTCTTCAGGCTCGTTGCTTTCAATATCAAGATAAAGGTGGTCTATATCTGACCTAATCTTCTTGATATCAGGTGAAGCATAGGGAATTCTATAATATATCTCCCTCCTCAGGGTCTCATTGTAGGCTGATAAATCAATTTCCATCCTTTTCATTTTAATTCCTCCATTTTCTGATTTACTTATAAGTTACTTCAGTAAGATATTATTTTATTTTTCTAATCAATTTTGCGATGGAAGCCATTGAATCAAAGTTGGTCATAATTAACTCATCATCAGGAATTTCCAGATTAAAAGTCTTTTCAATTTCATTTAAAATTAGTAATAGCTTTAAAGAAGAAATTCCCTTATCCTTTAAAAGGTCTTGATCCTTCAAATCATCGACTTCTGATATCGATTCGATAATCGTTTTTAATTTTGCGATGATTTCTTCCACTTTCTCCACCCCTTTCAAAAATGCC
>CBFGTV010000079.1:0-15421 GCA_965652145.1 uncultured Clostridiaceae bacterium
TTGCCCCGTTGCTCTACAATTCCTTGGTAGGAATTTTGCTCCGAAGCAATAAAATCATAGGCTTGGGCATCCCTGACAGCCTGCTCCATAAGGCGTAAATCCGCCCTTTGATTACCAAATTTTAGATTTTCCTCTATGGTACCCGAAAACAATATGCTTTCCTGAAGCACAATGCCAATATGGTTTCGCAGCTCACTAAGGGACAAATTCCTTACATCAACACCGCCAATTAAAACCTGGCCTTCAGTAACATCATATAGCCGGGGAATCAAGCTGATAAAGGAACTTTTTCCTGAACCGGTGGCGCCAATGATGCCAATCCGTTCACCTTCCCTGGCTGTAAAGGAAATATTCTGCAATACATTTTCCCCCTGCTGGTTATACTTAAAGGAAACATTTCTGAATTCAATATCAAAGCCCTTTATTTCAACTGGATTTTTAGGTTCCTTAAGGGCAGGGGCAGTATTCAGAACCTCATTGATTCGATCGGCTGAGGCCTTTGCTCTTGAATAGTTTATTACCAGCATAACCAGCATAATCAATGAATTCATTATTTGAATTAAGTAATTGATAAAGGCCATAATTTTACCAATTTCCAATAGATTTTGATTAACCAGGTTTCCCCCAAGCCAAAGGATGGATATAATGCTAAAATTCATAATTAATACCACAATTGGCCATAGGGTCATATTAATATTTTGAGCCCGTACACTGGTTTCCATTAAGGAATCATTGGCCCCATCGAAGCGTTGGTTCTGTTGTTTTTCTATGGTGAAGGCCTTAACGACTCGGGCCCCCAAAATGCTTTCTCGCATCACTAAATTAACCCTGTCTATTTTTTGCTGCACCGATAAAAAGAGGGGAAAGGATTTCTTAAAAATAAAAAGAACCGTTAAAACAATAATCGGCACACTGACTAAAAATACAATTGAAAGTCTAGGACTAAGGGAATAGGCCATAAGCAGGCCGCCAATACAGAGAAGGGGGGCCCTGACCATAATTCTTAGACCAGCCAGTACCATATTTTGAATTTGGGTAATGTCATTGGTTAACCTTGTAATTAAAGAAGATGTTTTAAATTGATCCAATTCCAAAAAGGAAAAGGTTTGGATTTTATTAAAAACTGCCTGTCTTAATTTTTCACCCATGGACATGGCAGCCATGGCAGAGAAAATACAGCAGCTAACACCGCCAATCAGGCCGAGAAGGGCCACCAGAAGCATCCTGCCGCCCTGGGAAAGAACGAAGGGAATATCGCCGCTGGCAACGCCGATATCAATAATATCAGCCATAAGCTTTGGTTGGGTAAGGTCCATTACCACCTCTAAAAACATCATTAATGGGGCAATGATAGCAAAGAGAATTGCCCAGCCCTTTAAATATTTAAGTAATTTAAGCATTTTCAGATTCCTCACTTAATAAATTATCATAAAATCTGTTTAAAAAATTGATCGTCTGGAGCTTTTCTTCCTCTGAAAAACCTTTTAAGCAGACTTCATCAATGGAAAAAAAGACAGCTTCGATTTTTTGCTGGTAGTCCTTTCCCTTTTCTGTTATAAAGACGTTTAAAATTCTTTTGTCCTTTGAATTTTGTACACGATAAATTAACCCCGATTTTTCCATGCTGGTCAAAATACTGGTTACCGTGGCTGGCTCAATATGACAATGATCTGCCAGCTCTCTTTGAATACAACCGTCGTTTATCTTGAGATAGTTAAGAATACGAGGCTGCCCCTGGGAAATTCCAATTTTATGAAGCTCTGTGTGGGTTCTGCGGCGATGGGCCCGAAACAATCTCATTAATGCACTATGAAAGTCTTCAAAGTAAGTCTGATTTGATTCCTGGTACATGCTGCCACCCTCCTTTCATTTAATAGTAAGGGTTCTAATAATTAGGTATCTAACTATTTTTATATTTTACCACTATTGCCGGCAAAAGAAAAGTATATTTTGATGCTTGAAATAGATAGAGTAATTTCTTTTTCAAGACTTGAAAGGCAATAAGAAATAATTATGGTCAATACAGTAGACATGGGAGGATTTTTTCGATAGAATAGGAGGACAAGCCGCAAGGGAGGGAATTTAATGAGAAAATTAGTACTTTATATCGCAATGAGCCTGGACGGATATATAGCGGACTTAAATGGAGGGATTGACTTTTTGAATGAGCTGCCCCAAAGCCAGGAGCCAGACCCGGATTATGATGCCTTTTATGAGAGTATTGATACAATTATTATGGGAAACACCACCTATAAGCAGGTAATTAACGAACTCCATACAGAGGGGTGGGTATATCCCAATAAAAAATGCTATGTGTATTCCAATTGTATGAAAGGCAGCACAGCTGACATAGAGTACACTAATTTAGAGCCCAGAAGGCTTTTAGAAAAAATTAGAGAAACCGATGGTAAGGATATATGGATAGTAGGGGGCGGAAAAATCATCGAAGCCTTTATGGAGGAAGACCTTATAGATAAATACTATATTTATGTGATGCCCGTTGTGTTAGGCCAGGGAATTCCCCTGTTTCGGGAGGAAACCCCTAAAACCAGCTTAAAGCTGGATGGAGTTAATCAAATTGGAGAAATTGTCGAAATTCAATATAGTAAAAAATAGCTTATATAATTATGTATATAAAAAACATGGATTTAGTTGTTGAAATCCATGTTTTTTATATCAATATGAAAATTTCTCACTTATAATATCGAAATCTTAATCTACAGAGGTTTAAGCAAAATTACATTTATTAATGATTGAATTAATGGTTTCCTTAAGCTCTGTACCTACTGAATCAGCCGGCGAGATCCCCTTAAAATCTGCTGCTGCAATGGAAGCATCGTAGGGTATGCCCGTTAATAGCTCCATTGTTGGCAGGTACTCCTTAATCAAGGCCAGTTCCTCATCGCTACGAAGCTTGTTGGCAATTACATAGACCTTTTCAACACCAATTTCCCGGGCCATTTGATATACATTAAGGGCAGTTTCCAGGCTCCGTTGACCGGGCTCTACCACTACAATAAAGGCATCAATTCCCTTGGCGGTTCCCCTGGAAAGATGCTCAAGGCCCGCCTCCATATCAATAATCACCGTTTCATTTCTTTTTAAGACAATGTGATTCAACAGGCTTTTTAATAGTTTATTTTCTGCACAATAGCAGCCGGCGCCTCCCTTTTTAATTGTACCCACTGCCAGAAAATCAACCCCGGCATGATGAATGGAAAAGCGGTCAGGAATGTCACCGACAAAGGGGTTTAGGGTATATAATCCCTTCCCATGGCTGGTTCCTGTTTTATCTTGAATCAGGTCCTCCATGGCGGCAATAGGCTGAATTTTATGCTCTTTAATATCAATTCCCAAGGCAGCTGCAAAATTGGCGTCAGCATCGGCATCTATAGCCAAAACCTTATATTTTTTTTCGGCCAAGGTTCTGGCCATCAGGGCGGCTATGGTGGTTTTTCCAACGCCACCTTTTCCGGTTACGGCAATTTTCATATTAATTCCTCCTATGCATGTGGTATTTTTTGCTTACAGGTTTTACAGAGCTTTAATAATTTTAAATCAGCCTCTGTTATTCCAGGTATTTTTCCTTTAATATAGGCCAGCTTAATTACTTTAACAGGCTTTTTACATTGGGGGCATTGATTGATCTTATCATAGTGCTCCATATTTAAATCCATTAAATTTCCCCCTTTGAATGTGATGAAAGGCCTAAGGCGACTCTTTTTTCCTCTATTATTTGAATTAAGCCATCTGCTGCCAATAGGGGGTCAGTTTCAACCATAAAATAGCCATCCACAAGACTTTTTAGGCCTGAGGTTAAGACATCGCTCACTAAAGCACTGCCGCTAACCGGGGGCATAAGGCCTATGTGAAGGGGAATACCGAGGCCCGTTACCCAGGTACCGATGGCAATGGCCTTTTCGCTCATAAGCTCCGGTGCAGAGGCCGCCAGAGGCAGTTGGTTTAAATCAACTCCCAGTTCATTGGCAAGGGCGACGGCTAAATCTACCCCACGACTGTTATCAACACAGGAGCCCAGGTGTAGAATAGGGGGTAGGGGGGCATCTAAGCCTGCCTCATGGCCTAAAAGGGTAAGAACTGCTTTAAGGGAATCACCGGCATATTGATTGGTGGCCTCTGAATTCATGAGGGAATTTTTTGCAAAGGCCCCAGCCCCACAGCCTGTGGCTAAGATGAGAATATTATTGGCCAGCAGCTTTTTAGCCATGGTTACAAAACCGTAATCCTGGGTGATTTTAACATTATTACAGCCTGCAAATAAAACAACACCTCTGATATTACCTGCTACAATCTGATCAATAATGGGGCTTAGGGGTTTTTCGCTATTAAGCTTACTTAAAAGAGATACAATTGATTCTGTGCTAAAGCCTGCAATAATTTGACTTTTTTCCTGGGGAATCATGACTTTTTCCTGATCTCGATGTCTGAAGGCGGCAATGGCATGGCGTATGATTTGCCGTGCATTTTCAGAGGCGTGGGCATCGTGTAGCTCCAGATGGGTAGCCCCTGGAATTTTAGCATCGGGCATGGTAGTAAAAAGTCTGGTATGATAGCAGGAGGCAATTTTAGACAGTGAAGGCATAATACATTGTACATCCACCACCATGGCCTCCAGGGCGCCGGTTAAGATGGCCAATTCCTGTGAAAGATAATTGGAAGCCATGGGTATACCACGCCTTAATAAAACCTCATTACCTGTACAGCAAATACCTACGATATTGATTCCTGCTGTAGCTCCAGCGTCGATGGCCTCCTGCTGCAGGTCGTCTACCACGTCAACAATAATCTCGCTGAGTAATGGATTGTGCCCATGGACTGCGATGTTGACAGCATCAGCCTTAATGACTCCCAGATTGGCTTCGCTAACCACCGGTTCAGGGGTTCCAAATAAAATATCTGAAAGATTCGTTGATATTTGCATACCTGTGTAGTCACCCAGGGAACAGCGAAGGCCTGCCAGTAGAAGATTAACCGGGTCGGCATCGGTACCCAAATGGGTTCTTGACATAATATCTGTAACGGCAGATTCAATATTGTTTAGGGTGACATTGAGGTTTTTAAGCTTTTCTAAACGTACCCCGGGAATTGTATTACTAAGCCATGTACAGGGGTCCTCTTCTATACGAGAATAATCCATCAGGCTTTCCCAGGCAACTTCTTCGGCAACTTGGTTTAGAGATTTATCTTTTGTTTCCAGCCCCAAATGATGGGCTATGGCCATGAGCTTTTCCGGGTCTTTAATTTCATAGTGCTTCGATTCTCCTCGGGCCACATGTAATAGAGTTTTAGCAATTTCCTTTCCATGAAGCGAGTGGGAAGCTGCACCAGAGGCCATCATTCTGACTAAATTACGGGCAACAATTGTGTCGGCATTGGCACCACAAATTCCTTCCTGGGGACCATTGCCAAAGGGGTCGATGCGACAGGGGCCCTTCATGCAAATTCTACAGCATATACCTCTTTCTCCAAATCCGCAGAGGGGCAGCATTTTTTCATAACGATGCCATACTAGATCAATTTGCTCCTCCTGGGCCTTATGAATCAGACAATGGTTTGATTGGTTATAGCATTTATCCATAGCTTTCTTCCTTTCTTTTTAGCTGTTGGGTTCTCTTAATACCAGGGCCTTGGTAGGACAGGCTTCAATGCAGTGGGGTGCCTTATTGTTTAGTTGCCTTTCCATACATAAATCACATTTAACGGCAAGGCTTTTTTGCTTTCCCCCTTGCACTCTGTTGATCATGCTGATTGCTCCATAGGGACATCCTTGTTCACATATTCCGCATCCGCTGCATTTTTCTTCATTAATGACAATAGCCGATTGAACCCGTTGAATGGCCTTCATTGGGCATAGCTGTTGACAATAGGCATTTTGACAATGACGGCAATAGGCCGTTTGTTTTCCCTTGAGGCTTTGAACAGCATAGATATTTGGTACGATGTTGTTTTTCGATTGACGGGTCTTACCTTCGGCACAGGCTAGTTCACATCCCTTGCAGCCAAGGCAGTATTCGGCCCTTAGACTAAGAAGCTTAACTTTTCCTTGCTCCATAATAACACCTCTTTTCTGAGCTCTAAAATAAAACTATTATAGTTTGTTGCAGGTTTTATGCCAAAAAAAGAGCTACTGAAAATAGCAGCTTCAGTAGCTTAAATTTAGAATCTACGGTATAAAACTGTCAAAAAGGCTTTATACTGTCAAAGGACTTTAGACAAATTTAGACAATTATTTACACCTAACAATTAATTTGATACCGTTTAATTTTATTATATAGGGTTTGTCGAGTAATGCCCAGTTTTTCAGCAGTTAAGGTTTTATTAAAATTATATTTTTGCAAGGTGCCGATGATCAATTGCTTTTCTGAATCATTTATTTCATCCCGTTGTGCGGAATCGGGGCTGTGGATATTCTTAATTGCTGAAATTTCATCAAGGATATTTCGTCTGGTGATCATTTGATTATCCACATTAATGGCCAATCTTTTCAATAGATTTTCCAGTTCCCGAATATTTCCAGGCCAATCATAGTGAATTAGCTCCTTGATTCCATCCTCATGGACCTCCTTCAATTCGATGCCGATTTCTCGACAGAAGCGAAACAGAATTTGATGGGTTAAGCGTGGAATCTCCTCCCACCTTTCTCGAAGGGGCGGCATGGCCACGTTAATTACATTTAAGCGATAGTATAAATCCCTTCTGAATTGGCCTATTTGAACCATTCTCTCTAAATCCTGATTGGTAGCAGCAATAATTCGAACATCTACTTTTTTGGTTGTAACCCCCCCAAGTTGTTCAAATTTACGCTCTTGTAAAAAGCGCAACAGCTTTGCCTGGGCCTCCAGGGGAATTTCACCCACCTCATCAAGAAAAATCGTTCCGCCATCGGCCAGCTCCAGCTTGCCTGCTTTACCATTTTTATTGGCTCCGGTATAGGCACCGGGCTCGTAGCCAAATAGTTCTGCCTCAAAGAAATCCTTGGGAATGGTGGTGCAATCAATGCAGACAAAGGGGTTTAAGCGACGAAGGCTTTCACGATGGATGATTTCTGCAAGCATACTTTTTCCGGTACCGCTCTCTCCCCGTAATAAAATTGTGGCATCGGTTTTGGCCACCTTTTTGACATAGCGTGACAGCTCCTTCATTTTTTGAGAATCCATTGATAAATCACCTAAATTTTCAAGGGGCTGTTCCCGTTCCATCACCTTATGCTTGTAATAATTCATTTCTCTCTCTAAATAAGATATTTTGTCCAGCAATAGCTTAACAAAGTCTGATTCAATGGGTATAAATTGCCTTAAAATTCCCATACCTTCATAAACCGGACTTTCAAAAATAATGTATTCCTTTCCCCCCAGGGTTTCATGCCAAATGGCATTATTTCCGGTTTTAAGAACCTCCTGATATTGTGAAGACCATCCAAGGGCCTGAATATTTTTCTTTTCCACCTGGTGGAAGTCAATATCCAGAAAATCTCGGTATTGCTTATTAATTTTAATGATGACACCGTGGCGGTCAATGAGGGCCAAGGAATGGGGGAAGCTGTCAAGAATGGTCTCGTTAAAGCTGTTGATTTCCAAAGCCCGTTTAAGGGCCTTATTTAATCGCAAATTAATATCATAAAAATACTTTGTCTTATGCTCTGCCCGGGTATAGTTTTTGGCAAGCCGAAGGGAATGAAGGGTTAAGTCCATTATACTGTCTTCTTTTTTTACAGCTTCCGCCTTAACACCATTTTCCGTAGTGTCATGATTAACCCTTGGGGTCAGCTCAAACTGACAATAATTGTTTCCCAGGGCAACACAGTGGGTTTCTACTGCATCCATTTCCTGACCACAGATTTGACTAATGGCTCCGGCTAAAATGCCGCCTTCAAAATAACACATGGCTTTGCCAAGGTATTCCATATCATGGCAGGTAAAACACTCGAAAAGCTGAACGATTATTTTTTCGTCAGAGATTAAATTGATTCGTATTTTTCCGATACCAAGTCGGGCCATTTTTTCAATTAATGTATCATAGTCCTGAATGTTGAGCCTACTTCCAAAATTTTTAGCCGTATTATAATAAATTTCTTCTTCTACAATATTTACTTCCCCTTGGGGGAAAATACCTGTCAGCGATTTAAGCTTTTTCTCCAGGCTACTATGCAGTAAATGATCATCAAACTCTGTAACTGCCATAAATATTCGCCCCTTCCTATAGGCTAAAAAATATCTTTCGATAATTGTTGTTGAAAAATAATGATTAAATATATTATATCAGAAAATACGCACTTTATAAAATACAATAGGGAGGGGAGTGTATGGGTGTAAAATGAGACCGGCAAATCATGAGAAGATCATTGATTTGCCGGTCAAAAACTTAATAGACGATTCCAGTATCATCACCGCTTATTTTGGTAATGAACCATTTTTCCTCAATCTGTGAAAGGATGACTGTATAACTGGACCAAAGGCCATTATCGCTGGAGGTCTTCATTAAAAAGTCCACTTGATATACTAGCGATTCGCCCTCTGGCTGGGGTTCTGATATTTTAAAATCCTCTATCCAGGGGCTGGAAACCCCTGTAACCCAGCCCAGCTCTTTAAATTGAGTTAAAGTTTTTTCTTTAAGCTCAGGGGAATAAAGGGCGTACTGCAGTGCACCATTTCTAGACTGGCACGCCTTTACCCATTCCTTTATTGTTTCCGCCGGGTCTGTGGAAAGGACCGCCTGCTGCAACAATGTTAACTGTTGTTTGAAGGAATCATCTTGACTTTCTATGTATACCTTCTGTTCCTTCTCATCCCAGGTTACCAAGGCTCCTAAGGCTTCAGCCACAGCCCTGACAGGCACCATTGTTCTGCCGCTAATTATTTCAGGGGCCACATCGGTTTCAATAGGGATACCGTTAACAATAATTTGGGGGATAGAAAGGGCCAGTACGGTATTGAAAAGGGGTAAAAATA
Organism: uncultured Clostridiaceae bacterium; assembly: GCA_965652145.1. Taxonomy (GTDB): domain Bacteria; phylum Bacillota; class Clostridia; order Peptostreptococcales; family Natronincolaceae; genus CBFGTV01. The sequence goes on from CBFGTV010000079.1 coordinate 8,970, forward strand.
AAAGTACCGTTGAGGCCAAAAGTAATCCTTTAACCATTTTTTTCAATTGATCCACCTCCTGAATTTTACTATAACACCAGTTTAGCCAAAATCATTACAATAGTAGTTATAAAAGTATAAAGAAATCATTACAAAAAGATTAAGCTCCATACAGCAAAAATATTTCCCATTAGATCAGAGACAGCACCCCTGGTAGAATAGAAATAGGAAAAGGGTAATACAACTAAAAAATAATATTAAAATAAAATGAACTTTTTTCTGCACAGCCTACTCTTATATAGGAAAGTGAGGTGCTGGAATGGCGATAGAAAACCTTGTGAAAAAAGCAAAGGCAGGAGATCAGGAAGCCCTGGTAAAGCTAATTATGCTTGAAAGGGATGCCTATTATAAATTGGCTCTGGTCTTTCTGAAAAATCAGGAGGATGCCCTAGATGCCCTGGAGGATATGATTGTCATTTTATACGAAAAAATACATGGTTTAAAAAATGATAAAGCCTTTTATTCCTGGAGCAAAACAATACTGGTAAATTGCTGCCGTCGTCAAATCAAAAATAAAAAAAGGGTGATTCCATTGTCCCAAATCAATGCAGAGGCCCAGGGAGAAGATAAAGACTTTATCAGCCAAAGGGAGGATTTTATTATTCTTCAAAGATATATGGAGAATCTTAGTCAAAAGCACCAGGAGGTATTAAAGCTGCGCTATTTTCTTGATTTAGAATATGAAGCCATTGCCGAACTGCTGAAAATACCCCTGGGCACCGTTAAATCCCGTATCAATGCTGGGTTGAAAAGGCTGAAGAAAAGCTATGGAGGTGAAATAAATGAAGGATATTGAGGAAAAATTAAAGAAGGAAGGGTTGCGAATCGATTGTTTGAAAGCCCCTAATGAATTAGAAGACAGGCTGAGGAATGCTTTAAATAATCATAATGCACCAAGACAGAGAGGCTATAGACGCATTGTTAAGGTGGCGGCGATTTTAGTTGTCATCATCACCCTAAGCTATCATTTCGATACCCTGGCCTATTATACTAAGCGGCTGGTGGGTTATGACAGTCTTATGAAGGGTTCGCTAAGGGAACTGAATGAATTGGGAAAGGGTCAGGTAATAGAAAAATCCCATACCTTCGCCAACGGATTAAAATTTACCCTGGATGGTATTATGCTGGATGAAAATCAAATGCTGGTCTTTTATAGCATTAAGGCTCCCCCTGGCAGGGAAGACCTGGTGGATTCCAATATAAGCATGTACTTTAAAGGCTTTTTAAAAATGTACCATCAACGTTGGGGTCATGGAGAAATCAACGAGGCAAACAATGAGATTAAGTGGGTTACCAGTTTTGATCCGCCTTCATTTTTAGATAAAAAGCTTCAACTTACTCTCGACTTGACCGGGAAAGACGCAGAAACCGCAGAAATTGTCTTTACCATTGATCGGGAAAAAGCAATGGGGCATACCTTGAAAAAGACGTTAGACGAGACTGCTGAAGCAGAAGACATCAGATTAACCTTTCAATCGATCATTGCTTCTCCTACCCAAACAACAATAAAGGGCTCTTTGCAGAAATTTATTTCCCTGGCCATTGATACGTTGGAGGGGGAACGGATCAGACCCCAAGAGCTAAGCTTTGACTTGATTGCCAATGGCAAAGCCCTGGAGCATCAGGCCGGCGGATTAAAGACTGATAGTAATGGTATAACCTTCCACAAGGAGTTTGATCCGCTGCCAGAAGACCTTGAGTCCCTTGAAATTCATCTAAAAAGCCTCCAAATTGACCGAGATGCCAATCAGAAGCTACCCCTGAGCCAGATCAAAAAGGACCATGAGTTGGTTGTGAAGGGTCAAACCGTTATAATCAATGGGGTTTATGAAGAAGGAGATCATACCTATATAACCTTAACCACCGCAGATCATGTTAAGCTATCTAGCGTAAGGCTGTTAATTGGTGGGGAAAGGACACCCTTACAAGAAACCATTGAAAGTGAGCATACCAAGGGCGGGGACGGAAGCATATGGCATACTCGAACCCTGCGATTTCCGGTCAAAGGACCAGATGCAGTGCTGCTGTTTGAAAGAATCAGTTATTCCCAGGAGTTTGATCAGGTAATTGATATTCCTTTATAAAGAAAAAAGCTATTGGGTATGAGGCCCGATAGCTTTTTTTATAATCTATAGGAAAATTTTCCTTAAAATCATGAAATAAAGAGAACTTTTGTTTTTGAAGACTTCTCTTTATTTGATGCTAGTGATAAAATAAGGGTAACTGAGCTGAATTGAAGGAAAGGAGGGGCTGCGTAGTTGGTAGAAGAATACCTGGTACGTAGCAATTAAACCATGGAAAAACAACCCCAGGTCATTATAACAAGGAAAATTCCAAAGCAGGTTGAAGAATATATTGCTGAGCACTGTGAATACGAAATGTGGCAGGATCAGGGTGAAATGCCCAGGGAGATTCTGTTCGACAGGTTATATAACAAGGCTGGTATATTGGTACAGCGTACCGAAATAGATGAAGAATTGTTAATACAAGCCCCCCATTTAAAGGTAGTCAGTAATGTATCGGTGGGCTACAATAATTTTGATTTGGCTGCTATGAAATCCAGAGGCGTAATAGGTACCCATACGCCAGGGGTATTAGATCATACCGTGGCAGATTTAATTATGGGATTAATGCTCTCAACCGCCCGAAGAATACCGGAGCTGGATCAATACGTAAAGGCAGGAAAATGGCAGCCTACAGATAATGAGAACCTATATGGCTTAGATGTACACCATGCCACCTTGGGTATTATCGGCATGGGAAGAATAGGCGAGATGGTGGCAAAAAGGGCAGCTTTAGGCTTTGACATGAAGGTATTGTATTATAATCGAAAACCAAAGCCTGGCCTAGAGGCTCAGCTGGGGGTTCGATACAGTGACCTTGACAGTCTGCTTCAGACCAGTGATTTTGTGCTGGTAATGACTCCTCTGACTAAAGAAACCTATCATTTGATAGATGCCCGGGCCCTGGGCCTCATGAAAAAAAGTGCCATATTAATTAATGCCTCCAGAGGACAAACCGTTGATGAGGCGGCTTTGATCGAGGCCCTTGAAAATAACCAAATCTATGGAGCAGGGCTTGATGTCTATGAGACAGAGCCTATTGAAGGCAGTAACCCTTTATTAAAGATGAAAAATGTAGTAACAGTACCCCATATAGGCTCTGCAACAGAAAAAACCCGTCTGGATATGACCATGCTGGCAGCTAAAAATCTTGTGGCAGCCCTTAAAAACCATATCCCTCCCAATATTGTACCAGAGCTAAAGGGGTAATGTTATCTAATAGGGTAGTAATAATGGATGTTGAATACAGAATTGAACAATAATTCTTTATCAACTGAAGACCATTGACAGAAAACATCAACACAGTTAACATAGAAGTTAATCTTGATAAAAAATATGAATTGGAGGCTTAATAAATGACCTTTGAAGCTCTTTCATCCCTATTCATTAGGGTCTTGCCCGGGATGATAATTGGAATCATTTTTTTATTGCTGCTCCCGAAACGAAATATTGAGCTTAAAATTTTTTCCTATATCCTGCTCTTTATATTATTTCGTGATACTTTAACTCCGTTAGGGCTGTGGAGCTTTGGCAGCCAGCGTGGTTTCTGGATTCGCTTTACCAATGATCCTTATCTTTTAATCATTTTAGGGGTAATATCCTTTTTAATGGTATTTGTTATTAACTTGTTTGAACCAGATTTACAGAAATTGATCGTATGGAAGCGGGGCAGCCTGATAAAGGGGGGACTATGGGGGTTATTAGGAGCCATTATTGTGGTATTGCCTATTTTTTTACTTACCTATTCGGTTCCCATTGTAGAGCGTGGAGGCGATGTTCCACGGTCTATGCTGGTGTCAATTTTTATACTGGCTCTACTGGGAAACTTCCTTGAGGAAGCCCTTTTCAGAGGGTATTTTCAAGGGTATATGGAAAAATATACAAGCCGAACCATGGCCGCCGTCTTATCAGGGTTGATATTTGGCTTTGGCCACATTTTTTTAGCCATAACCGTTACCAACGCAGGGCTTCCCCTATTAATTTTTGTCGTTTTTGAAGGGTTGGTTGCGGCCTTTGTAAGAAAAGATTACGGTGTTTTACCTGCAACCCTAACCCACGGATTGGCTATTTTTTTCTTAGCCTCAGGCCTATTCTAACTTGTGCTGACTACTTTGAATAAGGATGAGAATAAATGAATCAGATAAATGATGAGCTATGGAAACTATATGAGCAGGCCTTTCCTCCAGAGGAAAGGCGAAGCAAGGAGGCCCAAAAACAGATTTTAAAGCTGTCTAACTACTTTGTCAGGCCGTATTATGAAGGAAACAGCCTGATGGGCTTTATCTGTTTTTGGCTGCTGAAGCAATGTATGTTTATTGAGCATTTGGCAGTTGACGAAGCCCTTCGGGGAAAGGGATACGGAAAAAAGATCGTAGCAGAAACTATCAAAGCTGCTGAGGGAATGGTGATTCTTGAGGTAGAGTATCCCGATAATACGATTGCTGAAAGAAGAATTAAATTTTATGAGGGTCTTGGATTTGTATGCAATGACTTAGAATATCAACAGCCCTCCCTTGGCGAAGGAAAGGCGGCGATTCCCCTTATATTGATGTCCTTTCCCCATAAAATTCCAACGAGCCAGACAGATAGCTTGATTGGTGAAATCTACTCGACAGTGTATCAAGTAAAATCAAATAAATAACGATATTTAGCCCTTGAAAAAGCTTCAAGGGCTTTTAATTGTACTAAAGCCACAACACAACAAGGTCATCCTTTAAAATCTTCCAAAGAAAGACTTTGTTTATAGAATTTTAATAAAAAATTTTATGGTACTGGGTTGACAAAATATACCACAGAAGTATAATTATATTAACGATGTTAATAATATTAACAATGTTAATACATTTTGGGAGATGATCACTTGAAAACTTTAATATTATTTGCCTCAAAATATGGAGCCACAGAAAAATGTGCCAGAGAAATTGCCCAGGGCATTAATAGCTCTGTCGATCTGGTGAATTTAAAAATGCAAAACTGCGATTCCCTTGAACCCTATCATACGGTTCTAATTGGCGGGTCTGTTTATGCCGGTAGAATTCAGGGAGAAATAAAAAAATATCTTGAAAGCCATCAAGATGCCCTTAAAGGAAAAAATATTGGATTATTCCTCTGCTGTAAAGATGAGGGGGCCAAGGCAATTGAATACTTACAGGCCAACCTGCCGGAATGGGTGGTTAAACAGGCCTTTATGAAGGAGCATCTGGGGCATGAAATTGATTTTAATAAGATGAATTTTATGGAGAGGAGCCTGTTAAAGCTGGTCTTTAAGGTCAAGGAGGGCTACTCCAAAATAGATGCTGCTGCCATTCAACGGATCGCAAAGAAAGTAAATGAATTGGATGTTGTCAATGGATAAAAAGGAATTACAGCGCCAAAGGATGATGGGATACTTTTTAGATGCCGCTAAGGAAATTATCCGGCAGGAAGGAGTTAAAAATCTCACAGTCAGAAAGGTGGGGGAAAGTGCAGGATATTCCTATGCGACAATTTACAATTATTTTAATGATCTTAATACCCTGCTGCTTTATTGTGTTTTCGACTTTTTAGAGGATTGTTACCGACATGTAATCAGCTTTAAAGACGACAAGATGGATGAAAAGGAGCAAATTATTGTTTATTCTAAGGAGTATTTTAAATATTTTGCACAGCACCCCGATATGTTTCAGCTGATTTTCGTGGATGATCTTGGGGAAACCTCAAAGGAAAAAATGAAGGACATTGTTAAGCCATCTGTTGTAGCTTTATTAAAGGAAACCATGGTCAAATGTGCTGAAAAGGGCTATATCAAACCAGACACCATAGAGCTGTTGGTTGGCCTGATTGCTTCTTCCATCCATGGCAAGCTATTGTTTTATTTGCGTGGCAGAAATGTAGAGCAATTAGATGACATGATTCAGTCATTGGAAATGGAAATTACTTTTCTGATTCATCAAGGGAGGTGAGGGAATGGCAAAGAAAACATTAAAAAAGGTTTTCATTGGCCTTGCAGTGGTGATCCTTCTTGGTCTGGCCATAGGCTATGGCGGTATTCAAAGGCTCAATCGTGTTGCAAGGGGTGTAGAAATCAATGAGATAGATTTGGCCAATGTAGAAGATGGTGTTTATATCGGGGACTACGGTCTGATGAATATCATTTCAGCAACCGTTAAAGTAACCGTGGCCGATCATAGAATTACAAATATAGAATTAATTGATCACGAATATGGCCTAGGGAAAAAAGCCGAGACTATTCTTGGCAGGATTATCGACCAGCAAAGTCTGAAGGTAGATGTTATTTCTGGGGCCACCGGCAGTAGTACGGTTATTTTAAAGGCTATTGAGCGGGCCCTTGAATAAAGGTGAATATGCTTT
>CBFGTV010000080.1:0-15244 GCA_965652145.1 uncultured Clostridiaceae bacterium
TTTGAAGTGGCTGGAACGCCTTACAGTATAGATTTTACCGTCTGTGGGTTCTGGGACAGCGACCTAAACCTTCGGCCCTATGGAATTATGTATATTTCAGACCAACTGGCGGATAAGCTGCTGGCAGGTGTGAATCCGGCAGAAACACGTATGGGTGCAGGCTATTACGGCGTAACCAAATTGACCGCCAATATAGACGGCAAGCTGTCGGAGCTTGGTGAGAATGTCGATACTATCCTGCTGGATACCGGAATTGATGCTGAGGCTGCGGGCGTTATCTTTAACGGTGCTTACGACGCAACAAATGCCGATGCTGAAATTATCGCAGCAATGGCCTTAATCATTGCTATTATATTGATAAGCGGCTACCTTCTTATTTACAATATTTTTTACATTTCAGTTATGCGTGATGTAAGGTTTTATGGCTTGCTGAAAACCATTGGCACGACCCAAAAGCAGCTTGGACGTGTCGTCAATTTTCAGGCACTCTTACTTTGCGCCATTGGCATCCCTGTGGGGCTCCTTTTGGGCTATCTGCTGGGCATTATGCTGATTCCCGTACTGCTTGGTTTTCTCGCAATCGACTATATGGCCGCACCTCCCAATCCATGGATATTCCTGCTGGGAGCAGCCATCTCGCTGGTTACAGTGCTGGTCAGTTGCCACGGCCCCGCAAAAAAAGCCGGAAAGGTTAGTCCTGTAGAGGCGGTACGTTTTACCAACGTTGCCGCTGCTCCCACCAAGAAGGCGAAGGCAGGAAACAGCGGAGCCAAAATACACCGTATGGCGTGGTCCAATGTCTTTCGCAGCAGAAAAAAGGCGGTGCTTGTAATCACTTCCCTTTCTTTGGGGCTGATTCTGTTCAACACCTTTTATACCTACATCAACAGCTTTGATGTCATCAAGTTTCTGCAAGGGCGAATTAACGGCGATTTCCTCATTGCCGATACGGATTATTTCAATCATACCCACCTTTATGAAGCAAACCATACCTTAAGTAAAGATGTGCTGCTAGCTGTCGAGAAGCTTGACGGTGTGCAGGAGGTTGCCAAGGTCTATTATGAAAGCGGCTGGGCTCCCGTAGAAGGTAAAATTCGGGACGGCTTAATCCATTACCTGCGCAAAGAATTAGAATCTGATGGAGCTCCACAGACCAAACAGGAAATTGAAAAAACCATTCAAGATGCACTGTCCCAATGGGATTATATAAACCCTCAGGTCTACGGCTTTGAAAGCTATTGGCTGGATAAACTGGAGGAAAACATGGTTGAAGGGACCTTTGACCGAGATAAATTTTTGTCTGGTGATTACCTGCTGCTGGGATTTGATGGAGAAGGTATGGTAAAGGTCGGAGATACCGTCATATTTTCTTTGGACGGTGAGGATGGCCAGAAACGCAGCTATAAGGTCATGGGGAGAGTAAATGCCAGCGCACTCTATTCTTTAAGCGTCCATTATCGCATAATGCCCAGTTTTTCCGTTTATCTGCCCTCTTCCGAATTTGAAAGCCTTGAAAACCCCAATATTATGTCGGCTACGGTCATGGCAGATCAAGCTTACGTTGATAATCTTCAGACAGAGATCGGGGCACTCCTCGCAAATAATCCCCAAGTGGACTTTCGCTCCCGTGCCGATTATATTGCCGAGATGAAAAGTGATAATCAGCAGTTCGCCCTCATTGGCTTTACACTATGCGCTGTGATTTTGCTGATCGGTATCTTGAATTTCGTTAACACCACCATGACCAACATTTTTTCCCGCAGACAGGAGCTTGCCATGCTCCAGAGCGTGGGCATGACCGCCAAGCAGGGCAAAAAGATGCTTGTATTGGAAAGCATATATTATATAGTCTTAGCCCTACTGGTCTTTGTAACGATGGGCTATGCAGTCAGCTACTTTGCCGTTAACACTGTAACACAGGGTAGCGCCGCATACACCTATCGATTCACCTTTGCGCCTCTTTTTATCTGCTTTCCATTATTGCTGCTATTGGCCTTTATATTACCAATTCGTATGTATAAAAGCATTTCAAGGGATAGCGTAGTAGAGCGGCTAAGGGAAAAAGAGTAGAGCAAGCAAATATTATGGCAATTGGAGTAGTTATTATGCAAAAGTATAAAAAAATATCGAACATCCTGCTATGCATAGGTGGCATATCCGTTATTCTTGCTGTTGGGTTTCTATGCTATGCATTGGGGCATCCAGAAGCTTCGTTTCCTTGGGGATTGGAAATTACTTACTTGATTTATGCAATGTACTTAATAACTAATTTTATTATATTTCTATCAGCCTTTGATTCCATCGTTGCCCTCCAAGCTCGTCTATTTGGAGGGCATTTTTATGCGATCTTTGTATCTTCGTCAAGCAAAGTAAGCAATGAAATTAAAATAAGATTATTATTCAAGTGATGCCAGTATTTTATCAAAATCCTTTCTCATTGAGTCTTTGGAATTCAAAGCCCTTCGTATTTCCTTCAGTCCCATCGTGTTTTCCTCAGTATTAAGCCAAAGCTTTAAATAACCTCCTTCCCCATATTTTTTTAGAATATGCTCATAGATCCGCTGAAACTGCTGATCGGTGTCATATTCAGGATTGTGATGAAGCCCGTATTGAATAGACCTTAATAGAATGGTGTGATAATCGATATTGCGATCGGCCTCTGCCACAATTTTTCCATAGATACTTCTGGGTTCGTATTTGTTTGAAGCTCTATGATCTTCTACAGCTTCTTTCATAAGTAAAATCTCGTCTTGACTAAACCATTGGGTAAGATTTTCATCCATCGATAATATTAATCCTGAGTTTTTTTCATGGTCTTCCCGTCCCTTTTCAAGGCCAATATCATGATAAGCCGCAATCACATAGACAAGATTCCAATTGACGTCATAATCCTGGGCTATTTCAAGACTTCTGTTGATTACTTTGTAGACATGACTTAAATTATGGGCTTTATCAAACTTTACATATTTAGGAATGATGTTATTTTCTACATATTCTTTAAGCTTCTCTTCAATGTGTGTCATTTCGTTTCCCCCTTATCTCTCCTACTGTTTAAAGGTTAATTATATCATTTGAAGTTCTTTTAAGAAACAGATTCATCCCGATGTTTTTGTTAAAGTTGGATTTAACTTACCTTTACTACCTTTTCTATGTGCATCATTTATTTTACTCAAGCTTTTATTCCTTGAACAATACCATTTTTCAAGTATAATTTAATTAACAAAAAATCTTTTGAAAAAGGACGGCTGATAATATGAATTTAAGAAAATGTAAGGCTAACGAGCTGGATCAATTGGTGGAGCTATGGTATCAGGTTTCATTAAGGGCCCATGACTTTATACCGGCAGAATATTGGTATAATGCCAAAAAGGATATGATGGAAAAGTATATGCCTATGGCAGAGACCTATGTCCTGGACGAAGATGATGAAATTGTTGGTTTTGTTTCAATGGTAGATAATTATTTAGCGGCTATTTTTATATCATTGGAGTGGCAGGGAAAGGGGTGTGGCAAAAATCTATTGAACTATATCAAAGAAATCAGAGATGAGATAAGCTTAAAGGTATTTGTAAAAAATAAGAAAGCCTGTCAATTTTACTTAAAAAACGGCTTTCAAATAAAGGAGGAATTAGTAGATGAAGATTTAAATGAAGCAGAATATGTTATGGTTTGGAATAAGTAGCTGGGGCTGGGCCCCAGCCAGAGTTTCAAATGTAAAGTTATATATCCTATTCAATTTCTAGGTAATTCCTATATATCTTTTCCGCTAAGGTTAGTCTAATTAGCAACTATGGGATTAATATTTAGCATTTTATCATCTGGAACCTGAATGTAACTCTTGGGGACCCTCCCTACAATTACCGTCTCTGCCAAAGGAACATAGGTGGTGACCTTGATATTGTTTGTACTAAAGGGTACAATTACCCTTACATCGGTTGTTACAATTAGAAATATACGGTGGCGTGTTTGATTAATACCCGATTGTTCAAATTCAGTTCCAAAATTTACATCTACCATCCCTAAGGGAGTAACAGTCAATTTGATTTTGGGGCCATATTGTGCTAATAATTGACTACCCAATGCATTTCCCAAGGGAATACGATCAGAAGTAGTTCTGATCTGCTTTAAATGCTCTTGAATAGTTAATGCTACATCAGAGGCAATCTTATTCATATACATAGTATTAGCCTGCATCATAGTAATATTGCCTTCATGATCCTCCTTAATGGAAATCAAATCCTTATACTCTATCCCCTGTTCCAAAACAAAGCTCATCGCTTGATTAACGGCCCTTGTTGTTAGTTCCTGGGCCTTTAAATCCCCTATGGCCTGTACAGTTGGGGTAATTTCACGATCTATATATATAAAGCCAATGATTGAAGTACTCATTAAAAAGATAAATATAAACAGTATCTTATATTTTAGTACCTGTTTCCTTCTCGTGATATACAAGCAAAACACCCCCTTGTATCAATATATGTTTGGGGGGGGTGAATTGTGTTTTATATTTATATATATATCGCTTAGCAAAGAATATAATCATTTATTCAAACATCGATATTTGATGATCTACTAACGAAACCACTTTTACGATTCCTTAGAAACTCACCCTCCCTAATATACCCGTCACCTACCAGAATTGGAGCATCTTTATTGTGTTCCTTGATATTGGCTGTTACCTTAGCTTGATTAAAATTGGCGTAACAATAAAGACATTGATTCGTGCAGGTATTATATTGTCCTATGTCAACACTGGAAGCATAGCCGCAATGGAGCCTTTGGTTTGTATCCTTATTAACCAGTAGAGGAGCGCCAATTATTCTTCCTATCTGAGTTGCATCAATACACCGGCTGGGCTGTATACCCAAATGCTCCAGAGAAATTGCTTCAGAGCAGGACTTAAGGCAATCTTCTTAGATAGAAAGCTATTTGAGAACAGCCCTTAGGGCTTTAATTTGATTTAATACTTTTTGGTATTCAAAATCTAAAGCCTGTAGCTCATTGGGCTTCGGGCCCATACTAATTTTACCTATTAATTCACTCAATTGGGTTTCCAGTCGCATAAGCTCCATTTTTTTCTGCTGCTGATCCTCAGGGCATTTTTTTCTAAGTCTTTCAAGGTATTGGGTATAATTTCCCTCGAAATAAGTTCCTATTCCCTTTTCAATCAGCAATAATTTTGTAGCAACACGATCAATCAATCTACGGTCATGGGAGACAAACAATAGTGTTCCTCCATAATCAAGCATGACCTCCTCCAGGGCTTCCAGAGAATAAATGTCCAGATAGCTTCCCGGTTCATCTAGTATTAAAAAATTAAATTCACTGCAAAAAAGCTTCGCAAGCTGTACCTTAACCCGTTCACCGCCGCTTAATACATTAACAGTTTTATAGACCTGATCTCCCTTAAGAAGTAATCTGGCCAGTAAAATTCTAACATAGGTTTCAGGATAAACACTCTCCTCCATAACATTTTCCAATATGGAAGCATTTTCATTAAGGTTTTTTAAATTTTGATGAAAGTAGCCAATTTTTGCGCTAGGGGCAATATAAATTCCTTCATATCCCTGGGTGATCAAATTGATCAAAGTCGTTTTTCCACAGCCATTATTACCCATCAATGCAACTTTATCACCATTTTTAACTAGCAGATTAATATTCTTTAATAGTATTTTATCTGGGTAGGAAAAGCTTATATCCTCCATTCTGATTATATATTTACTTTTTAGCATCTGCTCCTCCAAAAGATCCATTTTGCTCCTTTGGGGCGCTAAGGGCTTTTCTTTTACTTCAAGCTGTTGAATCCTTGATTCAATTGCCTTGGCCGTCTTTTCAATTTTAGTCTTTTTAGCATTCACTCCCCTCTTATGAAGCCTGGCCTCAGAATTACCCATACGCTTAGGGGTTTTTCTCATGGTCTTTGACTTTTGGCTTATTTGCTGCTTTACATCATATAAACGCTTTTTCTCTTTGATATAATCTTCATATTCCCTTTGGCTGCGGGCTAGGTCTGCCTCCTTTTGAAGAAGATATTGACTGTAATTTCCACTATACCCTTTAATCCCTCCCCCTTCAATTTCAATGATTTTGTTGCACAATTGATCTAAAAACCCTCTATCATGGGATATGACCACCAGCGCTCCGGTAAATTCTCCAAGGCGTTTTTCCAGCATCTCAATTCCTTTAAAATCTAAATTGCTGGTTGGTTCATCGGCTAAAAGAACAGCAGGCTGTTGCTTTAGGGCATGGTCGATTTTTATTCGGGTTTTTTCGCCGCCGCTTAATTGATCTTGATCAATACTTGTGTCAAATTGGCGAATATAACCTATCTTTCCCAAAATTTTAATATCACCTTCATGATTTTGATCTTCACCGGCTAAAATATTCATTAGAGTTGTTTTGCCTGAACCATTCAATCCTACCATTCCAATACGATCGCCTTCATAGATGGTGAGGGAATCAATTTTAAAAAGCAGCCTGTCACCAATTTCCTTTTTTATATTCTTTGCATCTATTAAAAGCATAAAAAAACCTCCCTTTTTCTAGAGAGGATAATTTGACATTGCCCTAAATATAGGTTTCTATTTTGGAAATTCCATAGAAATAACCTATATTGATAGATTAAACGACTGCTGCCGCGCAATCAAAAAAAGTTAATAAAAATTAAAAATAAATTTAATTTTATATTCAAGGCAACGCAAAAAGGCATAATTTATATGCTATCCTATCTAGAACTGTGTTATTGATTTTATAAAAACAGACCCAGTAATTAATAGGATTATTTTTGCATTGCTCCAACACACAACCTTTCATTTAATGATAATTATAGTATATGTCAAAAGTACTTTCTTTACAAGCTTTTTTACTGAATATATGCCTTTAAGCCGGGAACAAAAAGATATTACAATCAGTCTAATAATTAACCTATGGTATTGTTGGGAAATTTTGTATATAAATCTGCAATTTCCCCCATACTTAAAATAAAACAGATTATAAATAAATGTGGTATAATGTTTAAGGGATCATAGATTATTATTTCGTTTAACAAGGTTTCGTAATTGTGTTATAATTATCTTGCCTTTATATGCTGTTGACTTGAGACGCTACTCTTATTTAGATGGAGGTAAATTTATGTCAGATAAAAGACCAACAAATGAACAAAGGGTGAAAACCAAAAAATCTAAAAATAAGAAGATAAGTATCCTAAGGGTGATATTAGTTTCCATCATCTTTATTGGTATTATCGGTACCGGGGCTGTGATGGGAATTGTGGCGGGAATTATTAAGGATACGCCCCCCATTGACCCCTCTAATATCTATGAAAGGCTTGAAGAAAGCTCCTTCATATTGGATGCTAACGGAGAAGTAATTGAAAAGATCCAGAGCGACAATGTAAGAATTATTGTGGAATATCAGGATATTCCCAAGCATGTTCGAGATGCCTTTGTGGCCATCGAAGATGAGCGTTTCTGGACCCATAATGGAATTGATCTTAAAGGGATTATGCGTGTCATCTGGACCAACCTGACTAGCGGTACAAGGCATGGAGCCAGTACAATTAATCAGCAGCTAGCCATTAACCTGTATCTTTCAAGGAACGATAAAAGCTATACCCGTAAAATTAAGGATATGTACTACGGTATTCAACTAGATCGCCAGCTGTCAAAGGAACAGATACTTGAGGCCTATTTGAACACAATTAACCTGGGCGGGGTAGCCCATGGGGTACAAGCTGCATCCCTCACCTATTTTTCAAAGGATGTCAGTGAGTTGACCATAGCAGAAGCCGCATTAATTGCAGGAATTACCCGTTATCCTTCCAGATATTCTCCTATTAAAACCCTTTACAAGGAAGATGTATCTGAGGATGATTATATTTTAGATGATTCCAATTCAATCTATACAATTGTTTTTAATGAGCTTTCATTAGATAGGCAAAAAACCGTATTGAATGTAATGAAAAGAGTAGGTTCTATTACAGAAGAAGAATATGAGGAAGCCTTGGCTGAAGATATAAAGGCAAGTCTTAAACCTAATCGTCTTAACACAGAAGATATTTCCTCTTACTTTGGTGACCTTGTTAAAAAGGATGTAATCAAGGCCCTTGAGAACATTGGCTATTCCAGGGAAGAGGCTCAAAACATGCTGTATTCCGGCGGATTAAAAATTTACAGTACAATGGATGTAAGGGCTCAGAAAATACTGGAAGAGGAATATGAAAATCCTGATAACTTTCCAGGTACTTTGAAGGATTCCGAAGGAAACCTGATTCGTGATGAGGAAGGTAATATTCAGCCTCAATCTGCCATGGTCATTTTAGATCCCTATACTGGTGAAATTAAGGCATTAGTTGGTGGTCGAATGACCTCTGGTCAAAAAATACTCAATCGTGCCTTAACACCACGTCAGCCCGGTTCATCCATCAAACCCATTGCTGTTTATACAGCGGCTGTTGATCGTGGCATGACAGCAGGTACTGTAATTGATGATATTCCAGTATACTTTAATCGAGCAACCCCCAATACGCCCTGGCCTAACAACTGGTACAGTGCCCGCTATTATGGCCTGATGACCATGAGAGAATCGATCCAGCAATCCAGTAATACAGGTGCAGTCATTTTTGCCAGTATGCTTGGCCCCAATGATAACACCTCTATTCAAACAATGCTTGAGTATATGAAAAATATGGGGATTTCAACGGTAGTTACTTCCGATAACCCTGTTACCATTAACGGCAAGCGATATACAGATGAAACCTATTCAACTGCCCTGGGCGGTATGACAAGGGGAGTTACACCTTTAGACTTAACAACTGCCTATGGTGTTTTAGCCAATGATGGTGTAAAAATCGAGCCAATTACCTTTACAAAAATATATGATCGTAATGGTAAGCTGCTAATTGAAAATAAACCAAATACTACCCGGGTTGTAACACCTCAGGTGGCCTATGTTTTAACGGATATGCTCAAGAGTGCCGTAACATCAGGTACTGGTTCGAGGGCTAAACTAGATAATAGTAATAGCCAGATTCCTGTTGCCGGAAAAACAGGAACGACTTCTGACCGAAAGGATGCCTGGTTTGCAGGCTATACACCCTATTATGCCGCCTCTGTTTGGATTGGAAATGATATGCCTAAGCCTTTGGTCGATGGTAGTGCGGTGGCCGCCAGACTGTGGCAGAAGGTTATGGCGAGAATTCATGAGGGCTATAGCCCTAAGGGATTTGAAGAGCCTGAAGGAATAGAGCGGGTTGCCATTTGTACAAAGTCTGGTAAGCTGGCAGGAGAATATTGTGCCCTTGACCCAAGGGGAAGCACCGTAAGAACAGAGATCTTTGTAAAGGGAACAAAACCAACGGAGGTATGTGATGTCCATGTGCTGGCTGAAGTCCACGCCCCCACAGGAAAATTGGCAACTGATCTGACTCCCCCCTGGGAAATTGAAACAAAGGTATTTGTTAAACGACCTGTACCCTACTACCCAGAAGCGCACAACGGTATAACACCAAGGGATTATATCTATGAGCTGCCAAGAGAATATTATGATCCTTTGGTAGACTATCTGGATGTATCGCCAAATCCTCCAGACTATAATAACGAACCAGACAATGGGTCAGAGGATACCGTCGATACAATTATCGATACTGAGCCTAATAATAATGATGAGGGGCCGAATAATTTAAGAAATCGCAGAAACCAAAATAACAATAATCAAAATGACGGCAATTAAGTTAAAAAAAGCTGCAACCAATGGGTGTTGCAGCTTTTTCTTTATCATTTTAATTGACATAATATTAATATTGTAAACCTTTAATTCTTTGTCATCCTCTTATAGCGATTTAAAATTTCTTCAAGGGCCCTGGTTACCACTGGACCGCCCTTCTTGATGTCATCTTTTCCATGCATTTTACCAACGTCACCTATTCCAATGACCAGCGGTCTTTTAGGGGATGAATCAATCACATCCACTGTATCTCCATATAACACCCGGTCATAGGTAGGATTGCCATCCTTGTCAACGGCCTCATCTATTAAATTCCCCATAGCATCAATGGAAAAATCCACTTTAACCCCCTCCACCTCTTTTGTATTGGAGGCCACGGCTATAATTCCCATCACTTCCAAATCAGGGTGATTCATCAGTTGCTCTAAGGCCCTTTCTCCAATTCCCCTATTGACGTTTCCTTCATCATCGGTCATCACCACCACCGGGTCATAAAGGGCCTCCTTAATTAATTCCACAATTTCTTCTGCTGTTAAAGGGGTTGGGTTTCCGCCAGATTGAGATATACATCGGCCGCCAATGTTTTTTACAGCCCTCTCAATGGTCTTTTGGGCGCAGGTATCCCCATCAGTAACAATAATTACCTTTCGTTTATTTGTGTTTCCCATAAGTTCACCCTCAATTCTAAGGTTTTGTTTTTGGTGTAAATAAAAGTGCCATTACATAGCCAAATACAACAGCGGCAGAAATTCCTCCCGAGGTAGCCTCTACTCCCCCTAAAAAGGCTCCTAAAAATCCCCTGGTTTTGACCCCCTTAATGGCTCCCTTCGCCAGAGAATACCCAAAGCCAGGTAAGGGAACCGTGGCTCCTGCTCCGCCAATTTCTACTAGGGGCTCATATAATCCCAGGGCAGTCAAAATGACCCCTGCCGTTACAAAGATCACCAATACGTGGGATGGAGTCAGCTTTGTGGCGTCCATCAGTATTTGACCAATTACGCAGATTAACCCGCCAATGATAAAAGCGTATACATAGCTCATTGCTTCTCCCTGCCTTTAGTTCATTTTTTTACTGATTATACTGACACCATGGGCAATGGAAGGAATTGATTCCCCTTGCTGGGCACTGGTAGGAGAAAACAGGGCTCCTGTTGAAACCAATAAAATACGGTTTAAATTCATGAGCTTTAGTTGCTTGAATAAGTAACCGCAAAGGACTACAGCAGAGCATCCGCAGCCACTTCCTCCCCCGTGGGTATCCTGTTTCATACCATCAAAAATTTTAATGCCGCAATCAGTAAAATTTTTATCTACCTGAAAGCCTTGTTTTTTGATTAAGTCAACGGCTAAATCCCTTCCATACTTGCCTAAATCCCCTGTAATAATCAAATCGTAATCCTGAGGGCTCAGGCCTGTATCATTAAAATGAGTGACAATGGTATCTGCTGCTGCAGGAGCCATGGCTGCTCCCATGTTATTGGCATCAACGATACCGTAATCAATAATTTTCCCTGGGGTAGCATGGGTAATAAAGGGCCCTTCATTGCGGTTACCCAAAAGGGCTGCACCTGCCCCTGTCACGGTCCATTGAGAGGTTAAGGGCCTTTGATTTCCTAATTCCAATGGAAATCGAAATTGACGCTCTGCCGATGAAAAGTGACTGGATGCAGTGGCAATAACATAATCTGAAAAGCCTCCGTCGATGGCCATCGCCGCCAGGCTTAAAGACTCTGCCATGGTGGAACAGGCTCCGTAAAGGCCAAAAAAGGGAATTTTTAAATCCCTTACAGCGAAGGAGGTAGACATAAGCTGATTTAAAAGGTCTCCCCCAAATAAATAATCGACATCAGCAATATTTATGCCCTCCTTTGAAATTGCCAATTTAACTGCTTCCTTCATTAATTTACTCTCAGCCATTTCCCAGCTGTCTTCACCGTAAAGATCATCATCAATAATTTGATCAAAATAGTCCCTTAACGGTCCCTGTCCCTCTTTTGGACCAACTATCGAAGCAGTTTTAATAATGGCTGGTGGATTTAAAAATTGAATTGACTGACTTCCTATTTTTTTGACCGCCATAAGAACCCCCCTTACCTATTAAGAAAATAATAGATCATCCCCACAATCACTGAAGAGGTAATGCCGTAGACCAACACTGGCCCCGCTAGAGAGAACATTCTGGCCGCTACACCAAAAACAAAGCCTTCACGTTTAAATTCCATGGCAGGGGAAACAATAGAATTGGCGAAGCCTGTAATGGGAACAATTGAGCCTGCACCGGCCCGCTTGCCAATTAAGTCATATATGCCGATTCCCGTCAATAGTGCCCCTATAAAGATCATCACCAAGGTTGTAGCGTTGGTGGCCTCTAAATGGGTTAAGCCTAACCTGGATTCAATTTGATTATGAATAAACTGGCCGACAGTACAAATTATACCGCCGGTTATAAAAGCCCAAAGACAATTTTTTATATAATTAGGCTTTGGTATGATCTTTTCTACCTGCTCTTGGTATTTCCTTATTTCTGATGTAGGATACTTTTTAGCCACGGGCTTCACCCCTATTAACGAATTTCGTTGACAACCTGATGGAGCTTTAAATCTTCTAAATCAAGCCCCTTACTTTTTCTTATCTTGATTCGAATGATTATATCTTCTCTATTTTTTCCAACTTCCGGTGAAAATTGTTTTTGGTAATAGCATTGCTTATTGAACATAAAATCCCTCCTAAGGAGTTACAAGCCATTGAATAAATGAACCCAATACCTTTCCCAAAATGAGGGAATAGAGAATATAAATCACATATCCCTCCAGACGAAAACGCCTTACAACCACTGGAATCACATTCATCACCTCTGCCAGGGCCGAGGCCAGTAGACCGACAAAGGTTCCAATAAAAAAGCCGACAATGATTACGGTAATTGCACCGAGTCCTAGAATATGGTCGCTCAAAGACATATAGGCAGCTAAAACAGCACCACCTATAATTACATTTTCATATAGGGTAATATATTGATAGGTTTTAGTTAATTGTGCCAACCGGGGAATGATATCCAATAGGGTTAAGAGGGCTACAATACCGCTTCCCACAATAATGCCATTGGAAAAGCCCAGAAAGATGACCAATACCTTACTCATTTTGATCCCTTCTTAATTAAATCAAATTTGGCATCATTCCCCTTTAGATAGGCGTCCATATTTTGCTGATACATATAAATTTCTACCTCCAAAGGACTGGGCTCTTGATTAATTCGTTTCTTAAATACATGATTAAAAAAAACCGACATGCCGGCACCGATTCCCAAGCTGTAGGGAATCTGCAATAAAAGCGGCGATTCGGTTTCGACACCGGTAACAATTTTATAAATTCCTTTATGGGCCTGCCTCATGTCAACGTCGGAATGGAAATTAATAATGGCAGTAATTGAACCCATAAATAAAAGAAAGCAAACCAGTGCCAGCCGAATATACAAATATCTATCGGTTTTTTGATCTCCATCAACAAAATTAACCAGCATCTCTGAAGAACCCAGGGTAAAGATACGATATTGGGGATATTTTGCTTTAATCATTTCAATAACACTGAGCATCTGGATTGTAAATCTGGTAGGCCCTTGAGGGCTATTGTCTGTCAGCTTGATTTCTTCTATTAATTTCTTATCCTCAGGGCTTCCGTAAATTTCAATTAAATCCTTTAAATATACGCTCTGACCCAATTGAATCCTGGCCTTATCCTTAAATTGAATATAAATTTCTCGTTGTTCCACAGCAATCCCCCCCATAATAAGAAGTATGATAAACCAGGTCTGCCTTTTCAGGCGGTTCTTTGGGGGCCCTGGTATTAAAATAAAACCAGGAGCTCAATATAAGGATCATGGCAAACAATATAATCTTAAGCTTATGTTGAAGTATTTTTTTAATCATTCTTAATTCACCTGCCTTGATCATATTATTTGCGAAAAATGATATTTAATTCTAATATACTTTCGCAACCAAAATAGACCTGTGCAATCTGACAGCATAAAAAAAGATGACATTAAGCCATCTTCATTAAGTCTTTCATCGACTTTAGTATTTTTTTCTCAATTCTAGAAACCTGTACCTGGGAAATACCTAATACTTCAGCAATTTCAGTCTGGGTCTTGTCTTTGAAATACCTCAAAATAATAATTTGTCGCTCCCTTGGCTCCAGCTTGGCAATAACATCCTTTAGTAGAATCCGGTCTATTACTTCATTATCCTCCGGAGAATCGGTTTCCCCAATTTTATCCATTAAATGGATAGGTGCCCCATCATCGTGATGAATGACATCATAAAGATATTCCGGATGGGAACTGGAATCCAGGGCCATAACAATTTCTTCCTTTGAAATTTTTAGGTCATCGGCAATTTCCTGCAACGTGGCTTCCCTTCCCAATTCCCTTGTTAAGCGTTCTTTAGAATATTTAATTTTAGAAGCGGTCTGCTTTAAGGATCGAGAAACCTTTATGATTCCATCATCCCTTAAAAACCGCTTAATTTCACCCAATATCATCGGTACAGCATAGGTTGAAAAACGTACATCAAAGCGGGTATCGAATTTATTAATGGCCTTAATTAAGCCTATACACCCCAGCTGAAAAAGATCTTCCTTTTCATAGCCTCTATTATTAAAGCGCTTAATAACGCTTCTAACCAAACCTAAATTATGACTTACTAAGGTTTCCTGTGCTGCTGTATCCCCCTGCTGGGCCTTTGCGATGAGTTCCATCGTTTCTTCATGCTCTAAAACATCAATTTGTTCCCCTGATAACCCTGTAATATTCATTTTATCGACCCCTTACTCTACCTTGAGGCTTTTGAAATTTTTTACCATTCTTATTTTTGTTCCCTTATTGGGCTCAGAATATACATTTACTTCATCCATGAAGGTTTCCATTACTGTAAAGCCCATTCCAGAACGCTCCAGCTCAGGTTTGGAAGTATATAGGGGCTCCATTGCCTGAGAAATATCACTAATTCCTTTTCCTTCATCCTCGATGAATATTTCCAATTGTGTATTTCTAATTGTACAAATCACCCGTACAATTCCCATGGAATCTTCATATCCATGGATAATTGCATTGGTTACAGCTTCTGATACGGCAGTTTTAATATCAGCTATTTCTTCTAGCGTTGGATCAAGCTGAGCAGCAAAGGAAGCCACCACGACCCTTGCAAAGGCCTCGTTTTGAGATTTACTGTCAAATTCCAGTTTCATGTGATTTTTATAATCCATTTATAACACTCCTTTACATGCGATTAAGGGCTTCATTTAAATTGTCATATTTCTCTACAATTTTATAGAGACCCGATAATGTAAAAATTTTATCTACCTTCTCCGAAACCTTTATAATTGCAACCTTTCCGCCAAGCTTTGATATATTTTTATAACGTCCCATAATTACACCAATCCCAGAGCTGTCCATAAAACGTAAATTGCTCAAATCAAAAATTAGATTTTTAATACGTTTTTGTTCAATGGCCTCATCTAAATCGTTGCG
>CBFGTV010000081.1:0-15099 GCA_965652145.1 uncultured Clostridiaceae bacterium
AGCCTTTTCAAGCTTCACTATCACTTCAACATGGCCTGAGTTGATAGCATAGATGTCTGAAGTTGATTTTTTGCGCCCGGCGTATGCGGGAACATATCTACTACTTTTTTTGCCTATCGTTAGGCGGAAACATATCCACCTTAACGACCCTCATATTTTTTATTTTTATACTGTCTAATTAAGTTTACAGCCATTTGAAAAGCAATATATAGCGGAATCATAACTAGCAATATTGCATAAAAATCCCGTGTCGCAGTATATGATGAAGTTGTAAATCCTTTAATAATCAAATGACCTAATAGGTAGGATACCGCTAAAAAGAATACTTTCATTGTAAAATTTAGCACTTTTTTATTATGATACAATATAAGCATAATTAATCCACAAGTTGTAGCAAATACTATGGCAAAAAGTGCGTAATAAGATAATAATAGTCTTGGTAATGTAATAATCCCGCCGTTTGGATTTATATCTTTACCATACATCAATATATCTTCACTTCCATCTGTCTGGTAATAATATACAGAAACAACATTTTCACCATTTGGATTTAAAATAGTATTATTTGTATTAGATTTTTTTATATTTCTATTCCATATGCTATTCCATGTAGTAATATGATAGACATAACCAGCGTTGTCATCTGTAGGATATCTATTGATGTCATATCCATATACAGTATCCTCAAATTGAGCGAGTACCGACCCATTACCAATCTCATTTATTGTTACACTTCTTTCGCTAAAAGGAATATACTCTGGCGCGGTCAAGAAAGCAATAGTTATAACAAAAAGCATAATTGAAAACATCATTGACAATAATGCCGTCTGAATTTTCTTCTTGCGTAATGTTGATTTTATCTTTAGTAAAGGAGAGGTATTCCTATCTACTGGCATTTCATTAAAAGTACGCATCTCATTAAGATAATTCTTGCATTCCTGACACTGATCAACATGTTCTTCAACCATAGTACATGAGTCATTACTAAGCATATTTTCTAAATATAGAGGCAATACATCTTTAATAACATTACATGTGACTTTCATCAATAATCCCTCATTTCTTCTCTAATCTTATTTCTAGCTCTATGAAAAGTGACACAAGCCCAATTATCTGTTTTACCAAACAAACTGCCAATCTGCATAAAGCTCAGTTCTCCAAAAACTCTTAGAGAAAATACTTCCTTATATGGCTCAGATAAGTTATGGAGAATTTCATGAATTTTCATCGACTCTTCAGATGAAAACACCGATTTTTCTATATCAAAATCATCTTTCTTTTCAGGCACTGAGTCTAGCTCTATCAAATTCTTATGTTTTCTTATATATGAATAATATGAGTTTTTGGCTATTTGAAATAGCCACACCTTGATATCACAATTTCCTTTAAAGCTTTCAATGGACTTTATTGCTTTTATAAATGTTTCAGATGTCAAATCTTCTGCTATATGTTTATCTTTTGATAGACTATATATGAAGAAGTAAACATCCTTAAAATAGTTATTATAAATCTCTTCAAGCTCTGTCACTTTTTCACCTCCTATCTATAAGACGCACGGGATTTAATAATCTTACAATAAATTATAAAAAAATCTCAAAATTTAAGCAATCTTTGAGATTTGAAAATATATTTGGGATAAACACTTACATCTATTCTATCTCCACGACCCTACGGATGTAACTCTACTTCACTTTTTGATTTAATTTCTATCACTCGATATGCTCCCCCAAACGTAAAAACATACTTTAGGTCGAGTAAACAAGATAGATGTACTCATTCAACCCCAGTATAATCAAGGGTTACACCCTTGTTATCAACACAATAGTCTCCACATGCGCAGTATGCGGAAACATATCAACAGGCTGTACCTCCACCGTCTTATAGCCCTTTTCCTCTAAAATCGCCAAGTCCCTGGCCAGAGTTGCAGGGTTACAGGATACATAAACAACCCTTTCAGGAGCCATATTGGCGATGGTTTCCAGTACAACAGGCTCGCATCCCTTACGGGGTGGGTCCACCACCACCACGTCTGCCCGAACACCTTTTTGATATAGCCTGGGAATGACCTCCTCTGCGGCACCAGTATAAAATTCAGTATTATTAAATTGATTTAGTCTGGCGTTTACCCTTGCATCTTCAATGGCGGCTTCCACCACCTCAATTCCATAGACCTTTTTGACTCTTTGGGCTAAAAACAGAGAAATGGTGCCTATACCACAATAGATATCAAATACCGTCTCCGCTCCCTTGAGGTCTGCATATTCCAGGGCCTTTTCATACAGAACCCTGGTCTGCTGTGGGTTTACCTGAAAAAAAGATTGAGCTGAAATTTTAAATTTCAGGCTCCCTATGTAGTCCTCAATGGTATCCTGCCCATAAAGGGTAATTGACTCCCTGCCCAAAATAACATTCGTCTTTTTTTCATTTATATTCTGAACAACACTTTTTAATCCATCAACGCCTTCCCTCAATTGTTGAATGAGAGCATCCTGCTGGGGAAGGCTTCTGCCATTGGTAACAATCACCACCATGATTTCACCGGTGGCATATCCTACCCTGGTAATCACATGCCTGATTAGCCCCTTGCCGGTTTTTTCATCATAGACAGTCACACCACAGGTCTTAATATAGCTTTTAATGATTTCAACAATATTTTCATTAATGGGATGCTGAATATAGCAGTATTTAGTATCAACAATCTGATGGCTTCCCCTTTCATAAAAACCCATAATTGCCTTTCCATCCAGCATACCTACTGGAAACTGAGCCTTATTTCGATATTCGTAGGGAGCTTCCATTCCCAGGGTCGGCAGTACTGGCGCTTCTATTTTACCGATCCTTTTTAAATTTTCTATCACCCTGTTTCTTTTAATATTCAACTGGGACTGATAGCTCATGTGCATGATTTGACACCCACCGCAGCGGTGGGCCAGGGGACAGGCCGCTTCGATTCGATGGACCGAGGGGGTTAAAATCTTTAGTATGCGGCCTACGGCATAGCTTTTTTTGACCATGGTTATTTGAATTAGTAAATAATCTCCATGCAACCCATCCTCCACAAAAACCGTAAAACCGTCAACTTTCCCGATTCCTTCACCGCTATGGCCCATATCAACAATTTCTAATTCATATTTCTTATTTTTTTCAAGCATTTTTACGAATCTCCTTCTATATTCATCATCTTTATCGTATTATTGGGCTAATTCTATTATATCCTTTTCTATTCTACACTACTATTTTTAACTTTGACACATTTTGTTTAGTGATTTATATTTACCAAATCTATACATTACAATATAATAATAGTATAGAATGGACAAGCATACAAGGGAGTGATGAGATGTTCCGTACCACCAGAAATATTATACTTCTGCTGATTCTTTGCTTTATCGCCACAGGGGTCCCCCTCTATGCCGATACAATTGACATCAATTTCCCCGCCATCAGTCAGCCCAGCACAGGAAAATTACAGCTTGTGGGTGAAATTAATCAAGTTACATCCCAGGAATGGAAAATTAATGCCACCCTTTCAGCAGAAGGAAAGACAAAGGCAAGGCTTGATTCAACGAATCCCCTTACGGCAGAGGTATACTTCAATAATGAATTAATCCGTACTGTCGATTTAGATGCAGACTTACTTTCTGTTCTTCAGAATGAAGTCACGGAATCAGCCCCATTACAATTTGAATTAGTTTTAGATCAGAAAAAATTAAATCTTCCCGATGGTCATTACGAGGTAGCGTTAAAGGCCCATGTCAATTCCCTAGAGGAGCCCCTTGCTCCCTATCATACCAGCATTGAATTTAATACTCAGGGTACCTATCTTCCTGCCTTAAGGAGCATCAACAGGAATGAAACGGCCCTTACCTTATATTTTCCTGATCAGGAGGGTACCTATTTAATTCCCGTTACCCGGGTAATACCCTACACCACCCGTCCCTTAAGGACTACCCTGGATGAATTAGAAGCTGGCCCCGCTGCCGAACTGGGCCTAAAGGCAGGCTCCCCTATTCCAGGTGTCAGTAGAATCGGTTTAAATAGAAGAATTGCGTCAGTTTACCTGCCCCAGGATATTGGTGTATATGATCAGAATGCCAGCGACGCCGCCATGGCTTTAGGCAGCTTCGTTAATTCATTAGCAGCCATACCTGAAGTAGATGCCGTACAATTTTACTTTAATAACCGAATCGTAGAAACGGGCTTCCATGGTACCGCAGTAGATCAGCCCCATTATCCTGAAAAAGGGCCCATGATATATGATGTATTCTATACTGAGACAGGACGAATCCTACTTTCACCAAGACCCTATCAGGGAACGAATGCTTCGGTGGAAGCCCTGCTGGAAGCCATGAAATACAGCAGTAATACCAATCTGTATGGATTTAATCATCAGCCCTCGGTACCGGAATCATTGGAGCTGGTGAACTACCAATTAATTAATGGTACCCTGACCTTATATGTTAATGAAACACTATTTCATGCCTTTCAAGGAAATGCTGACCGACAGGCCGCCATGGTTGAGGCCCTTGTCTATACCCTTAGCACCCTGGAGGCTGTCGATCGTGTTGCCATTCAAGCAGAGGGCAGACAATTTAATGAATTGGGAGGCTTAGATATCTCTAATCCCCTTAAGCCGTCGCCCTATATTAATCCTGAAAAATAATGAAATAGAACATATCTGACCAAAAAAAGGGCACCCCTTCGGTGCCCTATCAAATTGGAATCAGTTTTACCCTTAATTTATTGTGCCTTCAATAAACTATTTAAGATTATGGTACCAAATCTTAGATTTTATACCTTTTTTTGAATCTATCCTTCTAAATGACCCACAACCTCCTTAAGCATTTCCCTTATGGGCAAGTCGTAGGGACATCGCTTTTCACAGGCTCCACATTCAACACAGTGGGATGCCTTCCTTGGCAGGGCACCATACCTTTCCAGTGCCCAATCCTGCAGGTTGTACCGGGTATAATAGCCCTGCATTAAAAACTGTGTCGGAATATCAATCTCCTGGGGACAGGGCAGACAATAACCACATCGTCGGCAGAAGGTCATCCCCAATTGATCCGTCAGCTCCTTCAGTGCCCTCCTTTCCTCCTGGGAAAGGGGTAGGGGGTTTCTGCCCACCCCACAGTTTTCAATCACCTGGTTGGGCTTGTCAATACCAGGAATAACCACACTAATATTGGGATTTTCTAAAATAAAGCGCAGTGCCAAATTTCCGTTATTTAAAGCACCTCCTGCCAGGGGCTTCATCACAATCACTCCGATCCCCCGGTCAGCCGCCCGCTTAAAAAGGGCTTCTCCCTGTCGCTCAACGGCATTATATGGGAATTGTATGGTTGCAAAAAAATCAGTTTCTACAGCCATTTCAAGGATTTCAAGGCTATGACTGGTGATGCCGATCTCTTTGATTCTTCCCTGGGCCTGGGCCTCCCTTAAGGCTCGATAGGCCCCCTGATCCGACATAATTTCATTATATTGATCATGGGTCTTGACAAGATGAAGCTGATACAAATCAATAGTATTGGTCTGAAGGTTTGAAAGGCTAATTTCTATATCTCGTTTCATGGTATCATAGTCTCTGGCAGTGGATTTTGTGGCAATAATCCAATGCTCCCGATTTCCTTTTATTCCTTCCCCAATTAGTCTTTCACTGTCGGCATAGCCCCGGGCAGAATCAATAAAATTCATTCCCTCCTCAGCCGCCTTTTGTATCAAGGCGACGGCCTCCTCTTCTGAAAGCCTTTGTATGGGTATTCCGCCAAAGCCCACTATACCAATTTCAAATCCTGTTTTTTCTAATATCCGTTTTTTCATGATTGTTCCCCCTTTGTTGAATTATCTTCTGTAAAAAAAGGTAAAGGAGCCCTCCATCAGCATATTCTTAAGCTTACCTTTAATATAATCCTTCAACCAGTTCCTCGTATAAGGAATCACTAAAAAAAATCCTGCAGTATCGGTCAATAGACCCGGGGTTAATAGCAATACGCCCCCAATTAAAACACATAATCCGTTAATCAGCTCGTCTCCCGGTACACGGCCCTGGCCCATTTCAAATCGAATATTCTGGAGGATTCCACGTCCCTGCTGCTTCGTTAGATAGGCCCCCGCAACAGCTGTTGTCAGAACAATTAATAGTGTATAGCCTAACCCAATATAGCTATTGATTTTAAGTAAAACCGCCAGCTCTAAAACCGGCATCAGCATAAAGAGTAGGATCAGCTTAAATAGCATAAACTCACCTCTTGTTGGGTATTTCCTGACCTAATCTCTCATATAGGTCTGGATTAAGCTTCTTTAGACTTACGGCTTTAAATCTCTCTTTATCGACAAAGGCATGGGTTGTGGTTCCCCTGGCCAGTAGCACCCCGTCTTCTTTACGTAATAGCTCATAGAAAAAGGTAATACTGGCTCTCTTCAACGCCTTTATACTGGTTTCGATCAATATTTCATCATCATATTTAGCTGCCTCCTTATATTGGCATGCAGCATCCACCACAGGCAGCATAATTCCTTGATTCTCCATATCACGGTAGGAATAGCCCAGTTCCTTCAACAATGTTGTTCTTCCGATTTCAAACCACGTAAAATAGTTGCCATGATAAACAACACCCATTTGGTCCGTTTCAGCATACCTTACCGTTATTTCACTGGTTCCCTTCATCCTTACATCTCCTAACTTTATTATATACCTTTACCTATTGAATTAATTCTATATCAAAGATGTTTTTTCCTCTCTTAATTTGATTCCTCTCTTTTCAAATAAAAAAAGAAAAAGAACCTACACCAAGGTAAGTTCTAGAAGGAAATGGGTTGAACTTTATGATATCAATAAATAAAGGGGGGATATTGATTTCATATTTTTAGTATATGAGATAGCGCTTAAATTTGTGTTACTAAAAGGTTAAAGTTCTGTAAAGGATATTTTCTATAGTGATCTTATTTTATAATACTCTGGTTTTTCCACTATAGACAAGGCCAGTGGCGGCATCCAGGGTAACAATATCACCTGTCTTGAGCCTTTGGCATGCCTCTTGTACCCCCACTACAGTGGGAATACCATAATTTAATCCAACAATGGCACCAGGACTGGTTAGTCCCCCTTCTTCCGTAATAATTCCCCCTGCTATTTCAATTAATGAGATCAGATCCTTATCGGCGGTTGAAGTAACTAAAATATCTCCCTTTTGGAAGCCCTCTCTGCTTTCAGGATTTTGATTTACCACATGAACCCTGCCGGTAACTGATTTTTTACCGACCCCTGAGCCCGATACAATAACATCACCAACAATATGAACCTTGATCAGGTTGGTGGTGCCTACATAGCCTACAGGTACTCCGGCGGTGATAACAACCAAATCTCCCCGCTTAATAAGGTCTCCCTCAAGGGATTTTTGTACTGATTGGTCAATTACATCATCGGTAGACTGTAGCGGCTCCGTTAATACCGTATAAACCCCCCAGGTCAAGCTCATTCTTCTTCTCACCCGCTCGCTGACGGTGGCAGCAATGATAGGGGCCTTGGGTCTGAACTTTGAAACCATCCTGGCTGTATAACCAGATGAGGTGGCTGTAATAATGGCGGAAGCCTCCAGGTCTGTGGCTGTGCTGACGGTTGCATGGCTAATAGCATCGGTTACTGTAATCTCTCTATCTAAGGATTTGCTCTTAATTAGATTCTTGTAATCAATAGCAGCCTCTGTACGCTTTGCTATATCTGACATAATTCTAACTGCCTCTAGGGGATATTTTCCTGCTGCCGTTTCTCCGGAAAGCATAATGGCATCGGTACCGTCGAAAATGGCATTGGCCACATCCGTTACTTCTGCTCGGGTGGGTCGGGGGTTTCTGATCATAGAATCAAGCATCTGGGTGGCAGTAATAACAGGTTTTCCCGCCTTGTTGCACAGACGAATCATTTCTTTTTGTACTAGCGGAATTTCCTGAGTTGGAATTTCGACTCCCAAATCACCCCGGGCCACCATAATACCATCGGAAACCTCGATAATTTCTGCAAGATTATCGACACCCTCTTGATTTTCTATTTTAGAGATTATTTGGATATGTTCAGCATTATTTTCCTCTAAAATCTTTCTGATGGCCAATACATCCGATGCCTTTCTTACGAAGGAGGCAGCGATAAAATCAATGTCCATCTTAATTCCAAATTCTATATCCCCACGATCCTTTTCGGTTATGGCCGGCAGGTTGATTTTTACACCGGGAACATTGACTCCCTTGTGGTTTTTAACAATTCCTGCATTCTTTACGACACACAGTAAATCAGTATCATTGACTACCTTTTGTACCTTTAGTTCAACCAGGCCGTCATCGATCAGAATAGAATCACCTTCTACCACATCCTTGGCTAAACCATTGTAGCTGACAGAGCAAATGCTTTTGTCTCCCAGTACATCTCTGGTGGTAATGGTAAATTCCTGGCCTTCCTCTAAAAATACTTCCGGGTCTTTAAATTTGCCGGTTCTGATCTCTGGCCCCTTGGTGTCAAGAATAATGGCTACAGGTACCTTTAATTCTGATCTAACGGCCTTAATGGTTTCAATTCGTTTTGCATGCTCCTCATGGTCGCCATGGGAAAAGTTTAATCTGGCTACATTTAAACCGCTTTTGACCAGCTCTGTAAAGACCTCTTTCTTCTCACTGGCCGGTCCGATCGTACATACTATTTTCGTTTTTCTCATTTTATTTCCCCCTCGGTTAAATAGATAAAATATTCGCTAGGTTACAGGTTTCGGCATCAAAATTGTAATCGGTATTAAATACCTCTTCAAAGTCTACATCAATTATTTCTTTACCTCTAATACCAATGGCTCGGGCTGCCTTGCCCTCCAGTAATAAATCCACTGCCCTGGCCCCCATCTTGCTGGCAATAATCCGGTCAAAGGCAGTTGGACTACCACCCCGTTGAATATGGCCCAAAATGGTAACTCTTGTTTCAATGCCTGTTTTTTCCTCTATTTCCTTTCCAATCTCCATGGCACCGCCTACACCCTCTGCCAGTACAATGATACTATGTAGTTTACCACGATTTCTGCCATTTATGAGTTTTTTACACACTTTATCAAGATCAAAGGTCTGTTCAGGAACAATAATACTTTCTGCTCCTCCGGCCAGGCCTGCAAAAAGGGCAATATCACCACAATGCCTTCCCATTACTTCTATGATGTTGGCCCGGCCATGGGAAGTGGAGGTGTCTCTGATCTTTCCAATGGCATCAATCACCGTATTGATGGCGGTATCAAAGCCAATGGTGTAGTCTGTATAACGCAGGTCATTGTCAATGGTGCCTGGTAAACCAATGGTGGGTACTCCCAGTTCACTCAGCCTCTGGGCCCCCCTGTAGGAACCGTCGCCTCCAATGACCACAATTCCATCAATTCCAAAAATCTTAATGGTATAGCTGGCCTTTTTTCGACCTTCCTCCGTCATAAATTCTTCACTTCTGGCGGTTTGCAGCATGGTTCCGCCTCGATGAATGATATCTGCCACAGAGGATAAATTCATTTCCTCCATTAAACCATGAATTAAACCATGGTAGCCTTGCTTTATGCCAATTACCTTGCAGCCCCTGTAAATTGCATTTCTGACAACTGCCCGTATGGCAGCGTTCATGCCCGGCGAGTCTCCACCGCTGGTCAAAACACCAATTGTTTTCATATGTTAGCCTCCTCTTTGCCAATAGGGACTAATTTTGTCCCACAAATGACATTTTAGTCCCTTTTGAATTTTTGATTTTTTAAAAATTCCGGGTTTTATTAATATCCCCTTTGCATTAATATATGATGTGCCTCTTCGACCTCTGATCGGGGCACTAAAACCTCTGAGGTACCTTCTACATTATTTTTACTGATGGGTTTAACCTTTACTAAGAAGCCCTCTTCAACCAATAACCTTTGAATTACTTCAGCATCCTGCTTGGTGTTTGCCATATATACAACTGTCCACATGATGATTAGGCCTCCCTTTCAATTCATTTGTTCTCTATTTCAATGATATATACTCTTAAGACAAATCTTATCATGAATTTCTCTATTGTACCAGGTAAAGAAAAACGATTCTATTTTAAAATTAAAGTTCCAAAATAAAATATATTTCATATTATAACATAGACCACATTTTTTTATCTATAGAATCTTTACAATGGGAGGGATGAATTTTGAAAAACTTTGTCGTCCAGCTGCTAAAGGACAGGGGAGTTAATCTAAGAGACATTGCTGAACTGGTTTATGAGCTTCAATCCGGCTATGGCCCATTGACCCTCGAGGAATGTGATGATAGCATTGATCGGGTCCTTACCAAAAGAGAGGTACAAAATGCCGTTATCACAGGGGTGGTGCTGGATATTTATGCCGAAAAGAAGCTGCTTCCCCAACCACTGCAGGAAATTTTAGAAAAGGACGAATCCCTATATGGTATTGATGAAATTTTGGCCCTTAGTATTACCAATATCTATGGCAGTATTGGCCTTACCAATTTTGGTTACCTTGATAAGGAAAAGGTGGGAATCCTTCAAAGCCTGTCCAACAATGAAGGAAAGGTCCACACCTTTTTAGATGATCTAGTGGCCGGTATTGCCGCTGCTGCCTCAGCCAGAATCGCCCATGCTAAGTTTGGCAGTTAATCAGCCCGTACATATTCCTCACCTAATTGATCTTTCAATGTAGTAATAAGGGCCTCATTAGGGCTTACCCATAGCTCTCGGGGGGCCCTGAGCTTTTTATTCTCGTATTTCAAGTATAGATAGACCGGCACATTCCCTTGATTTTCAAGAAGTGTCGGTTTTATTTTTTCAAATACTGCCAATTGCTGCCTGGATTCAAAGATCAAACGTAAGGGCTTAACCTTATCGTCAATTTGACCTTTTACCAAGGGGCCAATCTTATTTACCAACACCTTTGGTGTTTCCTCCTCTTTAAAATTAAGGGTTCCCTCTACCAAGACGGGGATATCCTTTTCGAGAAGGCTCATGCTTCTGCTAAATATCTTGGGAAAAACAACACACTCTATGGTTCCATAGGGGTCCTCCAGGGTGATAAAGGCCATCAATTGATTGTTTTTGGTGGTTTTGGTCACACGATCCACCACAATACCACCGATTCTCACCCTCAATCCATCCCTTAGGCTGCCCTCCTCCGGATGATCTGCCAGCTCCATAAGCTCATTGCTGTAAACCGATACAAAGGCCTTAAGCTCATCCTCATATTGAGAGAGGGGATGGCCGCTTACATACAGCCCCAGAACCTCCTTTTCCAAATTGAGCTTAATTTTTTCATCAAATTCCTTTACCTGGGGCAGTAAATCCTCCTTCAGATTGATGCTGCCCTCTGCCTGCATATCAAAGAGCCCAATTTGCCCATGAATATTTCTACGGCGATTTTGATTAACACCCTCTAATATTCTTTCATAGCCTGCCAACAGCTGGGCCCGATAGACCTCAAGGCAATCAAAGGCCCCACACTTAATCAGGCTTTCCACTGCCCGCTTATTTAAATCCCTTGACTCTACCTTTTGACAGAAATCCTGAAAGCTGATGAAGGCTCCTTTAGTAACCCTGGCCCTGGCAATGGCTTCAATCATACTGAAGCCCACATTTTTTACCGCTGCCAGCCCAAAGCGTATTTTTCCATCTTCAACGGTGAATTTGCTATAGCTTCGATTAATGTTAGGCTGTAAAACTGCGATTCCCATCCGCTTGCAATCCTGAATATATTGGGCAATTTTTGAGGTGTTGCCCATAACGCTGGTCATCAGGGCTGCCATAAATTCCACCGGATAATAGGCCTTTAAATAACCCGTCTGATAGGCCAGTACCGCATAGGCGGCCGCATGGGATTTATTAAAGGCATACTTGGCAAAGTCAATCATCTCGTCGTAAATTTCATTGGCTACCTTTTCCGGCACCCCATTGCGTACACAGCCGGGCAGCTCTATGTTGCCCTGTTCATCCACCTTTCCGTGGATAAAATACTGCCTTTCCTCCTCCATAACATCCATCTTTTTCTTACCCATGGCCCGTCTCACCAGGTCACTACGACCATAGCTGTAGCCTGCCAGATCCCTTACTACCTGCATTACCTGTTCCTGATAGACCATACAGCCATAGGTCACATTAAGGATGGGTTCCAGCCTTTCATGCTTGTACTGAATTTTATCTGGATTATTTTTGTATTCAATATATTTTGGAA
Source organism: uncultured Clostridiaceae bacterium (assembly GCA_965652145.1). GTDB lineage: Bacteria > Bacillota > Clostridia > Peptostreptococcales > Natronincolaceae > CBFGTV01. The sequence continues at coordinate 12,210 of CBFGTV010000081.1, forward strand.
TGGAATCCATTGGCCCGGGTCGATAAAGGGAAATGCCCGCAATAATATCCTCAAAGCAGTTGGGCTTTAATTCCTTTAAAAATTGGATCATACCGGCACTTTCCAATTGGAAGAGCCCTAGGGTATCACCACGGCTTATAAGCTCATATACCCCTGGGTCTTCATAGCCGATGACCGAAAAGTCGATTCCGATGCCATGGTTTTCCTGAATCAGATTAAGGGCATCCTGAATAACCGTTAAGGTACGAAGCCCCAGAAAATCCATTTTTAATAGTCCCAGCTCCTCCAGGTGCCCCATGGTAAACTGGGTGGTGACGCTGTCATCATGCATATAAAGGGGCACGTATTGATCTAGGCTGCGCTTGGCAATTACCACACCAGCGGCATGGGTAGAGGCATGGCGGGGCATGCCTTCAAGCTTTTTAGCCATGTTGATTAAATAGCCGGCGTTTTCATCCTCCTCAGTCATCTGCCGGAGGATCGGGTTCATTTCCAGGGCCTTTTCAATGGTAATTCCCGGGGAAAAGGGTACCTGCTTGGCAATTTGATCCACTTCATTATAGGGCAGGTTAATGACCCGGCCTACGTCCCGAATGGCAGCTCTGGCCGCCATGGTTCCAAAGGTGATGATTTGAGCCACCTTTTCTTCTCCATATTTTTGCTTAACGTAGTCGATGACTTCTTCCCTTCGTTCGTAGCAAAAATCAATATCAATATCGGGCATTGAAATCCGTTCGGGATTTAAAAAACGTTCAAAAATCAGATTATACCGTATGGGATCTATATCTGTAATTCCCAGGCAATAGGCAACAATGCTTCCTGCGGCACTGCCTCGCCCTGGCCCCACAGGAATGTGATGATCCTTTGCATACTTGATAAAGTCCCAAACAATTAAAAAGTACTCTGTATAGCCCATTTCTTCGATAATTTTCAGTTCATATTCCAGCCGTTCCCTCAGCTCAGCCTCAATCGGATCATACCGCTTAGTCAGGCCCTTAAGACAAAGCTCCCTTAAATAACCATTGGTTGAATGACCCTGGGGAATCGTATATTCGGGTAGATGAATGGTATTGAAATCAAATTCAACATTACATTTTTCTGCAATCAATACCGTATTGGCAATGGCCTCGGGGGCATAGGGAAAGAGGGCCTCCATTTCCTCCTTTGATTTTAAATAGAATTGATCATTGGGGAATTTTAACCGTTCTTGATCCTGTAGGGTTTTTCCGGTTTGAATGCACAGCAAAATGTCATGGGCCTCAGCATCCTCCTGATAAATGTAGTGGCTGTCATTGGTTGCCACAAGGGGAATTTGGGTTTCACGGCTGAGCTTTACCAGCTGGGGGTTAATTTGCTTCTGCTCCGGCAGCTGATGGTCTTGTAATTCAAGATAAAAATCCTCCCCAAAGGTTTCCTTCAGATCAAGGGCCATGGCCTTAGCCCTTTCATATTGGCCCTGCATCAGAAGCTGCTGAATATCACCAGCCAGGCAGGCGCTTAAAACAATTAAGCCACGGCTATGCTGCTTCAACAATTGATAGTCAATTCTGGGCTTATAGTAAAAGCCCTTGGTATAGGCCGCCGAAACCAGCTTGATTAGATTTTGGTATCCCTCATTATTTTTAGCCAGCAGCACCAAATGCCCCTGGTTTTTATCCTTAACCGGGTCCTTGTCCTCCATAGATCTGGCGGCTGTATACACCTCACAGCCAATAATGGGCTTAATCCCTTTTTTCAAGGCTGTCTTATAAAACTCGATAACACCAAACATCGTGCCATGGTCTGTAATGGCAATGGCGTTCATGCCCAATTCCTTGACCCGGTCCATTACCCGATTGATGGTGGTAAAACCGTCCAGCAGACTATATTCTGTATGAACATGGAGATGAACAAATCCTCCCATTTCTGCACCTCTTTTTCTTTTTTCCTACTTTCAATATATCAAAGGCTTGACCTTTGGGCAACCGGTTAGATTGGGAAATAAAGCGCCATAGCTTTCATATGTTTGGGTAAGGGCCTTATTACGAAGACTTCTCCTTTTCTAATTTTTTTTGATGGAATATTTTTCTTTAGTATTCAATTTTTTTGAAAGCTTCGGTTATTTTTAGCATAGCCCTTTCACCAGGGCAAATCAAGGGACTTCTTCCCCCTTTTTTCTAATAAAAAAGTGCTATTTCAATAAACAATTGTAATCTGAAAGAAAAAATTCCCAGTTTTATCAACTGAGAATTAAAATTATTGATTCATTACGAGTCAATTAATGTGATTTTATATTCTTCTTGAATGTTCTCTCCTTGTATGGCTTCAACCGCCACCTCATAGCTTGCCTTAGGTGTTTTAATTACCTGACAATAGATTTCATCCATGTCCGGATAGACCTTTTTGTAATATACTTTGATTTCCTTATCCTTCACTTCTACATCCTGTATTTGTATTTTGTATCCGGCACAGGGTTTTTTATCCCAGTAGACCTCTACCTTTAGCTTTCCGTTTTCTACCTTGTAAATTTTGTAGCTGACATCCTGATTAAGCTGATTCCTTTCTGCATTCATAAGACATTCCCTCCCCTAATAGTATATTCCCGAAATCATTAAAGTTTCTTTTAGGCCGAGGATTTTCCTATATTTTAGCACAAAAAAACTACCTAACTATTTAGGTAGTTTTAGACAAACAAATTTGCCATCAGTGGTCTAAGCTTTTCTTATTCCTCTTGCTCGCCCTCAAAGTTTGCCAGGAAGGCTTCGGAAACCCGATTAAATTCCTCTTCCTCTTCAATCATAGTCAAATGGGGTCCCTCTTCATCCTCATGGAATCGATAGATAAAGGCATCCTCTCCATCTGTGGGCAGCAGTGCAATATATTCCTGCTCCATTACTGTAAAAATATCCAG
>CBFGTV010000082.1:0-14941 GCA_965652145.1 uncultured Clostridiaceae bacterium
GGTATTTTTTCCATAATAAATACTATCTTACCATATATGTAAACTTTTTTAAATGTGTAATGTTATATTTAAATTTAATTTGTTATTATTTAGTTAAAGAATGAATTTTAGTTTCTCAAATAACCCCAATTGTGGGCTAAACAAAAAACAGGCAGCCAAAGGCTACCTGAGTTTAAGTACTTTTTATTATTTAATTTTAATTGACAGCTCTATGTAATTCTACTGCTTTACCATAGGTGAAGCGCCTCCATAACCATTCCACAGGACCATAATTATAGCGAAGCAACCAAAATTTACTTAACAATACTTGCACCGAGAAAATCACTACTGTGAAAATCATTCCGACGAAGGGCCCTACTTTTCCAAACAGACCTAGCCCATAATTATAAAATATCAGGGTGGCTACAAGGGATTGAAGCAAATAGTTGGTTAAAGCCATTCTACCCGCATAGGCCAGTGACTTTAACAATTTGTTCAACCAACCCTTCAATAATAATATAATGATACCAGTTATGTAAAAGAAGCTCATGGTTATACCCGCCAAATAAATAATGATTTCTTTTATTCCCAGGGCAAGGATATTATTCATTCTCATAGGATTTAGTATGAATATAATAATCAATAGGGTTAAAAAGCCTCCTACTATTAACGTTGTATAAAATACTTTTTTAATTTGCTGCCCATAGAGAAGCAAATTGCTTATAATTCCCTTCTTCCCTACATAAAGGCCCATTAGAAATAAAGGCAAAACCATCAGAACAGAAGCTAGGTTGTTAATGAGCATTGTTGGAGCTTCTGCCATTAGACGATACTGGAGAATTTCAAGATAACTGCCGCTTTGATAGATATCCATCGATGCCTGTCTTAGATATTCATGTTGAGATTGAAACAACTCTGGTGGTACTTGATTAATGGTCATATATTGAATAGCCAATAAACCACTTAATAGCACGACACTAAATATAATAAAGAAGATTATCCATTTTTTAATTGTGTCTGGTTTTTTGTTCCAGAAAGCGGTCAGGAACAAGCCTCCTATGGCATAGGTATGAAGTATATCTCCCGACCATACAAAGCAAAGATGAATTATTCCAAGTAAAAACAAAAATAACAGCCTTCTTCTAAATAGCTTTTTTGCATTTAGCTCCTTTTGAAGGGCTCGATCCATGAAAATATAAAAGCCCAGGCCAAACATAAAGGAGAAAATGGTATAGAACTTTGCCACACCAAACAATTGAATAAACCATGCGGCTATTTGATCTAATATAGAACTAAATTCAGTAGGTGTATTTACCGGGAACAACAGCAAGCCCTTAAAGGATGCCATATTTACCAGTAATACCCCAAAGAGGGCAAAGCCCCTAACGATATCCAATACCTCTATTCGCTCCCTCGGTTGAATCGGTTGAATCATACTCTTATTCCCCCTCTTATTTCCAGCTCATAGCATTGTATTCTACAAAATTAGTTTTATTCCTGCCTTCTTTAAATAATTTCTGTATGATTCTTCCATTTAAAATAAATGTAAAATTTATTTTTTCACAATTGCTTTATCTTTATCTGCCTTTTGATATAATACATTAGATAAGGATGAAAAGGAGAATTGTGATGGAAATTTTAATCTTTGGTCATAAAAACCCAGATACTGATTCGGTGGCCTCGGCCATTGCCCTGTCAAATTTAAAAAATAAATTAAATGAGAACGCTGTTCCCTGCGTGATAGGTAATATAAACAAGGAAACACAATTTGTACTGAATTTTTTTAAGGCCGCCCCACCTAGGCTACTGAAGGATGTTAAGGCCCAGGTAAGTGACTTAAAGCCCGATAAAGGCCGTGGCATTCCTCCAACCACTTCCATTTTATGGGCCTACCGATTAATGGTCAACGAACAGTTAGAGACCCTGGCTATTGTGGATGAGAACAAGAAGCTGCTGGGAATTGTCAGTATGAAGGATATCGCCATGGGTTTGATCAGAGGAGATTATTATCAGCTTGAAACCTCCTTTGAAAATTTAATTCATGATTTAAAGGGAACCCTTTTGACTGGCAACAAGGATCAGCTGATTAAAGGGCGACTTTCAATTATGGCCTTTTACTTTAAATCAATCGAAGGAATTTTAAGCCAAGATGATATTGTCATTGTAGGAGATCGTTATGATGTTATTGAATACGCCATTGAAGCGGGAGTTCAATTAATTATTGTGACGGGTGATAAAAAAATTCCGGCGAAGCACCTAAAACATGCAGCGGCCAATCATGTTGCCATTCTTTCTGTACCTGATGATACCTACTACACTTCAAAAATAATTAATCAATGTAATTATGTCTCCACTATAATGAGAACCCAGGAAATTATTAAATTTAACCCTGAAGATTATTTAGATGAGGTTAAGGACGCCATGGGGAATACCCATTTCAGAAATTATCCTGTGGTGGATGATGATAATACCTTCATCGGCTTTATTAACCGAAAGCATATTATGAACAGCGGTAAGAAGCAGGTTATTCTTGTAGACCATAATGAGTATGCCCAAAGTGTAGAAGGCTTAAGGGAAGCGGAAATCCTGGAAATCGTTGATCACCATAAGCTTGGGGATATTTCAACTTCTATTCCAATTTACTTTAGAAATAACCCTGTGGGTAGTACCTGTACCATTATCCACCAGCTTTATCAGGAGCATCGGATTAAAATTGATTACACCACAGCAGGCCTATTAATGGCGGGGATTTTATCAGACACACTTAATTTTAAGTCTCCCACCACCACTTTCCAGGATAAAAACGCTGTAAAGGAATTAAATGACATTTTGGATTTAGATTTAGAGGCCTTTTCAATGGACATGTTTAAAGCTGGAACCTCTTTAGAGGGCCAGGAAATAGAAGAAATTTTCCATAAGGATTTCAAGGAATTTGTTTTAGAGGGTTATCGGGTTGGCATCAGTCAAGTATTTACGCTGGATATTGATGACATATTCAACCGTCAGGATGATTTCACCAATTACCTTCACAGAATACATCGAAACCTGAATCATGGCCTAACGTTGTTGTTAATTACTGATATATTAAAGGAAGGGTCCTACCTTCTTTATGAAACCAATAACCCCGCCATCATTTCCCAGTCCTTCCATGTGGAGCCCCGCCAGGGTGTCTTTTTAAAGGGAATTGTTTCAAGAAAAAAACAGGTGGTACCCAAAATTCTTCAGGGAATCAATATGCTTAAATAGTATAATCCAGCATCATGAAGATGCTGGATTTATGTATACTATTCTGAGTCGCCTATCTGGTTTTGGCCCCAGAACACCCCCTCTGAGTGAACTAAAAGGCCGCATAAAAAATCTTGAAGCAGTATTACGGTATCAACAGCAAATCAGCTTAAAAAGTGATTTGGTATAGAACGGGCCAAGACGCAACAAACGGCTCCACCACAACGCTCACATAAGCCCTCTACCACCTCTTCATTGGCCAGCCCCACCTTACAGCTGGTGCACCAATTAATTGGCATTTCTGCCTTATAGGCTAAGCCTGCTTCAAATAGCTTGATAAATATCCATTGGGTCCATCGATAATACGCTGGGTCAGTTGTATTAATTTCTCGAGTCCAATCAAAGGAGAAGCCAAGGTCCTTAAGCTGTTTCTTAAATCTTGCTATGTTATTTTCAGTAACCCGTTTCGGGTGAATCTGGTGTCTAATGGCATAATTTTCCGTTGGTAAGCCAAAGGCATCCCAGCCCATGCCATAGAGTACATTGTACCCCTCTAAGCGTCTTTTTCTTGCAACAATATCAAGGGCTGTGTAGGACCCTGGATGCCCTACATGGAGCCCCTCTCCCGATGGGTAGGGAAATTCCACCAGGGCATAATATTTGGGCTTATCGATATCCTCCTTTACCACAAAGGTTTGATGCTGATCCCAAAAATGCTGCCATCTTTTTTCTATTTCTTTAGGTTCGTATTGTTTCAAAGTCAGCCCTCCTTATTATTAAAGTTCACAATTAAAAAACCCTCCATCTCTGTTTAGAGACGAAGGGTCGCGGTACCATTCTAATTAATCGCCATCATAAAAATATATGAGGAGATTCACTTCAATAGATAACGGTCTATGCCGACAAAGGCTACTATTCCTTCACCCTTGTGATTCAGGGACCAGTTCAAGGATTTTTGATACTGCCTTACACCAACCGACAGCTCTCTTTAATCAATAAATCATCTACTACTTCCCGTCATGATCGTTTTTCGTATTCGCCATGCTTTTTTTATGGCCATTTTACTTTCGTAAATTATAGCAAATAAGCCTATAAATGGCAACCATTATTTTATCTCGATAATATTATAGGGTGTCTCTTGATACACATAATAATTCAGCCAATTACTGAAAAGCAGATTGGCATGGCTGCGCCAACTGACCAGGGGCACTTGACCAGGATCATCCTTCGGAAAATAGTGCCGGGGTATTTCAATCGCCATGCCCCTTTGAAGGTCACGCTCATACTCATTTTTTAACGTTAAGGCACTATATTCAGAATGGCCTGTAATAAAAATTTGCCTGCCCTTATGGGCAGAAACAATATAAACACCAGCTTCCTCGGAATCAGACAATAGCTTAAGCTCCTTAATCTTCCGTATATCTTCCTCCCTTGTTTCGGTATAACGTGAATGGGGAGCATCAAACAGATCATCAAAGCCTTGAAAGAGCTTATTGTCCTTCTCGTGAACCCGATGGGAAAAAACACCGAACATCTTCTTTTTCAATGGATATTTAGGAATACCGTAATGATGGTACAGAGCTGCCTGGGCGCCCCAGCATATATGGAGGGTTGAAAAAACATGAGACAAGCTCCAGTCCATAATTTCACACAGTTCCTTCCAGTAGTTTACCTCTTCAAAGGCAAGCTGCTCTACTGGGGCGCCTGTAATAATCATTCCATCAAACTTCTCCCTTTGAATATCCTCAAAGGTGTTATAGAATTTAAACAGATGCTCCTCTGATGTATTTTTGCAACGATGACTGCCGGGATTGAGCAGGGTAATGTCCACCTGAAGGGGAGAATTACTTAATAGGCGAAGTAATTGAATTTCTGTTTCAATTTTGGTTGGCATTAAATTTAAGATAACAATCTTAAGGGGTCGTATATCCTGGGTGAGGGCACGCTTTTGAGTCATGATAAAAATATTTTCCTTTGACAGGACTTCTACTGCCGGTAAGTCATCGGGTATCTTGATGGGCAACTTAATTCCTCCTAATCTAATTAATCTATTAAAAAAGCCCCTTCTGCGACAGAAGAGGCTTCAAAAACATAATGACTCATCTATCTTTCAGCCATGCCCTGGGCATGCTGCAGGATTTAGCACCTCGCCGAAGCAGGTTGCCGGGTTTCATAGGGCCAGTCCCTCCACCACTCTCAATAGAATGTTATGAAATTAGAGTTATTATATTTTAAATTTAACTGTATGTCAAGAATCTTATATTGATACCGAGGCCAATCATCGGGTCTGATATATCATTAAAGTAAAGATCCATAATATGTAACAACAAGATTAGCCCATTGATTGGTATTTTTTACTCATCCACTATACTTTCATCTGGGTCAGAGCATCTGAAACGATTAACTCTGCTTCTGTAGCTGCCATCACTGCCTCCACCGTTAGCCCCGGTGCAATTTCCTTCAACAGCAGCCCCTGCTCAGTAACCTCCATTACCCCCATTTCTGTTACGATCAAATCTACCTGTCCTTGGGCTGTGAGGGGAAGGGTACATTGTTTTAGTATTTTGGGCTTTCCCTTAGCCGTATGCTCCATGGCTACAATGACCCGCTTGGCTCCCACCACCAGGTCCATGGCACCACCCATGCCTGGCACCATTTTTCCAGGAATCATCCAATTGGCCAAATTTCCCTTTTCATCCACCTGCAGGGCCCCCAGGACAGTAACATCCACATGGCCTCCCCGAATAATGGTAAAGGACATGGCACTATCAAAAAAGGCGGCTCCCTTTTTAACTGTGACATGGGTCCCACCTGCATTAACCAAATCAGGGTCTTCCATGCCTGGTGCAGCACTGGGCCCCATTCCCACAAAACCATTTTCTGACTGAAGGATAATATCAATTTCAGCAGGAATGTAATTCGCCACCATGGTGGGCACACCAATTCCTAAATTCACCACGTCACCGTTCTTTAATTCTTTTGCCACTCTTTTTGCTATTAACTCTCGGCTATCCATCATTAATCCCTCCCTTTTACTACCATATCTACAAATATTCCAGGAGTCATGACGTCATTGGGCTTAATTTCTTCCACCTCTACGATTTCCTCTGCCTCAACAATGACTAAATCTGCCGCAGTAGCCATTATGGGGTTGAAATTTCTTGTAGATTGATTATAGTAAATATTACCAGACCTATCTACTCTACTGCCTTTAATGAGGGCTATATCAGCCCGAAGGGGAAGCTCTAGCAAATAGGTTTTTCCTTCCACTGTGATCTTCTCTTTACCCGTTTCAACATCCGTTCCAATTCCTGTAGGGGTTAAAATTCCTCCCAGCCCTGCTCCCCCTGCCCTAATTTGCTCTGCCAGGGTTCCCTGGGGAACCAGCGTAACATCCAGTTTCCCCTCATGCATTTGCTTTCCGGTCTCAGGATTGGTTCCAATGTGGGATGCAATGACTTTTTTGACTCTATGATGGGCCACCAGCTTTCCAACCCCCTTGTCTGCAAAGGCGGTATCGTTTACAATAATCGTAAAATCCTTTTTTCCCGTCGCCAAAATTTCATCAATCATTTCTTCTGGTGTTCCATTTGCCAGGAAGCCCCCAATCATTAAAACCATTCCATCCTTAATTTTATTAACGGCCTCTTCTTTACTGATAACTTTGCTCAACTTCTGCTCCTCCCTTCAATATTTGTTAAACCATTTACATTCATGTAAATCACACTGCTATATATTATTGCAAATATGGTGCCATCATTACTCTATTTAATGAACCATATCCTTTCCTCCGGCTTCTGTCTTCATAATATTGAAACATAGCTTAATCCTTAGGCAATCATCTATATCATAAAAAAGCCCTATAATAGAAGTTAAAATGCAATACTGCATCAAATTGATACTTTATGGCTTCAATAGAGGTCGTTCGTCGATGCCAATTTACATCAATTTGATGCGCCATGACATCACTTTTTCTTGTATTTAGCCATTTTTCTCACCAAGGTAGATTGGTCTATTCCCAGGATCTCGGCTGCCCTTCTCGTGGTACGATATTTACTAATCGCTTCAAAAATCATCTCTTTTTCAATTCTTTCAAGATTCTCCTTCAGCGTAAATCTTCGGTTTTGTCTTTCTTCATCTCTTTGGTGACTCATCAATAATTCCTCAATGTCTTTCCTCGTCATTACCGTTTCTGCCTTAATGGCAACCATTCTTTCAACAAAGTTTTCCAACTCCCTGACATTTCCAGGCCAAGCATGGCATTTTAATAATTGCATGGCATCATCTGTTATGGTTTTTTCTGTATGATACTTTTTATTAAAACGGCTTAAAAAGAAAATGACCAATGGTTCGATATCCTCTACTCGTTCCGCTAGGGGAGGAATCATTATGGGCAGCACATTTAGCCGGTAGTAAAGGTCTTGTCTGAATCTTCCTTCCTTAACCATTTCCTTCAAATTTTGATTGGTTGCCGCAATAATCCGGGCATTGATTTTAATAGGCTTAACCCCCCCCACTCTGGTCACTTCCATATCCTGCAACACTCTTAACAGCTTGGCCTGTACATGAAGCTGCATTTCACCAATTTCATCGAGAAAAATACTGCCGCCTGCTGCGGTCTCAAACAAACCTGCCTTTCCTTCCCGTAATGCTCCTGTAAAGGAGCCCTTTTCGTATCCAAACAATTCAGATTCTATCAGGTTTTCTGGAATAGCAGCACAATTTACCCTGATAAAGGGCTCTCCTGCCCTGTTGCTGGCATTATGTATAAATCGAGCAATGATCTCTTTTCCGACTCCAGATTCTCCTAAAATTAGAACGGTTGAGTTTACAGCAGCTACCCTCAGGGCAATTTCAATAACCTGCTGCATTGACTTACTTTGGCATACAAAATCGTCATCGGGCATAATATTCACATCGTGGTAGTGCGAAGAGACCATAGATTTATTTCGTTCAAGCTGGGCCTGAAGATTCAAAAGCTCTGTGATATCCCAAACACTGTTGACAATCCTGATAATTTTTCCTGAGGGTGAAAAAACAGGGATTCCTCTGGCCAATAGATGCTTACCGGTCTTTACCCGATAAAGCACAGTCGCTGGTGCCTTGCTTTTAATGACAATTAAGCTGGCGGATTCAGAAAAATATCCCTCCTTTACCAGGGTGACCATATTTTTTCCGACTAACTCCTGCTGCTTTAACCCTGACATGGCCTCGTAGGCAGGATTTACCCGCAGGGTATTCCCTTCCCCATCGGTAATGTAAATACCATAGCTTAGGTTTTCAATTATACTCTCCAGTTCAACAATTTTGTCCTGTAATCGTTCATCACCCATAAAAAGACCTCCTTGGTTGCGAAAATCTCTCTCTTTTAATCATCTTAACACACCCCATTGGAATATACTAGAAAGATAGTATATGTATCTTTAGTGTAAAGGAGGCTTTTAAAATGAATCAAATGTATTACCCATCTGGTTACCAGCCCTACCCCAGCTTATATATTCCCTCTGCCCATATTAAAGGGGGGCCTCTGGCCCCAGGCATAAGAGGCGTTGTTTACTTTTACGATGTGGCGGGTGGAACAGAGGTTTGTACCTATGTAGAAGGACTCCCTCCCTTTCAGCCCGCTGTTGGTGACCAGCCGCCTATTGGCCCCTTTGGTTATCATATACATGAATATGGTACCTGTGAGGTAGGTGACCCAAATGAACCCTTTATGGCTGCAGGGGAACACTGGAATCCTGATAATCAACCCCACGGTAACCATGCAGGGGATTTCCCCGTACTGTTTTCAAACCATGGTTATGCTCGGATGTGCTTCTTTACTGATCGTTTTAAACCTCAGGATGTAATTGGCAAAGCCCTCATTATTCATCAAAATCCTGATGACTATCGTACTCAGCCTTCAGGTGCCTCCGGCAAAAGGCTGGCCTGTGGTGTCATCGCCTAAATAACTGTGAAAGGATCAATGGGCCTACAGATGACTAATTTTACTTGGGGAATAAGGGCTAAGGGGCTTTTATCAAGCCTCTTTTTTTTGAATTTTAAACCAAAGGTTTAATAGGGGTTGTTATTGATATTAAACAATCGGACATGCCATTATCATTGTCTAAATTTTTTGGTATAATGTTGTTGTTTAATATGAAGGAAATATTAAAATAATTGGAGGAACATTCGATGATTAAAAAACCCCATGAATTAAAAAATGAAGTAAGGGAAGCAATGATGAACGGAAAGGGTTCGGTACAAATCACCCACCTGCTTCAAGGTGAGGAATTTGCCAATAAGGGACGCCTGTACGCAAGAATGACCCTCAAGCCAGGCTGTTCGGTAGGGAATCATCAACATCAAGGAGATTTTGAGGCCTATTATATTTTAGCCGGTAAAGGTGTGGTGGATGATAACGGTATATTGAAGCCCGTGGCTACAGGGGATTTAGTTTATACAAAAAATGGTGAAGCTCATTCCATTGAAAATACAGGAACAGTAGATTTAGAATTTATGGCATTAATCCTTTTTGACTAGAATGGCGAGATAAGGCCTGTAGCAAATTTTCCAAGAGTAAAGCAGAGTAGGAAGCCACATTGGGCAATGTGGGGCTGACGACAACGAAGCTATATGAAATTGGCAAATTAAAACCGAGCTTTTCTCTTAAAAGAGTCAAGCTCGGTTTTACAATTACCGAATGGGACAAACACCATTTTCACAGTTATCGTTATCTAAAATTTCAACCTCTACTTCCTTCCTCTCGTACTTGGTAATCAAGGAAGGAATAAAGGGCTTCATTTCTTTAATTCTTTTGTCATAGGTTTCCTTATCTATGGCCTCGTAGGGCAGCAGCTTATAAAAATTATCCTCCAAGGAAAGGAAGGACAGGGCCACTACATCATCCCAGTTATTCCACACCCACTCTTCTACAGCCTCCCATTCATGGTTTCTGACATGAACGGTTATGGAGCAATTATGGTCCACATAATGCTTCATAAAAAGTTTGTAGTTTTCTAATTGCTCGATGGCAGAAACATCGTATTTGGTTTTCCCCTCCGGCGCCTTAACCGGAAATTCTACCACCTTGGTGGCGCAGGTTTCCCAATCCTGTCCCACTTCAGGGTAAACCGGATAACCTAGCTCCTCACATACCTTAACCAGGGGGTCATGGGAGCTGATTCTAATTCGTCGAATATAGTAGGGGGAATGGGAATAATGAACTCCGCTGGAAACTGTGGGCAGCTGGCTCAATGTTCCCTCAGGCTTTACGGTGGTAATCAACAATGGTTTATTTTCCCCAATTTCATTGGCATAACGTTCTGCCTCCTGATGAGCAGTTTTTCTGAGCTTTTCCAGCAGTACAGCCTGCTCCTCCCCAGAAAGTCCCAGGGCATTGACCATATCCTGCCACCCTGTAAGGGAGCAGCCCACCAGTTTGTCACGTTGTTGAACAGCATCCCAATGATGCAGCTCAAGCTCAACACAGGTCATACGATATCCTGCCCGTACTGAAAGCCGCTGAGCCTCCAAAAGCCCCTCCTCGTCCAGCGTTCCATCTGCCCTGACAAAGGAATAGGTGTTAATGGTGGTTAAATTGCATAGCCCGTTGGAATCCAATAGAATTTCTCCACAGGGGTTCACCCCATTCATATTGGGTCTTCTTTTAGAAGCCGCCTGGGCATTTACCCAGCCAGGCTCTCCGGAATAACGCATCTTTTCCATCTGCCAATGGAGCCGTTCCCTTGTGGGTTTTTCAGTATAATAAATGGAATTGTTGCTCATTTGTCTATGAATAATATCCTTGTCTACAATCCATTGGCCGTCTATTTGCTTATATAAATTTGATTTTGCTTCTATACATTCCTGATCATCACCATCAATTAAGATCATTTCTGCGGTGCGCCTTACGCCGCCCACCACTACATTTTCCCCGATAATATTGGCAATATCCAGACAATCAATAGGCTTAAGCTTAAATCTTTTACTTTCCTCAATAAAACCTCTTTTTTGAATTACCTTATTTATTTTATAGAACATATTTTTCAGGCTGGCATGACCGCTGGCGGTTCCCCCAAAGGTTTTTAGCTTCTCTCCCTTGGGTCTGACATGATCGTAGCTCACAATAATGGTTTTAATATTTCTATACTCATTGCTATAGATCATTTTAAAATAAAAATCTAAGGATTGAATCCAGCCTTCCTTACTATCACCTACTGTTATTTTTACTGTATTATTATGGAAAAACTCCAGACTGGTACTGTCTTCCCTTTCTGAAGGATTAACAGGGGAATAGTCTTTATGGATAATTTCATAATCTGCTCTAACCTTGGGAATTTGAGCTACATCATCCTTTAAAATTCTTGCCCCTACCCCTGAACCAATCATCAGTAAATAAAATAGGTCTTTAAAGGAATCAAAGCTATCCAGCGTTAAAAAGGAACAATTATAGTTCGCCATGGGATAATGCTTTGCAACGGGTGTGTTTCCTACCCAAAAGGTTCTACCGGAAAGGAACTGTTTAAGATTATATACATTATCAAATAGCCTTTCTGCTTCTTCCCTTGTGGTGGCCACCAGGCTACAGTTATATTCTACGGCACGGCGAACTGTTTCCCACCAGTATTCTCTTCTTCCTTCTTCGGGAAGCCACCTTGAATAGGTTCGATAGTATACAAAATTTCCCAATTGTCCCATTGGTGAGGGCTTATGCTTATACTGACTAATAAATTCATCGGTCAAAAGCTGCTCCTCTTTTTTCTTTCTCGTGCTTCTGACGCGATCCCGTTCATTTCGATAAATGATATAGCGTTTGGCTACATCCTTTCGATCGCTGTCCATTAACATATTCTCGACTATATCTTGAATTTCTTCAACGTGAACAGGGAACTGGTAGTCCTTAATTATGCCCTGTATTTCTTGAGTAATTGCAGTGCTGAGACTGTGATCAATCCCCTGTTTGGTTTCGGCCATTGCCCGCTCTATGGCATTGATGATTTTGGTTTCATCAAAGCTAACCAGATTTCCATCTCTTTTTATTACCTTTATCATGCTAGCCCTCCTTATGTAGCAAAATCAATATTTAGTATATATAATCGCTAAGCTATACTAAATATTGTATCATCCTCTGTTTTGTATGTCAAAAGTAACGGGCCGCTCTTTAGTTGATATTTAGTTATATTTTCTTGTTTTTTGAGTTTTTTATCCTCAAAGCTATTAATTTCATTTTTAATATCTATTATTTAAAATAGGTTACAGAAAACAAAATACCTTTCATGGCAATGGCCTAAAAGGTATTCATAATAGATTTATTTATTTTATAAGGGCATCCCAGGTATATCGATTACCAGCATTCCATAAAATCCATTCCTCTAATCCGGCGTCATAGACGGCATCTATCTGCTCCTTGATCTGCTGCGTTCCATATGCCTGATAATAACCAGCCCCTAGATAGGAAGCAGTAAAATCCTGAAGCCACGGTCTTAAAATGGCCTTTTCATTTTGAGCTTCAACCGCTTCTACTCGTTCTCTGGCAGTATTCATACTGGTATAAACAATTTGGTAAGGGTCTAGATCGGGCTTAGGTACCCCATAGGAGCCCAATGCATAATGGGATGGATAAACCATTGGCGCTAAGACATCAGTGGCGGTGGAAAGGGTTTCTAAATGCTGACCCAGTCCCATATCGTCAGATACTGTCGTAACCAACCCGAAAATATCTGCTGAAACCACCACGCCATAGTCTCTTAATTCTTCCCTAGCATATTCCAAAAAAGCAGCTATGGCTTCTGCCATGGTCATTTCTTCACCAGCCGCGCCATAATCTATAATGGCACGATTTCCATCTGTAGGAAATCTAACATAGTCAAATTGAATTTCCTTAAAGCCCTTTGAGGCAGCCTCCTTCCCAATGGCGATCACATAATCCCAGGTTTCTTTATTATAGGGATTTAACCATGCGTCTCCCTTACGATCCCGCCAAACTTCTCCGGTATTACTTTTAATAGCCAGGTCTGGCCTTGCATTTGTAATTTGTCTGTCTTTAAAGGTAACGATTCGTGCGATGGGATAAATATCATTTTTTCGCAATGCCTCCATGGCTTCATGAAAATCCCTTACCTTAACGAGCTGGTCGGCACCTGCCTCCTTTACCATGGGAATATCAGAGGAATAGGTCATTGTTCCAAGATCATCCTTTACATCAATTACCCAGGCATTGATAACCGACTGATTAGTCATGTCTATTGTATGATCAAATCGGCTGGATAAGCCTATGCTGTGTCCAGTCATAAAAATTCCCTTTACCTTCCGTTCCAGGCGATAAGGCTCCCAGCTAATATCTGGCTGTATAAATGAATCATTATTATCTAAATATATTTTTTCCAAGTCATCATTCATCCAAATCTGACTTGATGGCATCAGGTTTCGTGTCACTTCTTTAATTCTCTTATAATTTAATCCCAGGGCAACGGCTGTAACAAGAACCCCCAATACGATTACAATTAAAAATTTATTTTTTCTAATATAATGCATGATGCCCCCCCTTTATATTGTCCTTTCCATTATATCACAGCCCTTGACAATTCTCATCATTTTTTTACATGACAAAAAATAGCCCTGCAAAAAAATACCCTCCAAATATTAATATGAAATCTAATATCTAGAGGTGACTTTTTAATAATGGCTATT
This sequence comes from uncultured Clostridiaceae bacterium, assembly GCA_965652145.1. GTDB lineage: Bacteria > Bacillota > Clostridia > Peptostreptococcales > Natronincolaceae > CBFGTV01. The sequence goes on from CBFGTV010000082.1 coordinate 13,876, forward strand.
TCTTTAGGATTATATTAATAATCTCATTAATTGTTTCTTTTACATATTCTCCCTTACGATATTTTCTTTTGGCGACAACAACCTCCAGTTCATTTCCCTTTGCCACCATTTCTCGTAATACCTTGGGGGTCTCTATAAAGTGCCCCAGCTCCTCAAACTTCTCATTGAAAATAATAAAGGTTGGTATTTTTACCTTTCCACCAAGTCTATAGCCTGTTAAGTAGGATTCATATTCATCCCTTGGAAGAATTTTAAATTCAATTAAAGGGTTAATCGTCGCCATTTTTTTCAATGCAGGTACATTAATCATGCAATCCGGACACCATATTTCTGCAAATGCCAAAATATAAACCGGGTTTCTTATAGCACTTATTTTATGTATTATTTCTTCGTCAAGTATGATATTTTCCAATATTTCCAGGGTTTTTTCTCGATTAATATCCTGATCCTTATCTACAAACGCTTCAAAGCTACAGCCCAACATAAATAATTCACGAAAAGTCAACGAAATCCCCCCTTTTCTGCTATGTAAAATCATTATATCATTATTTTTATCTAAATATAAGTCTTCAAAACAAAATGTAAAAAACCAACTTATGCCAATTTATTGTCCACTTCTATAGCATATGCAAGCTATTAATGAATTAAAACTTTTATATTTTAACTCAAGGATTTACCAGGAAATTTTTATAAAAAGACAAAAAATAAAATTATGCCGCAACGTCCTACTCTCCCAGGAGGCTGCCCTCCAAGTACCATCAGCGCAGAAGGGCTTAACTACTGTGTTCGGGATGGGAACAGGTGTGACCCCTTCGCTATTGTCACGGCATAATTTTATACTGTTGTTGAAGGTTGTTCCTTCAAAACTACACATAAACAGATGGCCGAAATCTATGATTTCGTGGCAGTCGCTCTAGCTAAAAATCGATTGATTCCTTTCCTTCTATGAATTCAAGGGAATCATGAGACTTTTTAGCCTCCATCTAATTTGAGGAATATTCCCTCAAAACTACACAATGTCAAGTAAGCTGAATATATTTTTTGGTCAAGCCCTCGACCTATTAGT
>CBFGTV010000083.1:0-14485 GCA_965652145.1 uncultured Clostridiaceae bacterium
TCATCGATAATGATCTTTTTATTTCCGACTAATTTAAGTATACCCTCTTCCTGCATTATGCTCAGCTTTCTGCTGATGGTTTCCCTTGTAACACCAATGTAATTAGCCATATCTTCCCTGGTCAGGGGAATTGACAGCTCTATTCGATTATCTTTATTCTTGCCAAATTTATTAGTTAAATCCAAAAGCATCTGGGCTATTCTAGCTTCCACATCCTTAGTTCCCAGGCTTTGCACCAGATTTTCCAGCTTAGAAAGTCTACTGCTGATTACCTGGAGTATTTTTAAAGTAATTTCATTGTTATTTTTTAAAATTACTTCAAAATCCTTTTTTCGAATCAAGCATATTTCTACTGGTTCCATAGCCTCTACATTAAAACCAATTTCTTCTGATTCCAGCAGGCTTAATTCTCCAAAAAAATCCCCCTCCGATAAAAAATAGAGAATTTGTTCCTTCCCTTCTTTCGTATATTTAAATATTTTAATCTTCCCCTTGTTAATTACATAGAGCCCGTCCAACTGATTTCCCTGCAAAAGAGCTATTTCACCCTTTTTGTACCTTTTTCTAATGATTAATTGCACAATTTTTTTTATTTCAACTTCATTAAGCTCAGAAAAAAGAGGTACTTTTTTGGCACACATGGTATGTCGGCAATGTTGGCATTGATGAATAGCATTACTCATATTCTAACCTCCATGGTTCAATATCATCATAAATTGCGACTGATAAATTCGTTTCCATTAAGCCTTCGATCTAGCTTACTGTAAGTTTATCCATAGTATCGACTGTATACAAGGATATTTATCACAATTGATGATAAAAAAAGAAAAGCCAGATATAATCTGGCAATGACTAAAATTTAAAGGATTTAGAACCGCTAAACAGGATAATGAATAGTAGAAAAATAAGTATCAAATTTTCATCAAATTTTCCAAAAAAGCCGCCGCAGCCCTTTCCACCGCCGGCAAACAACAGCAGTATCACGATTAGAATGATAATAAAGCTGCTATTTTTTCCTCCTCCAAACCCACCAAGGAATTGACTTATCAGGTCTTTATTGTTTGTTTCACTCATTTTTTCACACTCCCTTTACTGGAATTAAAGAATCTCTTTCATGTTTACTGTTATCTTATGCACCATGGATAATTGTGTGCCGATGATTTTTCTTTTTTGTGATATTCATCATATTAATTTTCATTAAATAGGGCTATGCTAATAAATAATTACGGTTTAAAGGAGGAGTATTTCATGAGTGCCTTTTTAGGACCAATTCATCATTGGTTATTTAACAAAATTCGATTATTTGAGGAAATGGAAAATGCTATTAATCAAAACGCCATAGCAGCCTTCGGATCTGAAGCTGCTTCCATCATCGAGGCCACCCAAAGGGAATTTGGCAATCCCCTACCTGCCGTTCCCCTGGAAAATTTAATTGATACAAATAATATTCACGGATGGCTACAGGATAAAATTCAAAGGGCTGAAACCAGGCAGGCGGCTACGCTTCACCAGTTAATCCAACGATTTGGTAAGGATGCCTTAGCCATTGCCGAAGAAGAACATAAAAAACAAGGTACTTCCCTTGGCAATAGCCTGAGGGCCCAGCAGGAAAATTTGTCTGCTCCCGATTTATATCAACAGCTTAATAACTATCTGCTGGATGGTATGCCCTGTGATCATGTTAATAATGTAGTACAATCAGAAGACAACTTACTTCATTGGAAAACCAGCCGTTGCCTGCACCGGCCCTATTGGGAATCTGTTGGCATGGACATTGAAACCATGTATCAGCTTAGAGGGCAATGGATTCAATCCTTTATTGAGGCCGCCAATCCTGCCCTGACTTATCAATATGAAAGAAACCATGACAATGAAGGCATTTCTCATCAGATACTACTTAGATAGTCTTTAAAGAACACAAAAAAGCCAGGTCTGATTAAATTATCCTTGCTTCGGATCATTTAACAGGCGCTGGCCTTTAATTTGCTGTCTCAACAGGATTAACCGCTTCTAATAGTTTTTTTACTGCTTCAGTATCAACAACGTAGTATTCTTCTGCCGTCATGCTACCTGGCAGGGTATGGGCCCTAATATTGTCGTTGGTAAGGTGCTGGCTCAGGCTGGTGATTTCGGTGAGCTGCATCATATTTAGGTCACTTTCTGAATTTCGGTAGGCAGTATTCATAATGATGGGCAATTTCCCTGCCATGGCTTTTTCAATTGCACTCAGGATAAATTCCTGTTGAAGCTGATTTTCCTTGGTACCGTTTATGTATCGAATATATTTCAAGCTTTTTTCTCCATTCAGGGTATAGCTTCCAGGGCTCAATTCCAGTGACTGGTCATAATGGATGGGCTGTTCTATTGTAACATCAACGCCCCCAAGGAAATCAATAATTGTTTCAAATCCCCCAGCGTCTATCATTACATAATGATCTAGGGTTAACGAAGGCAGCAGGGCCTCAACCGCCTGTAGAAGTCCTTGTATTTTTAGAACAGAATAGATTTCTCCAATTTTATCTATATTGCTTCTGTTTCCTCCAGTAACCTGATAATAGGTATCTTTGGGGATAAAGATCAAATCAAGGCCTCCATTGTTTTTTGAAAGGGAGGCCACAATAGTCAGTTGATGATCCTTACCATCTATTGCAGCAACCAATATATTAATCCGTTCCTCTTTTTTCTGATTCTCATTAGGCTCCTTTTTGATCTCTTTAATGGTGGTATGAATGATGTCTTTACTGCCCAAAACAGTCTGTGGATGAGCATCCCCCCTGCTGGTAACCACCATAAAGCTAATAAAGGCGGAAAAGAACAGCAGAAAAATACATATCAGTATAAACAGGGCAGTTTTCAATAGGGCATTTTTCATCGACCTTCCCCCCTTTACTAAAATTTCTGCAAGATACACCTGCTCCTACTATTATACTATAGGAGGTTGTTAAATAAATACCAGTATTCAACAACCCTATATAGAACTTACGAATTTTTTATCTTTTTAAGGCCTTCCTCCCGCAGTTGCCGTTGATATAGGTCGTAAGCCTGTATTAGCTTGACAAAGGATTGTATCGCCAATTCAATCTGCTCATCTCTAGGTTCCCAAACGGTCAGCCTTTGGATTTTCATAAACACCCAATCCCAGGTCTTTGAAGCCTTATTAAAGGTCTTTTTTACAATCTGTATTGCCAGTAGAAAGAGCCCCAAAGTAAGGAGGATAGATTCCAGCTTTAGCAGATTGGCAATACCATAAAGCACTAGAAAAACAGCCACCAGATTGGTTCCGCATCGACGATTATAGCACTTAGCATCCTTTACCAAGGAAAAGCTGACCGCACCGTGCTGACAATAGCAGTTAATGACCTTATGCTCTGCTCCATGGTATCTTAACAGATTTTCAATTTTTTTATAATTCAGGATTAACAGAGCAACAATGGCAGCGATGGCCCACGGTTTATACGGCACCTCTCCCCTTAACAAGCCCCTTAAGGGAGGAATATAGATCCATTCATCCAACAGAAAAATCCCTAGTAAAAAAAGAAATAGCGTCTTCATCCGCTGATCAAAAACCTTCCACTGTAAATAAAGAAGACTGATCCCCCCGATAATTGGCTTTTTTTCCAACCTTCTAAGCCATTTAGGGGGAATAATCCAATCTATTTTATATTCATTTTTGCCACCCTTTTTGATTGTTTTCACCTTAAAAACATCACAAAAAAACGTAATTCCATTGGTATGGGAGTATCCTCCTAGTTTCATTGCTTCACATCGCTTTCTTTAAACTATCATTATTATTATAAGCCATATTTTCTTTTTTCAAAAGCTGCTGAACAAAATAAGAAAAGTGACAAATCTTACAAATTATTTTGATGTGAATCACATAGTAAAATAACCCAAGGGGGTATAATATAGAAAAAGAATTGAAGGAGGATTTTACCTATGAAGGCAATTGAAGTATTAATAGATGAACATCGCTATATATTAAGGATGCTGAAGGTAATTAGAAGGCTTTGTATTCATACCCTTAATACAGGAGAGGTCTATTATGACGGTTTTCACCAGGCCATCGATTTTGTGCGAAATTTTGCCGATAAATTTCATCATGGCAAGGAAGAGGATATTTTGTTTGAAGTAATGTCTAAAGAGCTTGGGCCGGCCATTAAGCAGGGGCCAATTTACGGGATGCTGGCGGAGCACGACCTGGGAAGATTATTTATTAAAACCCTTGAGGAAGCTTTATTGGAGGCTGAGAAGGGAAATAATGAAGCCAAGGTAGATATCATTGCCAATGCCATCTGCTATACCGACCTGCTTCATCGCCATATTGACAAAGAGGATAATGCTATTTTTACCTTTGCCCAGGGGCAGTTGAAGGAAGCTGTTTTGGCACAGCTAGATCAAGATTTTGAAAAGGCAAAAATTCGCCTGGATAGTGATGCCACCCGGCAAAAATATATTGCCCTTTTGGAATCTTTGGAAGGCTATGTTGCTAAGCTGCCATCATAAAAACGGTAATGGGAAAAGCCCGAATTTCATGAGCTATGAAAATTCGGGCTTTTATTTCTTATTCCCCTGAAACAGCCAGGGCTTTTATTTTTAATGTAGGTGACCCAATATAGCTTCCTGTAGGTAACCCGAAAATTAAGTCGTCGCCTATGGACTCAATGTCCTTTAAAAGGTCTAGAAAATTACCTGCAACGGTAATTTGCTTGACCGGTTTGATAATTTTGCCTTCCTTGACATAAAAACCATTGGCAGCCAAGGAAAAATCTCCTGAAATTTCATCGGCACCCGAGTGAAGCCCTTGTAGTTCAGTAATGATTAATCCCTCTGAAAGGGAAGCAACCAAATCCTCATAACGATTAGCTCCGGCTTCAATGTAAAGATTAGAAGGAGCAATGCCCAGGGTTCCCTTATAGGATGGCTTATATCCATGACCAGTTGATTCAACTCCATCTTTTTTTGCCGTCTTTAAGTTGTGCAGCAGACTTTTTAGCAGGCCATCCTCCACTAATTGAACCCTTTTACTGGCTACCCCTTCGCTGTCGAAGCTTCGGCTGGCCACTCCCCCTTTTAATAGGGGATCATCTACAATTGATACCGATGGACTGGCAATGGCTTCTCCCAGCTTATTGTTCAACCGGGAGCGACCTTTTTGAACATTTTCTGCCGAAAAGATACCGCTAAAGGTTTTTAATAATTCAGCCGCAGCCTTGTTTTTCATTAATATTGGGTAGCTCTTGCTCTTTACCGAGGTTCCTCCCAGCATGGCTACTGCCTCTTTAACCAAATCCTGGGCAATTTCCTCGGGGTCTAGCTTTTTAAATTCTTCAATAATTTTAACCTGATAGCTGCTTTGAATATCGTCCTGCTCCTTTACCACAACAGATAGGTAGAAATAGGCCAAATTGCTTTTTTCGGTCTTTGCTAGCCCCTTGGTATTAAAAAGCATCCGTTCTCCATAGTAATCCTCAAACACGCAAGAATCAACCTTGAAAACCCTTTTATCGGCCCTATAGGCAGCCTCCTCTAAATCCTTTAAAAATTTAATTTTTTCTTCTGTCGTAATTTTTTTCAGTTCTTCGTTATACAGGTCCAGCTTTTCATAAAGGGGTGATCCTTCAAATATCTCCTCTATATCATCACTATCAATGACCATGGCATTTTGCCTGGCGGTATTAATTAACATATCAATTGAGCTTTCATCTATTTTTTCTGTATAGGCATAGCCCATTTTCCCCTGATAAAGTCCTCTGAATGCCAGTCCTCCATTAATTGAAAGACTATAATCATCTATCTGGCCTTCATATACATTACAGCTAAATTTTTCGTTACTGCTGTAGCCAATTTCCATGTCTGAAAATCCTGCTTCTTGGCCCTGGGCAAAAATAAGCTCCTTTAATGCTTGTATTTCCATCATTATTCCCCCTTTCTGCCTCCAACAGTAATTTCACTTACACGAATCATAGGCTGCCCCACATTGGTTGGAATAGAACCGCTAATTGAGCCGCACATCCCTTGTCCATAATCCAGATTATCAGCTACCATGTCTATCTTTTTTAAAATTTCAGGGCCATTACCAATTAATGTAGCCCCCTTTACCGGCCGGTCTATTTTTCCATTCTTGATAAGATAGGCCTCCATCACTGCAAAATTAAAATCTCCAGTGGCAGGATTAACAGAGCCTCCACCAAGGTTTTTAGCATATATCCCGTGGGATGTATTGGCTATCATTTCCTCGGGCTTCGTGTCTCCTGCAGCAATAAAGGTGTTGGTCATTCTTGAGGTGGGAGCATATTTATAGGATTGCCTTCTGCCCGACCCCGTTGAAGGCTTGCCCATCCGTCTTCCATTTAATTTATCAATCAAGTATCCCTTTAAAATACCCTTTTCAATCAACACATTTCTTTGGGTTTTTTCTCCTTCATCGTCGATGTTGGATGAACCCCAATCATTGGCCAGGGTTCCGTCATCAATGGCAGTCACCAGTTCCGAAGCCACCTGTTCTCCCAGTCGGTTGGCAAAGACAGAGTTGTTTTTTGCCACAGCCGTTGCTTCAAGGCCGTGACCGCAGGCTTCATGGAAAATTACTCCGCCAAACCGATTGTCAATGATAACGGGAAACTTACCAGAGGGGCACAAGTCACCATGAAGCATGGTAACTGCAACCCTTGCTGCTTCTTTGGCAAAATCCTTTACATCGATATGCTCAAAAAGTTCAAAGCCCCTTTGGGCCCCCGGTCCGAAATAACCCGGCTGCATCTCCGCTCCCTTTACTGCAATGGCTTCTATCATCATTCGGGTACGAATCCTACGATCCTCCACCAGCTTACCTTCTGAATTGGCCACCAGTATTTTTTGATCCTCGTCTAAATAACCAACCGTTACCTGGGCAATTTCTGGGCTATAGGACTTGGCAGCCTGGTAGGCCTCATTCATAACATATATTTTGTCCTTGGCACTGACACTTCTTGGAATTTTACGAATTAAATGTTGATTATATATTGCTTCCTTAACGAGATTAATTGTAATATCTCCCGGCTGTTTTCCGATGGCCTTGGCAGCCTGCCGAGCCATAGACAGCAGCGATTCCCTGTCATGCTGATTGGTATAGGCATAAACCGAATTAAAGCCATCGAAAATTCTAACCCCCACACCGAAATCTCTTCCACAAATGCTTTTCTCTACTTTGCCCCCCTGTAGGCGGATACTGGTGTTATCCTTATCCTCTACAAAGACCTCTGCAAAATCTCCTCCCGTTGAAAGTGCCGCCATTAATATATCATCAATTAGTCTTTTATCCAGCATTGTTTCCCCTCCTTATGGCTTAAAAGTTATTTTTTAAATTAGATAACGACAGGCTAAAATCCTTTTTTATATCAAATCTTTTTTATAATAAATCAACCAATCCTATTCAAAAGCATCAAGGCCTTGAATTCGGATTTTAGGATTATCTGATTGTAGAATGTCCAGACTATTTTCCTTGGAGCCTTTGCATCTTTTTCGACTGTCTTCACTGAACAGATTATATTGCTCGGGATGCTTCAGGGCCTCCATTACCGGCACAATTTCATAATACCCTCTTTGGTTAATATAATATCGGTGAACCCAGGTGGGAATACAATCCACCGTCTCGATTGAAATTTCCTGGGTTTGCATATTTTTTTTCAGTGTGACAGACACCATCAGACCATCCTCGGTATAGCGATTTTTTAATATTTCATACCGTTGATTGGAAAGAAAGTTTCCCATGGAATAAACTACGAGGGTTTGGTGCTGATTAACCTGGGATTCTATGATTTCAATGGGCTGGACTACATGGGGATGACTGCCGAAAATAATGTCGACACCAAGGTCTGAAAGTCTTTGGGCAATTTTCCTTTGATAGTCATTGGGCTCCCTTTGATATTCTTCACCCCAATGGATATAAAAAACGATGATTTCTGCTCCCTCAGCCCTCATATCCTGAATTCGCTGCTTGATTCTTTCAAGGTCTTCCTCCAGATACTCGTAACTGAAGGTATCAATTAAGCCCGCTGCCTCTTCGGAAAGCTTTAAAGCATTGATGGTTTTATGACCTTCCCATCGTGGGGTTTCGTAGGTAAAGGCTGTTAACCCTACCTTAATCCCCTTTTCCTCGAGAATTACATAGCTTTTTTCTTCAGGACGCTGTCTTGTGCCCATGGTTTTTAAACCACGCTCCCATAGTACCGATAAGGTTCGCTTTACCCCTACTGTTCCTGTATCATAGGTATGATTATTAGCCGTAGAAATGGCATTGAAGCCTGCATCGACCAGGGAGTCGGCCAGGGCATCAGGGGTATTGAATTGGGGAAAGCTTGAATAGCCCCTTTCAGCCCCTGCAAAGGTGGTTTCTAAATTGGCTATGGAAATGTCTGCCTTCTGGATAAAGGGCTTGATATACTGAAAATTATTTCTAAAGTCATATGTCTTTGTCTCTGGCTGAAATTGGGCGCTAATTTGTGGCCCATGAACCATGATATCACCCACTCCGCTGATGACAATTGTTTTAAAGGCAGGTCCTTCTATCACTGGCTCCTTATGGTCTGTTAGATTAGGATAATCACCATCGGTTTCCCGCCCCTTCACTGGATTACAGCCAACAATTAAAAATAATGCCATCATCACAGCTATTAATCTATACTTTTTCATTTTTATCACCTACTCTTAAGATTGACCTGGTGCTGAACAAAACAATTTAAAAGCCTAGTACCCTGCATCTTTAAATGATGCAGGGTTTTCCCTAGAGAAAACAAACGAAGGACTAGAGCTAGATTAGCTTAGTTTTGGTATTTTTCAAGGTTCCCAAGGTTTTATCCAGGAGCTTGTATACAGATAATTGTCTTTGCTTTTCCTCCTGGTCCTGAATTTCCTGGATTTTTTGACCTAGCCTAGCAAGATCCTTTTCGGCATAATGAATAGCTCTAAAGTGAATTTCCGCCATTTCCTGATATAAAAGGGCCCGATACCGTTTTTCCTTCCTACTGCCTCGGCCCATGAGCCATTTTGTACTATGGTAGGCTCCGTAGGAAACTAAAATAACCGTAGCAATACCTGTAATAATTGAGTAATCCTTTGTATACTTTTTCATACCGAGCCTTTTCAAGCCCTTTACTATTCCCACCGGGCCAAAACCATGGAAGCTGCCGCCACTAAAATAAATCATACCTAAAGGAATCCCCAGAGCCATGGCCTTGGCCGTGGCCTCCTGGGCAATTTCTTCGTGTAAGTGGTGTTCTATGTTTACCTGAAAGGTTTGATCCTGTTCATGTTCGTCTAAAAAGAATTGAAGCTGTTCTTCACTGATGTCCAACAGATTAACCAGCTTTAACAGCAGTAGATTTTCTTCTGAGTCAACCACATAATCTGCCTTCATAATGATGACTAAATCCTTAATCAGGGAAAATCTAATGATATTCTTTTCCTGTTGATTGACTCCCTTCATCAGGCTATTGACCAATAAGGCCAAATTTTCATCATCCCTTATTAACAATTTAAGCAAGTTAATCCTCGCCTCGGCCCTAAGCTTAATGTTCCCCATTAACCGATATAGCTCTGCCAGCTTTAGCTGATTTCCTCCGTCTCCAGCCTTAACCATCAGCATCAGCAATTTGCAATAGGCCTGTTTTATTGCGGCAGGCATTTGATCTAAAGATCTGACACTCTCTTTTTTCATCTTTTTTCACTCCTATGGAATTATTGGCAGACATCTACCCTCGCCTAGTGGAGGCTGCCTCCAATTATTTTAATATCATCCTGATCTTCAGCCAGGCTTTTCAACGCAGCAATGATTCCCGTTACAAGGTCTTTCAGCTTCATATGAAAAATTTCTGAACTGCCCTCGGCTTGTTCATCAATAATGGGAATATGCATAAAGCCTGCCCGGAAGCTCGGCGCTGTTTCCTGGTTGGCATAATGAAGGGCACCGTACATAACATGGTTACATACGAAGGTACCTGCTGAATTGGAGACCGCCCCCGGAATACCCGCTGTCTTAATTGCTTCAACCATTTTTTTGATGGGTAAGGTAGTAAAGTAGGCGGCAGCCCCTTCCGGGTAGATTGCCTCATCAATTGGCTGGTTTCCTTCATTATCCGGAATCCTAGCGTCATCTATGTTAATGGCAATCCGTTCCATGGTTAAGGCATCCCGCCCTGCGGCTTGTCCAATGGCCAACACCACGTCGGGCTTAAATTCGTCAATGTAGTCAATCATCTGCTGTATTGATTTTTTAAATACCGTTGGAAGCTGTTGTTTGATGATTTGAGCCTTTTCTATACTGTCTGGCAAATACCTTAAAACCACTGACGACGGGTTGATTTTTTCTCCCCCAAAGGGGTCAAAACCTGTAACCAATATTTTCATATTAAGCCCCCCATATTGTATTAAGCCGTACTATAATCGGCTCGTTCAATTCCTTAATACCTCTATTATATTCCCTTTTCCTGCTCCTTTACCATATTAATTTTTTGGATATTCCAACTGAAATATTAATTTACCTATATTGTACCATATAGTTTGATGTTTCATGTCAAAAAGTTCCTGTACCATAAATAAAAGGATTAAAGTATTATTGTATTTACAGACAAGGCGTATAGTGATAACCTTAATGCGATATCCCTGCTTCACCAAAGTAAAACAGCCGAATTTACAAATATCTGTAAATTCGGCTACAAAAAGGGATGATATGAACTTTTCTAACATCTGTGTTTCCTGTATTCTCATGTGACCAATTATGTGGACAATTATTTTCTGGTTACCTCAACATTTGCCAGCTTTTCATAATGCTTTACAATGCTTGAATGATCCTCTATGCCACAGCCGTCAACCTTAATTGCCTGCATAATTTCCATTACCTGAGCAGTTAAAGGAAGGGGGACCCCTACATCATGGGACGTATCAATTACATTGTTCAGATCCTTTATGTGAAGATCTATTCTAAATCCGGGATTAAAGTTCCTATCCATCATCATTGGCGCCTTTGCATCCATAACAGTGCTTCCTGCAAGACCACCTCTTATTGCTTGATATACTAAATCGGGAGCAACCCCAGCTTTTTTGGCCAATACCAATGCCTCTGAAACGGCCGCAATGTTAAGGGCCACTACCACCTGGTTACACAGCTTTGCAACATTACCGGCACCGCTTTCACCTACGTAAACTGCTGAAGAAGCCATTTCCATGATAATATTGTAATATTTATCGAAGATTTCCTTCTTACCCCCTACCATTACGGCCAATGTACCGTCAATGGCCTTTGGCTCTCCACCACTAACCGGAGCATCTAACAGGTTTATTCCCTTCTCCTCTAAAGCAGCATATATCTTTCTGCTGCTTAAGGGGGCAATTGAGCTCATATCAATTATCGTCGTTCCTGGCTTAGCCCCTTCAATAAGGCCTCCCTCACCTAAAACAACCTCCTCAACCTGTGGGGAGTTTGGAAGCATTGTAATGATTACTTCGCATTGACTTGCCAGTTCCAGCTTTGTGTTTGCAGTTTCAGCTCCCAGAGACTTTAATTCCGCTACCGAAGCTTTGTTTAAGTCAAGTACTATTAATTTATGGCCAGCCTTAATTAAATTTTTAGCCATTGGCTTTCCCATTATTCCCAATCCTATAAATCCAATTTTCATATCTAATCATCTTACCTTTCTATTTTTATTTTTTACATAGCAACACAACAATATCATTAACATTGGTTCCTGTTGGGCCTGTTATCAGCAGGTCTTCACTTGCCATTAATGCATGATAGGAATCATTATTGTCTAGATAGACCTCAGGAAGTATCCCTTTGGATTTCATTCTTTCAGTTGTTTGTCCATCAATAATTCCGCCTGCCGCATCGGTTGGTCCATCTGTTCCATCAGAGCCTACCGCAAATATTACAGTGTCCTCTAAGCCTGCAATACCTATGGCTGCTGATAGGACCATTTCTTGATTTCTGCCTCCCTTGCCCTTACCGGTTAACCGAACAATGGTCTCTCCTCCGGCTATTATGGCACAGGGCGGCTTTAATAAAGGATTTATCTTAGCACTCCCCTTAATCTCCCGGGCAATTGATGCCATAAACTTGCCTGCTTCCTTTGCTTCACAGTCAAGGGTAGAGGAAATAACAACGGGCCTGTATCCGAGTCTTTCGGCACTCATTGCAGCAGCACTACATAATGCACTGACGCTTCCTGTAACAATTGTTTCACAATTTTCAACGGTCTTTGGGGTTTCTATATTAAGAACCGCCTTAATACGGTCGCCAACCCTTAGCTTGTATTTTTCAATTATATTTAGGGCTTCCTCAGAGGTTGAGACATCTGGGTAGGCAGGACCCGAGGCGATTACATCTAGCCTGTCTCCCAATACATCTGACAACACAATGGCATAAATTTTGGCCTTTTTACATTTCGAAGCGAACCTTCCTCCCTTTACGGCGGAAAGGTGCTTTCTGATTGTATTAATTTCAACAATATCTGCTCCACATGCTAACAGTTGATTGGTAATATCCATAATATCTTCCAGGGTTATTCCTTCCATAGGCATTTCAAATAGCGCCGAACCCCCGCCGGATATAAGTAATATAACATGATCCTCCTCTGTTAGATTTTCCACTAATTCAAGGACTTTATTGGCTCCCTCGACAGAATTTTCATCTGGTATTGGATGACCAGCCTCAACAATTTCAAATCCCTCTATTGGCCCCTTAGAATGTCCGTATTTAGTGACTACAATCCCCTTTGAAACCCTACTGCCTAAGGTGTTTTTAGTTGCCTTTGCCATATTCCAGGCGGCCTTTCCAATTGCTACTACAACAATATTTCCACTGAATCTTTGGTTTGCTAATGCTTTTATTACTGCGGCCTCTGGCAAAACAGCCTTGATTGATTCATCAATTATTTTTAGAGCATCCTGTCTGACTGTACTCATATAACCACCTACTTTTCCTAGAATGGTATACTATTTAATTAAGCCTACATCGGTGAGAACCTTTTTAATTCCAGCTAGCCTCTCTTCTGTACAATGGTCGATTGGCCTTACCGGGTGCCCTACATTGATCCCCATAAGATTTAAGCAATCCTTCATCACCACGGGAAAGCTTCCATAATTATAGGTATTTCGCAATGGAATGAGCTTATATTGTGCCTCCATTGCCCCGGCATAATCTCCAGCCATATATTTTTCATAAATGTCTACTACCAGCCTGGGGGCCACATTTGCTGTCCCTGCAACACACCCCACACCACCATATGCCAGGGTTCCATATATAAGATAATCTGAACCACTCAGTACTTTAAAATTGGGTATTTCCTTTGTTACTCGAATATATTCGACTGTTTGAACAAAATCAAAGGAGGTATTTTTAATTCCAACAATGTTATCAATTTTAGCCAGTTTTTCTAATAATGCTACTGAAATATTATTGGTTGTCTTACCTGGATTATTATATAAAAGTACAGGCAGCTTTGTTGATTTTGCAATGGCTTCAAAATGGTTGTACATTTCCTTTTCGTTGGGCTGAATAAACATTGGTGTTAGTACTGTTAAAGCATCTGCTCCTGCTTCCTCTGCCATTTGGGCCAGTTTAATGCATTCCCTTGTGGTAACAGCACTGGCTCCGGCATAAACAGGTACCCTTCCCTTTACATGCCTTACAGTTACTTCGATTGCTCTTTTTTGATTTTCGAAGTCAAAGGCATAAAATTCGCCGTTGCTTCCCAGTACGAAAACACCATGCACACCTCCCTCCAACACATGGTCTATTACTCTTTGTAAAGCCGCTTCATCAACATTTTCATCCAAATCAACCGGGGTAATAATGGGAGGAATAACCCCCTTTAACTCATTAATGTTTAGCATTGTAGACCTCCTCAATTAAGGAATTCTTATTGATTTAGTTTCTCTTAATACTTATTTTAAATTATAAAGTCATTGTTTACCATGTTTCATGTGTATCAAATTAATAGATTTTATCGTGCTAATTATACAAAACTAAGTAATAGTTACTGGATTAAAATGGTATAATATCCATTTAACTCACGATTATTATGCGGATCTTTTTTTGTCAAAATAGAAAAAACTCCCGAGGCGAGAGTTCTTTATATAGTATTTTATAAAGTTTTTTTATTCTGATAATTCAAGATAAAATCAGGTTATTTTCGACTAAAATAATAGGCAAGCTCGTTAAGAAATTCTCGATCTATGGCACTGGCAATGGGATCAATGTTCAGCATATCCTTAATCTTATTCAACCTAAAGAGCAGGGTATTTCTATGGATATAAAGCTCCTTTGCACTATTAACAACATTGTAGTTATTCCTGCTTAACACATCTACTGTTTGAATTATTAAGGCCTTTTCGTCCTCCTCAAAAAGTGAATCATAGACATTAAAAATATCATCATAGGTCTTTATGGTTACAAGACTTCGATAATAATTTAATATATTGGCCCACTTGTTGGCCATCCAACGAGAACCAA
>CBFGTV010000084.1:0-14187 GCA_965652145.1 uncultured Clostridiaceae bacterium
TGTTATATTAATTTGAAATTTAATCCCATAAACTCATCTGTTGGGATTATTTTTTTTATAAAAAATACTGTTAAATTTTAAATTTATAATAATAGATTATGGTTTTTGAGAAGTACATTTAATATTTAAATTAGATGTGTTTCAATTTAGCGCAGTTGTACAATAATAAAACTATAAAATGCACCAAAAGAGAACAAGAGAGGACTGTTGATTATTTAACAATAAAGAGAATATTCTGAAAAAACCGCTTTCTGGTTGATTTTCATAAACTGGCATACGTATTGCTTTAAAGGGAGGTGAATTAAAAAAAATTAAGGAGGAATAACGATGGAAATTGCAGATCAAGTATTTGGTTATTTTATGCCTACAGTAAATTTAATGGGCCCCGGTTCAGTAAAGCAGGCTGGCCAGCAGGCAAAGGGACTGGGAGCGACAAGAGCATTAATTGTAACCGATTCAGGTCTTTTTAAGATGGGAACTGCTGATCAGGTAAAGAATATAATTGAAGATTCGGGACTTAGTGCAGTTATTTTTCCAGGCGCCCAGCCCAACCCTACTGATACAAATGTTCATGATGGTTTAAGGGTATTTAAGGAGGAAAAGTGTGATTTAATTGTTTCCCTGGGGGGAGGATCAGCCCATGACTGTGCCAAGGGAATTGGTATTGTGGCGGGAAATGGAGGCCATATACGGGACTATGAAGGAATTGATAAAAGCACAAAGCCAATGATTCCATTAATCGCCATTAATACTACTGCAGGTACAGCCAGTGAAATGACCCGTTTCTGTATTATAACCAATACCAATACCCATGTGAAAATGGCCATTGTTGATTGGCGATGTACAGCCACTGTATCCATTAATGATCCTGTATTAATGATTAAGATGCCGGCTTCCTTAACTGCCGCCACAGGAATGGATGCCCTAACCCATTCTGTTGAAGCCTATATGTCTACAGCTGCTACCCCCCTGACAGATTCTGCTGCACTAATGTCCATCAAACTGATCGGGGAAAATCTGCGGCAGGCTGTAGCCAATGGAGAAAATTTTGAGGCAAGGAACAATATGGCCTATGCTCAATTTCTTGCCGGCATGGCATTTAACAATGCCAGTCTGGGTTATGTCCATGCCATGGCCCATCAATTAGGAGGGTTTTACGATTTGCCCCATGGTGTCTGCAATGCCATCCTATTGCCCCACGTAGAACGGTTTAATCTGATCAGCAACCCCAACCGCCTGGCAGATATCGCCCAGGCCCTGGGGGAAAATATTACAGGGCTTTCTGTTAGGGATGCTGCCGAAAAGGCCTTGGACGCCATTGTCAGGCTTTCAAAGGATATCGGAATCCCACGAGGGTTAAAGGAACTGGGAGTCAAAGAAGAAGACTTGAAAATTATGTCAGAAAATGCCATGAAGGATGCCTGCAGCCTAACAAACCCAAGAAAAGCATCCTTAGATGACATCATCCAGATCTTTAAAGATGCCATATAATCGTAATCTTAATAAAAGAAGAAGTCCATTGGTTATTGCCAATGGACTTCTTGCTTACTGTATAAATTATGGATTTAAATAATTGTATACTTTTTTAATTAAACAATAATATAGCAGATGTGGGGAATGCTGATAATAAGTGTGAAGATATCATTAAAAAATCATTAAAATAAAGGTAGACCATTTAAGTAAAAGAGAAATTATAGTAAACTATTACTAGTGGGTATTTGCTGTTATTGTAACAATACTTAATTTATTAAAAAATAATTAAAAATATGAATATAATTTCCTATCTTTTAGGAAAGGATTTTATTTGAAAGTAGGGAAATATAAAGATATGGAATGATTTTAAATTATAAGGCCAAGAGGTGTTGAGCGTGCAGCAATTAATAGAGCTATTTAGATATATAGGTATAAAAGATATTGTTGATATGGCCATTGTAGCCTTTGTTTTTTATAAGCTGTATATGCTGATTCGAGAAACCAGAGCAGAGCAGCTGATAAAGGGAATCCTGGTATTATTAATTGCAACGCAGGTAAGCGAATGGCTTCAATTACATGTCATCAACTGGATTTTGCGAAATACCATTCAGGTTGGGGTCATTGCCCTTTTAATTGTGTTTCAGCCAGAGCTCAGACGGGCTCTGGAATACATCGGAAGAACCAAGTTTTTGACGAAATCAATTGTTGATATTGAAGATGAGGAAATCAAAATGACTGCCGATGAGGTAACAGAGGCCGTTGCATCTCTATCAAGACAAAAAATTGGCGCATTAATCGTTATAGAACGGGAAATAGGCTTAAATGAGGTGCTGGAAACGGGAACCAAGATCAATGGGAAAATTTCAAGGGGTCTGCTAATTAATATTTTTATCCCCAATACACCGCTCCATGATGGTGCAGCCATCATTAGAAAAACTGAAATTATGGCAGCCGGTTGTCTATTGCCTTTGACTGAAAATACCAATTTAAGCAAGGAGCTTGGTACCAGACACCGGGCCGCCATTGGCATATCAGAGCGTTCCGATGCCCTGGTGGTGGTGGTTTCAGAGGAAACAGGGGCCATTTCAGTTGCTGAAAATGGGAAGCTGAGCCGCTTCCTGGATGTAGAGGCCCTCAGAGGAATGCTGATGGATGCCTTTAAGACAGAGGAAAATCCCCAGTGGCAATTTATTAAGTTGAAATGGAGGCAGAAGGATGAATAATTTCTTTAATCGTAATCTAACCGCCAAAATTATTTCGATACTTTTTGCCTTGGTAATGTGGACCTATGTAATGGGAGAAATCAATCCTCAAATGACCCGAACCTTTGTTGATGTACCGGTTCAGCTGGAAAGTCTGGATCTTTTAAAGGAGCAGGATCTGGTGATGGTGGGAAATACAGAGCACAACATACGAGTTGTTATCAAAGGAAGAAGGGATGAGGTTTATAGTATCTCAAAGGAAGACATTAAGGCTTCAATAGATTTGTTAGGTTACCGGATAGGAACCAATACCATTCCTGTAGAAATTAATAGCTTTGCCAATATAGAAATTGATTTTTCACCAAAAACAATCCGGGTGGAGCTTGAGGAAGTGATTCGGCGACAGAAGGAGGTTGACCTGGTCATTTCTGGAAAGCCAAAGAGTGGGTATGTATTGAACGAGGCCCAGTTTAAGCCCACCATGGTTTCGGTAGAGGGGCCAGAGAGCTTTGTTAATACCGTAGATCGAGTGGTGGCAAGGCTGGAGGTAGGGGAGGCCTCAGAAAATATCGTTGCCAGCCTCCCGCTGAAGGCAGTTAATCAAAAGGGGCAAGAAATTACAGCAGTAGATGTTAAGACTGGCTATATTGACGTCTATTTACCCATAGACAGGCTTAAAACAGTTAAAATTGAACCTAATATTAATGCTGTGGCAGCTCCGGGCTATGTAATCAGTAAGATAGAGATAAAACCCAATCAGATTGCCATAAGGGGCCAGGATGAGGTGATTTCCGGCTTAACAGCAATTGAAACAGAGACCTTGAATTTTAACAATTTAACCCAAAATCTGGAACAGGAAATAAGCTTTAAGCTGCCAGAGGGAGTTGTATTATTTGATGAAGAGCCAGTTACCTTGAAAATTGAAGTAAAGCCAGCAGTAGAAAAAAGCTTTACCTTAAACCGATCTAATGTTACCTTCCAGGGCTTGGAGGAAGGGCTAGCTGTAGATCCCACGTCAATTCCTGAAGAAATAACCCTTAAAATGGTTTTAGCAGAGGACTTGTCTGATTCCATTAAAGAATCAGATATTGAATTAGTGTTGGATTTAGCAGAATTAGATGAAGGAGAACACCAAATTGTACCCCAAGTGACCATTGATGGAATCACTTCAGAGCAGTTAAAAAGTACTACCATCGAGCCAGGCAGCTTCAATATTCGCATTATTCCAGAAACCTAATACAAGCATCAGATAGATTGAGGTGGTAGCATGAAGAAGGAATTAGATGTTATATTAAGCAGTACCCATGATGCCATGATTGCAGTGGATATAAAGGGAAAAATTACGCTGTTTAATCGGGCAGCTGAAAAATTAACAGGTCTTACAGAAAGCCAGGTGATGGGTCAGCCTATTGAAAAATATATTAGCAGCACCAGGCTGCCCTATATTTTAAAAACAGGGGAGGCTGAATTAAATCAGAAGCAGCCCCTGGGCAATACTTATATTATTACCAGTCGGTTGCCTGTAAAGGATGAGCAGGGTAAGGTTATTGGAGCAGTGGCGGTTTTTCGTGATATCAGCGAAATAATCGATTTGAATGATCAGATTTATGAGCTAAAGGAAATGCAGAGCTTGCTGGAGGCGGTTTTTAATTCCACCCAGGATGCCATCACGGTATGTAATGAAAAAGGCCTTCATGTACTGATTAATCCAGCCTATAGCCGTTTGACAGGGCTAAATCAAAGTGAAATCATTGGAAAGCCCGCCGCTACAGATATATTTGAGGGAGAAAGCATACACATGCAGGTTTTGCAAACCAAAAAACCGGTGAAATCGGCCCGCTTAAAAGTAGGCCCCCATGCCCGGGAAGTACTGGCCGATGCGGCGCCATTAATAGTGGATGGCGAGCTTAAGGGAAGTGTAGGCGTTTTACATGATGTGACAGAAATTAAAAAACTGAATAATGAGCTGATGCAGGCAAAGCAGATTATACGAAAGCTCGAGGCCAGATATACCTTTGATGATATTATCGCCAAGGATGAAGGGATGCTGGCGGCCATTGAAAAGGCCAAGGAGGCAGCTCTAACCCCTGTGGCGGTTTTGCTTAGAGGAGAAAGCGGTACTGGTAAGGAGCTTTTTGCCCATGCAATTCACAATCTTTCAAAACGAAAGTATAATCAATTTGTCAGGGTGAACTGTGCCGCCATCAGTGAATCTCTGTTGGAAAGCGAGCTGTTTGGCTATGAGGAGGGGGCCTTTACGGGAGCCAGGAAGGGTGGTAAGATTGGCTTGTTTGAAGAGGCCCATGGGGGGACCATTTTTCTGGATGAAATTGGTGAAATTCCTTTAAGTACTCAGGTGAAGCTCCTTCGGGTATTACAAGAAAAGGAGATTATACGAGTAGGGGGAACCAGTCCTATCAGTATCGATGTGAGGGTTATTGCAGCAACCAATTTACCCCTTGAAAAGGCTATTGAAAATGGGAAGTTTAGAGAAGACCTGTATTATCGGTTAAATGTATTTCCTATTTTCATTCCTCCCTTAAGAAAAAGAAAAAAGGATATTTATCCCTTGGTTCTTCATCTCATTGATAAATTCAATCAGGAATTTGGGCGAAACGGTTCGGATATTTCACCAGAGGCCCTGGAGAAGCTAATGGATTACGATTGGCCCGGGAATGTACGGGAGCTGCAAAATTATATAGGTAGAGCCATCATTAATTTAAAATACCATGAACAGGTGATTACCAAGGATCAGCTTCCTAAATTCTTTGATAATGATCGGGAGATCCTTTCCAATGCTTTAAAGAGTAATCCGAGCTATTTCCAGGAGGAAAAGCTAACATTAAAGGCGGCCATAGAAGCAATGGAAAAAAATCTGATACTGGAATGTCTTAGAAAAAATAATGGCAATCGAACAGCCGCTGCCAGGGAATTGGATATATCGTTGCGCAACTTATATTATAAGATGGAGAAATATAAAATAGAACAATCATGAAAAAAGTTGCATAGAACCATGCAGCTTTTTTCATGCAAAACTTTGCATACAATTAGTTAATTGGATATTAGTGCTATAAGAAACTGTATTTTCCAAGAATCATTATTGAAATTTCAACAAAAAACAATTTTCAATCGAGCAAATAATTTGGCATAGCTTTTGCAATGCTAATAATAGCAGATTTCGTAAACAATTGCTTTTCATAATTAGGTAAGAATGGCATCATGAATTTCATATCGAGATGAGGTGAATCAAATGAAAGAATATGTTCTGGTGATAAACCCCGGTTCAACCTCAACCAAGGTTGCTATATTCAAAGACGAAGATAATATTTTACAGGCGAATTTAAACCATTCCCCAACAGAATTGGAGAAATTTAAGAGTGTATCAGAGCAATATGACCTGAGAAAAGAAATTATTTTAAAGTGGATGAATGAAAACGATTTCCAGTCAGGCCAGCTTAAGGCTGTGGTTGGTCGAGGCGGTTTATTAAGACCAATGCCAGGGGGAACCTATGTGGTGACAGAGGCCATGTTAAAGGATCTAAAAGCAGGATACCAGGGGGAGCATGCTTCCAACCTGGGTGGTCTGATTGCCAAATCCATTGCAGAGCTGGCAGGGGTAGAGGCTTTCATTGTAGACCCTGTAGCAGTGGATGAATTTGAGCTTGTAGCCCGGATTTCTGGACTACCTCAAATTGAAAGAAGATCCCTGGGGCATGCCCTGAATATTAAGGCCGTTGCTCATCGGGCTGCTGCCAGCTTGGGTAAGGGTTTAGATGAAATTAATTTGATCGTGGCCCATTTGGGTGGGGGCATTTCAGTTGCTCCGGTAAAGCAGGGCAAGCTGGTGGATTATAATAATGCCAATGAAATGGGACCCTTTTCCCCCGAAAGAACCGGGGGGCTGCCGGTAGGCGATTTGGCAAAGCTATGTTTTTCAGGTAAATATACTGCCGATGAAATGAAGCGAAAGCTCAGGGGCAAAGGTGGCTTAGCGGCCTATACAGGGAAAAATGATGCTCGTGATGTTGAAAAGCTCATCGAGGCTGGGGATGAAAGGGCAAAGCTTGTTTATCTTGCCATGGCTTATCAAATTGCAAAGGAAATCGCCTCAATGGCAACAGTGCTAAAGGGTAAGGTGGATGTCATTGTCTTAACCGGTGGTTTAGCCTATTCCAAAATGCTAATGGAAGCAATTATTGAGAGAGTTGCCTTTATTGCCCCCATAAAGATTTATCCAGGAGAGGATGAAATGAAGGCATTAAATGAAGGTGCCCTAAGGGTGCTTTCAGGGCAGGAAAAAGCAAAGATCTATGAAAAAGAGGTGGAAATTAATGATTAAGAACTTTAAAGAGGTTATGGAAATTGCCCGTCAA
The DNA here is from genome assembly GCA_965652145.1 of uncultured Clostridiaceae bacterium. GTDB lineage: Bacteria > Bacillota > Clostridia > Peptostreptococcales > Natronincolaceae > CBFGTV01. The sequence goes on from CBFGTV010000084.1 coordinate 7,049, forward strand.
AGAGGGCCAAAGGTCATTTCCGTTGCCTGTGCTCAAGACCAGGAGGTACTGCTGGCGGTCAATGCAGCTAAAAAAGAAGGAATTGCCGATGCAATTCTGGTAGGAGATCAAGAACAGATTACTAGCATTGCCAAAGAATTAAAAATAGATGTAAATCAATTTGAAATTATTGATATTAAAGATCTGGCGGAAGCATCATTAAAGGCTGTTGAGCTGGTTTCCAGCGGTAGAGCCCATATGGTTATGAAGGGGCTGGTAGATACCTCTATTATCCTGAAGGCCGTTTTGAATCAGGAGGTAGGTCTTAGAACAGGGAATGTGTTAAGCCATGTAGCTGTCTTTGATGTAGCTGGCTACGACAGGCTATTTTTGGTAACCGATGCCGCCATGAACATAGATCCAGATCTTCCAACTAAAAAACAGATTATTGAAAATGCAGTAGAGGTAGCTAAGGCACTGGATATAGAAATACCCAAGGTAGGGGTAATCTGTGCTAAAGAAAAGCCCAATCCTAAAATGCCTGATACAATGGATGCCCAGGCCCTTGAAGAAATGAATCAAAAGGGAGAAATTACAGGCTGTATTGTGGGGGGGCCCTTTGCCCTAGACAATGCAATTTCAGTGGAAGCAGCCAAACATAAAGGAATTGACCATCCGGTCGCAGGCTATGCCGATATTTTACTTGCTCCAGATATCGAGGCGGGTAATGTATTATATAAATCCATGGTGTTTTTTGCAAAGGCTAAAAATGCAGGAGTGATTGTGGGTGCCAAGGCTCCGGTGGTATTGACCTCTAGGGCCGATAGCGATGAAGCCAAGCTTTACTCCATAGCCCTGGGTGTTCTCTGTGCAGCTAAGCTATTTCAATAGAAACGATTATAGAGAGGTGGATTCAAAGGTGAGTGAAGTATATCGTATATTAACAATTAATCCTGGTTCAACATCGACTAAAATTGCCATATTTGATAATGAAAAACCAGTATTTGAGGAAGTATTAAGACATTCCAATGAGGAAATCGCTAAATATGAAAAAATCTTTGATCAATACGAATTCAGAAAAAAGGTTATTCTTGAGGCCCTAAATGAAAAGGGAATGAACCTGACTAAGCTGGCGGCCGTGGTAGGCCGGGGCGGTTTGTTAAAGCCCATTGCTGGAGGCACCTACGAAGTAAATGAAGCCATGCTGGAGGATTTAAAGGTTGGTGTTTTAGGAGAGCATGCCTCTAATTTAGGGGGCGTTATCGCCTATGAAATTGCCAATCAGTTAAATATCCCTGCCTATATTGTAGACCCCGTTGTGGTGGATGAAATGAATGATATTGCACGAATATCTGGAATGCCTGAATTAGAGAGGAAGAGTATCTTCCATGCTCTGAATCAGAAGGCGGTGGCAAGAAGAGCTGCCAAGGAAGCAGGGAAAAAATATGAAGATATGAATTTCATTGTTGCCCACTTAGGCGGCGGAATCTCTGTTGGAGCCCATGAAAAGGGACGGGTCATTGATGTAAATAATGCCCTAGACGGTGAAGGACCCTTTTCGCCGGAAAGAGCAGGAGGACTACCGGTGGGTGATTTGGCCAAGCTTTGTTATTCAGAGAAATACACCCATGCTGATATTAAGAAAATGATCAAGGGAAATGGCGGTTTAGTAGCCTACCTGGGCACCAATGATGCCAGGGATGTTGTTAAGATGATTGAAGAAGGCAATACTAAAGCTGAGTTGATTTATAGAGCTATGGCCTACCAGGTTTCCAAGGAAATCGGTGCCTGTGCAGCAGTATTAAAGGGTAAGGTAGATGGTATCATTTTAACCGGCGGAATTGCCTACGATAAAGATTTTACCCAATGGATCAAGGAAAGTGTAGAATTCATCTCTGAGGTAATTATCTATCCAGGAGAGGATGAAATGATCGCCCTGGCAGAGGGAGGATTAAGGGTCCTTCGCAATGAAGAAGAACCCAAGTCATATCAATAAAGGTGATGTTTATGCTAAATGATAAACGAATCAGAATCATCATCGGCCATTATGGCAGCGGCAAAACAGAATTTGCTGTAAATTATGCCATTAATCTGGCAAAGGAACAGAAAAAGGTGGCTTTGGCAGACCTGGACGTGGTTAATCCATATTTTCGAAGCCGTGAAAAGCATCAATTACTGGAGCAATACGGTATTAAGGTGATTTCCAGCTATGTCAAGGGCTCGGGCTCAGATTTGCCTTCAGTCACGGCAGATGTATTGGGTCCCCTGCAGGATCAAAGCTGTCATGTGGTGCTGGATGTCGGGGGCGACTCCATGGGTGCCCGAACCTTGGGGCGTTATCGAGAATATTTTACCGGTGATGATTATGACATGTTCTGTGTCATCAATGGGAATCGGCCCGAAACCCAGGAGCTTAATGGTGTAATAAAACACATTACCACCATTGAAGGAGCAGCCCGGGCCCGGGTGACAGGGTTAGTCAACAATACCCATCTATTAAGGCATACGACGGTAGAAGAGGTCTTAAAGGGGCAAGGGCTGTGTAAAGAGGTTTCTGGTGCATTGAATATTCCCATTAAATATGTAGCTGTACTGGAAGAACTGGTAAATCAGCTTCCCAATGATCTTGAGGGATCAATTATGCCAGTAAAAATGATCATGCGGGAAGACTGGATGTAATACTGCCGGAGACCTTGGTCGATGAAGGCTTTTGTTTCACCTATACTTTGAAGGAGGGTTGTAAAATGGCTAAAAGAAGAGGACTTGTAAAGTTTGAAGAAAATCGCTGTAAAGGGTGTGAGCTTTGTACAACTGTTTGTCCTGTCAATATTGTTAAAATGAACAAAGATAGAATCAATGTAAAGGGGTATCATCCTGCCTCAGTTGATGAAATGGAAAAATGTATTGCCTGTACAAACTGTGCCACAATTTGTCCTGATGCAGTAATCACAATTGAAACAGTTGAAGAAAAATAATAGATAAATTTTGTAAGGAGGGAAACAGATGGCGAAAGTATTAATGAAGGGTAACGAAGCAATTGGTGCTGCTGCAATTAAGGCAGGCTGTAAGTATTTCTTCGGATATCCCATTACACCCCAAAATGAATTACCTGAATTTATGGCTAGAGAATTACCTAAAATAGATGGTGTTTTTGTTCAAGCTGAATCAGAGGTGGCTGCCATTAACATGATTTATGGAGCTGCCGGTACCGGAGCAAGGGTAATGACCTCTTCATCTTCACCAGGAATGGCCCTGAAGCAAGAAGGAATTTCCTATATTGCAGGAGCAGAGTTACCCTGCGTTATTGTCAATATCAGTAGAGGGGGCCCAGGGCTAGGAGGAATTCAGCCTTCCCAGGCAGACTATTTCCAATCCACCAGAGGGGGCGGAAATGGTGACTATCGACACCTGGTATATGCACCAGCTACCCTACAGGAGGCTGTGGATTTAACCATGGAGGCCTTTAATGTAGCTGATTATTACAGAAACCCGGTAATTGTTTTGGGCGACGGTATGATTGGTCAAATGATGGAGCCTGTAGAATTTAATGAGCCGACAAAAAGAGAGCTTCCTCCAAAGGATTGGGCTACTACAGGAACAGAAGGAAAACGTAATCCTAATATTATTAATTCCTTGGCCCTGGATCCAGCAGAATTGGAAAAACACAACTGGAAGCTTGAGGCAAAATATAAGGAAATGGAAGAAAAAGAAGTTCGATACGAAATGTACAAAATGGATGAAGCAGAAATGGTATTGGTGGCCTATGGCACCACTTCAAGAATTGTTAAAAATGCCATTGATGCCTTAGAAAAGGATGGTATCAAGGTAGGGCTAATTCGACCCATAACCCTATGGCCCTTCCCTAACAAGGCCTTTGAACAGATTCCGGCCACAGCAAAGGCGGTTATGTCTGTTGAAATGAGTACAGGCCAAATGATTGACGATGTTAAGATTGCAGCTAACGGCAAGCTGCCTGTTCACTTCTATGGCAGAACCGGCGGAATGATTCCGACTCCTGAAGCAATCATAGATAAGGTGAAGGAAATTTTAGGGGGTGCAAAATAATGGCAGTTGTATTCAAAAAGACAGAAGGTTTAACCGATAAGCAATTTCACTATTGTCCTGGATGTACCCATGGAATTATTCATAGATTGGTAGCAGAGGTTTTAGAGGAATTGGGTGTTTTAGGAAAAGCCATCGGAGTGGCTCCCGTAGGCTGTTCAGTATTGGCCTATGACTATTTTAACTGTGATATGCACGAGGCGGCCCATGGTCGAGCACCGGCTGTAGCCACTGGAATTAAAAGAGTATTGCCAGACAATGTGGTCTTTACCTATCAAGGAGACGGAGACCTGGCATCCATCGGAACAGCGGAAATTATCCATGCCGCCCATCGTGGCGAAAAAATCACTACGATCTTTGTCAATAATGCCATTTATGGTATGACAGGGGGACAAATGGCGCCTACAACCCTAATCGGGCAAAAAGCCACTACAGCACCTCAAGGTAGAAGTGCTGCCCATTCTGGTATGCCCTTAAGGATGTCAGAAATGCTGGCTACAATTGATGGTGCGGTCTTTGTAGAAAGGGTTACCGTACACAACGTTCCAGGAATCAGAAAGGCTAAAAAGGCAATCAGAAAAGCCTTTGAGGTTCAATTGGAAGGCAAGGGCTTTGGTATTGTAGAGGTACTTTCCACTTGTCCTACCAACTGGGGCTTAACTCCTGTGGAATCGTTGAAATGGTTAGAAGAAAATATGATTCCTTATTATCCATTAGGAAATTTTCGAACACCAGAGGAGGGAAAATAATATGATGACTGAAAAAATTATTATGGCCGGCTTCGGAGGTCAGGGCGTTATGTCTATGGGTCAGCTCTTAACCTACGCTGGTATGATTGAAAACAAGCAGGTATCCTGGTTACCCTCCTATGGACCAGAGATGAGGGGAGGAACAGCCAACTGTGCCGTAATCGTATCCAGCACTCCGGTGGGATCACCCATTATTACGGAGGATGCCACTGCTGCCATCATTATGAATCTTCCCTCATTGGTAAAATTCGAGCAAAATATTGTATCCGGTGGTAAGCTTCTAATCAACAGCTCATTAATCGACCAAAAAACCAGCAGAGATGATGTTGAGGCCTACTATATTCCAGCCAATGAAATTGCCAACGACCTTGGCAATAGCCGTGTGGCCAACATGGTAATGCTGGGAGCCTATTTAGAGCTAACTAAGGCAGTCGAAGTAGAATCTGTTATTGAAGCCTTTAAAAAGGTATATGGGGAAGGTAAGGCCCACCTGATTCCTTTAAATAAGGAAGCCCTTGAAAGAGGTGCACAAGAGGTTAGAAAGTAAAAGTTCAATATAATGAAAGCATACAAAAAGAGCATGGTTGTCAATCCATGCTTTTTTGTATGTAATAGGAAAGTTCTCTTTTTAAATATTTGAAAGACTGCCTTCCTTATAGGTCTCAATAAAGTCGTCCAATCTTCCAAAGGAAGGCTTTGGTCTAAAGAATGCTCAAGATGAGGCTGGTGTACCGATCATGATATTGTTTCATACAATAGTTTTAAAGACCATTAATTGACAAGCAAAATTCAACCACTGGTCACTAAGGCCTGTTTATGGTAAAATGGAAAAGATAGGCCATTAAAGGAGGATTGCAGATGGGAAAATTATTTGGAACAGATGGTGTCAGGGGAATTGCTAACCAGGATTTGACACCGGAATTAGCCTACCAGTTGGGAAGAGTCGGTGCCTATGTATTGTTAAAGGACAAACAGCAAGGTAAAGCCGTTATTGGAAAGGATACCCGCCTTTCAGGAGATCTGCTGGAATCTGCCATGGCGGCAGGCTTTATGTCTATGGGGGTTGAGGTCATATCCCTGGGAATCATTCCTACTCCAGCTGTTGCCTACTTAACCAGAGCCCTGGGGGCAGACTGTGGAGTGGTGATTTCTGCATCCCATAACCCTGCAGAGTACAATGGTATCAAATTTTTTAATCATCAAGGCTTTAAATTGCCGGACGAAATTGAAGACAAGATAGAATCATATATATTAAACAAACTTGATGTGCCTCATCGGGCCATGGGCGATCAGGTGGGTCGCCTAACGATTATGAAGGATGCTGCTGAGGAATATATTAGCTATTTGAAATCCACCATCAATCAATCCTTTAAGGGATTGAAAATTGCCCTTGACTTGGGGAATGGAGCTGCATATCAGGTAGCACCAAGACTTTTTAAGGAGCTGGGAGCTACAGTATATGCCATTAATGATCAGCCCAATGGATTAAATATTAATCTAAAATGCGGCTCAACCCATCCTGAGGTGTTACAGGTCTATATGCAGGAGGTAAAGGCTGATATAGGCATTACCTTTGATGGTGATGCTGACAGGGCTATTGCAGTTGACGAAAAGGGTCAAATTGTTGATGGTGATCATATAATGGCAATATGCGGAAGCAAGTTAAAGAAGCATGGTGCCTTAAAAAAGGACACCATTGTGGCTACAGTTATGAGCAACATTGGTCTGGATATTGCCCTTAAGGAAAGGGGCATGGCAATAACCAAAACCAAGGTTGGAGACCGTTATGTTTTGGAAGAAATGCTGCAAAATGGTTACTCCCTGGGGGGAGAACAATCAGGTCATATTATCTTTCTTGACTATAATACCACTGGCGACGGTCTGTTAACCGCAGTACAATTGGCTGACACCATCGTAGAGGAGAACAAGGCCTTCTCGCAATTAAGCAACATGATGACTGCTTATCCTCAGGTACTGGTTAATGCCAGGGTATGCAAGGATAAAAAGAATGCCTATTTGGAAGAACCAACCATTGTTCAGGAAATTAATCGAATCGAGGCTCAGCTTCAGGGCCAAGGAAGGGTATTGATTCGTCCCTCGGGAACTGAACCATTGGTAAGGGTTATGCTGGAGGGGAAGGATCAGACCCAGTTAAATGATTTGGCAGTTGGTTTGGCAAAGATGATTGAAATGAAGCTCAATTAAGTTTATAATAAGAGGGAGCGGTCAGCATAGGGCTGACTGCTGCCGACCATTTTGAAAGGGGGAATGCCAATGAACAAGGCTACAACTAAATAAGAAATTCAAGCGCCTGTGCTCGGCAAGATTTTGACTGAGCTGACGAGGAAC
>CBFGTV010000085.1:0-13661 GCA_965652145.1 uncultured Clostridiaceae bacterium
AAAGCCCCTTTAGATCATGGCATATAGTCAGATTAGGTTCACGAAATTCCAATATGCGATCCTTCCGCTGGGTTTTATTACAATAGATAACCTCCTTCCCCTGCCTGGCCAGCTCCCGCATTAACTGCTGCGGCCTTTGAAACATCCAATCATAATCAACTGAGGAAAGACAAATGATTTTATACATGCCCTTACTCCCTTTCCTTTATTTCACCCCGATACCATATTTTATGCATTGAATGGAGTGCTATATTACTGTATCATTTAGTACAAGCTTAAATAAAGGAGGAGATAGAATGTTAATTAACAAACTATCAAGAAAGGTAATCGTCCCTGCCATGGTGACTGCCCTATTAGTAGGTACAGCGGCAACAGCCAGTGCAGCCACTGTTTGCAACAACACAAATGCAAACAACGTTGTTTCTAATCTTTCCAAAACAAACCTAGAGTCCCTTATTAAGGACAACAATGCCCAATTAACTACAATCCCCCTAAACAACTCGTCAAAATCTAATACTTGTAATATTGTAAAATCCGGAAATGGTTATCAAATTACATTAGGTAATTTAAATCCCACCATTACCCCCGCTGAAGAAACTACTGAAGTAGAAACTGCAAAGCCCGAAAAAGTAACGGAAAATAAAGTTGAAGCGCCATCACAACCTGCTGCTCCAAGCAAGCCCGTTGAAGAGCCTGCTTTAGAACAACCGAAAGAGCAAGCTAAACAGCCTGAAACTAATACCCAAGGCCTTTCTGCTGAAGAAGCCCAAATGGTTGAACTTGTTAATCAAGCAAGAGCTCAAGCAGGTGTAAAGCCTTTAACTGTAGATGTGAGCCTGGCAAACGTAGCCAGAATTAAATCTAAAGACATGCATGATAACAAATATTTCTCCCATACCTCTCCAACCTATGGGTCCCCCTTTGATATGATGCGTGACTTTGGTATTCAATATCGTGCAGCTGGAGAAAATATTGCTAAAAATTACAGCGTACAGGATGCCCATACCAGCTTAATGAATTCTGAAGGTCATCGAAATAACATTTTAAATCCAAACTTCACTCATATTGGAATTGGAATTTACAACGGCTACTACACTCAAATGTTTATCACTAAATAGTAAAAATACAAGTGAGAATTTTCCTATGAATTATAAAAAACTGCCTGAAATAGGGCAGTTTTTTATTGATTCTTTTAATTATAGAAAGTTAGCATCGGTGTCAATATCCTCAAGCTGACGAGGGAAAAATTCTGGGAACGGAGCCGTTTCAAAGATAATACAAATGTCGTCGGGCTGGAATTCTTCGCATTCTGGTGGCTCTGGGCAGAAGCCAAAGGCAGGAATCAGCAATTGTACTTCTCCTACTACCTTCACGATGAAAAATATGCCTACAGCGAAGATAAAGAAGCATTTATCCTGTATTGGCTCAGTTAAAGCCTGCGAGGCAGTTTCTATAACGATTTGGAATGTAAACTCATCCCTTGCCTCTGGAATAAAGAGAATTATGTCCTTGTGAATTTCGGGTAATTCTCCCTCAATATTAAGTACGTGGCCTGTTTTACAGTCCTTTACCTTTAATGTAAAGGTAATCTTAGCTCTAAATCGAACTCTGCTAAAGTTAGGCCGATTAGGTATTGGTGTAATTACCAAGCTTTCTTTAACTATTTCTCCTGGGTTGAATGTAATGTCTAAAAACTGGAAATCACCCTCGGGAATTGGTACAAACACTTCATCAAAGCATTCCCTTTGTTGACAGCTAAAATATACCTTGTCAACAATAATACATTCCGCCTTAAATTCGGGGAAATATGGATCCTGTTGAAGCGTTACCGGGCTCCCTGGGCTAGGATCAAAAATTAATGACATCGTAGTACCCCCTTGCTATAATCGATTTAATTTTCTATACAGTATCAATATATGTATTGGCAATAAATGTGTTACAAATAAAAGCTACCAATTTTGGTAGCTTTTTATCACTTTTTTTGTTTTTTCTTTAGAAAAAGTCTTCGCTGTCAATATCCTCAAGCTGTCGTGGGAAAAACTCTGGGAATGGTGCTGTCTCAAAGATAACACAAATATCGTCTGGCTGGAATTCCTCACATTCTGGTGGCTCTGGGCAGAAGCCAAAGGCAGGAATCAGCAGCTGTACCTTTCCTACAACCTTGATGATAATAAATGTACCAACTGCAAAAGAAAAGAAGCAATTATCCTGAACTGGCTCGCTAAGGACCTGGGAAGCTGTTTCAATGACAATTTGGAATGTAAATTCATCCCGGGCTTCCGGTACAAATAAAATAACATCTTTAAGAATTTCTGGTAATTCACCCTCAACCGTAATGACTTTTCCAGTTTCACAATCTCTAATTTTTAATAAGAAGGTTATAGAGACCCGAAATCGAACTCTGCTGAAATTAGGTCTGTTAGGTATCGGCGTAATTACTAAAGTGTTAGGAACAATTGTTCCTGGATTAAAGATAATCTCTACAAATTGGAACTTTCCCTCTGGTATAGATACAAATACTTCATCAAAGCATTCACGTTGTTGACAACTGAAATACACCTTGTCAACAATTACACATTCTGCTTTAAAATCTGGAAAATACGGATCCTGTTGCAGTGAAATTTCACTTCCTGGACTTGGATCAAAAATTAATGACATGTTTTACCCCCCTTACTTTCATTCCAGAAAATACAAATCAATAATAAATTTGCTAGTGATATCATAATATGGAGTAAGTTGATATTGGTGATAATTTATTTAAAATCTGATTAAAGGAAGTGAATAAGATGCAATTACCCATTCCTCAAAATTACCTTCTCAAGACAAGGGCAAATTTAGCATATCTGTTTTACATGAATAAAGATAGGACAATATCTGCCAAGCTTTTTTCAGAAGATAATCAAGTAATGGATGAAGAGATCATCACCCCCAAAGGAATGCTGGACTTTTCAGTCACAATTGACTTAAATGATTACATTCACTTGATCTGTATTGATCAAGATGGTGCGCTTTTATACTATATTCGGCAAAAAAACCAGTGGTCCCATAGACAAATTTCGAAACTTGACATTAAATCTAACCACTATAAAAATTTGCTTATTTTAATCAAAAATAAGGAAACCCATGTATTTTGCAATAAGACAAACCTTACAAATCCTATGGTAGCCTCTATCGAGCACATGTATTGGAATGATAAAAATATCAATAAAAAAACCGTTTCTAATTATCTTCCTGGAAAATACCCCTCTCCGCTTCAAATTGATTTTGATAGTCAGGGGAATGTGCATTTAATTTATAAGGTGCTTTATAAGAATAATCATCAGCTCTACTATAATTTTTTCAATGCCTTTAATAAAAAATGGAGCAGCCCTGAGATGGTAACCAGCCTCCAGGAGGACCATAGTCACCCCCATATATTAATTGACAATAAGGACAATTTGCACCTGGTTTGGTGTACCATTGAGGAAAACAATTTTACTGTCAAATATAAAAGAAAGCTGAATGTTATTAACTACAAGTCAAAATGGGGTACCACCAAAACCTTGTCTGACCCTAATTCCAACAGCCTTTCTCCTGTTTTAATTCAGGATGGATCGACTTTAATGGTATTAACCAGACAAACCAATCAAATTGTTGAAATATATTCAGGAGATTTTGGCACCCATTGGTCTCCTTCCACCAACCATCGTTACCACAAAATCGATAATCCAATAATGGTTAAATATATTACCAATAATGATTTTGAAAAAATCAGCATCGCCATTAGTCAGTGCTATTGTGAAATTACCGATCAGATTAAAATTATTGGTACCAAGCTGTTCAAGTCAATCGATCCCATTGAACCGCCCCAAAGTCTGCCTGCCTCTTCTGATTTACAAAATGAAGATGATTCAGGGGGTTCATCTGATACAAACAGTAATTTGACCGTTGAAGTAACCGATGATCAAGCTGAAACAGAAGTAAATATCATTAATACCCCTTTAACTGAATCATCCTTAGAAGCTGAACCTGCCGAACCTCCATTGGAGGAACCGAAGTCTGTCTCACAAATCGAGGTGGATGCCAGCCTAAAGGATTTGGTACAGGGAGTACAGCAATATATCAATCAGATGATGCTGGAGGTAGAAAAGCTTGAGGCAAAGAAAATTCATATTCCAGCTATTCATTCCGAAGAAAAGGATATTGAAACTGACACCAATAAAATTGAAGGATTCTATTCAGAGCTGGCAGATCTTAATCAAGAGCTTTTAGAAATAGAAAGCCAACAATTATTGCTCCAAAAAGAACTGAACAACTATCAAAAAAGAATTTATGAAATTGAAGACCGTATGGTATTCTTTAAAAAACATATCATGGAAATAGAAAGTCGCCTCACCCACCTTAATGACCTAAGTCCAGGCTTTATGAGCCGTATAAAGAATCTATTTAAATGATCTATATATTAATTTTTTCTATGCTCCTTCTTCCATAGCTGCGATTTACTTCGTAAAAGGCAGCTATTTTTTTATTGATTGAAGCCGCCTCTTCTGTCAATACCCTATGCAGCTCAAAGTCACTGAATTTAATGGAATAGCTGCAGCCTGACTTGATCTTACACGGAGTTGAGACCAATTCAAAACCTTCAATTTTCTTTTTCCTTAAGAGCTGATGAACATAAATTGCATGGTTTTTAGAATCAAAAACTGCTAAATAGTATTTTGTTTCCATTAAATGATTCCCCCTATTGCAAGATGAAATGCAATTTTACTATTACTATATGAGAAATCGGCAAACTCGGTTACAGCTTTAGGGGGAGGTTTTTCAAATTATGTTAAATTTATATGATAAACTAAAGAGAAAGATGTGGTTTTTCCCACATCTTTCTCTTTAGTGACAGATATCTGTATCCTCTACTCTTTTTTTAGTGAGGCTAAATGCAGCCTGATTGTTTTTTCGTAACCGTTTTCCGTAGGGTGATAATATTTTTTTCCCAGAAGCTCATCGGGTAAATACTGCTGGACAACATAGTTGTTTTCATAATCATGGGCATACAAATAACCCTTTCCGTGTCCCAGCTTTTTAGCCCCTCCATAATGGGCATCCTTCAGATGATTGGGTACGGTGGTCTTATAAGTCTCTACATCCCTCATGGCAGCATCAATTCCCATGATAGCAGCATTGCTTTTAGGTGCCGATGCCAAATAGGCCGTTGCCTGGGAGAGGGGAATTCTTCCCTCAGGCAGACCGAGAATTGTGACGGCCTCATGGGCGGCCAAGGCCACCTGCAAGGCGTAGGGATCAGCATTGCCCACATCTTCAGCAGCAGAAATAATGAGTCTTCTACCAATAAATTCAGGATCTTCCCCGCCATAGAGCATTTTTGCCAGATAGTGAAGGGCCGCATCGGGATCACTGCCTCGAATACTTTTAATGAAGGCCGAAATTACATCATAGTGCTGATCGCCGTTCTTATCGTACTGTAAAGCCCTTTTTTGAATAGATTCCTCAGCCACCTCAAGATCAACAAGGATCTTCATGTTTTCATTATAGGGTGTACTAAGGACTGCCACCTCTAAGGCATTATAGGCCCTGCGTACATCACCACCGGCAATATCTGCAATATGGTCCAGAGCCTCCTCTGTAATCTCTACAGGATAAGCTCCCAAACCCTGCTTAGCATCTGCCAGGGCTCGTTTTAATAGTTTAATAATTTCCTCCTTATCCAACAGCTCCAGCTTCAAAACAGTTGTTCTGGACAACAGGGCCCCATTGACCTGAAAATAGGGATTTTCAGTTGTAGCACCAATCAATGTCAATAGTCCCTTTTCTACATGGGGCAGCAGCGCATCCTGTTGATTTTTTGAAAAACGGTGAATTTCATCGATGAACAATATACTGCTTTTCTGATACATTCCCAACAGACTGTTGGCCTTATCGACTACCTCTCTTATTTCCTTTACTCCCGATGTCACAGCATTTAACTGAAAAAATTCTGATTCCATTTCATTGGCAATCGCCTTGGCAATAGTAGTTTTTCCTGTGCCAGGAGGACCATACAGGATAATTGACGGCAGTCGCTTCGATCGAATACAACGATGTAAGAACCTTCCCTTTTCTAAAATTTGTCCTTGTCCCATAATTTCTTCAATTTTTTTTGGCCTCATCCGTTCGGCCAGGGGGGCCTGTTTTTCCATAAGATTCTCTTTGGCCATATCAAATAAATCCATGTTACTCACCCGACTTTTCTTCTAATATCTCTTTTATAATATCAACTGCCCTCAAAACGTCCTGCTCCGTTATTCCCCTGTGGGTGACGAACCGAATCATTCGGTCGTTTCGACCATTGGCCCAAATGCCTTTATGGTACATGTCCTTCAATAAAGATGCCACCGAACATCCGGTATGGTAAAAATCTGCATTGACAATATTGGTATGGATCTGATCCACCGCCACCTGAATTCCCTCAATGGCCTTAAGACCATGGGCCAATACCCTGGCATGGTCGTGATCTTTTTGGAGCCAGTGACGGTATTTTTCAAGAGCAACTATACCGGGTGCAGCTAAAACACCCGCCTGGCGCAGGCCACCACCCAACATTTTACGGTTCTTTCTTGCCCTTTCAATGAAATCCTTTGTTCCCGCCAGCAAACTGCCCACCGGGGCGCTTAATCCCTTTGAAAGACAAAACATAAGGGAATCACAATACTTGGCTATTTCCCTAGGTTCCACCGAAAGATAGAGGGCTGCATTAAAAATTCTGGCTCCATCGAGATGAAGTGGAATTCCATGGGACTTAGCCAATTCGTAGATCTCTTTCATTTTTTCCAGGGGAACTACGGTTCCTCCCGCCATATTATGGCTGTTTTCTAAACAGATTAATCCGGTTTCGGGAAAATGTATATTTTCACTTCTAATGGCCCCTTCAATTTCCTTAAGGGGTATGATTCCGTCGATCCCTTTAATGGGTCTGGCCTGTACCCCGGCCAAACGAGCAATACCAGCCACCTCATAAAGATAGATATGACAGCTTTCTTCAAGAATAATCTCCTGACCTGGAGTAGTATGGGTCATAACGGCCACTAGGTTGCCCATGGTGCCGGAGGGAACAAACAGGGCCGCCTCCTTCCCCACCAGCTCTGCCGCCATTTTTTCCAACCGAATGACAGTGGCATCATCTCGATAAACATCATCCCCCAGGCTTGCCTGACCTATGGCCTCCAGCATTTCCTCGGTGGGCAGGGTAACTGTATCACTCCTTAAATCGATTACTTTTTCCATTTATGAAAGGCCTCCTTTTGTTTTTCTGTGTGCTATTTATTATTATAATCGATTACAGCTTATTTTCCAATGTTGCATTAAGTTACCCCCACAAGAACAAAGTCTTCCTTTGGAAGATATTAAGGAGGACTTTGTCGAAATCTTTATACGAAAGATTTTCTTTCATTAAAATATTTTAAGTGAGAACTTTCCTATCGATTATAAAAAAATCTGGCATCTCAAGATACCAGATTTGAATAATAATAGTTAATCTTGTTCTCTATTGATCGATACAAAGGGTTCATTGACCTGCGGCGGGAATAATGGTGGGAATTCATCTCCGCAAATCGGTCTTTCCCTTGGCGTTTGCTTACAGAATCCTGTACTGAGTACACATAGCTGTACAGGCACCTTAATTTTCTTTTCACAGGTAAGGCACAGGGCCAAAATCAGGTTAACCTGTACTTCACCGGTAACAGGATTAAAGCTAATATCTCTTGTAATACTCTGGGTAGCGAGTCTGGCCCGGAATAAAATATTACAAAACTCTGTAAACTGAGGCAGGAATGAAGAATCGAATACTGAAGGCATACAAAGCTCAAAGAAGTTTGTTAAGACTTGTTTAACCGGTACCCTTCCAGTTAATGTAGCTGTTTGCGTATTTCCCAAGGCGTCGATGAATTCTACATCAATTTCCACTAATACTGATCCGGTAACGGTAATTTCCTGAGAACCAAAGATAGGTGTTCCCAGACCTTCTTCGTCACATTCTTCAGTGTCGGTGTAAATAAGATATTGTAGTAAACCAGCCGGCCCAGGTACGACAACCGGATTACCCCTTTCATCGGTAACAAATTGTGCTCCCGACAAGGTGGTTTTGGGAGTAATGGTTAGATTCTTAGGATCGTTAATGTTGTTAGGATTAAAAAACTTTCTGCTTCTTATATCCAGCACTCTGACAATTCTAGATTTAGGACCGCATTTTGATGCGGGCAGATTGCTAAAGCAAACCTTGGAAGCAGGCTGTAGTCCTGAGAGATTAAAGGTTACAGAATCATAAACCTTGTCAACAAAAATACATTCACCAACAATTTTGTCCAGACAGCCGTCAAAATAACAACCGGTATCAGCTACACAACATTTATCATCTATTGATTGGACAACTGCATCTGTATTGTTTCTGCAAGACATTAAACTCAACTCCTTCTTTATTAAAATTATTTTGTTTATCTACATCTTCGCTTAATGTAAAATATGTATCGGTCGCTTTTTAGGTGCTAGTTATCAGTAATTTTTATTTTGAAATTGCATATATTTTACTAAAATCTAATAGGAAGTGATTCTATGCCCTTAATTGGTAGACATGAGTATTTATTACAAACCACGAAAGCAAAAAGATATAACCTTTATTTAGATCAACATAAGGACTTATACTACATTTCATCCAATGAAAATCGCCAATGGGCTGAAAAAAACCAGGTTTTTTCCATGGCCTGCCATAGCTTTGATGTCGATTTAGCCCCGGATGACAGCATTCATGCGGTAAGCTGCCATACCAACGGTTTTGTCTATTACCATTGGCTTTTTAAGGGTACGTGGAAAAGCAAGGAGGTATTTCAGCATCCGTTATCAGAAAAAGTTCTTAGCTGCAGAATTAAATCTATCCTCGGACAAACCCATCTTGTTTTTATGCTAAATCACGGCAAAAAAACAACCCTTTATCATTATCTTTTAAAGGCAGATACAGATGAGTGGGTTAAAAGCAACATTACTGATTTGAGCTTTAATAAATATGTCAACCCGATAAATTTATTGACGAATGGAAAAGAGAATAGTCCTTTGCTCCTGTTTTATAGCTCCCTTGTAGGAAGACACGAGCAGATTTATTTTACCGGCTATGATATTTCAGAAAATAGCTGGTTTAAACCAAAGCAGCTGACAGATATCAAAAGTACAAAGCTCTACATGGATTGCCTGATGGATCAGCGTGGAACCCTGCACCTAACCTGGAGTGATTATGAACAGGATACCCTATCTGTTCAATACCTCCGTATGGAATCTGACTCCATTAAAACCCAAACCCAAAGAAAAACCCTTTCTAAACCCTTAAACTGCTCCTTTCCCCAACTGATTCTGTTGCAAAATCAGCTCTACCTTATTTGGATTCAATTTAATCATCTGACCAGGGCCATATCAATGGATAATGGGAAAACCTGGTCTAAACCTGAAAATATTAAAGGAAGTAAATTGAAACATTTTAAACGCTATCGTTATATTAGCAATTTAGCTGAGGAAAAGGAAATCAAGGGACAATTTTTATACGGTACCCTGTATCCGGGAATTCAGTTTTTAGGCTTGGGAGGTGACATGGATTATGATGAAATATCAGTTGATAAATCACAACTTCATACCGAAGGAGACCAATAAGGCTGCTGATGCTCCTTCACCTGACGTCAAGGGAAAAATACATCCGGTAGTTGAACGCACCATTGTAGAGTCCCAGGAGCTTCAGAGCTTAAGGACACAATTGAGTCATTCTGAAACACAGCTTATGACCATGGAATACGAGCTTTTAAATTCCAAAAATATAGTTAAGGATCTTGAGGAAAAGCTCAGAAGGTATGAGGTCCTAAAGGAGGAAATCAACCAAGTAGATAGTTTAAATAGTGAAATTCAGCGATTAGCCAGAGAAAATGAAACCCTGAAGGACGACCTGAAAAAAAACCAAGACTACATTCAGACGCTATATTTTATTTTGCTGATTCTGGCAATACTTTAAGCTTACAAAAAGGAGCAGCCAACGCTGCTCCTTTAAAGCTTTTTATTGCTAATGAATGATTTTTCGATACCAGCCAACTTTTCTAATTTCTTGATTTTCTAGCTGAAAATCCATTTCCTGTGGCAATTGAATTTGAATTATCCGCTCCTTGGCTTCCCTAGACAATAGGGAAACTAAGTTCTTTTTTAACAAATCCAGATAGGCCTGATCAAAAAGTCTGTTGGCTTCCACAAAAACAGTATACTTTATGGCTTTGCCTTCCTCTTTTTCCTCCCTGGCTAATATCAGTTTGGATTTTTCCATGGTATAGGCTCTTAAGCTGATTGCTTTCTTATCTCGTTGGTATTTTTTTACCCAATAATCTATCGGATAGGATCTGCCAAGGCTTAGGCTGTCTTCAAAGGCCATCCAGTTTTTAGGTAATGACACCTTCTTAAGGGCATTTGGCTTAATCGCTGTTTTGCCAGGCTGAATGGTTCCTTTTAACACTACTGTTTGCTCAAAGGGTAAAAAACCCATTAAGGACAGATGATGCTCCTCTAAATTTGTTGAAAGGCTGCTGATATCTATACACTGATAGGCATTTTTTTTAACCAGGGCCTGTAGTGCGGCGGCAAGCTGAGTTAAACCGGCCTTATGCTGGTAAGCCGGCATAACATACAGATCATAGATAAACAAATAGCTTCCATAGGGCATTGCCTCACTATGGCTACTAAAGCCTGCATATCCCGCCAAACGATTTTCTTCCATGATGAGATAAAAATGATCCCCTTCAAGCCAGTCTCGTTTCTGATAATCCTTTATCATTTTTTCTATTTCAGGGGGGACTCCCTTTTTGATTTGATTATGGGCAATGAATCGAAGGCCTCTCTGCTTGTTATTGTTTTTAAAATACCCTTTTCTCTGCTCAATTTTTTCAAGCAGGCCCTTCAGCTCCATAATCATAAACCTTCTAAAGGCTTCCTCTCCTTGAAGCCTCCCCCCCTCAATCGCTCTGGTAAGATATACCTCTACCGTTAAACCTTCAGCCTCTGCAAGGGCATGAACTATTTCATAGGCTTGATCAGACAATTCTAACATTAGCTTCATAGCCTTTTTCCCTCCTCAATAAATGATTATTGCAGAAAGGGAAAAAATATTCAATTTTAAGGGTTCCTAAACTGATTCAATAAAATGTTTAGTAATATATTCACTGGTCATTAGAGCTAGCATGGCTCCATAGCTCAAGTTAAATACAACCTCATCCCCCACCCCATAGGGATGCCGGCAATGGGTTAAATCAATAATTAAATGATCACTGCTGCCCCCCAATACCTGGATAGAAGTATCCAGGGGATAGACCGGATGGGTGGCAGTATCCTGCTTTCCAACGGCCAATATGGCCCGCTTCAAGGTACCCCGCTCCTCGAACACAGGAATATTTCCAAAGGCATCCCTGCCGATCACTCCGATAGGAACCGAAGGCTTCTCTTTAATTTCTATAATTTCCGCCACCAATTGCAAAGCATCCTGATAGGTATCCTGAATTGAATTTCCCCGGGCACTTTCAGTTCCTAACAAAATTGCCTCTCCCAGCCTTAATTGATTGATTCCCTTTGGCACTCGGTTTTCCAGCAGCAAATGAATACTACTGGAATTACCTCCACTGATAATTTCCATCGGGTACCCCAAAACCGACTCTGCCACCCTGGAAAGGTCGATCAGCCGCCCTAAGTTGACCTCATCGGGAATTACCCCTCCGAAACAGGTTAAATTGGTCCCCACACCGGCCACTTGAATATGCCTTAAAGACTTAATTTCCTTAAGAAGCTCCCTTAGCTCCTCCTCATGGAATATACCTTCCCTAAGATCCCCCAAATCGATCATAATGATAATACGGTGGCCCTTCCCCAGATCCTCAGCGGCCCGGTTAAGGGCCTTAATAGTTTTTAATTCCGAATTCAAGCTGATATCTGAATATTTTACCACCTCCAGGGCCTGGCTAACCATCGGCAGCCTGAGGAAAATCTTTTCCGCCGGAAGCTCCTGAAGCCTATAAAAATTCTCGATTCTCGAATCAGCCAAATATTGGACCCCACCAGCTGCTAAGGCAGCAGCAATCCTTGGATGGGCACATACCCCCTTTGTAACGGCAGCCACTTGGATATCAAACTGATTACACAGCTTTACCATGGTGGCAGCATTATGCTGAAGCTTTCTTAAGTTAATGTTTATTCGTGGATTCACTTTACTCACTCCCGTTTTAAAGCCCCAGACTGTTCTTTAACAGACTAAAGGCGGGATCAGGATAGGCCTTGGCCAAAACCCCCAGAGAAGCCATGATATAATGCTGATCTATTAAAACCCTTGCTTCTTCTGTAGGATACATGTGGTTTTGTCTCTTTTTCTTTACTAGTTGTGTCAGTATTTCTTTACCCCTGGGCAATCTGGTCAGGGCTCCGCCTGTTCCTATTATATATTTGACATTAGACAGATCTTTCCCTTCTGCTATCGTGGTTTTTCCCCCAGGACCATATAAATTCCTGATTTTACCGCCATGCCGCTGAAGGGCTGTTTCTACCGCTTCTTGGGTAAGTCGTTCTACAAATTTTATTTCCTCTTCAGACTTGGGAATCGCCCTGTATTCAGTCATAACACCCTCTAAGTCGAAGCCCAGCTCCTGCTGAAGCCTATCTCTCCCGATCCGCTCTACAATATTGTTCATATTTACAAAAACCCCCAGGTCTCCTTCTACCGTTCTTTTTGCCAGGGGTTCAGGACTAATTAAAATTCGATTGATTTCCTCGCTGCCTTCGGTCACAGAGTGTAAATCCGTCGTAGCTCCCCCCACATCGAAGGTGATTAAATCACCAATTCGTTCCTTCAATAGCTTTGAAGCCTCCATGACGGCTCCCGGAGTGGGGATAATGGGGCCCTTTACCATTTCTCGAACCTTGGCCATTCCCGGGGCATGAACAATGTGAGCTTCAAATACCTCTTGAATGACGGCCCGAGTGGGCTCAATATTCAATAAATCAATCTTTGGGTAAACATTTTCTACGCAGTAGAGCTGCTGACCGGTTTCCATAAAAATTTCCCGTATTTCCTCTTGATTTTCGATATTCCCAGCATAAATTACAGGAATCTTTAAGGCTAATGAAGCAATCTTTTCTGCATTGTAAAGGGCCGTTTCCCTTTCTCCATAATCGACCCCTCCCGCTATTAAAATAATATTGGGATTAATTTCCAACAACTTCTTTAAATCCGTTCTTTTCAGCCTTCCCCCGGTAATCTGATGAATCAGGGCCCCTGCCCCCAAAGCGGCCTCCTTGGCTGCCCTGACGGTCATATCATAAACCAGCCCATGGACAGTCATCTTTAGTCCTCCGGCAGCACTGCTGGTGGCCAGCATTTCATTATAATCAATGGTATCAACCTTAAGGCCTTGCCTTAAATCTTCAATGGCCCCCTTTAAACCGACGGTAACATCCCCTTCCAGGACGGTGGTTGGGGCCTGGCCCTGACCGATAAACTTCGGTTCAGGGCCATGAATTCCCATAAATCCATTTACCACTGTGGTTGTACTGCCAATCTCTGCTACTAAAACATCAATTTTCATTTTTTATTTCCCTTCTTCTTTTTACAAGGAAACTTGCCACGTGGCTCC
>CBFGTV010000086.1:0-13490 GCA_965652145.1 uncultured Clostridiaceae bacterium
GATAAATCTAAAGACTACACTTGGCTTTTTTAAAAGTGGAATGGGAGGCTATGTAGCTATCGATTATAGTAATTGCGAAAATGATAAAGCTACTTTATGGTGGGTCGATAAACAACCTAGATATAATATTAACTTTTGGGATGTAGTTGATGAATGGATATTTATTGGTTTTCAATCATAACTTATAGGAAAATTCAATAGTAGTAAGCATGGGCATTTAACGCCAAATGGTAAAGAATCTGGAAGGAAAAATAGCCAACAAAATCCTAATTGTGAGTTTTTATATGGAGACTTAATTAATTTATTATTGAATGAAAATGAGGAGATATTTATGATTAAAAAGCAATCTTTTCTTGATAGTAAGTTAAAGGAAGTTGGATGGACAGGAAAGGCTGAAATTGATGTTAACAAATTGTGTGAAGGTTTGAAAAAATATGGTTATAGCATAAATGAACTACAAAAAACTTTCTTATAAAATATGCAAATGTTGAATTTTGTTTTTCTAATCCAAAACTTAGAGGATATAGCATAAATGATTTGTATTAAATAATGGTGTAAATTATGATGAGTTGTTTGTAGAATATTGTAGTGATAGAATATTAGATGCCCCTTCTTTTTACAAAGATGATCCTAGGAGGTGTAAGCAACGCCTTTGAAAGCTGCGTCAGACAAGCCCTGTCGGAAGAAGGAATCAACCCTGGGTAGCACTGTTTGACGGACTCGTGGGAGCCACCGTAGCATGGGCATTTAACGCTAAATGGGCAGAAAATCTTGGAGGCAAAATAGCCAACAAAGTAAACAACGTAGCCCCATGGCTCAAAAAAGGAGCCAACAAAATTCTCAACAACATAGACGGCACAAAAAGTAGGAAATACCAGCAGACAATTCGGAGAAGAAGCCCTGGGAGGGGTACAAAAAGCTGCCAAAAAAGTAGGAGAAACCTTCACCCAAAGGGCAAACCAACTGATCAATTCCATTGATAGTATCATTATGGGCGGCATGATTCACTGGCAGCAGGGAATGTAGAAGTACCCCTGAATAGCGCCAATGATGGATACTCCAGAACTTTCAAAGAATCAACAGCAGGTGGCCTTTATGGAGGCGATGGAGGGGAAGAGTTGGGATAAACAGCTATAGAAAAAATTTGAGCAAAATGTATATAATAATCAAGTTGACCCTGATGGAATTTTACGTGACCCTAATTCGGGTGAGGTAATCGATTGGAAGCCTGGAGAACCTAGGAAGGGTAAGGTTGATTTCGGATACAAGCAGGGGAAATCCTATAATGAAATGTTTAACAAGTATAAAAATGGCGAAATAACAATAGAAGACTTAAAAGAATTTCAATATAATGCTGAAAATTATAGGTTAGAATTACCCTCAGCAAATTGTAGTCATAAATACGAGTAGGAGTGAAGTATACATGAAAATTACTAATGTATTTGATGCAGTATTAGAAGGAACTGTTGAGGACTTTAAAAAGTATTATAATGGAAATGTAAATCAAATTAATCCGTATACAAAGTTAAATTTACTTTCAACAGTAGTGTTAAACGATAAATATGAGGAAAGTAAGCTTGAGATTATAAAATTTTTAGTTGCTGAAGGAATAGATATTAGTTTTACTGATCGAAAATACAAAAGGAATGCCTTGCATACATTCTTTTTTAATGTACTTCGTGCTTCAAATAGTTATACACTAGAGGTGGTAAAAATATTAATTGACAACGGAGTTGATATAAATGGTTTGGATAAATTTAAGGCTATCCCTTTAAAATATGCAATTACTGTTAATAAAAATTCTACAGATGATATGAAAAAAATATATCAATACTTATTGAAAAAAGGTGCTGACTACAATTTAAAAGATGAATTCAACAAGTCATGTATCGACTATGCGAAAGAATATTCATGGAGGAATGGGTTTATTAGTATAGTAGAGGAGTATGAAAGTGAAAGACATTAATCATTTATACGGTGGATTTATGGTTTCAAGAAATGTATTCAATGGAATTCCTATTCCAAATTAAACGGGTGGAATGTATTATCAGAGATTGATGATGAATATATAAGTAACCCAAAAAGATTTTCTAATTATTAATGGAGAAATCTTGACAGGAGAAAGCTTTTTAATCCAACCATAAATTGTTATACAGATACGCCATATTCGCTGCTAAGTTCCGATACCGGTGTTTCAGTACGATAGAGGTCAACGATTTGTTGTTTAAATTCATCTGAATATCTGTTACCGTTTTTGGACATTGTTGAACATCTCCTTTGTGTTGTAATCTGTTCAATTTTTCGTGTCCACTCTTATATACTAAACATCAAAGTTTAACTAGGAACAAGTTAAAGGAAAACCTAAAAATTTTTCTAACCCTGATAAGTGCTTTAAGAAACATATAAGTATATCAATTGACGATAGTGCTTATGGATGCATCATGATTGAGAGGGTAATTTAAAAATCATAAATGTTATTATGGTTTAATTTAATATAATGGGTTAAATCTACTTTTGCAAAGAAAAAATATATATAGTAAACTATGGTTAACAAATGCCAGAATTTTAAGATACAGAAGGAGAATATAATGAGAATTGGTAAATTTTCAGAAAAGCATGGGGTAACCCAGGATACAATTCGATATTATTTGGATATAGGGCTCCTTGTTACTAAGAAAAAGGGCGGACAATATCAATTTAGTGAATCTGATAGCAAAGATATGGAGCAAATTATGGAGCTGAAGCAGCTGGATTTTTCACTGACTGATATTCAAAAAATCCTGTCCTTTCAAAGAATAAGCGGTACCAATACAGATGTATTCAGAAAACTGTATTTACCTTTTTTAGAAGCTAAAAAGGAAAAGGTTGATAAAGAGCTGGTTAAGTATAATAAAATGAAGGAGTATTTAACGCTTAGAATTGACGAAATGAAGCAGCAGGGGGTGGAAAAGGGAGATAAATTAGGAATTCCCATGTCTGCGCTGAAAATACTGGTTTGTCCCCTTTGCCAAAGGTCCTTAAATATTTCTGATGGTACGATTCATGATAATATGATTATGAAGGCCAACATTCACTGCAAATGCGGTTACCAGGTTAACATCAACCACGGGGTATTAATTGATGAATCCGCCGTTCGTACTAAAATGCTGTATGGCAAAAAAATGCCTTCAAAAGAAGAGTTTTTAAATAACAGCTCCCATGTCCATGTGAACTTTATTTATAAGGGAATGGCAACGCTGGTTGAATATATTAATAAATATCAGCAAATTCAGACGGAATTTATTTTAGAGCTGGATAACTGTGTTGGCTTTTTTTTGCTGCAGTATATTAAATATCTGTCGCCTAATAGTACCTATATCCTCGTGGAATATGATCTGGAGCGGCTGCTTTACCTGAAAAGAAACCTGGAAATGTACTATGATCATCAGCATTTTATCTTTTTATGCTGTGATCTTAATCGCCTACCCATTGCCAAAGCCTCTATTGACATAGCTGTGGATGCCCACATGACAAGGGCCTTCGCCCAATCCCATGGGGAGTTTCTGTTGGATTATGTTTATCCTCTGATAAAGGATAAGGGATTATTAGTCGGTAATTATCTTTATGCCGGGTCTAATTCTAAAATGACTTCCCATCCTGGTTTAGCAGGAGAGCTGCTTGTTCGTGAAAGAATTCTAGAAAGGCTAGAAGCCAAAGGCTTGCAGAACTTGGAACTGATGGATATCGGACCAATTGTTGAAAACAGCCATTCTGATAAAGAGCTTAATGCTATCGAACGGTATCGAATGGTCTATGCAGGGAGGAAGTAATGTAAAGTATATCGATAATTTACTTTCTTTAAAAAACTTGGAGTTAACTCCAAGTTTTTTTGTTTCAGCAGTATATATTCGCTTCTTGACATAGGCTTAACTCGAGGTAATAAAATAAAATTGTAGACTAGCATGGTTAGTTAAATAACAAACCATGCAAACCTTTGCTTATGCTTGGCAGAGGGATTAAAATTAGATTAACGGGAGGAAGAATATGAAATTTAAATTATTTAAGCAATTGTCTCTCTTACTGTGCTTCGTGATGATTTTGGGATTAGCTGCCTGCTCTCAGCCTGAATCAAATACAGGTGAGACAATCTATAAGGCAGGAACTTACACAGCCATAGCGGCAGGCCATAATGGAGACATTAAAGTTGAGGTAGTCTTTAGTGATCAATCAATCGAGTCCATCAATGTATTAGAACACAGCGAATCTGCCGGAATCAGTGATGCACCGATTGAGCGTATTCCAAAGGCAGTTGTAGAGGGTCAAACCTTGGCTGTTGATACAGTAGCCGGAGCAACCGTTACCTCTAAAGCACTTTTAGCTGCTATTGAAGATGCGGTTGTGCAGGCAGAGGGAGATGTAGAAGCCCTTAAAGCGAATAAAGGCGATAAGGATGCTACTAAAAATGATGTAGAATTAACTACGGATGTAGTTGTTGTGGGCGCCGGTGGGGCCGGCTTGGCGGCCGCTGCTTCTGCTTACGAAAATGGTGCTGAGGTTATTGTTTTAGAAAAGCTTGCCACTGTTGGAGGTTCTACTGCTTTATCTGGCGGCGGCATTTCAGCTACAGGTACAAAATTCCAGGAGGAATTAGGAATTAATGACAGTAAAAAATCTTGGATGACGCTTTGGAAAGAGCGCCAGGCTACAAGTAACCCAAATGGTAAGTATCCGGATTATGACTTTGTAGATAAATTTATGGATGCAGCCGTTGTAACTACAGAATGGTTAGTTGATTATGTAGGCCATCAATATGATAGAGTAGAAGGATTTGGAGTGGATACAGCACCTAGAATTCATTTCCCTAAGGATGATGATATAAAGGGTGGAACTACTTTAACTCAAAATATTGAGAAATTCCTGTTGGATAAAGGAATTGAAATTCTTACAGAAACCAAGGCTACAGAATTACTAACCGATAATGAGGGGAATGTGATAGGGGTAGTTGCAGAGGGAAAAGATGGAAAGATAACCGTTCATGCCAAAAAGGTGATTTTGGCTGCTGGCGGATATGCTAAAAACGAAGAGCTTTTAGAAACATATATTCCTGAAGCCGCCGGTACAGCAGAGCTAAGTATTGCATCAGCCGGTAGTACGGGCGATGGAATTGTCATGGCAGAAGAGGTAGGAGCTGCGCTATACGAAGAACCATGGGTGATGGGGGTAGGCGTTGCTACAAAGGTGAGCGGAACAGGGGCTCTAGGTATGGACTGGACTAAAATATATGTAAATGGTGAAGGAGAACGTTTCATGAACGAACAAATTCACTATGCAGTTGCTACAAACAAACTTATAGATCAAGACTCAAGATGGGCAATTATTGATTCTGCAGATGCAAATACAAACCTGATAGATTCTCTTGAAGCAGCAATTTCTACAGATGAAGTTGTAAAGTCTGACAGCTTTGAAGGATTAGCTGAAGCGATGGGGGTACCTGTCGATACCTTTATACAAACAATGAAAGAATATAATCAAGGTGCAGCAGCAGGCGAGGATAAAATGGGTAAAGAAGCACAACACTTAATTGCTGTTGAAAAAGCGCCATACTATGCGGTAAAATTATATCCAAGAACAATGGGAACATTTGCTGGTGTAAAAACTAACGATAGCTTCCAGGTTCTACGGGAAGATGGTTCTGTTGTTAACAATTTATATGCAGCGGGAGAAAATGCCAATAAAAGGATCTATAACCAAGTATACATGTCAGGAAGTGCTGTTCAATTTGCACTAACTAGTGGACGTTTAGCCGGAGAGCATGCAGCGCAAAGCTTAAAATAGGCTTTAAAAAGCAGAAGGATTTCTTCAGACCCTTCTGCTTTTTGATTGCTTTTATTTTACTAGGGTATAGCCTCTATGACAAACCCTTTCACGAGTAGTGCATATCCATAGAAAAATTTTTATGTACTCGGTACGTTCATTTTATAAAGAGAAATATTTATTTAAATTTAACTGCAGTACCGTAGGCCATAACCTCGGCTGCACCCTGTGTAACCGCTGCGGAAGCATATCGAATATTGATAATGGCATCTGCCTGCAATTCCTCTGCCTCAGCGACCATACGTTTGGTAGCAAGAGCCCTTGCTTCGTTCATCATTTCGGTATAGGCTTTTAACTCTCCACCGACTATGGTTTTAAACCCTTGGGTAATATCACGACCAATGTTTTTGGATTGGATTGTGCTGCCCTTTACAAGACCAAGCATTTC
Source organism: uncultured Clostridiaceae bacterium (assembly GCA_965652145.1). Taxonomy (GTDB): domain Bacteria; phylum Bacillota; class Clostridia; order Peptostreptococcales; family Natronincolaceae; genus CBFGTV01. The sequence continues at coordinate 6,242 of CBFGTV010000086.1, forward strand.
AAGCTCTTTCCCTGTAATGTAATCAGTATTTACTAAGATCATCTTCCTCACCACTCCTTATTTCTTTAATTCGTTCCACAAGAACGTATATGCAAATCCCGGCTAAAAGCAGAGGAATCACACTCCCTAATATTTTACCGTACAATGGAATACCATCTAGAAAGATACAGGCAATTATAAATCCGATATAGTATAATAATATGATAGCAGTTATCACGATGGGGGCAATCATTTTCTTCAAGTGCATATTGGTTTTCACCTCGCAAAATATAATTATTGTCGTTGATTCTTTTCAAGGAAACTACTACTGCATAATAGCAACTGAAATATAATCTAAAAGCGGATTGCATAATTTTAAATTCATCTTTTGTAGCTATTCTTATTCTTTTGTGATGGTATGGGTTTCAATTTGGATTTCTTAAAGGGAAGCTATAGTATTTACCACATGATACCTTTTCTAAATACTGCACTTCAATTTATTCTACTATTAATTATAGTTCCAAAAATAGAATAAGTAAAGTGAAAAATAAACACCTTCTAATATATTAATAACATCCTTGTAGGCAAAAATACAATTAACCGTTGCCCTGAAAAAAATTCTATGATACAATCAAACTACAATATACAAATTATTGTATTTTGAAGAGAGGTTGTTCAGGGTGGGAGACTATAGAAAAAATTTAATGTCAAAAAATGGCCGAATTACAATGAATTTAGCCAAGGAATTATTAAGCTATGATGAAGGCGACCGAATTAAAACGGTAGAGCAATATGCCAAAGCATTTGAAAGCAGCAGGGGGACGGTACAATCGGCCTTTAAATTCCTACAATCAGTTAATGGTATAAAATTAGAGGCCAGGGGCCATTTAGGAACCTTTATTACATCCATTGACCATAAAAAGCTATGGGAAATTACAGATATGGGGCCTATTATGGGAGTAATGCCCTTACCCTATTCAAAGCGTTATGAGGGGCTGGCAACGGGTCTTTATAAGGCCTTTGAAGAAGCCAATATACCCTTTAGCTTAGCCTTTATGAGGGGTTCCAGCAAAAGAATTGAAGCTCTGAATATGGATCGATACCATTTTGCCATTATGTCGAAGCTGACGGCAGAAATAGAGATGAAGAAGTTTCCTGGTCTAAAGTTGGTATCCCAGTTTAAGGAAGGCAGCTATGTACGTAACCATGTCATAATATTCAGAGAAAAGGGAGAAACGCAAATTCGTGATGGTATGAGGGTGGCCATTGACCCCGTTTCAGTGGATCAAATTATTTTAACCAATTACGAATGTGAAGGAATTGATGTAGCCTATATTGAGGTATCATATAATCAAATTTTGCATAAACTAAAAAGCAACGAAATTGACGTAGCCATATGGAATGGTGACGAAATTGAAGAGCAGAACTTTGACTTTAATGTACAGCCCCTTAGCAATCCCAAAACCCAGAAAATTGCCAAGGATGATACCATTGCAGCCATTGTAGTCAATAACAATGAGCTAAAGGAAATATTCAGCCGTTTTGTCAACGTTTGTGAAATTGAAATGCTTCAGGATAAGGTCATAAAAAATGAAATGATTCCTGTTTATTAATTTTTTTATGATTAATATACAAAAAAATGTACATTGAATGGAGTGATCAAAAATGGATACAGCATTAAGGGACCGACTGACAATTTTAGTGGAGGCTAAGGAGATTGATCAGACAATTGCATCGGCAGTGGTTGAATTTATAGAATCCATTGAAAAAAAGTATGCAGTTGAAATTCATGAAGACAATGGTGCCATGCTGGTGACTCATCTAGCCATGGCCCTGGCCAGGATTAAAAGATATGAAACAATTGAAAAGATGGATGCAATGATTTTGAAGGAGCTACAGGAAAATCAAGTTTATAGAGATTTACCAGAATTTTATCAGCAGCTGGAGGAAAAGCTACAAATAAAGCTGCCTGATTCAGAAAAGGGATATATTGCATTACATTTATGCAGTTTACTCAATAAAGACCAATAGGGAAAGGAGGGAAATGTAATGATTAAAATTGTAGTAGGTGGACAGGTAGAAAAGCAAAGCATCGCCGACCTAGTTAAAAAGCTGGGGGGTGAAGAGGTGGATGTTCAGGTGAAATCTGATATTCAAGCCGCCAGTGATGTTAAGACAGGTAAGGCAGACTACTATTTAGGTGCTTGTCATACCGGTGGAGGTGGAGCCCTGAGTATGGCCATGGCCCTCTTAACAAGAGAGAAATGTGCAACTGTATCCATGCCTGGAAAGCCTCCAAAGGATGAAGAAATTACATCTGCAGTGGCAGCAGGAAAGGTGGCCTTTGGTTTTACAGGGGATCACTATGAAGCTGCTGTGACTAAAATTATGGAAGAACTTATGAAAAAGCATTAGACCGCTTAACATCTTATTTTAGTACTATCCTGGTTATTCCTTTTAAGATATCTTTCAACCTCCAAAGAAATAACCAGATGGTACAGTGATGAACTTCTAGGGAAAAAAATAAACAAAAAGAGGGGATCATGATGAAAATAATCGTTATTGCTTTAATAGGTGCCCTGGCTTCAATTATGGCCAACAAAGGAATCGCTGTCTTCAATGACGGACTCCGCCCCATTGTACCAGAGCATGCTGAAGGCAGAATGACCAGAAAAGAGCTGGCGGCCACCTCCTTTGCCATGGGCTTTGGTCTTGTAATTGGGTTTGGTATACCCTTTTCATTAACAGCCAGTATTTTACTAATCCATAGTATTTTGCTTGGAACTGATATCATAGGTACATCTTCACCCGATGGCAAGAAGGGCGTATTCATAGCCGGTGCTGTTGGGGCCCTCTATGGAATTGGTATTTTACTGGGTCTGGAAAGTATCGTCAATGCCTTTTCTCTGCTTCCCGTTAACTTTATGGATAGCCTAGGGCAAGTGGGTAACCCTGTTGTAGTGGCCTTTGCAGCCTTCCCAGCCCTGGCAACAGGCTACCAGTATGGAGCCAAGAAGGGGCTATTAAACCTAGTTGTTTCGGTAATTGCCAGACAAATTGCCATCATAGTCAGTCCCATTCAATTGGGGGGTGCAGCCATCACCATCAACCCTGAAGGTGCTGCCCTGATTGTGGGGATGGCAGTATTGTTATTCTATGCCATGTCAGAAAAGTCAGAGGAAGAAAGCGTTGACCTGGTGGCTATTTTTAGTGAAAGAGTGAAAAGGATTAAAAGCAACGCACCAATTTTAATGGTGATGGGGGCCTTAATCTCCCTGGCAACCTCATTAAATATGCTGGCCGGTGACCCCATTTCACTAAATCTTATGGGGGAAGGACAAATAGCCGATGCGGGCTTTGCAGCCTTGGCCAGAGGAATTGGTTTTATTCCCTTAATTGCCTCCACTGCCATTGCAACAGGAGTCTATGGCCCTGCAGGAATGACCTTTGTCTTTGTAACAGGCTTATTCATTAGAAATCCGATTCTGGCAACCATTGCAGGGGCAGCAGTAATTGGGCTTGAGGTATTTTTACTAGATAGAATCGCCCGATTCCTTGATAAATTCCCTGGTATTAGAAAATCGGGAGAAAATATAAGAACTGCCATGTCAAAGCTATTGGAAATAGCCTTGCTGGTGGGCGGGATGAATGCTGCCAATGCCATTGCCCCGGGAATTGGATTCTTTGTGGTGGTAGGGCTATATATCTTAAATGAAATCGCCAACCGACCAGTGGTTCGAATGGCAATTGGACCGGTGGCAGCCATATTGGTGGGCGTATTGGCAAATATTCTAAGCCTTGTGGGGTTATTCACACCGCCGGTATAAAATACCTTAATTAAATTAGATAAAGCCAAGGTTAATTCCTTGGCTTTATCAAACAAAGGTGGCAAGAGATAATGCAGATAAAAAATGAGGTTTTACAAATGAAACGCTTAATGACTGGTATGCTGGCGGCCAAAGAACAACAGGGTAAAAGCGTTGTCTATATGCGGGAAGAAATTATAGAGGAGGCTGTGATGGCTTTAACAGAAAATCCCCATTGTACGCTGGTGCCCTTTGGTGTAAAGGATACTCATCAAATTCCAAGGGCTATGGTAGAAAAGCTGCAGCAGGTGCCGGGGTTTCTGTTTCATACCATTGATAAAATGGCAAGGGGCGGCAGAGCGATTGACGTTGATTTATTAAATCCCCTGACTGGTAAAGTCATGACAGGCTCAACTAGCGGAGGCTGTGTCAATATTTTAAGGGGTATTAATGACTTGTCCCTGGGCACCGATGGTGGCGGTTCGGTACTGGCCCCAGCCATTAGTACGGGCCTCTATTCCATTATGGCAAAGGGAATGGGCCTTAGGGGCAGCATTCCTCGAAGATCCACCGACAATCTATCCTTTCTTCCGGGAATTGGGTTGATTTCCCATGATTTTCAGTTGTGCAAAGGGGCAGCTTCCCAGCTATTAGACCTGGATTTAGCCATTGTAGAAAACAGCCTGAAAAAGGAGTCAATCACCGTTGCAATTCCCAAGGCAGGCCAGGGAATCCTTCCCAATGGAAGGGATATGGTGGAATACCTGCAAAGGGTTTTAGAAAGAACAAGGGACTGGATTCGATGGATGGAGTTTGACATCCAGGGCCTGGTGTCCCGGCAGGACATGATCGACTGCGTAAAGGCCCTTTTCGAAGCAGGAGTTGATATGATTTTGACGGCGGAGGGGCCCATAGACCTATATGGCAGCGGTGATTCAGTTTTGGGTCAATGGGGCCCCACGGGGGCGGATTTACAGCAAAGGGGCGGAAAATACCTTTTGAAGGTAGCCAATATGGTGGATGCCACCGCTGTTACCCTTCCCACAGAGGACCTGGGGGTAGGATTATTACTCATGGGCCCTAGGGGCATTGGGGCTGGAAGCCGGGTCATTGCCCTGGGCAATGTGCTACAAAGCTATTTTAAACCGCCTGCTTTATTTGAGCGATATTTTATTCAGGGTGGCTCGGGGCAGGGCTTTCTTTAAATAAAGGAGGGAACTAAATGATGATTCAAACGGTTACAGGTGAAATCAATGCTGATGAACTGGGCAGAACCTATATTCATGAACATATTAAAATTGATCTGTCAGGTGTTAAGAATAACCCTGATACCAACTATAACGACCTCGATGGGGTAATTGCAGAGCTAAAGGAGCTAAAGGAAAAGGGAATCGACAGCCTGGTGGAGGTTACCAATCGAGGCATGGGACGGGATGTAGCTGCTTTAATCCGTGCTGCCAAGGAGGCAAAGATCAAGGTGATTGCCAGTACGGGCTTTTACAAGGAGCCCTTTCTTCCCCAATATGTATATGAAATGGAGGAGGAAACCTTAAGCAGGCTCTTGATTCAAGACATGATAAAGGGGATAGATGGTACGGAGGTGAAGGCCCATGTGATTGGGGAAATTGGCTCCAGTCATAATCAATTCACCCCTATGGAGCAAAAGGTATTTCGGGTGGCAGTACGGGCCCACCACGAAACAGGACGCCCAATTTCTACCCATACCACCCTGGGAACCATGGCCCTGGAGCAAATAGAATTTTTTCAAAATAATAATGTCTCCCTCGAGCGGGTTATAATTGGTCACTTAGATTTAAGCAGTGACTTGGATTATCACCTTAGAATTGCCGATACAGGCTGCTATATGGCCTTTGATACGGTAGGAAAGGTGAATTACCAGCCCGATGAAAAGCGGGTTGACCATATTCAAGCCTTAATTAAGCGGGGACACCTGAAGCAAATCATGCTATCGGAGGATCTTACACGAAAATCCCATTTAAAATGCAATGGGGGGATCGGCTATAGCTATTTGGTAGACAGCTTTATTCCTAAATTACGACAGGCAGGCATTACCCAGGAGCAGGTTGATGAAATGCTCATTGAAAATCCAAGACGATTTCTGGGGGTAAGGAGGTAGAACATGAAAACATATCCAATTCAAACAATGACCCTGGAAGAAGCAAAGCAAAAACAGTTCCAGCTGGTAGATATCATTCATCAACATTTTAAGGGAGAGGAATTTCTAAGGGGAGGCGACTATGGTGTAGTTCCCGGAATGGGAGGCCCCCGTACCACCAGAAGGGTGGAGGCAGTCCTGGCCCAATTTTTTGATGCAGAGGCGGCAATCCTTGTAAGGGGAGCCGGGACAGGGGCCATACGAAATGTAATGAATGCTATGTTGGCCGCCGGAGAAAAAATAGTGGTTCATAAGGCGCCCATCTATCCTACTACCAAAGTCATTATTGAGGCTATGGGCTTAATACCTCAATATGTAGATTATAATCAAGCCGAGGAAATCAGTAAAATCGACCCTGATATTCCCCTGGCAATTATACAATATTCAAGACAAAAAGTAGAAGATTCTTACGATATGGGTGAGGTAATCAGGGCACTGAAGCAGGTGAATCCTGACATATTAATTCTTACGGATGATAACTATGTGGTCATGAAGGCAGCCCAAATCGGGGTACAGCTGGGGGCCGATGCCAGTGCCTTTTCTTTATTTAAGCTTTTAGGGCCCGAAGGGATCGGATGCATTGTAGGAAAAGGTACCATTATTGAAAGGATTAGAAAAATAAACTATTCCGGTGGCAGCCAGGTACAGGGCCATGAAGCCATGGAAGCCCTTCGCTCTTTGGTATATGCACCTGTTTCCTTGGCGATACAGGCAGAAGAGGGAAATAAGGTGGTGGAAAGGCTAAATCAAGGAGAAATATCTGGTATTGAATCTGCCTTCATTGCCAATGCCCAATCAAGGGTAATTTTAGTAAAGTTCCAAAAACCTATTGCCAAGGCTGTGTTAAAGGAGGCCGCTGAATTGGGGGCAGCCCCTTATCCGGTGGGGGCAGAATCGAGGTACGAGGTGACTGCCATGTTCTATCGAGTGTCGGGGACCTTTCTTGAGGCCGACCCTACATTGGCAGATTATATGATCCGAATTAACCCCATGCGTTCTGGAGCAGATACCATCATAGGCCTTTTGAAGGGTTCCCTTGAAAAGGCCCTGGAAGCAGGTGACAAATAGATGTTTTTACAGGCGACAATAGAGCAAAATCCGTTATTAATCAAAACGGCTTTACAGCTTCACCAAGAGGGACAAATTGCCCCCAATACCTATTTACTTGACTTAGACAGCATCAGAGGAAATGCCCGGCTGCTGGCCGATACGGCCAGAAGACATGATATTCAACTTTATATGATGACAAAGCAAATTGGAAGAAATCCTGAGGTGGCAAAGCTTATAG
>CBFGTV010000087.1:0-13226 GCA_965652145.1 uncultured Clostridiaceae bacterium
GTATATAATGAAGATGGAATCCACATTCGTAAATTTAAGGGAAGACTAAGTGTGTTGGCAGATCATCTTGAAGCAGAAACCCTACAGGGGCAAATCGGAATCGGTCATACTCGATGGGCTACCCATGGCGAGCCTTCTGACCGTAATGCCCATCCCCATACCAATGTGGCGGGAAATATTGCTGTCATCCACAATGGGATTATTGAAAACTATATGAAAATTAAGGAATGGCTGATTGAAGAGAAATCAATAGAATTTAAATCAGACACCGATACAGAAGTTATTGCCCACCTCATTGATCATTATTATGAGGGTGATCTTTTAGAGGCGGTCAATCGTGCCATCAGAAAGATGGAGGGAGCCTACGCCATTGGAGTCATTTGCAAGGACGAACCGGATAAAATTGTGGCTGTACGAAAGGATAGTCCCCTAATTGTGGGGTTGGGAGAAGGGGAAAATTTTATTGCCTCAGATATTCCTGCCTTGTTGAAATACACCCGTAAGATGCATCTGATTGAAAATGACGAGGTGGTGCTTTTAAGCCGTGACCAAGTGAAAATTTATAATGAACTAGGTCAGCAAATGGATCGAGAAGTATTCCATGTCACCTGGGATGCCGAGGCAGCCGAAAAGGAAGGCTACGAGCATTTTATGATTAAGGAAATCCACGAGCAGCCCAAGGGAGTCTCGGAAACCCTGTTAAGAAGGCTAGACAAGGATGAAAATATTGTATTGGATGGTATTAAGCTGACCAAGGCTGACCTGGACAACATTAATCGTGTCTATATCGTGGCCTGCGGAACTGCCTACCATGCAGGTCTAGTAGGGCGCTATGCCATTGAAAAATTTGCTAAAATCCCTGTAGAGGTAGATGTAGCCTCTGAATTCCGTTATCGTGACCCCTTTGTAGATGAAAATACCCTTTTTATTGCCGTCAGCCAATCCGGAGAGACCCTCGATACATTGGCGGCCTTGAGGGAGGCCAAGAGGAAGGGAGCCCGAATTTTATCCATTGTCAATGTAGTGGGCAGCTCTGTAGCCAGGGAATCAGATGATGTATTTTATACTTGGGCTGGACCAGAAATCGCAGTGGCCTCTACCAAGGCCTATACCACCCAGATGGTGGCCATGTATTTGATTGCCCTTCATATGGCCAGCATCAAGGGAGTCATTACCCAAGAGGACTATAAAAAGGTAATAGACGAATTAAAAACCATGTCCGACAAAATAAAGGATATTTTAGATCACTACACCAAAATCCAGCAGTTGGCCGATGGTCAATTCAATAACGAGAGTGTTTTCTTCATGGGCAGAGGCCTGGATGTCCATGTGGCCCATGAAGGTTCATTGAAGCTCAAGGAAATTTCCTATATCAATTCCTTTGCCATTGCAGCCGGGGAGCTAAAGCATGGTACCATTGCCCTTATTGAGGAAGGAACCCTGGTTATAGCCCTGGCCACCCAGGATCACCTCTACGAAAAAATGCTTTCCAATATTCAGGAGGTTAGGGCCAGAGGCGCCTTTGTGGTGGCAGTGGCCAAGGAAGGAAATAAAGAGGTTGAAAAGACTGCTGATGTGGTGCTTTATATACCTGATACCATGGATGAATTAACCCCAATTTTAAGTGTTGTGCCGCTACAGCTTCTAGCTTATTATATTGCCGTTGCCAGGGGCTGCGACGTTGATAAGCCTAAAAATTTAGCCAAGTCAGTGACGGTTGAGTAGGGGTTAAGGTTTCTTAGCCTTGCAAAAAAGGCGAATCTATTAGAAAACACATTATTTTAAAATGATTGTATTTTGTTAGTATGGATTTGTTAAAATACAAAAATTGTAGTTTTAATTGTCGTCGACCTCCAATAGCGTAAAAAACCCTGGAGATCGACGACAATTTTTCTGTTTACTAAAAGTATTGAAATATCAACTAAACAAGTTGTTTCAAGGGGAGAAAATCAAAAAAATTGGAGTAAAAATGACTTTTGACAATTTTATAAAAATGTAGTAAGATCAATATGTGCAATGGGTTTTAGAGATACCTATAAGGATTTAAAGCAAACTATTTGGGTCAAGAAAGTGGGTGTTGATTATGCGTTTTAGAGATACCTATAAGGATTTAAAGCTGGCAACAGATTATATCACAGGCTTAGTGGTGGCTGCGTTTTAGAGATACCTATAAGGATTTAAAGCCCATGATTTTCTTTGAAATTCTAAGTCTCCTATATTAGTTTTAGAGATACCTATAAGGATTTAAAGCGGTTATAATTTAGGGTGGAACCGTTTTTTCCGTGGGCTCGTTTTAGAGATACCTATAAGGATTTAAAGCTAGGGACACTTCCTCCGGGAATAGCTGGAACCGCTATGTTTTAGAGATACCTATAAGGATTTAAAGCTCGTTTTCAGATCGAATACTAATAATCTGACCTAAAGGTTTTAGAGATACCTATAAGGATTTAAAGCTGTCTTTTGATGAATATATAATAGCCGAATTCTACAGTGATCTGTGAGTTCGGCTATTATATTTGAGTGAAATATACTTCTGTTAAAAATAATCTAAATATTCTTAATCAATTGATTAAGAAAGGTACTAATTAATAAATGATTATGATAATATGGTAGTATACAATATTCTATGGAAGCAGAGGTGGGAAGGGTGAATTTAGATAAATTTAAAGGCAAGCTCATAAAATGTGCCATGCATATGGAATTTGGCATAGCCTTATGTATTGTTTTGGCAATTCTGCTGGGGCTGGTAATTTTGTTTAAATACTTAGCAATTATTGCGGTTTCAGACATTGAAGGCATCTACAACATCTTTAAAGCATTTCTAAGTATTGCCCTATTACTGGTAATTGGTGTAGAGATGGTTTTGATGCTTCTCACCCATTCTTCAAGGAGTATATTAGAGCTGGTGCTATTTGCAATCGCAAGAAAAATGTTGGTTTATAGTGAAACCATGCTTGATTTAATATTAGGTACAATAGCCATTGCTATTGTTTTTATCATTCAGAAATATCTAGTGCCTGCTAATTCTACCCTTGAAAAGGGCCAACTTAATGTAGATATGCATACAATTCAAGATGAATATGTATATTCCGATAGCATGATTGAAGATAAAGAAATGCTTACGGATAGATTGATTAGCCACCTGTATGAAGAATCCGGAACTCCCCTTAGGGAGGGGGCAGAATACAGCACGGGTAATATCTATATGAAGATCATGAAACTAAAGGATGGCACTATAGAAAAGATTAAATTTAAAGAAAAAAAGCAGAGTAAAGAACGGGGTTAATTATTACAACAAGTTTTCTTATATTTCAGGTTTTTAAAGAACAGACAATTCTTTGAAGGTCTTTTTTATTTCAGTTATTTACTGATATTGGTAAAACCCTGATTGCAGATAGCATAATCAACAAACCAGGGGATTTGACATTCGAGGAAAGAGTAATCATGGATCAACATGCTTTGTTAGGCTACGAAAGACTATCACAAGTAGCGAATTGCACCTCCTTTTATATTGTAGCTAATCATCATCTTATTTTTTCATCACCGACGGCCAATTCGTTTTCCAATGTTTAAGGAAACATACTTTTGTGGAGTTGCCGACATTATTGATGCTATGCTTTCCAGTCGGCCGTATAAGCCAAGGTTAGATATCAAAACTGCGATCAGGTTGAAAGAAAAGCTGGTAGTATTCTGACCAATAATCTTGAAATATTGATATCTGATGTGTAAAATCTTTTTCTAAATAAACTAATTCAGTTTCAAAAATTCATTGTCCATGAGAAAGAGGGTTGTACTAATGAAAGTAGTAAAAACCATTTAAATCTTGGTAAATATACCCACAATTTGATTTACCTTAAAAATAGGAATTTGTTAGATGAATATATCTGTGGTATAATTTAACAATAAAAACGAATATCAAATAAACTAGAAGGGGGATATTCTAATTATTTTCTATCAAATATAAAAATGCACATTAATATATGGTTCTTACTATATAAGGCATAAATGCAAAAAGTGAGGTGATAGATAAAATGCTATTGCTTGAAAGACTGTATTATCAAAGGTTGTAGAGTTTCGTAAACGCCGAAATTATAAATTATATGAAAGGATAGCTGATTTTATATGAATTTAAATAAAAATAAATTAATAATTATAATTTTACTCATAACGAATTTATTTACTTTTTCTTATATGCTCAATAAAGAAAAAGATATAAACAAATATTTGATACAAGATTTCTCAGAAAACTTAGAAATGGTAGCTTCTAATCTTAAAGAGTTAGAAGTTATTGTTTTGAAAGAAGATGAGCATCTAAATATATCTAAAAAACTTTCTGATGTCAGTTTGCAAATTCATAGCCATTCAAAGCGTATACAAAATTTTCATTTATTAGATAATGAATTTTGGTACGATTTTGATTACCTAATTCTCTATATAAAAAAATTATCTGAGAAACAAACTCTTTCAAAAGATGATTTAAAAAACTTAAGTCAACTAGTTTCACTTGGAAAAAAATTACATAATTCATCTAAAATATCTGAGAGCACAAACTTTCTTTCTAAAAAATATCTTCCTAGCGAAGATATTATTCAAATTATAAACCAGCTTGAAAAGATTAGCCAAGAAGCTTTGGAATAATAAAAGACTGAAGTTCTCACATTTAATATAAGAAAAGTGTGAGAACTTCAGTTAACTTAAAAATAAAATATTAATTTAAATAAATTCTTATCTCCCTATTTATCATAGCGTGTAACTTCTGGAAGTTTATCAGCAGGTAAGAATCCTTCGTAATATACATGGTCATCTTTACCATCATATAACTCGACTCTTTCTTCATAATATTTTATTCTTACACGAGTATATTCATTTGCATACATTTCATCTACTACGTCGTCATAGAAGTAAAACAAATTTTCTGCACTAACCTTACTGCTAAATAGACCAGACAACTCTGCCCCGGTTAATAGGTTTACTAGTTTCGCAGCAGCTGAACTTATTTGTGCTGCAAGATAGTGTATAGCATTAAAAATCTTTTTTGCCTCGTTTCCTTCTCTAGTCATTCTTTTGTACTCATTCTTTAAGTCAACAATTTCATCCCTTGTATACAACTTATATGCAGTGGAGCTATATAAAACTCTTCTTCTTATTGCCATATAAAATCTCTCCTTTTCATAAAATTATTTTTTAGTTTTTGTAATACTTTTTTCAGTTGGCCAAACCTATTTAGTATTACATTCAAAAGTTATCTAACATCGACGTTAAATTAATTATATCACAGTGATATCACTTTGTAAACTTTTTTTTGAAATTTATTTTGCTTTAATGAATATGTTTAAATTGCTGAATCAGAACATATTTATGAGTCTTTGGTTTTTTTAGTTTGATCCTTATCTATTTTAGATAGGGATATTTTTAAAATTTTAGGAATAGGAATACCAAGTTGAGAAACATTTTCTAAAATACTCAGAATTTCATTTACACTAAAAAATAAAAGAACAACTGAACGAACCGCAACTTCACCGTCGTAAATCTCCAGTACATCAATTTGTCTTGCTATAGAAACACAAACTATGATTCCAAATTTCTTAAGTATTCCTTTGTAACCTACTGAAGAATTAACTTCATGCTTATAAATGGCGGTGATGACTCCAGAAATATAATCAATAACCATCAGTATACATAAAACTTGGAAATAGTGATCAAAGTTGCCAAATAAAATATCCATAAATATATCCTCCTTCCCTCTAAATATTAAGCAAATATATATATATAAATGATATCACTAGTATATCGAAAACACAATAATTTTGTTGACTTTAGAACGCATGTTCGGTATACTTTATATAGAAGGATTGTTAATTTATGTGATAAAACAACACAGGGGGAGTGGTCCATAATGAATGTTTATTTAGAAGAAAGAGAAGTCCTAATTGTGAGAAATTACATAGAAGAAATGCTGGCACTCTTTGAAGAAAAGGATGTAATAAATAAAGGGGATAGAATTTATAGTATGGATTACAAAATAGCGTTTTCGAAAGAAGATTTTTTAAAATTAAAAGAAAAATTTTTTTAAAAAGTAGTCTTAATAAATAATTTGGCCAAGAATCTTGCATAAAGACATCATTTTATGGTATATATAATATAGTAGTGATATCTTTATGTAAGAGGAGCGGGTCTATTATGGCTGTAGGTAGTGATAAAACAAGAATCTTGGTAAATATTCCAATCGAGTTAAAGGAGAGAGTGGAAGCTGAAGCAAAAAAAGAAAACAGATCGGTTAGCAACTATATTATCACCGTTTTAAAAAATCATATAGAAGACAAAAATAAGAATCCTGATTAAAGGGATTCTTATTTTTATATAAGGGAATATTCCGTAGAATTTTGTTTGATACAATTTCTATAATGATTATGATATGAGGAGAAGTTCTAGTGCTTAGCCTTTTAGTATAATTCTATCCTTCAGGATTAGAATATTTTTCTGACGATATATTCCTTACGTGGTATAATTTAGACATACTCCGAAAGGAGGTGAAACTTCGATCAATGACTCAACAACAAAAGAAAACAGTCATAGAAATCTTACTGGCAGTTGCTGCACTTATTACGGCAATTGCATCTCTAATCAATGCAGTAAGATAGCGAAAAAGCAGGTGTTGCAGCACCTGCTTTTTCATTCCACTCCGATCAATGACCTAAAATATATGCTTATATTAAGAGTATAACTAAGTAAAATGGAAAGTGCAAGAGTTTAAGCAAAATTTTATGCTGAAATTTTAGCCACATTATTCAATAGAAAAATTTCAACTAACCTTATCCTTCTTCATCATATTATAAGTATGACCAATTTAAAGCGCTTTAAACACTTTAATTTTAATAAACATTATTAAAGTAAGGGGAGTAGTGATCTATTTTTTACGTAATTTATTCTGAATATCCTTTAGTTTCCATATAGGGATCGAATCCCCATTATACTTTCTCCAATAAACAAAATCATATTTATCCAGGCTACTGAAGAAAGCAATCTTTTCTTTTGCTTTTTCCTTATATTCATCGGTATAAAACCCAAAAACCTCTGCTATGGCAGCTGGCTTCATTGAATTGTAATCAAGAAGTAAAAAATCCGGCACATAGCCATTCCATTGTTTGATAGTTCTTGGATCTGATTGTGTTGGTCTATCAAAAAGCATCCTCATTGCTATAATTGTTCTGCAAATTCTGCCTCTGCCTCGCTCTCAACGAATATTCCGTAACTTTTTAAGAAGGAGAACTCAATAGAGATAAAAGCAGGATTATTAAAGAAATTGAAAAAGCCCTTGTAGAGGTTGACTATAGAGAATTCTATTTAAGAAGATTGTAGCGGAATCAAGTATATCGAGAAAGAGGGAAGTCGAGTATAGAAATCCATGGTATATTGATAATAAACTCGATTCCAAATTCCCGTAGTAGGTGCAGGAGAAATCCTCGTTTGCGCGGGAATTGGTTGTTAGTGGGACGTTTAAGGAATAAGTGAAAAGGATAAATAGATTTCTTAACAGAAAAAGAATAGATAAAAGTATTGATTTAAAGGTATTGAAAGAATGTATAACACAAAAATTACTACCATAAAAACAGCTATCACAGAAAATAAATTTCTACTATAAAAACATGGTTCAAGTAAGAACATCTACCTGAAACCATATTTCTTCTTTTATAACATTTATACCTTTTTGTACTTTCTAATTTATATCTGAAATGTGTCAGTAATAAAAAAATTCACCCTGTCATAAATAATTAAGGGGTGATCGTTGGAATGGTAATTGTATTAAGAAGATTAAAATTTTACTTACTATTAATTTTGATACTGGCAATTATATTGATGGGTTTATGGATGATAATTTCGAATAAAAACAAAACTGTTCAACCTGCAATGGGTGGATATATCCATACCAATAATAAGTCAGAACAGGAGCTTACACAAGTTGTATTTAATTCTAATGAAATAAATGATGATACTGAACGCTTCCAGCGTCCATCCAAGGAATCAGCATTAAAGCTGAAATATGATGCTAAGGATTTTATTCATGCTCTAATTGAATCGCCCTATATTCAAACAACTTTTAATACACCTGAAGATGTAATTCAGGCCTATTATGCTATATTAAAGGATGCAGAGAATATGAGCGTATATCATGGTGGATGTGGTACCATAGGATGGTCAAAAATTCCATATCCTTATGCTTATGAACTTCTAACTAAGGATGCCCAACAGAAAATGACTTTAGAGGAGTTTGTAGAATCCTTTGCTGGAATTGGACATATGACCCTACTTAAACTCTATCCTGCGTATCAGCCTTCAAATACTAAAGATAAGATAAAATATTATATGGTGGAAATTGAAGTAATTACAGGGCCATCTTATAAAGAGAATGAAGATAATCAACTGCAACCCAGTTTTTTTGCTTATTATTATGGGCTGATCACAACAGAAAAAACGCCTACTGATAGCTGGAAAATTAAATCAATCGATTATATTCCTGAAGATTTTCTATGTCATCCATTTCACCACTGGGATTACGATGCCAAGTTCCTTGTAGGAATTATCTATGAAAATTGGTATGGACTTATTGACAAAATAGAAAAAGCTGAAAAGGTTGATTCAATGATATATGTCTATGCTTCTGGAAATGGTCATAAGTACAGGCTTGATTTTGTAAGACTTACAAATGGTGATGATGTTCTATTGCATGAAAATATACTGGAAAAGGGACAATGGAAAGAAGTAAACCTGCTGAAAGAAGAACATCAAGTTTATAAATTTTCTATTTTGAATCCAAACTTAAAGATAAAATAAGATTTAATCCATTATTACGAAAGGCTCTGATAAGGATATAATGATGTAGAAACTATATATAAGAATTACAAAACCCACTGTTTTGTGGGTTTTGCTTTGCAATTAAAATAAGTTTGGTCAGTAATACTCCGTCTCTAAAAGAGACATAATGATTATTGATTCAAAATGGCCTTGATAATAAACACACTCCCTTAAAACTCCCTCTTCAACAAACCCCTCAGATCGATATAGCTCCTGGGCACGGCTGTTTTTTACCCGAACATCAAGCCATAGCCTATGGGCATTTAACTGTTCGAAGGCAACATATTTAATAAACCTGAGGGCCTGTCTGCCATAGCCCTTTCCCTTGCTGGCAATAACAATCCGTTTAAATTCAATATTACGATGGGGATTTGTCAGGCCCGCCATAATTATGTAGCCTACGGGGACTTCGGTGTCACTTTCCACCAAAGTTAAATGCAGTATATCCTCGTTGGTTAGGGCTGCTTTGTGCCTTTCCCTTGACCATTGATCCACAAATTGAGCATTGTGGGGGTCTGCCTCGGCACCAACGACAAAATCTAAATCCTGCTCCAATGTATTTCTTAATTTCAAAGTATCGGAGCTTAAATTAATGAGCTTCATAAAAATTTACTCCTTTCATTTACTTATAGAGTAGAGAACAGCACTTAAATTCAAAATATTTATGGTTACATTATACAGCTTATATGACACCAAGGCTATAGAAGAATAAATATTACCCTTAAATTTGAATGAAGAGTGAATAAGACAGAAGGAATTTTAAAAATATTATCTAATAGTTAAATAATAGAAAAATTGGTGGATTTTATACCCCATATTAATTCTGATGATTGATAAAAATTCCCAAGCTGTTGATAAATTCTACCAATCAGGATATAGAAATAATAAAGTGGCCCATTAAAAAATAAAAACTAAGAAGCTTGATCGGCCAGTGAAGGGGGCTGAAATCAGCTTTAAGTTTATTTTATTTATAAGCCGCACCATGGCATAATTTTTGCAATTGCTTTAATTTTAGGAAATTTAAAATAGGCCGATGGCTAAAAAAGGGGGATATAAAATGAAAAAGGTAATTAATCATCCTGAAAATGTCGTAGAAGAAATGTTGGAAGGAATCGTTAAGGCTCACCCGGAGTATGTAAAGCGATTAGAGGGCTTTGATGTATTGGTTAGGGCCAAGGGGCCTGTTGCGGGAAAGGTTGCACTGGTAAGCGGCGGTGGCAGCGGCCATGAGCCATCCCATGGCGGCTTTGTGGGGGAAGGAATGCTCCATGGGGCTGTGGCTGGAGCCGTCTTTACTTCACCCACACCAGATCAAATCTATGAAGCCGTAAAGGCAGTAGATGGCGGGGCAGGGGTCCTTTTGGTAATAAAAAACTATACCGGTGATGTTATGAATTTTGAAATGGCTGGAGAAATGGCAGCAGCAGAGGGAATTAATGTAGCCAGTGTTGTGATCAATGATGATGTAGCGGTAGAAAACAGCACCTGGACCACCGGGCGACGGGGCATTGCAGGAACAGTGTTAATTCATAAGATTGCAGGAGCAGCAGCAGAAAAGGGTATGCCTTTGGAAGAAGTAAAGCGGGTGGCAGAAAAGGTGATTGCCAATGTTAAATCAATGGGAATGTCCCTTACCCCCTGTACAGTACCGGCAGCAGGAAAGCCCAGCTTTGAACTGGAGGCCGACGAAATGGAGGTTGGTCTAGGAATTCATGGCGAGCCGGGCACCCACAAGGAAAAAATAAAGCCTGCATCAGAAATTACAAAGGATTTATTAGATAAAATTCTGGCAGAGCTGGAATTAAAGGAATCAGACCAAGTGGCGGTTTTAGTTAACGGGCTTGGCGGCACTCCCCTTATGGAGCTTTATATAGTCAACAACGAGGTAAACAAGCTGTTAAAGGAAAAGGGAATTCATATCCATAAAACCTTGGTGGGTAACTATATGACCTCCTTGGAGATGGCGGGCTTTTCCATAACTGTATTAAAATTAGATGAGGAAACCCGAGAATTATTAGATGATAGAGCAGATACACCTGCCTTTAAACAGCTATGAATTTAGATCCCTAGCAGGGAAAAGAAAGGTATAATAGATGGACTCAGGGAAAAGCGAGGAGATATCAGATTAACCTAGACCCTGATGGGGTCAGACAGGTCATGTGCCAAAGTAAAGAAGAAACGGGGGAGGAATCAATATGCTTACAAGGGATCAGCTCTTGGAAATTCTATCTGAAGTAGCTGAGGTTATTGTAAACAATAAACAATATTTGACTGATTTAGATGCTGCAATTGGAGACGGTGATCATGGAATCAACATGAGCAAGGGCCTCAAAGCGGTGGCTGAGAAGCTGGATACAGTGAGGGATAAGGACTGTGGAACTATTCTAAAAACAGTAGCCATGACACTGATTTCCACGGTAGGAGGTGCATCGGGGCCATTGTATGGAACGGCCTTTCTCAAGGCTTCAGCGGTGGCCAATGGCAAAGACGAACTATCCAATGAAGATATAATAAAAATGTTTGATGAAGCCATTCAGGGAATCATGATGAGGGGAAAGGCACAGTTGGGAGAAAAGACCATGCTGGATTCTCTGATACCGGCCTATGAAGCTTTGAAAAAGACCCTAGAGGCAGGGGAATCGCTGCCCAGTGCCTTCGATTCAGCCAGAAAAGCAGCAGAGGAAGGGGTTGCCCACACAAAAACCATTAGAGCCACAAAGGGGCGGGCTAGCTACCTGGGGGATCGAAGTATTGGTCATCAAGACCCGGGAGCAACCTCAGCCTACCTCATGCTTAAGGTAATAGCAACCCTTTTAAATCGATAGGAGGCGTAAAAATGGTAGGCATTGTGATTGTTTCCCACAGTGAAAAAATAGCCTTGGGTATTGCTGAGCTTTGTAATCAGATGACCCAGGGGAATGTAAGTATAGAAGCGGCCGGTGGAACGACGGATGGGAGAATTGGTACCGACGCCATGAAAATAATGGAGGCCATTCAAAGGGCAGATACAGGAGACGGCGTGGTGGTGCTAATGGATTTAGGCAGTGCGGTAATGAGTACCGAGCTGGCTCTAGACCTATTGGAGGACAAGCTTAGAGAACGAGTTGTGTTGGTTGATGCACCTATTGTAGAGGGCAGTATTAGTGCTGCGGTTCAGGCTTCAATCGGGAGCATGCTGGAGGAGGTAAAGCTAGGGGCCTTGGAAAGTAAAGGGATGGTAAAACTTTAGTAGTTAATAATGCTGAGGCTGAAGTGAGCTTTCATGCCTTATATGTAATTGAAAGGGCCATTAGCCTATATGATGGCTTTGTCATATAGGTGTTTAATTTAGGCTGTAAATGAAGGATGTTGATTTGCAGCCTTTTGTATTTGTGGTGAAACTATTAGAAAATAACCTGAAATTAATTACATTATATTCATTTAAAAGGCGAAATTTCTTTGAAGTAAATTATCCAAGGGTAAGGAGGCAGCTGGAACATGGCAAATATTCGCAGGGCTAAGAAGGATGAAAAGGCAGTATTAACTAGGATAGCCATTGAATCAGAAGCCTATTGGGGGTATGATAAAGAATTTATGACAAAATTTGAAGCCATCTATGCTGTAACTGATCAGATAATCAGCGACAATGCCACCTATATCATTGAGGATCGTGGAATTATAGGCTTCTATAGTGTTCAGCTTAATAGAAATGAAGCAATGCTGGAATATTTCTATATAAGGCCTACATTTATAGGAAAGGGCTATGGAAGGAAGCTGTGGAAGCATCTGGTTTCAAACTGCATCAATGCTGAAGCAAAGACCATTGAAATTATAACAAGCCCTCAGGCTAAAGACTTTTATATAAAAATGGGGGCCTTACAGGTTGGTCATGTCGTATCCCTAGTTCAAAAGGAGCGGCAAATACCAAAATTGATCTATACTATTTTCAAATAACATGCTACTAAGTAAGCATCTTATCGATAAAAAAGGCAAGACCTCTGCCACGATGGGATGCTCTTATTATTTTTCCGAAGGGCGATTTACCTATAGATAGAAATCGTTTTCCAAAAAATAGGCGTGCAATCCCAGTATATAACAGCTATTTAGATTTGTCACTATTACTTATCGACTTATACTCATATCTTCGGCTTGTATAGCAAGGTATACTAACATATAATTAATATTGAGAATATTTAAAACATTTCTGCAGAAATGTCAGTATTTAATCATGTCATAATTAAATAAGGGGGTTATCTGCATGTCAAATCTTAGTGCAAGCACGTCGATTGGATCACAAAATAATACCCAACAGAAAATACAGAAATTCGGCAGATTTTTAAGCGGAATGGTTATGCCCAATATCGGAGCCTTCATCGCCTGGGGAATTATCACCG
>CBFGTV010000088.1:0-12837 GCA_965652145.1 uncultured Clostridiaceae bacterium
ATGTAA
This sequence comes from uncultured Clostridiaceae bacterium, assembly GCA_965652145.1. GTDB lineage: Bacteria > Bacillota > Clostridia > Peptostreptococcales > Natronincolaceae > CBFGTV01. The sequence goes on from CBFGTV010000088.1 coordinate 7, forward strand.
CCCATACTTCATTGCCTGTAGCTGAAAATATTAACGTGGCCCCTAAAGGAACTATTCGATGTAAGTTCTGGGGATTAGGTTCAGATGGTACTGTCGGAGCCAATAAGAGTGCCATTAAAATCATTGGTGATAACACCGATATGTACGCTCAAGCCTATTTCTCCTATGACTCTAAAAAGTCTGGCGGGGTAACTATTTCCCATTTACGTTTTGGTCATAAGCCAATCAAGTCAACCTATTTAATTGATGAGGCTGACTTTGTTGCTTGCCATAATCAAGCCTATGTAAACCAATACGATCTTCTGAAGGGCCTTAAAAAGGGCGGAACCTTCCTATTGAACTGTATTTGGTCTCCAGAAGAGCTAAGCGACAAGCTGCCTGCTTCAATGAAAAAGTATATTGCTCAAAATAACATTAATTTCTATACAATTAATGCCACCGATATCGCCAGTGAAATCGGATTAGGCGGAAGAATCAACATGATTTGTCAAGCAGCCTTCTTTAAGCTGGCAGACGTAATTCCTGTTGAAGATGCAGTTAAGTACCTGAAAAAGGCCATTGTAGATTCCTATGGCAAGAAGGGTGAAAAGGTAGTTAACATGAACTACGAGGCAGTTGAAAGAGGTGTAAACGCCTTAACTAAGATCGATGTACCAGCAGACTGGGCCGGTGTTGTTGAGGGAGAAGCTGCTGCTGCCAAGGAAGAGCCTGATTTCATTAAAAATATTTTAAGACCAATGAATGCCCAAGCAGGAGATGACCTGCCTGTAAGTGCCTTTATCGGTGCAGAGGACGGAACCTTCCCATTAGGTACATCAGCCTATGAAAAACGTGGTATTGCCGTTCATGTACCTGAATGGATTTCAGAAAATTGTATTCAATGTAATCAATGTTCCTTTGTTTGTCCCCATGCTGCCATTAGACCGGTTCTGTTAGACGAAAAGGAAGTGGCCAATGCACCAGAAGGCTTCAAGACCTTAAAGGCAATGGGTAAGGAATTTGAAGGGCTGCAATATAAAATTCAGGTAAGCCCATTGGATTGTACAGGCTGTGGAAACTGTGCAGATATTTGTCCTGCTAAACAAAAAGCATTGGTAATGGAGCCAATCGAACCACAAATCGTTGCAGAAAAGGAAAACTGGGATTATGCGGTAACCGTTACTGATAAATCTCACCTAACAAATATTGAAAGCGTTAAGGGAAGCCAGTTCTCTCAACCATTGTTCCAATTCTCAGGAGCTTGTGCCGGTTGTGGAGAAACACCCTATGTTAAATTGATTACTCAATTATTTGGAGATCGAATGATGATCGCCAATGCCACAGGATGCTCCTCAATTTACGGCGGTAGTGCGCCATCTGTACCTTATTGCAAGAATGCTGACGGCAGAGGGCCAGCCTGGGCTAACTCCTTATTCGAAGATAATGCCGAATATGGTTATGGTATGTTCCTGGCTGCACAGCAAATGAGAGAAAGACTGGCAGATCTGATGAAGGCTGGTCTGGAAGCAGATTTCTCAGCAGAATTAAAGGATGCCTTTAAATTCTGGTTGGAAAATAAAGACCAAGGAAAAGCATCTAAAGAAGCAACCTTTAAGCTTCTTCCATTGCTGGAAGCTGCCAAGGGTAATGCCATAGTTGATGAAATCCTTGAAAAGCAACAATATTTAATCAAGCAATCTCAATGGATTCTTGGTGGAGACGGTTGGGCCTACGATATCGGCTTTGGCGGTCTGGATCATGTCATAGCCTCAGGAGAAGACATCAATATTCTGGTAATGGATACAGAGGTATACTCCAATACAGGCGGACAATCCTCCAAAGCCACTCCAACGGCTTCAATTGCCAAGTTTGCAGCCTCAGGTAAAAAGACTAAGAAGAAAGACCTTGGTATGATTGCCATGAGCTATGGTTATGTTTATGTAGCGCAGGTTGCCATGGGAGCAGACAAAAACCAATTAATCAAGGCTATGAAAGAGGCAGAAGCCTATAATGGTCCTTCTATCGTTATCGCCTACTCACCTTGTATTGCCCATGGTATTAAGGCTGGTATGGGTAAGACCCAGGAACAGGCTAAAAAGGCTGTAGAATCTGGATACTGGCATCTATACAGATTCAATCCAGAGCTTAAGGAGCAAGGTAAAAATCCATTTATTCTTGATTCAAAAGAGCCTAAGACTTCCTTTAAAGAGTTCCTAATGGGAGAGGTACGATATGCTTCCCTAATGAAGGCCTTCCCAGAGCAAGCCGAAGAGCTGTTTGATAAAGCTCAAAAAGAAGCAGAAGAAAGATATGCCGGCTACAAAAAGCTTGCTCAATAATTGGTGACTGTTTTTAACGATCTAAAAAACGGTAGCTTTCAATAGAATGATAATATTATAGAAAAACAGCATTGCCGAGGCAATGCTGTTTTTCTATTGATTCTGGGAAAATAAAAAAGTACCCACATCATGCGGATACTTTAAAGGTAAATGGTACGATGCCAACTATTCCTTATTTCATTAATGGGCCTATATATAATACATTAAATAATCCTGCTGCTTTAAATAATAATTTTTCATGTCCTCCAGGGTGATTTGATCAACCAGATCATTGATAGATTGATTTATTTTATTCCACAGATTTGTAGTCAGGCAACGCTCAATGGGGTTGTCCTCCAGGGTTTCCTCGGCCACCACCAATTCCCCTTCAAGGACCCTGAGCACATCACCTACTGTAATTTTAGAAGGATGATCGGCTAAAGAGTAGCCCCCCTGTGCCCCCTTAACACTTTTTACGATTCCCTGCTTTTTTAAGCTAGAAAAGAGATGCTCCAGGTAGTTAACCGAAATTCCCTGTCTATCAGCTATCACGTTGAGTGGAACATGGCCCTTTTCCCATTCCAGAGCAAGGTCAACCATTGCCACCAGACCATATTTACCCTTTGTAGATATTTTCAGTTTTCTCCACTCCTTTATTAATATTTATCAACTTTAGTCAATATACTAATGGAATAGGCATCATTTGTCAACGAGTAATGGACAAATAACCCTAAGTTGCTATAAACAAATTCGCTGAAAAAAATCTTCTAACTCTATCATAACAGTAAATTGGTAAAATTGATAAAAAATTATTGACAAAATTCGTAAATGAAATATAATAATATTAATAAATCCGATAAATTTAGTAGGAAAAGTAGGCATTATGAAAAGGGGGAATCGTTTAATGGCAAAGATTGCACAAAACTTAACTGAATTAATTGGTAATACACCTTTGCTGGAGCTGGCTAACTACAATCAACAGGAAAAGATTGAGGCAAAGATCGTTGCCAAGCTCGAGAGCTTTAATCCGGCAGGCAGCGTAAAGGACAGAATTGGCTATGCCATGATTAAGGATGCAGAGGAAAAAGGACTGATTAAACAGGATACCGTTATTATTGAGCCAACCAGTGGTAACACAGGTATTGCATTGGCCTATGTGGCTGCCGCTAAAGGATACCGATTAATTTTAACCATGCCCGATACCATGAGTATTGAGCGAAGAAACCTATTAAAGGCCCTGGGGGCTGAATTGGTATTGACACCTGGGGCAGAAGGAATGAAGGGTGCCATTCAAAAGGCTGAAGAGCTGGCGAAGGAATTAAAGGAGCCTACCTTTGTACCCCAACAGTTTAAAAATTTAGCGAACCCTGAAATCCATCGAAAAACCACCGCCGAAGAAATCTGGAAGGATACCGACGGTAAGGTAGATATTTTTATTGGTGGAGTCGGTACTGGCGGAACCATTACCGGGGTTGGAGAAATCTTAAAATCCAGAAATCCCGAAGTAAAGGTAGTGGCCGTTGAGCCAGTTGATTCACCGGTTTTATCTGGTGGGAATCCCGGGCCCCATAAAATTCAAGGAATTGGTGCAGGATTTGTACCTGATATCTTAAACACATCCATAATCGATGAGATTTTCCAGGTGAAAAATGAAGAAGCCTTTGAGGCCGCTAGAAGGGTGGCAAGGTCAGAGGGTCTGCTGGTGGGTATTTCCTCTGGTGCAGCCCTTTACGCAGCCACAGAAATTGCCAAAAGGCCTGAAAACAAAGGAAAGGTAATTGTTGTCATATTACCTGATACAGGTGAAAGATACCTATCTACAGCCTTATATCAGGAATAAAAAATATTAGCCATATAATAGCTGCCCTTCCGATTCTGGTGGGGCTGCTATATTCTGTATAAAATTTATTGACACCCATGTCAAAATATTCTATAATTTATAAAAATAACATGATATCAATACTCTTATCAAGAGCGGTGGAGGGACTGGCCCGATGAAACCCGGCAACCAGCGTATGAATATACGCCCGGTGCTAATTCCTGTGGCGAAGGCCAAAAGATAAGAGAGGAACCGAAACCTCTTTAATCTTAAAGGGGTTTTTTTTATTTTGAAAAAAGAAAGGAATGGTGAAAAAATGAATTACAGCTTAGATACCAAAATTGTCCATGGTGACGAAAGCTATGATTTACAAACCGGTGCCATCAGCTTTCCCATTTACCAGAGTGCCACCTTCAGACATCGGGGCTTTAACGATTCCACAGGCTTTGATTATTCCCGTGAAAAAAACCCCACTCGCCATCAGGCTGAAAAGGCAGTTGCAGTTCTAGAGGGAGGCCAAGAGGGCTATGGCTTTTCTACAGGAATGGCGGCTGTAGCGGCCTTAATGGAGGTTTTTGAGCCAGGTGATCATTTAATTGTTTCAGACGACCTATATGGAGGCACCTACAGATTGTTTAAGGAATTAGGCGTAAAAAGGGGTTTGAGCTTTACCTACGCTGATACAAGCTGTTTGAAAAAAGTAGAAGGGGCGGTGACAGAGAAAACCCGGGCCATCTTTATAGAAACCCCTACCAACCCTATGATGAAGATTTCGGATATCAACAGCATTGCTGAAATTGCCAGGGCCAATAGACTGCTAATGATTGTAGATAACACCTTTCTAACCCCCTATTGTCAGCAGCCCCTTAGCCTGGGGGCCGACATTGTACTTCACAGCGGTACTAAATTTTTAGGGGGCCATAACGATACCCTGGCCGGCTTTATTGTCATAAAGGAAGGAGGCCCCCTGGCCGATCGGTTAAGGGAGGTACAAAAGACCACCGGTGGGGTGCTGGCCCCCTTCGATAGCTGGCTTCTTTTACGGGGAATCAAGACCCTGGGAATCAGAATGGAAAGGCAGCAGCACAATGCCATGAAAATTGCCCAATGGCTGCTTCACCATAAAAATGTGGAAAGGGTCTATTACCCAGGCCTGGAAAGCCATCCCGGCTATGAAATTTCAAAAAAGCAAGCCACAGGCTTTGGTGCCATGCTTTCCTTCTCGGTTAAATCAGTCGATCATGTAAAGAAAATACTGAATGGAGTGAGGCTCATCGCCTTTGCAGAAAGCCTTGGGGGTGTAGAAAGTCTGATTACCTACCCCTTAACCCAAACCCATGCCGCCATACCAAGGGATATTTTAGAGGCCCAGGGAATTACCGACAAATTGCTGCGGCTGTCGGTGGGGATCGAAGCACCAGAGGATTTAATTCGAGAGCTGGAAAGGGTAATGGGGTGAGAAGATGAAATTTGAAACAAAACTAATCCATAACCAGTATAGTAAAGATGCTGCCACAGGGGCCCTGGGGGTTCCCATTTACCAGGTATCTACCTTTCATCAAGAGGATATTGAACACTTTGGCAGGTTTGAATATTCAAGGGTTGAAAACCCCACCCGTACAGCCCTTGAAGAAACCATCGCTCAATTGGAGGGAGGGGCCTTTGGCTTTGCCTTTGCATCGGGCATGGCGGCCATATCGTCGGTCCTTTCAATTTTCAATCAGGGGGACCACCTACTGGTATGTCAGGATGTTTATGGGGGCACCTATCGGGCCTGTACCACCTTTTTAAAAAACCATGGTATTGAAGTCACCTTTATTGATGCCCAGCGGCTTGAGGAAATAGAAGGCAGTATTCAGCCAAATACCAGGGCCCTTTATTTAGAAACCCCCTCTAACCCATTGCTGAAAATAACTGATCTAAAGGCGGCCTCAAGGCTGGCGAAGGCCCATGGACTATTGGTAATAGTAGACAACACCTTTTTGTCACCCTATCTGCAACAGCCCTTAAAGCTGGGGGCCGATATTGTAGTGCATAGCGCAACAAAATTTATTGGGGGCCACAGCGATGTGGTGGGGGGCTTGGCGACGGTGAAGGATGTAGCCCTGGCCAGAGAAATAAAGCGAATACAGGGGGGCTTTGGTGCCATTCTGGGGCCCCAGGACAGCTGGCTGCTGCTAAGGGGGATCAAAACCCTCAAGGTTCGAATGGACTATCAACAGCAAAGTGCCCAGAAACTGGCCCAATGGCTGGAAAATCACCCTGATGTGGAAAGGGTCTATTACCCTGGGCTTAAGCATCACCAGGACAGAGAAATTCATTTTTCCCAGGCCCATGGGCCTGGGGCGGTATTGTCCTTCAGGCTGAAATCCACTAAAGATGTTAGAAAGTTTCTGCGGAGCCTGAAAATTGCGGCAGTGGCTGTCAGCCTGGGGGGAGTCGAAACCATTGTATCGTATCCAGTTAAGATGTCCCATGGAGCCATGCCCCCTGAAAAAAGACGAAGGCTGGGAATTACCAATGATTTAATTCGGGTTTCCCTGGGCTTAGAGGCAACGGAGGATATTATAGAGGACATTGGGCAGGCCCTTACCGCCAGCTAAATGGGGCAGCCTGGTCATTAGGGAACGAGGTCATTGAACCGCTTATATAATTATGCTATGATTGATATACAGGTAACAAAAGCTTGAGCCTCGAGATGATTTCGAGGCTCATTTCTATCAAAGCAAGGTTTTTATTTAGGACTTTTATCAGATTGATGCCTAAAAAATGGATTGACGTGTATAATATAAAGAAAACAATTATGAAATGAGGGAGCAGAATGCTGGGACTAACCCTTGAGGGGGGCGGTGCCAAGGGGGCCTATCAGATCGGTGCCTGGCGGGCCTTTCGAGAGCTTAATATAGAGTTTCAGGGCATTACGGGAACCTCTGTGGGGGCCTTGAACGGGGCCTTAATGATTCAGGATGACTTTGATTTGGCCTATGACCTCTGGTATGAAATGACCCCAAACCATGTTTTAGATATTGATGACAGAATCTATGAGATCATTGCAGATTACGAGCTTAATTCAAACAACCTCCAGCTTTTATTGGATGAGCTGAAAAGAGCTATAAAGGGCCATGGATTAGATACCAGACCCCTAAAGGAGCTGGTCTACAAGCACGTAAAGGAAGAAAGGCTGCGTCAGTCGAAGCTTGATTTTGGCTTTGTAACCGTTTGTTTAAGCGATAAAAAACCATTGGAAATTTTTAAAGAAGAGGTTCCCATGGGAAAAATGGGTGATTACCTTATTGCATCATCCTATCTTCCCATCTTTAAATCTAAAAAGCTTGACGGAAAGCTGTTCCTCGATGGGGGCTTTTATAATAATCTGCCCATTGATATGCTTTACCAGCGGGGCTATCGAAAGGTGGTTGCAGTTCGCCTTTTGGCCAGGGGCAGGGTGAAAAAAATAGACTTTCCCGATTTAGAGGTTATTTACATAACCCCCAGGGAACCCCTGGGAAGTATGATTGATTTCACCACCGAAAGGGCAAGACAAAACTTAAAGCTCGGATATTTAGATACCATGAAGGCAATGCGGAGCCTTCGAGGAAAAGAATATTACCTTGACGGCGTCATTGATGAGGAACAGGCCTTTCAGTATTTTTTAGGTCTGAAGGAAAACTGTATAATGGATCTGGCTACCCTGCTGGGGCTACCCCAGTGGATGCCCTTAAGTCGTTTAAAAATGGAAGAATTGATCCCCCGGCTGGCCCATTTAACAGATGCAGGAAAGGGGGCTACCTATGGCGAAATAATGGAAGGAATTTTAGAGGCTATGGCAAGCCAGCTTAAAGTTGATCCCTATACCATTTACACGCCAGAGGAATTAAACGAAAAGGTTACCAAGGCAAGCTTTCAAGAGGGCGTATCGTCGTCGGGGCCTAAAAATAACTTTATATTAAATGAAATTCTATTAAGATTAGATAAAGAAAAGCAGCTGAAGGAAGTTATCAAAATATTGTTAGGCCATGGGCAGTTTATCAATCTTTAAGATGAGTTCCAAGGGGAGGAAAACAAAGGATGACGCTGATCAATACTTTAACGGCCGTTATCGGCATAATGACAATTTTAATCAGTATAGTTATACTGTTGGAAAATAGAAGTCCATCCAGAACCGTGGCCTGGTTAATGGTACTGATTCTATTACCGGGGGTTGGAATCTTTATATATTTATATATAGGTCAGAATCATAAGAAAAAGAAGACCTTTATCAAAAAATCCAAGAAGGACTATAAAATTATGGATAACCTGCTAAAGGAGCAGGCATCCTTTACCGCCTATTCCAATCTATTTCATGAGGCCTTTGATGATATCAGAGGGAAGCTGATTCCCCTATTGATGAAAAATACCCATTCCCCCATTACTGTCAATAATAGTGCCACCATTTTACAAAATGGAGAAGAAACCTTTAGTACCATAATAGAGGCCATCTATGCCGCCAAGGAGTCAATTCATATTGAGTATTTTATTATTAAAGACAGTGTAATTGGTCGGCAAATTCAAGGGGCCTTGATTGAACAGGCCCGGGCTGGCCTGACGGTACGGTTAATTTACGATGCAGTGGGATGCTGGCGGTTAAGAGAAAGCTTCCTGGGCCCCTTAAGGGAGGCGGGCGTACAGCTTTATCCCTTTCTGCCCGTTTCGATTCCCTTATTTGGTCACCGTTTAAACTATCGAAACCACCGAAAAATTATCATTATCGATGGTAAGGTCGGCTTTTTAGGTGGCCTTAATATTGGCGATGAATATTTGGGAAAAAATCGAAGGCTGGGCTTTTGGCGAGATACCCATTTAAAAATACAGGGCGAGGCGGTCTATGTGCTACAAGCCATTTTTTTAATGGATTGGTACTTTGTTTCTGGGGAGGAGCTGGACGACCCCATCTATTTCCCCAAGCAGGGTCATTGCGGCGAGCAGCTGATTCAAATTGCTTCCAGTGGGCCCGATTCCCAATGGGAATCAATTCATCAGGCCTATTTTACAGCGATTAATTCCGCTACCAACAGGGTTTATATGATGACCCCCTATCTAATTCCCGATGAGGGCATTTTAATGGCCCTAAAAACAGCCGCCATCAGGGGGGTAGAGGTAAGGCTGCTGTTACCCAGTATTCCCGACCACAATACGGTATTTTGGGCCTCTAAATCGCACTTTACCGAGCTTTTAGAGGCAGGGGTCAAGATTCATCAATATCAGAAGGGCTTTGTGCATGGTAAGGTGATGGTGGCAGACGATTACTTTGCCAGTATTGGAACCGCCAACCTGGATATTAGAAGCTTTCATTTAAATTTCGAGGTCAACGCCTTTATCTATGATAAAGAAGTGAATCAAAGATTAGTAAAGGATTTTCAGCGTGATTTTAATGATAGCATCGAAGTAACCCTAGAGGCCTACAAAAAAAGGCCTACCCTGGATCGCTTTAAAGAATCCCTGGCAAGGCTGTTTTCACCAATTCTATAGCAAAGTTTCATCAATATAATCAAAAGCTCCCATCTATTATTTTATAAGATTGGGAGCTTTACCTTATTATTTTTCTTTGATTTGTTGTATGAACCCCTCTGTTTTGGCTGACATTCTCTACTGAATAGTAAAATTGAAGTTAAAATATAATTAATATTGTTACATACGTGAAACGGTGAAGCCAACAACTAAAAATATATTACCCTGACATTTCATATTAAGTTAATCAAAACTAGATATTTAAAGGTATTTACTCGTATCAAGGAATATCATACAGTCACAATATATATTGACAAATTGTATAAATGTGGTTAAACTAGCCTTATAAGTAATATTTTTACTTTTCTGATAATATCTAAGGGGGGAAGGGTAAACCAATGAATATAGTCAGCACGGGGGAAAAAATCAAAAAGCTACGAACCGACATCGGCTTAAAGCAAGATGATATTTCAAACGATGAAATCACCAGAAGCTTAATCAGCATGATTGAAAACAATAAGAGAAACCTGACCTATAGAACAGCTAAAATCATTGCCACAGAGTTAAACAAATATTACGTCAACCTGGGAGCGGAAATTACACCAGATTTATTGATGGAATCAGAGGTTCAACAGGCCCAGCGAATTATTCGAGAAAAACTGGATGAAATGCAGCAATTGCTGGAAAATCCTACACCGGGTACAGAGGGCCAGGTTTATCAAAGTTTCCAAAAACTAATAGATTTTGCGAAGGAATGGAAGCTGGAAGAAATGATAGCCGAGCTACATGAGGCAAGGGGAGGATTTTACTATAGGACTTATGAATATAATAAGGCATTAGCAGATTATTTTGATTCTGTTGGCTATCATTTACACAGAAGTAATTTCGACAAAATAACTTCAATTTATAACATGATTGGTAGTTGCCACTATCAGTTAAACTTACCAGAGCAAGCGTTAATATATTATGAGATAGTTGACAAAATCATTAAAGCACATAAAGTCAGTAATTTTAATAAAATTAATACATTTGTTCATGGAAATAAAATATTATGCTATCGAAAACTGAAAAGATATACTAAGGCTTTAAGAGTTATAACTGATTTCAAAGCATTTTATAAAAGTGAAGACCGGTACTTATATGAAGTTCTCTTAATGGAAGCTAATACATACCTAGATATTCAAAATTACGAGAAAGCCCAAAAACTTTACGACAAACTACTAAAAAAATCAGATAAACTGACACCTGCTTTATTATTTTTATTATATGAAAACTATGCAGACCTTGCTCAAAGATGTGGAAAGTATCAACAGAGTCTAGATTATATTAATTCTGCTTTTAATTACATTAACGAAGCTGACCCGAATGATGGAACGTATCTTTATGTAAAAAGGGCAAGAGCATACTGGAAACTAGGAAGAATGAAAGAAGCTAATGATTTAATTGATGAAGGACTAAAAATGGCAGTGAAAGTGTCTAAAATTGATGTAATAATAGATTTAACTGTATTACAGGTTCAAATGGAGATAAGTGCTAATAATTATGGTGCGGCAGAAAGGAAGCTGGGTTTATTAAAGGAATATATAGAGCAACATGGTATGAAAGAAAAGATGGACGAAATACATTTGTACTATATGAAAATTTATTGTAAAGAGCAGGATTATGAAAAGTGTTTAGGATATATAGATAGCTCACTACAGCAAAAAAGTAAATATATTTTATAAGGGGGAAGGTTAAGTGAAAATAGGAAAGAAACTTATTACGTTTATAATATTTACATTGTTTTTAAGTCAATTGATGTTAGTAGAAAGTAGAATTTCGCCTAGTAATAGCACTACCTTTGAGTCGCCATTATTTGCTATATCTAATCCTGTAACCACTTATTCTGATCCAAATCCAATGATTGATTAAATATAATTCATTAGGATTTTAATACGAAACCTATATATTTACCTTTTAATATATTCTATAGATGAATTGTACTAGAGTTAGGGAACCTCTAACAATAGGTAGATAAATAAAATTAAAAACGATAGAAAAGGGGAAATTATTTTGATAAAAAAACTTACGGTATTAATCTGCTGTTTAGTTATTTGTGGACAGTTGGCAATTACTCAAGCCTTTGTGTCAGGCGAATATACGATGGGTTTTACGGGGAGTAGTAATAATCCCATAACTACACTTTCTGACCCTAACCCTACAACTGAATAACTCGGCAGATATAAAACTTAGGAGTAGGAAGTCAATGTTTTTATTTATATTTTAGGAATCATCGAATTGGGCAGTAATGATATAATTAATTTTTAAAAGGAAACATCTGTGTACTTAAAACACAGGTGTTTCCTTTTTTTATAAAATGCAGGTAACATAGCACTGTATCAGCTTATAAACTGTTCCAAAATTCCTTTTCAGTAATTTTTAATTGATTTTTTAATATAAAACGCCATACATTAATTGGTATTTCCTTATGGGTGGCATGGCTGATCTTTGTTTGAAGAACGGTGCCATCCATTAACACTTTTTCATAATACCAATGGTCTGAATTACGAATCATTACCCAACCGTTTTTATCACAGTACTTTTTTAGGTCTTTGAATTTAGGCGGCAAAGCTATAGCTCCAGTAATTCCCTGATCTCATCATCATTATCGCATAGCATGACTCTCAAAACAAAAGGAAAATGATCACGGCGGTTAGGCGAATGAAAAAATAGCTGAGATCGCTGAAAGTAATCCTCTGCATACTGCTTTAAATCAATAATTAGCTCATTAATAGCTTCTTCCTGGGTATTGGCATTTGCATAGATTTCTAGTTTATCAATAATTAAGGTAGTGGAACCATCGTCCTCAACAATAATCTCGGGTTTTAATGAAAAATGAGAGAGTATTATTTTTTGCATATCTAGTCGTAGTAAAAGAACTTCCTCGGTTTTCTTACGATTAATAATAGTAGGCTTAAAAGCATTAAAAACTTCATCATACAAAGATGAAAAAGTTTTTCTTGCATCTGATAAATTTCGTTCAATTAACATAGACATTCTCCTTTCACCTCCATATTAACATAATATGTACAAATTGTACAGATAGTACATTTATTATTAACAACGATAGGGGTATTTATTATCAGATTAAAAATAATTACTTTAAAATTATATGAAAAAAGCCTGATTCTCAGCAACGGGCTTCTTAACAGATAGCCATTGATTGACAATAATGTATATTAGCTATAC
>CBFGTV010000089.1:0-12804 GCA_965652145.1 uncultured Clostridiaceae bacterium
TCAAGAAGAAAATTGCACAGATAGAACAGGAAAATGAAATCTTAAAAAAGGCTATAGCAATATTAGCGAAAAAATTGATAAAAGTAGCATCTTCGAGACAATAAATATTATATCTAGCAAATATCCCATAAAATCAGTCTGTGAAATCTTAGGTATTGCTCGTAGTTCGTATTACGACTTTCAAAAGCCAAAGGAATCGTCTAGTATCATTGAAAACAAACTAATTAAAGAGCAATCCTTCGAATCTATACTGAAAGTAAGGGCAGATATGGAGCTCCCAAAATCTATAAACAGTTAAAAAAGGTGGAGCTATATTTCAAAACCACAGTGCATTAATCCAAATAATAAAATAAGAGGATCGTTCAAAATGAAAGAACGATCCTCTTATTTTAAAATATGGCATTTAGTATATTTTCAATAAATGAGGGGCTATATTTATGTTGGCTATTTTCTTTTATTGGCTCCTTCCATAGCCGCTCCAATTGCAACGCCAACACCAATTCCCACTGCAATATTGTTAAGAAGCAAACCAAATACACAGCCCAATGCAATTCCAATTGCCAAGCCGCCACCTCTTTTCTTAGGGGCATTATCTTTATGATTCATAAAAACACCATCCTCTAAGTTTAGCTCCCTACTAGCATTGTCGAGGAAGCAACCCTATAATTCATTAATCAAATACCATCTACTGGAAACTCAGTTGCCTATATCTTCAGTAATTTAAGAATAGTTATTATCATTATACCTGATCACCTTTTTCAAGTCAAAAAGCTGTAATAAAAACCCTCGAGGTATATTTTTCCTTTATAAACCATCGATTATTACTTTCCTTTTATATAGTACAAAATATGGTAACGATTTTTATTCAATAAACACTGCGACGTCCGAAACCAATAAGCCCCAACCACGTTAATGCCGCTGTAATAGCCGTTAAGATAAGTAGCGGCACAATTGATACTTCGTTGACAGGAATACTGTAATGGGCATAGGCAAAGGGGGTTAATTTCAGAACGGCCCATCCCACCACTCCGACCTCCCAGAGCATCTCGATGAGAATGAACCCGCCTAAGATCAGCCAGCTGAGGGCTGAAGCAATGCGTGGCAACCAGCCATAAAACAGGGCAGTAATGCCAATAAAAATCCAGACAGGAGGAATTTTGATCAGACTCATTGCTAATACACGAGGAAAATGACTTAATTCTCCTGTAGCTATACTCCATCCCAGGCCGGATGCCAAGCCGAGGACAAGCAGTATCAACATACTGCCTGCGAAAGCAACCACCAAATAGCTACCCATCCATTTGAACCGACTTACGGGTTTTGACAATATTATCTCGGCATAATGTTCTTTTTCTTCCTGCCATATGCTTTGTACCGTTGTGATGGCAAAGACGGATAAACCGCCCATCAGTCCTAAGATGTAAATTAAAATTGCCATGAAAGCTTCCTGATTACCTAACTTTACTATAGCAGTTGCCCATTCAGTATCCATATGGGCGAATGTGGAACTGATGGCTTCGGATATATTTGGAGTACCCATACCCATCATTCCTCCAAGACAAGCCATACCAATTGCCCAAACCAAAATACTGCCTCTACGCTGATGCCATGCAAGGGCCATGGGAGATTTAAGACGAGGAGAGGCATCTGCCGAACCTTCTTTCTGGTTGATAAACCCGGCACCCATGTCACGACGGCCCAGCAGTATATAGGAAAGCAGCATCGGCAAAGCAGAAAGCACGATAAAAGCCAGCAATGGCCAAAATTGATTTTCTCCAAAGGGAACGGTGATACGGAACCATGCTTCAGGGGCAAACCATGCCCAATAGGTAGCTCCGCCACCCATATTATTTACAACCATAGCTACCATGGTTAATCCATATACACCAAATACGGCTCCCCTTGCGCTGCCACTATGAACAAAAATCTGGGAGCATAATCCACCTACACCGGCAAAGATACATCCGGAAGCGACAAGGGTCAGTCCCGTCAGCAGGGAGCCACCCCCTGCAAAGCCGTTTCCCATCAAAAATATTGCAATCAAGAAGCCCGCCAGCAGGCTTCCTCCACAGGAAAGGATCAGAGCTGCCGATAGATTAGCATATCTTCCTACCGATCTTCCGAGAATCAATTCGTTTCTTCCAGATGCCTCCTCTGAACGGGTATGACGTATCGTTGTAAGTGCTGCTCCCAACATAACTGTTATGGAAGCCTGTAAAAGACCTCGCCACAGGATAGCTCCTTCCATGCTTAAGGGAACAACAGGTCCAAGTAAGGTAGAGGTAAGAGGACTTTCGGACAATTCAGCTATAAACACTTGCCAATCTGGCATCACCTTGATAAAGGACATCTGTCCGGCAATCACCATCAAGGCAAGCAATATCCATATAGGCAGAATCATTCTGTCTCGACGCAGATAAAGCTTAAGCAGCTTGCCTGTACCTGTAAAATGATTTCCTTTCATGTTAGTTCAACTCCTCCTTTCCCCCAAGCTTGTCTCCGTAGTGACGCATAAACAGCTCCTCAAGTTTGGGAGGCTCCGCCATCAGAGACTTAATACCCATTGGCGCAAGGGCATTCATCACAGCCTCTATGTCATTGGCATCCACCGAAAATCGCCACTTTTCTTCTCTTCGTGATATATCGTGGACCCCTTGCAGCTGATTTAGGTCTACAGGTTTTGCAAGCTCCACGGTAACGGTTGTTCGGGTTAAATGCCGTAGTTCGGCAAGGGTACCGCATTCAACCATTTTCCCCTGGCGAATAATCCCGACTCTATCACAGAGTGCTTCTACCTCCGCAAGAATATGACTAGATAGAAAAACGGTTTTTCCCTGTTTCTTTACTTCTGCGATACATTCCTGAAAGACTAATTCCATTAATGGGTCAAGGCCGCTGGTAGGCTCATCTAAAATCAGCAGCTCAGCATCGGAGGCAAAGGCTGATATAAGGGCTACCTTTTGCCGATTTCCCTTGGAATAGCTGCGGCATTTTTTCTTGGGATTAAGCTGAAATCTGTCAAGCAGTTCCCTTCGGCGGGAAGAGTCAACCTTTCCCTGCAAACGTCCCAGAAAATCAATGACTTCTCCACCGGTTAAGTTGGGCCACAGAGTCACGTCTCCCGGTACATAGACAAGACGACGATGAAGTGTAACGGCATCATGCCAGGGATCACCTCCTAAAAGCTTGGCTTCTCCACCATCTTTACGAAGCAGCCCCAAAAGGATACGAATCGTAGTGGATTTTCCAGCACCATTGGGGCCAATAAAACCATAAACCTCCCCTTGCTTCACGGTAAGATCTAGACCTTGTAAAGCCGCCTGCCTGCCAAAGAACTTTTTAAGATTTCTCACCTCAATAACATTCATTACTTCTCCCTCCAATCAACTATAATAGGTTTTTCTCAGCTCATCCAGATAGCCATCAAATTCGATTCGTATTTGTTCAAAATCAAACTCTGGTGTATCGGTGTTTTTAAACTGCTCTAGTATTTGACCTGCATACCCACCTACAGCCCAATAAATTAATTGCTTAGCTTTTTCGATGTCCAGATGACTTCGAAAGTGTGACGTATCGATATCGCCATAAAATCGCTCAAAGCTAAAGCTTTCTATCTTCTTATGCCTTTTTTCCAGTTCATACTTAACCTCCTCAGAATTCGTCAAAACAACTACTCTAACAAAATCAAAAATCCATGGATTTTTTTGCATCACCTGAATTTTAAGTAGACATGCCTGTCTCAAGCGCTGAAAAATGTCCTTTTCATTCAGATCAATCTTGTTAAAATACTCTGTTTGCAAAAATTCCAGGCAATAGTCATAAAGAAATAGAAAAAAATCCTTTTTATTATTGACATAGTGAAACATTAGGGGCTTTGAAATACCAGATTCCCTGGCAATTACATTGGTTGAAGCTTCATCAAAGCCTTTTCGGGCAAATTCCTTTAATGCCGCATTTAAAATACTATTCCGCCTTTCAGGTGCTAAACTTAAAAATTTAGAAAACATAACAAAACCCTTTCTTATAATCAATTAATTGATTTCATTTACCTATTAGGTCAATAATATTATATGCCTATTTATCTAATAGGTCAATAGGTGATCATATATTTTCAAAAGAATATAAATGATATTTAGTTTTTAATTATTGCTTAATGATTTACACGATCTATAATTTAAAACTGATATTTACTTTTTAAATATTATAAATAATTTCGAAATATTTATTTTAGTTTTGACAACAATAATAACATATGTTAACATTAACATATGTTATTATTAAAAGAGAGGTGTAATCAATGTCCATTAAATTTGCCATACTAGGTATTCTAAGCTGGAAACCAGCTACAGGATACGAATTGAAAAAGATTTTCGAGGAATCTACCTTCATGTACTGGTCGGGGAATAATAATCAGATTTACAAAGCCCTTCTTCAGCTGCAGGATGATGAGCTTGTTACCAGTGAAGTGATCCATCAGGACAGCTCACCTTCTAAGAAAATCTATACCATAACAGAGGAAGGCCTTAAGGAATTAAAGAAATGGATTATGTCATCCCCCGAGGCTCCTGAAATTAAAAAAGCCTTTTTAGTGCAATTTGCCTGGTCAGATATATTAAGTGATCAGGAGCTTAATGAGCTGCTCACAAATTATGAAAATGAAATTAAAGCTCAGTTGGTCATGCAGCAGGAAAAAAGTCGCCGAGCACTTCATTCTCCCGATAGAAGCCATCGAGAGGGCTTAATATGGGAACTGATTTCAGAAAACATAATTTCAACCTATCATAATGAATTGAACTGGATTCTCAAAGTCCGTCAAAGATTAATGGAAAACCAAGACGCAAAGGAGAAGGAAAAAATGAATTATCAAATTGTAGAAGTAGAGCATAGAAAATATATAGAGCTGATTTCTGCCGTCACCCCCTTAAGCACCGAGAAGGATGCCCTTGACCTGGTGTCTTTATCCATGGAGCACGGAACAAACCTGCTTATGGTTCATTATCCTGTTTTATCGCAAGACTTTTTTAAATTAAAGACTGGTGTAGCGGGTGCCATTATTCAAAAGCTTATAAACTACAATATAAAAGCAGCTGCTGTTATTCCCCAGGAGTTTATTCAAAAGGGCAGATTTAAAGAAATGGCCTTGGAAGCAAATAAAGGAAATCATTTTAGAATGTATGGAAGTAAAGAAGAAGCTGAAGAATGGTTATTACAAAAGTAAAATATAGCCAGGTAAACAATTCCAAAAAGACAGAGTAATAAATTTATATCATTCTAGTTTTCTTCACCCTCCCTATAAAAAAACAGGGCATTGTCTCTTAAAACTAAAAAGACAATGCCCTTACCTTTAATCATCAATATGGCAATTTTCATCTTGTATTTTAGAACTCGTATATTATTAAAAATAGCTAAGAGATCCCTTAATAATTCCTATTAAGTATTCAGATTCCCGGCGGATATGATTAATTACTACCACCGCTATATCATTATTCCTTACTGCTTCGCTTTCTGCAGTAAGCTGATTTAAGAAACCTACAAAGCTCAAACTTTGATTCAGTGCAAATAAGGTAAATTGCTTGATGCTTTCCAGTAATACAGGACTCATTATACCCTTAGAGCTGATAAATGCTTGAATATAACGGACTGCCATTCCCTCTGCTTGGGAAAGCGCCTGTTCCCAGTTTTTCAGGTCTTCTACAAAATTTCCCTCCAAATTTTTGACAACCTGGCGAATCACTACAGTATGTTCACTTTCTTGATTTTTCCACAATTCTATTTCATCCAGTACCTTCAGTGGAGTTTTATCACCGTAACAATATTGCATAAAAATCACCCCTCCAATCATTCCGGTTATTAGGTAAAACCCTTACCTACATTAATATATGGCAATGAAAAGATTAGAGTGATTGTTTTTTCTTTGCCCTTAAAACATTAAAGATTATTTTTTCAATTTCATTAAAGACCTGCTAAATCCTATAAATGGGAACAAGGTGAAAATAAAACAAACCATAAGTGCCGCCATGACAATCACAGAAAAAAAGCCAAAATCAATTATCCTTGTGGTAATAAACCATATAGCAAGCATAATGGCAAAAATACTAGCCCACTTACCGCTCAGCTTCCAATTGACCAGAAGTACCTCCTCACGTGAATCCAAATCACTAAAAATCGGAGCTGTGCCAGCCTTTGCTCTGAAAATCTGATATCCTGAGGCTATAACCACTGGACTCCAACCGCTTGCTTCATAAAAAGCAAGCATGTCATCATTAATTTCCGTCTCTATGTTCAATGCATAATCAAAATCACACGGCTCTCCTTCTTCGAAGCGATAAAAAATACCCTTCATCCCAACCATGTGCCATCCTTTTTTACTCATGTCTTTCAAAAGCTTCATGTCACTTTCAGGGGTCATTGCCAAGCCACCACTCATTTTATATCTAGCCATTGTCTTTCCCTCCTAACCATTTTTCTGCAAGAGATATCAAGTTCTTACGATAATTCAAGTTCTTAATAAGAATCCTTCGCCCTTCCTCTGTAATTTCATAGCGTATCTTGGCATCCTCTTCGCCAATATCCACTATCCATCCGGCATTCTTTAGCTTCTTTAGGGTTGTATACATGGTTGCTGGACCAATCTGAACGGTACCCTCTGTCATGTCCATAATTTGCTGCATAATCCTATAACCATGAATTGGTTCAAGCATCGTTAGAAGAATTAAAAAAATACTATCTGTCAGTTCTCCCGTTTCATATGGACTTGTCTTTGCCATCCATAATTCCCCTCCCTATATCCATCATTGATATATTTATTATATCAATCATGGATATATATATCAATAATAAAATAAGTAAATTAGTCTTTTTC
This sequence comes from uncultured Clostridiaceae bacterium, assembly GCA_965652145.1. GTDB lineage: Bacteria > Bacillota > Clostridia > Peptostreptococcales > Natronincolaceae > CBFGTV01. The sequence goes on from CBFGTV010000089.1 coordinate 6,863, forward strand.
TTAAAATACATCAATCCGGACAATTGTTTTTCTTCAAAAAATAACCCCCTGAAAAAAACTAATGATGGTTTGTTTTTCAAGGGGCAATATTTTTATTTTTCTCTAGCAAACGACTGTTTCTACAATAATCTGCAATTTTAATCGAACGAAATTATTTGAAGTTCAAAGTTTGTACCATAAAAAAATACCAGATCGCCCTCTATAATTACTTAATCTGATTTAATTAAGCTTTAAGCTTTTTTTGAACATACCTTAAGATTCTAGGGTTTATAATTAGGTAATTTATAATCATAATATACTGAAAGATATAACCAATAAACGCTTGGATGATTGCAACTCCTTTTGATAATCCAAAGGGCGTCATATCCCCATAGCCAACGGCAAATAGTGTTATAAAACTAAAGTAAATCGAGCGGGTAACAATATCTCTAAATTCTTCCTGATGGGCCACAGAAGAATAGTGGTCAACGATTACACCTACCTCCAAAATCTCTAAAACGATATAAATAACAGCGAAAAAAGAAGCTATGATAATAGAGATAACAAATAATATTATTATATTATAAAAGATAACTGTTCTTCTTCTCATAAATTAGACATTCCTCCCTTTATCAATACTTTGATAAATCATATGCGAATAAAGGAAGATTTATTTTGATAAAAAAAACTGCAAAATTGATAGTAGCTTTCAACAGACTTCTCTTTCTTAAATCTTAATCATATCATATTTTTATAGACAAGCTAATATATTAATAATAAAGTACATAATTCATAGTGGTAAAATGCAACCTTTTGCTAAAATTAGGAGGGAATACAAATGAGAAAACATTTTCAATCAGCACCCAACACCTTTAATTTTATAAATTATACAGGGTTGACAGGGTTATTTGCATTCTCTTTATTGAACCTGGCGGCACTGGTGGAATATATAAAATACTCATTAGGTATATCTAACCACTTCATTACTCTGTTACCCGCTATTAAATTACTATTAAATATTGATCTTTTGTTTATAGTGGCCCTCATTTTAATATATAATGCCATTGAGAAATTTTTAGACTTGAAGCTCCTCTTTATTATAGCCCTGCTGATAGGAATAGTTGGCACATCATATGTCCTAGTAAAGCACAAGCCTATCGTCTTAATTTCAGCCCTAGGCTTATATGGACTAGGAATTTCACTATACGCCAGTATCGCTGGGTTTGGGATTCTCAACCCCAAAAACGATCTCAGTCCTAAAGCTAAGTATGATAAATTATAAAAAAGCTTTTACTACAGCTGCACCTATCCCCCCATTATTTGTTTTTGACTACTCAAATTCGACCGAAACTTTACAATAACGATTATTTTATTGAGAAAAGAAACATCAAAAGGGTATTATCTCATAGATCACTATGAAATAATACCCTTACTTCTTTTTAATACAAACCCTATAAATTTTCAGAGCTTATTTGAAACACTTTTAATGACGATAGGCGCTATACCTATGTGCTTTTATTTCTTCTTAACAGGAATCCATACTTCACTATAGGCATAGTCCCTTTTATCTTCATTCATTTTAGTAAATGAAAAGGTAGGACTATTAATTACTTCGTAATTAGATGAAGGAAGCCATTCTGAGTATATCTTTGCCATTGTTTTTTGCAAGGTGGCAGGAAAGGGCCCTTCATTTGGAAATATGGCCCAAGTACAGGCATCAACTGGTACCTTTTCTAGTAAATCACTAACGTGATTTTTAGTTGTTAAAACTCCTATCAGATGAGTCAAGTATCCTTCTTCCTTTAAGAAATTTGCATCAGCCTCATAGGAAACATTGACAATTTCATAGGGTTCAATATTTTGAAGAGAATGCATCTCTTCTTTTTGTTCGTCGGTTATACTTTGGGCAAGCTTAACAATTTCGTTATTAACACCTTCAAATTGCATTGGGACACGTTTACTCACGCCAACTAAATTAAACGCTGGCTTATCCTCAATTCTAAATTCCATAGAACTTCCTCCCTTGACGGTTAATATAAATGAAAGCTTGGGAAATGATTTACTTATACCTTTTTTTATTACATCTGAGGGTAAAAAGCCACTCCACTTTTTAAATGCTCGAGTAAAGCCATCTATTGACTGATAGCCATATTTTAAAGCCACATCCGTTACCCTTTCTCCATGTAATAAATCTTTACTTGCTTCCGACAATCTTCTGTTTTTGATATATTCACTAAGGGTGAGGCCTGAAAGATAAAAAAATATCTTTCTAAAGTGATAATCAGAAACTCCAGCATATTTAGAAATCATTTCAAGTGACAGATCATCGGTTAAATGATCTTCAATATAGTCAATCACATGATTTAATTCCTTTAACATCATCTCCCTCCTCCTTTCTTATCTACATAATATCAAAGCTATTTTAACGATGCTCGACCTTTTTTACACAAATAATATCGTATTGCTATATACTACAATTAAAATTAAGTCAATAAATTGGGTATTGTACAAAAGCTTGAATGAACTTAAGTTACAATACCCCTTTATTTTCATAATATTAATGGCGTTAAGTGTCTTTGTTGAAAGACTTGTAAAATAATTTTATATTTAAAACCCAACTAAAAATCTAATTACTAATCAATGGGAACTACATGGTTTCCTTTGAAAGTACTTGTTTATCCATATTACTACCTTCCATTCCCATTGTAAAAGCAGGGATTATTAATGACCATCCAAATAGATTCAACAATACACCTATGCCAACAGAACCTATGGTCAAACCGAAGTTAAGAAGATATAAAATTGGGATATATAAAACAAATATCATAAAAACACCTGGTATCATAGCTATGAACTTAAGAATATCATTTTTTACTAGTAACTGAACAAAGCAAAATAGAATTGAAAATGCTACGGGAAGTACGAAAACATATGCCGCCCCTTCAAGGTATATACTTGTAAGTATAGCCATAATTAGATTCAAAGCTATTCCTGCCAGCAGAAACTCCACTTCGCTATTACCCTTTCCTTTGAATTTGTTACTTGCAAAGCCAAAAACAAATATCGCTCCCACCATAATTGCTAAGTATAACAAGTTAGCATGAGGAATGTTTGGTAGGTATATTAAATTGAATTTCAGTCCATTAATCTTAGATAAAATATAAGAAATTAATGTTGCCAATATAGCAAGCACTATTATTGTTAAAGAAGTTGTTATTGTATTTAAAATGATTTTTCTAATATTAAGTTTTTCTTTTTTATATGCTAAAATTGTTAGGGCTATAAAACTGATTACTACAACAACAAGTAGTACGCTTGCAGTGTTTTCACTATATCTTACCACCATACTTGGGGATATATTAAAGAATATTTCATTTGTTGTTGATTCAAAATCTAATAACTTGTCCTTAGGGGTAAAAGCGAAACTTCTGGCAATGTTAAAAATTTGCTCCCCATAATGCTGGATTGAACTTAAATCAATATTTTCATAACTATCTTGATTCGTATGATAATAGTCAAGACTATCAACAACAGCGAAGTTTAAACCATTGAATTTGTACTTAAGAAATACTGAAAAATCGCTTCCATTTGGCATGTTTCTATAGATGTCAGTTGCAAATGAAAAAGCAAATGGATATTTTGCATTTTCAATAAAATATTTTATTAAAGCAGAGTTTTTATCTCCAGTTTCAAACATTATAACAGGTCCTTTGATACCTCTAGCTTCAATATTGACAACAAATTTAACATTTTTAAACGCTTCAACATTTTTTTCAAGTTCATTTACAGCTCCATCTAAATCTGCTTCTTCAGAATCAGTAAACAAAATTTGTATATCGTTTTCCAGTGGAATATTATGAGCTTTTATAGCCCTTATTGTTTCAAGTATTGTAACAACACCATATCCATCATCTCCGGCACCATACGATACTCCCTTTTGTGGGCTTTTATTTTTATAATCCCATCCATAGGCAGAATCATAGTGAGCAACCAACAAAATTGCATCATCTGATTTACCTTCTATTCTTCCATGAATATTTTTGATTTTATAACCAGGAAAGGTATTACTCTTTCTTTCAACGTCATATTCTGAAGTTACAGGATTTAATCCCATTTTTTCCAGCTCATCATAAAGATATTGATATATCTTCTCATGGGCTTCTACATCAATAATTGAGTGAGGTTCCTTTGCAATAACTTCTAAATGTTCTGCTGCATTTATAGCTGAAAATCTACTTTTATCAGCACCAGTATATACCTTAGGAGTTGATAATGTATGGAACCCCAAAAAAACTCCTATAGCCAAAACTATACTGAACGTAATAATATATTTTGTATGACCTTTCATAACTTTTTTGCTTCCCCCTTATATTTATTGTTTTATTTTCTAATATCTATCAGTTGCTCACGTTCACTGTAAATCTTTTCTTTATAAAATCATATCCGGATATTAAAGCAGTTAAGCCCTAACTCAATAACATTACCTACTTAATATAATTAGGTATTAACCTAAAAAAATGCCTTTCTATATTCTAGGGAGCTTTGCTTTGAAAAGTTCTTCATTTTGCTCGGCTCCTTATCTACAGTATAATAATTTTGTAAAACATATACTTAATTACAGTTAACAATTATTGAGTAATTTTCCTAGCAACCAAGGTATCTATCAGTTTGTATAATAGTAATAAGCCTAAAAAAGCTAATGAGTACAATCCTAACATAAAGTTAATTGCAAATAACCAAAACCTTCCCCCTAAGCCAATGCTTATCATAACTTGAATTAGTATTATTGTAAGAACGAAAATCATCACATACCCGATAAGATAGTAATGGCTAGGCAACTCAAATATTCCAGTATTTTTGGAAAGTGAAGTAAACTCATTTACTTGAAATTGACTTATAGCCGTTCTTACTGCTTCATCTTTTGTTTTGCCGTTTGCTTCTAAATCTTTTACAAAGTCATTTAAATACTGTTTTAGATCCTCCTTCTCATCTTTCTTCATTATTAAGCTGTTAACGTACGAATCTATATTATCACTCTTTCTGTAAATCGCATTCACCTTAATGTGGTCTACATAGTTTAAAACGCTCCATACGAATGCACTCCCTATAGCAGTTCCATATGTTATAATTTCAAATCCTATATTAATATCAGGGTTAACTTTATTATTATAAAGCGAAAGCACAAATAGTATCATGGAAAGTAGCAATAACCATAGGTATCGAATATCTGATAGGTTGAATATCTTTTTTATCCATAATTTCATAAATATAACCTCCTAAATAAATTTTCCAACTATCTGGACTGTTTCTTTCCAGTCATTAATTAACTGAGACAACTGCTTTTTTCCTAGTTCGGTTATCTTGAAATATTTCCTACGGCCACCACCGGATTCATCTCCCCAATAAAACTCAATAGCTTTTTGACTTTCCAGCCTTTTTAGCGCCAGATACATGGTAGCCTCCAGTATTTCAAAGGCACCCTCCGTTTTCATTTTTATTATTCTTGATATTTCATAACCATAATTATCACCATTACTTAATACACTTAAAATAAGTATGTCAATAGTACCCTTTAACATTTCCTTATTCAAAATATCACCACCCTTAAGAGTACATAATATTATTATGTACTTAATTATTATTAGATTATCACAACTACTCAATAATGTAAAGTACATATTTTTTATGAGTTTCTTTTTCTCTTCTTATTTAAGTCTTTAAGTAAATTATCTAATACATCCTTAAACCCAATTTGCTATAATCGCACCGCAAGAAAATATCATGATTACCCTTGGCATACAAATCTTTTTGGGCAATCGCCATAACCTTCAGTGCTATCAAAATAGACCCATCACCTTTTTTACTATTATGGATTACTTCCTGCAATCCAATGCTGATTGTTCCCATAGAATCAAAACTACCCGCTCAGCGGGTAGTTTGCTCAGCCCTAGAAGGGCATGTTA
>CBFGTV010000090.1:0-12511 GCA_965652145.1 uncultured Clostridiaceae bacterium
CTGGGGATACCTTCTTTAACCTGGCTCAACGCTTCAATACCACCGTTGAGGCCATACAGAGGGCGAACCCCGGTGTAGACCCAAATAACCTGCAAATTGGTCAAAGGATTTGTATTCCAGGTACACCAACACCGCCACCACCAGGGGGCTGTCCTTCAGGAACAACGGCCTATACTATCCGTGCTGGGGATACCTTCTTTAACCTGGCTCAACGCTTCAATACCACCGTTGAGGCCATTCAAAGGGCGAACCCCGGTGTAGACCCCAATAATCTACAGATTGGTCAAAGAATTTGTATTCCAGGTAGACCAACACCACCACCGCCAGGGGCCTGCCCATCAGGAACAACAGCCTATACCATCCGTTCAGGGGATACCTTCTTTAGTTTGGCTCGACGCTTCAATACCACCGTTGAGGCCATTCAAAGGGCGAACCCTGGAGTCGACCCCAATAACCTGCAAATTGGTCAAAGAATCTGTATTCCCAACTAAATAAAGCATAAAAAAATCCGGTAAATTTACCGGATTTTTTTAAATCTATAGAAAAGTCCTCACTTAAAATATTTAATGAAAGGGAACATTCCGTATTATATTTCACAAAGTCCTCCTTAAAAGTCAACAAAGGAAGCCTTTGTTCTTTTATATTACATCTGATAAGAGTCGCAGGGCATTTCTATAGCATAGCTTTTCAATTTCGATAGATGAAAAGTGGTTTTTTTCCAAGGTTTCTATAAGGTTATTAAAATATGAAAAATTTTCAATTTCTAAAGGGCAGCTAATCCCATCAAAATCTGACCCCAGAGCCAGTACGTCAATTCCGGCAATTTTTTTTATATGTCTTATATGATGAAGGATATCTTCAATCTTACTAATTTGCCCATTGCCTAAAAAGGCAGCACAAAAATTGATTCCCATTACACCGCCCCTTTCAGCCAGGGCCTTGATCATATCATCAGTTAGATTTCTTGGGTGATTGGTAACTGAGCGTGCATTGGAATGGGAGGCTACAAAGGGTGTTTTTGAATGCTTTAGTACATCGTAAAAGCCTTCGTCAGAAAGATGAGAAACATCAATTATTATACCAAGTCGATTCATCTCTTCAATCACCTGATGGCCAAAGGCAGTAAGTCCATGTTGTCTGTAGTTGGCTTTGTAATTTGGGTAGCCTATTTCATTAGGGTAATTCCAGGTTAAGGTAATCAGCCTTACCCCAAGATTGTATAGCTTCTGCAGACGATCGAGGTGCCCTTCTAATACCGCCCCCTCTTCCACGGTTAAAAGGCTTGAAACCAGATTTTTCTCTTGATTGGACAAAATATCCTCATAGCTAAGGGCTGGCCTAAGATAGGAGGCATTTTTAGCCAATTCTTCTTGATAAAGACTATACATTTCAGTAAATACCTCATAGGGGCCTTTTCCCAACTTTTTTTCCTCCTCCATATCGATGAAAATTGCAAAGCACTGGGCTAAGGAATGACCAGCCTTCAGCTTTTTTATATCAATATGAAGGTCGTTGCAATAGAGGGCGACAGGTTCTTTAGATTTGTAAATCCGATGCAGCGTATCACAATGCCAATCTATTATCTTCATGAAAGCACTCCCTTTTGACTTGTTAAAATTTAGTAAGGCATACATTACAATTATGCCACAAAGAAAGTGTTGATGCAAAAAATAATAGTAAACATAACATTATTACGGTAAAATTTTCATAAAAAATCCCTGCCAAATAAACAAGGTTTATTCAGCAGGTACTAAAAAAATAATGCAATATTAATTTCTTTTAAAGAATTTAATGATTTTATCCTTAAGTGTTAGCTTGGCAACATCCTCTTGGGCAATTAAGCTGATTGAGCCCAGTAGTTGATCTTCCAGATAAAAGTTGGCACTACCCAATTTTTGTCCTTTTTTTATGGGAGCCTCAATGGTATCCGGCATATCCAATATCATATTGAGCTTTGTCATTTCATCCTCCCTTAGGGGAAGTAAAAGGGCTTGATCAGCCAATACATTTAATCTTTCCTTTGTACCATTGGAAACCAAAATATTTCCTAATACCTGATCCTTTTCGGTGGCACCATGGGCCGTAAAAACCTTAAAGCTGTCGTCAAGTAATTTTGATGCCGTATTAAACCAGTCATGGTCGTTGAGAGTTATGGCAACCAACTGCATACCATTTCTTGTAGCCGAGGCCACCAGACAACGGCCTGCTTTTTGAGTATACCCGGTTTTAACCCCATCTCCCCCCTCATAATTGGTCAGAAGTTTATTTTTATTGGAAAAGTGTTTGTATTCGCTTCTTTCAGCTACCCAAAATCTTGTTGACACAATTTCCTTAAAAAGGGGCTGCTTTAAGGCGGCCTGGGTAATTAATGCCAGGTCATGGACTGTTGTATAATGTTGATCATGGTGCAGGCCATGGGGGTTCATAAAATTTGTGTGCAGGGCCCCTAATTCCGCTGCCCTTTGATTCATCAGGTTAGCAAAATTTTCAATAGAGCCGCCAATTTCTAATGCAATGGCAGTGGCGGCATCGTTTCCTGACCTTAGCATCAGACCATAGAGGAGGTCTTTCATAGATACCCGTTCGTTTGCCCTAAGGTAAATGGATGAGCCCTCTATTCCAACTGCCTCAGGAGGAATTTTGACCATGTGGTCAGGTGTTGTATTTTCTATAGCCAGAAGGGCGGTCATAATTTTGGTAGTGCTGGCCATAGGCATGGATTCATGTATGTTCTTGCCATATAAAACTCTGCCGGTGCTGACATCCATCACGATGGCTGCCTTTCCGGGGGCCGAAGTATAATCAGCTTCTTCACCGTAAACCATTGGCTGAGAAGCCAGCAGTATGACATCCATCACGATGGCCGTTTCCTCAGGAATCGAGGTATAATCAGCTTCTATACCATAAACCATAGGCTGAAATGCCAGCAGCATGACAAGTATAAGTAAACCGGTCCTTTTCAATAGCTTCACCTCTTATTTTAAAATAATTTACATTTTATTATTGGCAAAAGTCCTTTACAACATGCAAATAGAAAAGGCATGAATTTTAGAATAAAATTCATGCCTTTTTGCTGAGGACAGGTTTACTTTTTATTAGATTCCAGCTGTTGGTTGGTAAAGGAACCAGGCAATAGTTCGCCGCTGGTCTTGATATAATAATCACCATCTTTATTGCCCATTAAAACCTTAATTTGCAGTCCAAATTCTGCCATCACCTGTCGACATGCACCGCAGGGGGACGCATAATCGTCAATGTCAGTTACGACAGCAATCGATTCAATGTCGGTATGACCCTCACTGACAGCTTTAAATATGGCAGTTCTCTCAGCGCAGTTGGTTAAACCAAATGAAGCATTTTCAATATTACAACCGGTGAATATTTTACCGCTGGAGGTTTTTAAGGCAGCTCCAACCTTAAATTTTGAATAGGGCACATAGGCCTTTTCCTTAGCTTCCAAGGCCTTTTGTATCAATTCCTGCTCCCTTTCCTTTTCCATATTCTCACCTCATTTTAATATTATCTTTCAGCTTTATCATAGGGTTGACCCGATGCAGCCGGTGGTGTAGCCTTTCCTACAAAACCGGCCAGGGCAATCATTGTAAAGATATATGGAATCATTTGGATAAATTGACTTGGAATACCAATCCCCTGAAGTCTCATTTGTAGTGCGTCGGCAAAGCCGAAAAGTAATGCTGCCCCCATGGCTCCGAAGGGAGTCCATTTACCAAAAATCATGGCAGCCAGAGCAATAAAGCCTCTACCTGCAGTCATTTCCTTAACAAATACATTTAAGTCACCCAAAGACAAGCTGGCACCGGCTATTCCGGCCAGCATTCCACTGATGACAACATAAATGTATCTCAGCTTGATAACATTAACACCTACGGTATCGGCAGCACTAGGGTGTTCTCCAATGGCTCTGAGCTTTAAACCCGATGGCGTGTAATAAATAAACAAATGAACTGCTGCCACCAGAATTAGGGCAAAATAGACAAGCGGATTAAAGCCTCCCCACGAGGGTAGCTTTCTTACCTGTGGTGTGGTACCAGATACATTAAATAGTATTTGTAATAAAAAGACGGTTAAACCCGAAGCTAATATATTGATAGCTGTTCCGCTTACTACTTGATTGGCTTTATATTTGATACTGACTACTCCATGGATAAGGGCAAAAACACCGCCTGCCGCCATGGCGCCCAGTACGCCCAACCAGGGATTACCGGTAAAGTAAGAGACCACCACCGCTGCGAAGGCACCAATCAGCATCTTTCCTTCAAGGGCAATATTGACTATACCTGCCCTTTCAGACAAGAGGCCCCCAATGGCAGTAATAATTAGCGGAGTAGCAGCCCTAAGGGTTGCATAGATAAGGGATAGGTTAATTATATTATTCATTAGGCTACTCCTCCTTCTTTTCTCTTTTTCCTGACCCATCGTCTTACGATTTCATCTGCGGCCACAAAGAAAATAATTACCGCTTGAATTACAACGATTAAATCTACTGGAACATTGGTATTAAAATTCATCCAGGCACCGCCGTTGGAAAGAGCCCCGAATAATAAGGCACCTAAAATAACCCCAACAGGATGGTTTTTGCCCAGCAGGGCAACCGCAATTCCTTCAAAGCCAAAGCCCGGAGAAAAGCCTAGAATTAAGGCTCTGTCAAAGCCTAGCACCCGTTCAACACCGGCTAAACCAGCCAGGGCACCGCTGATTACCATGGCCAAAACGATCTTTTTATTTGAACTGATTCCACCATATTCAGCGGCATGGGGATTTAAGCCGACAGCCCTGACTTCATAACCGATGGTGGTTTTCCAAAGAAGATAATAAATAATAAGGCATGCCATAAGTCCAATTAAAAATCCTACATTTAACTTTGAATTGCTCCAGCTGACCAATTCTCCCAGACGGGTTAGTCTGGCTGATTCTAAGATTCCAACGGTTCTTGGGGTTTGACCGGGGGCTCGAAGCGGGCCAGCCACCATATAGCCAATCAATGCATAGGATATAAAATTCATCATGATCGTATTAATAACCTCATGAACACCCCTTTTAGCCTTTAAAATTCCAGGTATAAAAGCCCAAAAGCCACCTGCTGCCATACCTGCTAAAATTGTTAAGGGCAGGTGGAGTAGTTTTGGAAGTCCTGTAATGGCAACTCCTACATAGGCAGCTGCTAAGGCACCTACAAACATTTGTCCTTCCACGCCAATATTAAAAAGCCCGCACCGGAAAGCAAAGGCGACAGCCAGGCCTGTAAATAATAAGGGGGTTGATCTGGCCAATGTATTGGCAAATTTATTGAAATCACCAAAGGCCCCTTGAAATAGTGCTTTATAGGCTACAAAGGGGTTTTGTCCAATGGAGAGCATAATCAGACCACCAACTATTAGACCTAAAAAAATGGCGCCAATAGGGAGCAATAATTCTTTAATTTGTTCCACAAGCTTTTCTTTATTCATCACGACTACCTCCTGAAGGGGGGATGTTAGGGGTTGACTGATCCTTTACACCAGCCATTAATAAGCCCAGCTTTTCTTCTGTTGCATCCCTGGCATCTAGTATGGCAACAATTTCACCTTCGTAAATTACTGCAATTCGATCACTAAGACTCATAATTTCCTGAAGCTCGGCTGAAACCAACAGAACAGCCTTTCCATTATCCCGTTCCTTAACAATTTGCCTATGGATAAATTCAATGGCACCAATGTCAACTCCCCTTGTTGGTTGAGAAGCAATAATTAAAACAGGATCTATTTCCAACTCTCTGGCAACGATAATTTTTTGCTGATTACCACCAGAAAGGTTTCTTACATGTACTTCGCGATTAGGTGTTCTAACATCATATTTTTCTATTAGCTTGTCTGCATGACGGTTGATTTCATTGTAATTTAATGTGATCCCCTTGGCAAAGGGCTTCTTAAAATGACTACCTAAAATAGCGTTTTCACTGATTGAAAAATCCAATTCAAGACCACGTTTATGTCGATCCTCGGGAATATAGGCTACCAGCTCGTTTTTAATTTCCCGGGCAGTTTTTCCGGTAATTCTTTTATTATTTAAATAGACTTCACCAGATACGGGCTTTTTAAGCCCGGTCAACACTTCAATTAATTCACTTTGACCATTTCCCTCAACCCCTGCAATTCCCAATATTTCCCCTGATCTGACGGTAAAGGATATATTATTAACTGCAGGTAAATTTCTTTCATCTAAAGCAGAAACCGCTTCAACTCTTAAAACATCTTCACCGGCCTTAGCCTCCTGTTTTTCAACTCTTAGTAGTACCTGCCTACCTACCATCATCTCTGCCAAATGAGACGGCGATGTTTCTGATGTATTGACAGTACCAATGGTTTTTCCCCTTCTCATGACTGTTGCCCGGTCTGCTATCTCCATCACCTCATTGAGCTTATGGGTAATAAAAATAATTGACTTTCCTTGGTTGGTTAAGGTTTTCATAATATTAAACAATTCCTTAACCTCCTGAGGAGTTAAAACTGCAGTGGGCTCATCGAGTATAATGACATCGGCACCACGATAAAGGGTTTTTAAGATCTCAACCCGTTGCTGCATTCCAACGGTAATACTTTCTACCTTGGCTGTTGGGTCCACAGTCAGGCCATACTGCTTTGATAATGTCTCCACCTCTTTTATTGCCTTTGTTTTATTAAACCATAGCCCTGACCTGGGTTCACTTCCCAGCACAATGTTTTCAGTAACCGTTAAAGGAGGGACCAATTTAAAATGCTGATGAACCATTCCAATGCCAAGCTTAATTGCTTGATTCGGTTCATTAATCGTGATTTGACTTCCCTTATATGTGATTGTACCTTGATCAGGCTGATAGATACCAAAAAGAATATTCATCAGGGTGGATTTACCGGCACCGTTTTCACCCACCAGTGCATGGATTTCTCCCTCTTTTAAATCAAGGCCCACCTGGTCATTGGCTAAGACTCCTGGAAATGCCTTCGTTATATTATTCATCGACAAAATAGACTGCATTATGATTCCTCCCATAAGGTTTAAGCTGCTGCAACAAAAGCTACAGCAGCTTAATGAATGATTTCTTTATTCTTCCCTTACAACTATTTCACCACTGATAATTTTATTTTTGATATCTTCAATGATTTCTTTAGCCTCTGCGGGGATTTTGTCCTTTACTTCCTGCATTTTTTCAATAGCTGCGGCATCATTTTCAACGCCAGACTTTTCCAAATCATCAACTGTAGATAAATCTGTTAAGCCAACGCCGTCACTTTCAACACCGAAAACGGTAACCTCAGCTTTATAATTACCATCCTGAACTGCCTTAACAGTATCGAATACAGCAACGTCTACTCGCTTCAACATACTTGCTACAATTGTACCTGGATACATCCAGTTTTGATTAGAGTCAACGCCAATAGCAAGTTTACCATTTTCTGATGCAGCTTCAAATACACCTTGTCCTGTTCCGCCGGAAGCATGATAAATAATGTCTGCTCCACGGGAAATTTGAGATAGGGCTAATTCCTTACCCTTAGCAGGGTCATTAAAGGCATCGCCGGTAGTTCCTGCATAGGCAGATACGACCTTAACGTCTTTACCTTGGGCTTCGTTGATGTATTCAACTCCGTGCTCGTATCCAATTTGGAATTTCTCAATTAGAGGAGTTTGCATACCACCAACAAAACCTACAGTATTACTCTCAGTCATTAATGCAGCCAGGGCCCCTGCCAGGAAAGAACCTTCATGCTCTTTAAATACAAGGGAAGCTACATTTGGTTCTTCTACAGTTGCATCGATAATGGCGAACTTAATGTCAGGATACTCCTGAGCAACAATTCTCATTGGCTCTTCCATTAAAAAGCCTACACCGATTACAAGGTCCATGCCCTGATCAGCCAAGAATCGTAATGACTCTTCATCCTGGGCCATTTCCTTTGGTTCAATGTCTCGATATTCAATACCCAATTCTCTTTTTGCCCTTTCAAGTCCTTCAATAGAAGCGTCATTAAAGGATTTATCTCCCTTTCCTCCTGTTGATAAGACAATTCCTACTTGTAAAGGCTTATCGTCGGTTTTCGGTGTTTCCCCCTGGGGATTTTCATTTTCAGGCGGTTGGTTGGTGCTTCCACCGCCGCAAGCGGTTAACAGCATACTGAAAATTAATAGTATGCTTAGGGCAAGTAAAGCTTTTTTTGACATTTTAAACATCTACAACATCCTCCCATTCATTTGTTTTAGATACCTTAATAATATTAACAAAATTTCCCTTTCAACTCAAAGGTTAATTTTGCTTACACATGGATTTTTTTATCTATGTATATTGTTATTCCATATGTAAAACTAAGCAGGGTAAAAAAATAGTATCTAGATGGATATTTTACAACAGCCATCAAATTAAAACAATACCTTTTTCACCTACTTAATTTAATATCCACCTTTATTGTCTGTCTTTCCCTTGACAATTGCAATGCCTGAGCTGGTTCCAATTCTTGTGGCCCCGGCGCAAATCATGGCCTGGGCTGTCTGTAAATCCCTTACCGCCCCAGAGGCCTTAACGCCCATCTCATCCCCTACTGCTGCTCTCATCAACTGAATATCTTCCACCAGGGCTCCACCGGTACTAAAGCCGGTGGATGTTTTAACATAATGGGCCCCTGCTTTTTTTGACAACTGGCAGGCAGTTTTCTTTTCTTGATTGGTTAATAGACAGGTTTCAATAATGACCTTTACCAGGCTTGGTTTAGCGGCTTGAACTACAGCCCGAATATCGGCTTCTACTGTTGAATAATCCATACTTTTTAGAGCGCCGATATTAATAACCATATCAATTTCCTGAGCCCCTTCCGATACTGCCTGGGATGCTTCATAGGCCTTTACCTTAGTGGTTGTGGCTCCCAGAGGAAAGCCAATAACGGTGCATACCTTTACCGGGGTATTCTTCAACAAACTGTAGGCAAGGCTTACATAGGCGGGGTTAACGCAAACCGAGGCGAATTGATACTGTTTTGCCTCCTGGCATAACATTTCAATCTGTTCTTTGGTTGAATCGGCTTTTAATAGCGTATGGTCAATATAGGATGCTAAATTTTGTATTTCCATATTATTCTCTCCTTACCGTAATTGATTGAACGGAGTACATATCAAATGTGCCAATGATAAATAAAGTGGTAATTTTGTTCAATGCAAATGAAATTTTGTTCACCTTTAGTTCATTTCGGCATTTGTTAAAGAATTCCTTCCAAAAAAATTTAAAATATTTTAATATCTTAAATTAATGCAATAGGTCTTTTATCGTAAAATAACAGCATCAGATGATTAAAGGAATGATTTCTCTTAACCAGATAAGTTTTCCAGCCTCAGAACCTCTCGGGCGGCGGTTTCGTCGGTAATTAAAACATTTAGATATTGTCCCCTTAGGGCACCTAATATGCCCCTGGCATGATCCTTTCCGCCGGCTATGGCAATGGCATATTTTTTGTTTTTAAGCTTTTCCAGCTCGATTCCAATGGTCCGATTATTCAAGCAGGGATCAAATATTTGACCATTTATATTAAAGTAGCGGGAACAAATATCACCTACAGCCCCTTGCTCCTTAATGGTTTGCATCTCTTCCTTAGAAAAGTAGCCGGCCCTTACCAATACCGATTCGGGCCCTGGAATTCCGATGGAGTAGATGGCTACCTCGGCACAATTGGCTAATTCCAGGATTTCGTTAATTTTTTCATCCTGCAAAAGCAGTTCTTTAATCTGAATATTTTCTATTACTCCAGGTACAGGTAAAAAGCAAGGGGTTGCCTTTAATTTCAGGGCAAAGGTAATGATCGGATTATAGGTATCAACATACCCTGATATTTTTCCTACGCCTCCCTTTAGCTGTACCACAGTAGCATGATTAAGGGGCTGTTCCTTTAAGTACTTTGCCACATAACTCAAGGTTTGCCCCCAGGGAATTCCAATAACCTGCCCGTCGGCCAGGATTGTATCCAGATAGCCTGCGGCTACCCTGGCAAGGTTTTCTTTTACTTCATCACTATTTTGGGTAGACATGGGTACCACAATCACCCTTTTAAGCTTAAAATGACGACAAAGGCTGCTTTCCAATTCAGATATGTTTGTAAAGGGACTATTGATTTTTATCTCTACAATTCCTTCTTCTCTGGCCAATTGCAATAATCGTGAAACCTGAGGACGAGAGATATTCAGTGCCTTTGCAATTTGAATTTGATTTTCATTCCCTTCATAGTACATTCTTGCTGCTTTAACTGCCAATTTCAATTTCTCAATATGCCTTTGGTCTGCCACCTTCAATCACCCTCTAATATGCTTTTAGACAGCTTCAACTGATTAATCCTGTTTAAATTCATACACTAGCTCACAGCCAAATTCTGCGGCAAGCTTTTCTGCTTCCTTAATGTCTTCCTGGCTCCAAACAGACCAGCCACCCTTTAATTGACCATTTACATATATTTCAACCTTTTCACTCTTTACAAACATGATTCGATTATTTTTCTTTGTCATTTGTTCTACCTGATTTTTTACGGCTTCCTCAGGGTCAACCTCCAGTACCTTCATCGCAATAAAAAGACAAGACATAGCATCTTGAAGCTCTTTTTTGGCCTTTTCAATATCCCCGTTAAGTAAGGCCTTCAGGGAACCTGCAACCTCTTCGTTTAAATGGCTTATGGCAGTTTTTGGATCATTCGTTGTATATTTACGGTTGTCCCAGATGATTTCGATTGCTTTTTTTAAATCCATCAAAAAACCTCCATCTTTCGTCTACAATAATATAATAGTATTATACCTTTTATCTGCCGCTGTATCAAACCTCATTTTATTAAAGTAATGTTAGTATTTACATACAAAAAAAAGAGGACCTTACGTTGTCCTCTATTCTTCATCTTCCAGCTCATAAATCGGTTTTCTTTTTTTAGTTTTTTTACCAATCATCGACTGTATTTGGTTGATGACTTCAGGGGCCATGCCAATAATGTTGTCAATCATATTGGCTTTTTGATCCACGGGCATTAATTTCATTTGTCCGTTACCAACCACCATGAAGGCCACAGGCTGAACCGATACCCCTGCCCCTGCCCCGCCGGCAAAGGGAAATTTTGATTTTGGCTTGCTGCCCCCTTCTTCACCACCGCTTTCAGACCTTTCTTGCTTTTTTTCTGCGGTGTAATCACCGCCTCCTGAAGCAAAGCCGAAGGATACCTTTGAAATCGGTATAATTACAGTTCCATCAGGTGTTTCCACAGGGTCCCCCACGATTGTATTTACATCAACCATTTCCTTGATGCTTTCCATCGTGGTTTTCATTAAGGATTCTATTGGATGCTCACTCAAACTATCACCATCCTTTAAGCTTTTTAATTATCATTTTAAAGCCTGCAATTATAATATGGCCTACTTTTAATGTAATTATGCAATTTAACGAGGTTTGAAACAGATAGCCTCCATAATAGGGAGCAACATTGATTTTCATATCGTTGGTAGCATATTTCTGATTTAAAAGTGAAAGGATATTGGACTTAATCATCCATAAAATTCCTGTTAAAATTGCTGTAACGGCTGCATCATTAAGACCCACCACAGTGGACCAATGGATTTTTTTAACCACAATGTGACGATGGATATACCCAATAGAAGTACGATATTTTTTATAAAGCCGACTACCATTATGGTATAGCTTTTTTAGTTCACCATAGGTTACGTCATCTTTCTTTTGACCTTGAACTACCTGCTGTTGGCCCAGCTTAATATCAGAATTTATATTTAAAGAGTTGAATACACTTTTATTCTGTAATAGTTCTACAAAGGGCAATTCGAAACGATATTTAACCAGATCATGCAAAGCATAGACAACAAAGGCTAGTTCCTCCCTTTGGTCCTCCTTCAGGGCAATGATTTCAATTTTCAGATTAGAGAACACAATTATGACCAATAATGCCGTCAGTCCTATCCCTATGTAGATTCCATTCATTTATAAACCACCCTTGTTTTGATTACTATTACTATTTTTTCCAAAAAAATTTTTTGTAGACATACTCCAATTTGTCAACATGCTAATTAACTGGAATTTAATGAAAAACTATTGACTTTTCTTTAAAAAGGATTATATTTAATATATGTAAACAGAAAGTTTACTTTTAGTAAATTCATTATGTTTATGGATTTAAATATCTACGGCCCTAGTGATACACTACGGAGGTGATGATTTGGATATCGGGGAAAAAATTAAACGATTAAGACTTCTCAATGAGCTTACCCAGGAGGAACTGGCCCAGCGTTGCGATTTAACCAAAGGTTTTATTTCTAAAATAGAGAGAAACATTACCTCACCTTCTATTGCAACCCTTATGGATATTTTAGAAGCCTTGGGGACCGATGTGAAAAAATTTTTCAACGAGGATGTACAAGATAAAATTGTCTTCACGAAGGATGATATTTACCAGTCGGAAAATGAAGAGCTTGCCCATATTGTCTCCTGGTTAATACCCAATGCACAAAA
>CBFGTV010000091.1:0-12248 GCA_965652145.1 uncultured Clostridiaceae bacterium
AGTATACCTATTGCTCATTTTACAACGATTTTATGTTTTGCTTTTGCTTTAGGCTTTGCTGAATATCCTACAGAATCCTTGGCCAAATTGGGGCCAATTGGAAAATACATTATTTCTATTACTAGCGCAATTTATGCGCTACTTCACCCTGCTTCGGTGAAACGAATCTTTGCACTAAATTCTATAGATGCATTAGATGCTTTTCTAATTTCAGCTAAAGCAGGGTTAGTAGCATATGAGGCAGCCTTTGGATGGAGTGTAGATGATCTGGAGGATGATGAAGGAGATGAAATAGAAGAAGACGATGAAGGAGATGAAATAGAAGAAGATGATGATAATGAAGGAGAGGAGGAAGATTAAGATTGAAAAGAAATATAAAAAAATTATATTAATAGTTTTTATTCTTTTTTTAGTAATGGCCTTCATTAACATGGCTTTTGCTGATACTGAAGAAGATGATGATGGAAGTTGGTATAGTAGAATTTTATCTGGGATCAGAGATTCCCTAGGTTTTTTACGGGATATTAAGGATAGTGTTCAAAATATTGAAAATAACTTCGTTCAATGGGTCATGAATACCTTGTTGGAATTTCCTATTGCTCTAGGAGAAACAATTATTGATATATTTTTAAATCCTTTGGCGGCTGTAGTACCTGAATTTCTACTTGAAACAATTGAGATTGAGAATATACCAATATTGGATACTATTTGGAAGGCTTGTTATATAATCGCATTGGTTTTATTAGTTATATTGACTGCATTAGGGCTCGGTTTCGGAGGGAATGAGGCATTTAAATATGACAATTTTGGTGAACCAGAGCATATTTTAGTGAGATTTTTTTTCACTCTTGGTCTTATCAGTGCATCGAAATATATTGCAGTTACCATCTATCATATAGCAGCTTGGATGACCAATGTGGTTTTTTCGGATGCCGCCATGGCCATTAGTACCGCCTGGGATGTCACTGGTGTAGAAGGATTCATTAAATTAGTTCTGTATGCCATATTTTTATTACCTGCAATCATCCTTAATATTGGAATTTTCGTAATCCTGATTATTAGAGTTCTTGATCTAATGATGCTTACTGCGCTTAGCCCTATTTCGGCTGCAACCTTTGTTTTACCAAACACAAAGGATATTGCCACTAGGCACTTACGTGAATACATTTCTGTTATTCTTGTTCAATTTATTATGATTGTATTCTTGGCCCTGTGGACAGGATTAGCAACCTTTATGGATGGATTGATGCTACAGTTTACAGGAGAATTTGCCCTTAGTGGATTGGCACAAATTGTAGGACAGGGGATTATGCTCATCGTATTAATGATCTATAGCCTGACAAGGCCCGGATGGCTGAAGCGTATGTTGGGGGTTGGCAGTAGCTCTAGTATCGGAGGCCTGCTGGCAATGGCAAGAATGTTCATATAAGGAGGATTTATGAGAATAGAAAAAATAGCCAAAAGGAAACGGAAAGCTGATCATACAGAGTTAATGATTTACATGGGAATAGCCTTGCTAGCCTGGGCTTTTCTGGCTAATCTCATTAATAACATAGTAGGTATTAGTGCATTTCTTTGTATTAGTGGATACGCCCTTATCTTTATACAAAGAAATGAATTAGGAGAAAATCGGAAGCAAACAAAACAGAAAAATATTGACTATCAGAAGCAGCCGCAGACTTATGTGTTTAGTAAAAATTATATAAGGAGGTAAAGCATTGGGAGAGTTTAATTGGCAATTGGCTTTGGGACCTACTATTGGCAGAAAAGTTGAAAAAATACTTGATTCTAAAAGCTCTAAAACTATTAAAAAATCAGATATAAAAATAGACAAAATTAGCAGCTTACAAGAATTTTTTCCCATAAAAACCATTGTAAATGGTATTGCAGTCCATTCTGACGAATGTACTTTTGTTACCTATATTAAAGTTGGACGAGTAAACTTTCAAAATAAAGATGAAGAGACAAAGGAGTTGCTATTACAAAAACATGATGAAGTTCTCAATACCACGGATCAGGGACAATTTTTTATAAAAAAAGGAAAATTAAACGCTGAATTGCTTTTGTACAGCATGGAAGCGAATAAAACAAATTTAGTAGGGTTTGAAAAGGAATTTTATCAAATCCAAAAGGAGCACTATCATAAAGAGATATATAAAAGAAATATTTCTTCTACTGATCGACTGGTCATTATACAATGTCAAATCAATCGTGGTAAATACAAAGATAAGCTTCAAGAGGCAATTCGGATACTGGCGGAAGAGCAATTAGCCATCGTTAAAAAATTCCTCGCATTAAAGGTAAATTATATTCATGTTTGTAATACCCTTGATGTACTGGAAATATTAATGGGAGAATTAACTACCGAATTACAGGGAGGCATAATGGAAAAACTCAAACTTCCTGGTAGTGGCGTTTTTGTGACCAAGGAAAATGAAGTTAGTTCGGAAGATGAATACCTGGAAATAGAAAAGCTGGACACAAAAGGGGATGATTTACTGGCTATAGGGGAATGGAATTTCAAAGATTTAATCGCAGACAGTTCCATTCATTTTGCTAAAGACTATGTGATGATCGGAAGGAGATACCTTGGAATCAAATGTATTTCAACATATTCAGATCAGATCACAGAAAAAACATTTGATGAGATATTTGAACAAAGCCAATATAACCTCATGTTTAGTATCCACTTTAAGCAACAGGAAAAAGGAGACATTATTGCCGAAACCCAAGGGAGGCTAGACAAATTAGAAAGGGAAATTATTACGAATGTTTCTGGACGAGGGTCCAATTCTATTGAAAAGAAAAAGCTACAAAAAGCACTCATAAAACTTAATCACGATACGAATAACTTTCTCGTCAAAATATACTTTGGGATTGTTGGAAATAGCTTTAAGGAAATGACGGAAGGAACGGCATACATAGATAAAATGCTAAAATCCAGAAATATGAGAACCTATTTACCAGCTTTGGAAATGAAAGAGGCTTTTCTATCTTTACTGCCCCTGGGTAAAGATTATTTCGATGAAAAAATAGATGTTCCCACGAGGATCGGAGAAAACTTTCTAACCCAGGCATTATCTTGTATCAATATCTTTCAGGGGACTGACCTAGTTCATACCACGAAAAGGGCTTTCCGGTATGGATATGATCGAGATACTAATAATTTTATTGTGGCCGATCGTGTGAAATACCTTTTAAATCCAGCTGGAATGATATTAGGTACTCCTGGTACGGGAAAATCTGCTTCATCAAAGCATGAGATAGGGGAGGCTATTTTAACGCTTCCTCCAGGAGATCAAATATTTACAGTAGACTACATTGGTGAGTATACACCCTTTTGTAAGCTATTTGGCTACCCTGAAATGTTCTTTGATAATGACAGTGAAAACTACATTAATGCATTAGATTTAAATCCCTATTCAAAAAATCCACTAAATGAAAAGGCAGATAAATTTGTAGAGTATTTGGAAATATTGTTGGATAGAAAATTTGACAACATTGAATTAACCGCCATTGATAATGCTTTCTACCGCACATTTGCTGAAAAAGGGATTACTGAAAAAAACCAGCATCAGATATTTAAAAAGGTAAAAACTCAGGTGGATGAAAATGTGGTTTTTGGTCAAAATCAAGAGTATGTTTTTCAAGCTGAGGATATGCCTATCCTAGAAGATTTTCAAAGATTTATTAAGAGTGAGGGGGAGAAGGGGGCGTATATCGCTGACGAACTTAATATTTATGTCTCAGGAACCCATAGATATATGAACCATATCACCACACTTTCTCTAAACGCTAGATACACAAATTTTAATCTTAGTACAGTACGTAACCGGATCAAGCCCGCAGTTTTTTATCTGATCAAAGAGAAATTAGCCGAAAAAGGATTGCATAATTTCAATACTAGAAACAAACGAATTATTTATCTATATTATGACGAGATGCACCGATACTTCAGAAATGAAAGGATGGGAGCCTACCTTGCTCTCGATTATAAAGAAGGGCGAAAGGAGGGTCTAGTACCCACAGGAATCACACAGAATGTACAAGATTTGCTTCGTTATGATGACGGGATATTTTGCTTGATTAATGCAGATTATGTTCTTTTGCTCGGGACGGATAAAAACAGTCGTGAAATTATTGCAAAACATATTTCCTTATCTAAGGAAGAGCTGAACGCTTTTGACAAGGAGGCAAGTAACCCTGGAGATGGATTATTGATTTTTAAAGGAGATCGAATTCCCATTCATATTAGTTGTTCTGATTGGGAACTGGAAAATTTCGATACTTTGGCCCATTAGCTCGTCGGACAAAGTGCCAGCTGCCGGCGAGATCCCGGGGGCGAATATGTCCTACAAAACAAAGGAGGATTTTATGGTAGATTATAAACCCAAATTTTTTAAAAGTCATAGAAAAACAATTTTCTTGATTATTTTATTTACTTTGGTATTTGGATTTAGGACCTATTATGATTACATTAAGCTCCAGCCAATTACCATACCAGTTTTGAAGCATGACTTTGACGGAAACCAAATAATATCAGATTCTGATATTAAACAAAAAATTATGTATAAGATTAATCTTTCGGAAGATACAGTTATTTCAAAGGATTACCTAGTGGGAAAATACGTAAACTCAAAAATCATAGCTGACTATCCCATCTCTAAAAAACAGATTGTTAGTAGAGAAAACAAATACGGATATTTAGCTGATATTCCAAAGGATAGAAGAGTAATTCCCCTCCCTGCTGATGTAAATAGCAGCGGAATAAATATTAATGATCGTATTGAAATTACTTCATCACAGGGAAAAAATCAGGGTCAGGAAGAATATTTCGAGAGTGTTTATGTTTTTGCTGAAGTGAAAGACAAAATTGATGCAAAAGGTATCAGTTATGATACAAATATCAACCAGACAGAAGCACAGCGAGGTAATGTCCCAAAGGTACTAATGGTAGAGGTTTCTACAGCGGAGGCGAAGGTCATCGAGGATGCCATAGCCCGATCGGAGCAGATCAATGTGAGATTAGTACCTCCAAGCTATTATGAAGGGGGAGCTAATAAATGAAAATTGTTGTAGCTGTCTATCACAAAAACTGGGATGGAAGCGACTTAACGGACTATTTAAAAATGAAGGGCCATGAGGTTGAGGAAGCCAAAACTTCTTTTATCTTATTTGAAGCATTGAAACAAGGAGACTATGAGTTGGTCTTCGTTAGTCAGAACCTCACAGGATTAAGTGAGGTGGAGGACTATATTTTAAAGTTGCGTGATTTAATTCCGTCTAAAGATAAAAGGCTTATCTTTCAGATGTGCAACAATATCGAAATGACTAGGGACCAATTAATCAATCAAAATTTCTTTGATTTTCTGAATGAGCAATTTAAACCTGACGAATTAATGGATTTAATTGAGAATCCTCGGACTTTCGATGAGGTCAGGCATTTTCAAATTAGGAAGGTAAAGAAGACCATTGAAAAGGACTGGAAGCAGGAAAGAGTAATTCATGAAGAAGTCTTGGCAACTAAAGTGTTGCCAAATAAAATAGTAGGTTTTTATGGAAACCATGCAACTACAATTTTATGGAATACAGCGATTGGGTTAGCCAAGGATAAGGATTTGAAAATTATTCTACTAGATTTAAATCCCAATACCCATCTGTCCTTACAATTTAGTTTTGATAGGTTCCTAAATTTAAGATGTATGTCGGAAGTAATTCAATATCTTAGAAGGGATCAGCTGAATAAAGATACCATTCAACAATTCCTGGTGCAACACAACAAGTTTAAAAATATTTATTTGCTGCCAGGCTTTAAAAAAATTAATGAAAAGAATTTTTTTGATTTTCCGGAAGCGGAAGAAGGGGAATATCTGTCCAGGATTCTCTACCTGTTGAGAAGAAATGCCAACATCGTCCTGGTGGACACTCCAAGACAATTCTTTTTCGGGGCCACCATCGACACCGTTAAGGAAGCAGATACAATGTATTTCAGCACTACGCCCTATCTTCCCCATCGAACCGATACAAAAATAGCAACAAAGTATTTTAGTGACAAGGAGGGGAACAGTGACTTCAGATTGATTATTTCTGGGATAGCCGGACAGGATGCCGTTACTCCAAAAGGGATTTTTACAGAATTAAAAAATGTAAAACAGTATACTCCATTAGGGAAGGAGACAGGTAGTCTGGAGGTATTTAAAGACTATTTAATTCTTCCAAGGATTAGTGGGGTGGATAATATTATTGAGGATAGGGGTTATCCCTATGAGATATTGGAGGAGTATAGAAACAGTATAAATTCTATTGTGAAAGATATTTACTACTATGGGGGAGGTGAAAAGCTTGGCAAGAAATCTTTACGAGGGAAAACAAAGTCAAATCAGAAATTCTCTTTCTCAAAATTCTTCAGTAGACAGTCAGCAAATTAAGGAAATAACAGACCGAGTTAGGGCTTTTCTCGTGAAAAACTACCCAAACCTAATTAAAATCAATTTGGACGACATAGAACTGAAAAATCTTGAAAGGCATATCGGAGCATACTTGGAAAAAGAGCCGGCGCTCATCGACAACATTTCAAGACCTACGTTGATTAAGCGAATACGTGAGAGGATTGTTGGTTTTGGAATTTTAGATGATATTGTTATTGAACCTGATGTTTATGAGGTACATGTTAAAGGAACGACGCCGATTCTAGTGAAAAAGTTTGCCAAGGGAAAGGTAATCTATGATAAAAAGTTCGAGTCTGATGAAGAAGTTTATCAAATGGCCCTGAAGCTTCTAGCCGGGGACCTCGTAAATGGACAACTTTCCTGGGGAAATCCCGAAGTGGAATCTCATATCGGGGAGTGGCGGATCTCAGCTACTATGAAGGGATATTCCCAGGTGAATACCATCACCTTACGTAGGCAAGTGGTAGATATGACTCCTGAGAAGCTGATCGAACTAGGAACGGCTTCCGAGGAAATGATTAAACTCCTATACATTACTCAAAAAGCAGGACTTAGAACCATCGTATGTGGTCTTCCTGACTGTGGTAAAACAGGAACGATTTATGCATTAGGACACATGTTAGATCGGGATCGAATTGTTTATACCATTGAGGATGCTAAGGAATTGTATTGGGAGAATTTTCTTCCCTATACTACATCATATGTAGTTAGCTCCAAGGATACAGAACTTTTAAATCGAAAGATTACGGCATCTTTAGCAGTCAAAAACGTATTAAATCAAGGAGTGGAAACTTTAGTTATTGGCCAATTAAGAAAGAATATTGCCTATGCTTGTTTGGAGGCCCTTCATAGTGGCCTTCACACAATCATGAGTATCCACTGTGTTAAGGAAACTGATATGTTGGAGAAATTCAACAATATACTGCAATATGAAGTCCATAAGCCAGAGGGATACAAAAAAGAAATTGCCCAGGGTTTGGACATCATGATTTTTCAGGAAAGAATGACTGATCATTCGGTGAAAATGAATATCTATGAGGTACGATCTGATGGTAGTCTCAATTGCCTATATTACTTTGATTGCATTGAAAACTCTGATGGTGTCGTAAAAGGAACATTCAAAAAAGGGAACGACCTTTCCCCTACCCTATCGACGGTTATTAGAAGGAAAGGAACACAGCTGCCGGCTAAGGGGGGAATAGCTTGATATTTATTTTTACTAATCTTGTTGTTTCTTTATTCATTGTAATGATTATTCAGGGCTTTCTAGGTTTAAGAATTACTGTTCCTTCCAAACGAATCATTACAAGAATTGAGATTGAGCTAGGATACTTCAATAGCTGCTTTACCACTAGAAAAAACAGGATTCGTGAATACGTGGAAAATATATTAAAGGATAGCACTGGAGGAAAAATAGCACCTGAAGTATTTTATATCCTCAGCATTTGCTGTGCGATGTTAGGAGGTAAACTCGGATATTCTTTACGGTTTCCTATCTTAGTATTAGTATTGACAATTACGTTCCTGTTTATACCAACTTTTTTATTTTATTTATATTCAGCTTTCCAAAGGAGTAAGTCTTATAAAACTACCTTTAAGGTACTCCATATTGCTGAAAAAGCAAGCCAGTTTTCAAATTCACCATTAGTTGTTTTTCAAAGGATGATTCCCTATTTATGCTCCAGGGATCGTTCAAATTTTGAAAAGTTCCTCATCAGTTTCCAGGCGAACCAGCCTTATCAGTCGCTGTTCGCTGAACTTGAAGAATCTCTAGCAAATAAGTATCTGAAGGAGTTGGTCATCTGTGCCAGGGAAACGTCTAATGGAATTAATTTAAATCAATCAATCAAATTAATTCTGGATGGCTATAATCAAGTATTTGAGCTGCTTCAGAAAAGAAAGCGAACTTTAAATGGGATGGTTTATTTTCTATATTCCCTATGCCTGTGTTTTATTATCTTCAGTGTATATATTGGGAGGAATTACGCATTTGAGCTACAGAACCAGGGTACAGTAGGGTTGATTTTCAAGATAGCTGTTTTAGCCACTATTATCAGCATCTTTTTTGCCAGTGCAATCCTGATCAATACAAATCAGGATTAATGTAGGACATCTACCTGGCTGCTTGCAGCTGCCGGCTAAGGAAATTGTAGGACATTTTCGAGCGCAAATTTTGCGCTAGTAATTGAGAAGGGGGGTGACTAATTGTACTATATACTATTAAGGTTACTTGAAATATTATTGTTAGCACTGGTTGTCAGTGTATCTGCTGTTTTAATAATATATCAGAAGCGAGAGAAAAGATTCAACAACAGTGCCTTAGTTATTAATCTATTCAAGGAGAGAAATATAACCCAGTTTATTGATCAAACCATGAACGCCAAAAGAATTGGTGATGACTTAGAATTTGTCGGCTTAAATTTAAGTCGGCAAAGTTATACAATTATCAAATTATATTGTAGCATCTGTATTCCACTAGTTTATTTCGCTATTTCAATATCTATTATAGAAAAAATAAATCATCTCTCCTTAGTAGGGTATTCATTGGCTATGTTTATCATTATTTTTTCTATCCCTGATATGTGCATTTCAGGATTTGCCAAACTGATTCAAAATGAAATGAGATTTGAATTCATAAACTTCCTTGGAGGATGGGCCAGAAACCTTCAGTTAGGGGGGAATTTTATCAGCAGCATAAGTAAAGCTGGTGAGATTACCAGGGGCCCCTTAAGAATTCAAATTAAGAAGATGCTAGATAATATAAACGCATCGACACCAATTGAAACAGCCCTGGTGAGTTTTGGTCAGGGTTGCAGAGACAGAGAAATACAGGAATTCTGTAATAGTATGGCCTTGGACATCAGAGAGGGGGCGGACATGACCAATTATATTATTGAAACGAGTAAGAGAATACAGTCGGAAAAGGCCAATATTATTAATGCCAATACCCAAAAATGGATGGTTGCATTATCTACCCTCACAGGCTTTCTTATCTTCGCAAGCTTTAGCATCTATTTGATGCTAGAAGTCTTGAATAATTTGGTCTAGGCCCAAAGAAAATTAGTTAATTAAATAATACATTTTAAAGGAGGAAATATCATGGAAGGATGGTTAGCAGTAGTACAAAAGATTGTCTTAGGAATTGCTATAGCAGGAATAGTAGGAGGTTTAATTTATACAGCAGTTTCAAATTGGGCAGACGATAATGTGGATGGTATCGCAAATCCTAAATACGGGTACAAAATTCAATTCGTAGAGGATATGGCATGATTTAGGAATTTGTACAAACTAATTAACTATAGACTTTTAACTAAATTAATTTTAAAATTGATAAATTATACGAGGAGGAAACACATTATGGAAGGATGGTTAGCGGTAGTACAAAAGATTGTTTTAGGAGTTGCTATAGCAGCAGTAGTAGGAGGACTAATATACACAGCAGTATCAGATTGGGCAGAAAAAAATACAAATAACCTTACAGATCCTAAATTTGGATACGTATTACAAATTGAAGATTATGCTTAAGAGATTTTTTCGAGATCAACGAGGTATTGAAGGTTGGATAGCTCTTATTTTAGGGTTATCCATCCTGCTCCTGGTTGTAGACATGTCCTTCGACTTTAGAAACGAGCTGAATAAAAAAAATCTTTACAATGAGATAATATTGTCGTGTAAAGAGCTTTTTCAAGAAGAAGGGGGCCTTACCCCTATTGTAGAAAGTGAACTCCTATATCGGCTAGAATCGGCCGGATTTTCTGTTGAAAATATTGAGATAGTAGGAAGCCCCAGAAACAATTATGGGGCAAAAATAACATACACAGTAACCTTAAATTCTGTTATGAAGGTGGGGAATGAGTCGGTTGAAAAAGAATACCATAAAAAAGTGGTCGGAACCAGTGCTTACATTCCTGAAGGATGATTATGGAGGAGTAGAATTTTGGATTATTTTAGTTTTAATTCTATCCATTACTATTGCACTGTTTAATATTGATATTCAAATCAGGAAAATTAGGTCTCATCAATTCGAGATTAATGAGCACCTAATTATGGCCATGAAGGGAGCAGCTAAGAGAATTGATTTTTATGAAGCTTCGGAAGGAAATATTGTCATAGAAGAAGATTACTATGATCAGTTAACTTCATATATTCAAGAAGCGCTTCTTTTAGGAAATAATCTTGAGCCACTAGATGTCGATGATTTTGGTATTACTGGAAAAATAGAAATTCAAGAGTTAGACGTTGTGCCTGGTGGATATGATGCCAGGAGTGATCATTATTTTACTGACTCGGGACTGGTGGCTGTAGTGGAAATTCCTAGTAAAATTAATATACTGGGAATTGATTATCCTTTCACTTATACGCTTAAACCTTATGCAGAGATTAGAAGGTGAACTAAAACCTATGAAAATACTTGAAATTATAAGAGACAATGCCACATTTAATTTGGTGTATTTTCTAGTTACTTTATTAATTGCTTTCGTCTATGTTTTATCTGTTTTATTGAGGTATATCAGAAAACGTACCTCTAAAACTTACGTTAGCGAGCTAACAAAAATGATGAAAAGTAAGGAGAAGTAAATATGATTGATTTAGGTAGAGAACGACAACCTGATAGAGAAAATTTTCTCGATAAGGTATTTGATAAGGAAATTACCAAAACGAGAGATAAGAAAGAGAGAGAGACGGAAACTCTCTCTCTTTTTGAAAGGATTAAAGTTTATGATGGTTCTAAGGATAAGACCTATAAATTAGTAAAGACGACTGCTAGAGAGAAGATGAGATTTTTAGTTATTAAAAACGTAAAAAGCGCCCACAAACTTCTACAGGGTAGAGTTGATCCTGAGAAAGTAAAATTCATGAAGCTTAATGCAAATGATTTTATGTACTATAGAGCAGCCCAGGCCAATAATGGAGTTATCACTGAAAAAGCTTTATGGGAATATGCAAAGCTTCACTATGATACCAGAGCTGGCCAAAAGTTTTTTGTTAATATTTGTAAAATGCGATTGCATACTTTACGATGGGCAGGATGCGTTAATGATATTGGTCGTGGGAAATATGAAAAAATTACCATTGAAGGATTAGGCTCGGAGCCAATTGAATTTTACGCAAAAACTAAAATTGCATATCAAGTAACCGACATCTTTCAAAAAAAACTAGAGGAATTAAGTGAAGAAACTTCAAAATATAGAATTGGTCCTATGGAAAGAATGATCTTGGATAGCTTTCAGACTAAAGCCACTAAAGAAGAAGTCCTGGAAGAATTAACTCAACACTTCACTGAAAATCTTGAATCAAGACTTTCTATGCTTCAGGCTATAATGTATAAATTAGAAAGCTTCGGATACATTCAAAACGTGAATGGGACCTATTTTAATGAATTGGAGCTGGATTTTGCACCTCAAATTGACTTTGTAAACCGAAAGCTGCTATTACTGGCCAAGGATGATAAGCTAACAATGGATAATGCCAAAGAAATCTATGCCGAGTGGAATGTTAAGCCGGAGGAAATTCCTTTTATAGTTGACTCTAGGATTGGCACATTGAAGTATTCTGGGCTAATTGACCAGGATAACGGCCTAACTGATGAGGGAAGAGAAGTTGTTTCAATGATATTGGAGGAAATAAGAGAGAAGATTCAAAATAAAAATTCTCTTTCTATTATGGAGATGGCCAGCCATGGCAAGGGCTTCGATCCCGAAGAATATAAAAATCTCATATCTCATATTTATCCTGAAAAAACGGTAAATGATATGGTAAATAAAGTGGATACGACAATATCTAACTTACGAGCCCTTA
>CBFGTV010000092.1:0-12087 GCA_965652145.1 uncultured Clostridiaceae bacterium
TCACCAATTTCTTTAATTGGTTGAATGGTACCAATCTCATTATTGGCAAACATAATGGTGATTAAGATGGTATCGGGTCGAATGGCACTTTTAAGTTCTTCCAAATCAATCAGCCCATACTGGTCTACCTTTAAATAGGTTACATCGTACCCTTCCTTTTCCAAGTACTGGCATGTATGTAGTACCGCATGGTGCTCAATACTGGTTGTAATAATGTGCTTACCTTTATTTTCAAGGGCCTTGGCAACGCCTTTTATTGCCCAGTTATCTGACTCTGATCCCCCACCGGTGAAAAACACTTCATCAACACCTGCATTTATGGTTTTTGCAATTGTTTCTCTGGCATTAGCCACTGCGGCCTTGTTTTCTCTGCCATAGCCATGAATACTGGATGGATTCCCATAATTCACATTAAAATAGGGCATCATTGCATCCAGTACTTCCTGCTTCATTGGTGTTGTGGCAGCGTAATCAAGGTAAACTCTTTTTTTCATGAATATCCTCTCCTTAAGCTTTTTCATCGATGGTTTTTTTATATATAGAACATTTGATGATCTCGATTGCTGTTCATCTTATGATAATCATCTACCATATCCTGCAGGGAGATTGAATCAATTACATCACTTATACTGATTCTAATCTTTTCCCATACAACACGGGTGACACAGCATTCTGCATTCTCACAGACCGCCGCATCCTCTTCTAACACACATTCCGATGGACCAAGGGGTCCCTCCAGTGCCCTAATGATCTCTCCTACCGTGATCTTTTCGGGGTGACTGGCAAGCATATAGCCTCCCTGGGCTCCACGAACACTTTTAACTAAACCTGATTTGCGTAAAACAGCTACTAGCTGCTCCAGGTAATGATCAGAAATTCGCTGTCGCTCTGCTATATTCTTTAAAGCAATGGGACCATCACCATAATGAATAGCAAGATCGTACATTGCCTTTAATCCATATCTACCCTTTGTTGAAAGTCTCATTTAAACACTCCCTTAATTTAATCCCAAGTAAATTGATTGGAATTCGATTTTAGTATATTATACCCTACTATTTTTGTCAACATTACTTTTAAATATTTATTCATTTTTAAATTTATCTATTTTGCATAACAATAGGGATATGCTCCCATAGACAACATATCCCTTCAGCCAAAATTAAGTATATACCTGACGTTTAATTTACTGCCGATCTATTGAACCTAAATAATACCCAGCTTCGCTAATTCATCCTTTAGGTTCCGGGGGCCTTGAAATAGGATTGTTTCAAAGTTAAGCCTCCTGGCTCCCTCAATATTTGCCTTTAGATCGTCAATAAATATTGATTCCTCTGGTTTAATATCATATTCTTCCATAAGCCTTCTATAGATACCCTCCTCTGGCTTTAATTGTTTTTCCTTATAAGAGACGATCCCTCCATTAAAAAGTTCAAAGAAGTCATACTTTTCTCTTATATTTTCAAAAGCCAGCATTTGAAAGTTAGACAGATAATAAATTTGGAAGCCGGCCTCCTTTAGCTGCCTTACTATTTCCACAGTATCCTGTATGGGAGTCAGCATCTCGTACCAATTGTCGAAAGCCAGCTCTATTAAATGACGATGCTGGCTGCTCTTTTGAATAAGGACATTGATAGCCTCCTCCTCTGTCAAGGTTCCTCTATCAAGCATCTGCCATTCTTCCCCTAAATAAATCAGCTTATGGAGGGTAGAAACCCTTTCAGCCTCTTGAATTTTGCTCATCAGATACTTTTCAGGATTAAAATCAATTAATACATTCCCAAGATCAAATACAATATTCTTATAATTCATCGCTACCTCCTCCAATTCTTCTGAATCTATACTTAAAATGATATTATGACTGTTCCTTTTTTAGTACATCTTCTAGTTTCATTTTCCATATCATGTGGTCACTTCCTTTTCCCCAATAGTCCTTTAAATGATATTGAGGCCTTCCAAACTTATTAAGCCATACACGCTGGGCAATTTTGTATCCACTGTCGAAGCAAAATTCTGTTATACCCGCCTCTTTTAATTCCACAAAAATTGAATCCAGCAAAAGACTGCCAATTCCCCTTCTTTGATAGGTCGGTTGTACAAACACAGTTCCTATTTCAACGGTGTTCTCTAATACTCCATTGCTGCCAGAAATGATAAGCTCATTGGGTTTACCGTATTCAATAGAGCCAATAAGCTTTTCGCCTTCTTTGGCAATCAAAAAATATCTTTCCTTACCACCGCTTTCAAAATCTTGAT
The DNA here is from genome assembly GCA_965652145.1 of uncultured Clostridiaceae bacterium. Taxonomy (GTDB): domain Bacteria; phylum Bacillota; class Clostridia; order Peptostreptococcales; family Natronincolaceae; genus CBFGTV01. The sequence goes on from CBFGTV010000092.1 coordinate 2,254, forward strand.
CTAAAAATCTTGTTTTATTTTTAATTTCCTGCTCAAAGGTCTCTATTAAATCTGTAATTCCATTTGCTTCAAAGGTATCTTGAAGTACTCTTTGAAAAAAATCAATTATTAGCTCCCTATCCTGTAATTTAGGCCTGTCAATTAAAATTTCCTCCATATCGCTTCTCCTCTATTGGTTAATTTTTCCACAGAGTAACCTTTTTAACCTGTTCTGTTGATTTTATTAAGCCTTGGTTTATTCCGCCTCGATTTTGCTACTAACTATATTCTATATTCCGGCTGTTTTTCCTTTAAATTTCAGCAAATCATTGCATAAATCTGCCCCTACCCCATTAGGGGGTAAGGGCAATTGATCGTCTGAAAAAATAATTTAATAAAAATCGGTATAGCCATTAAAGATACAATGATTTGGGTATTACATTATTTACTGTAAGATTTTCAGGAAGATTATATAATTCTAGTAAAAACTGAACACCCGCCGGATTGGAGGCTGGTGTACCATTTACCTGGGCATAATTTAGAGCTTCAATTTCCAAATCAAATCTTACCCCAGTGGCCTTCGATGGAATTATAACTTCCCCTGAAAATGCAGTAATATTATGCCATTTATATGGTGCTTCCTCCTCTTTAAAGCTAGTATTCAATGAGAAACCTTCATCAGGTATATCTATTAATGTAATAGTTGTCAACGCATTTGAAATCATGGCACTAATTTTAAGTTTACCAATATAGGCATTATCAGCAAAAACCATTATGTTGAAGGGAAGATTTCTATCTGCCGATAATGTTAGGCCAGTTAGCGTTGCTGCCCTGCCAAAGTTTTGCTGCTCCCCGTTGAGAGCCCCAAGCTGGCTGATTGGATCAGTTGCCCAAATATACTGTGGTTGACTTCCTGGACCCAGGTTTTCACTGACGATTTGTGGCCAAAATGAAAATGCTTTGCCAATATCTTCAGCTAGCTTTCCTGCCACAAAGGCAGCAGGAGGAATTCTAACATAGGTGTTAAACTCATCACTTACAAACCGATAAATTGCCATCTCTTTTCACCTCCTTTACATGTATGTAGTTGTAAAGGAATCATCTTTTATAACCCTGTATTATTTATCCTTTTTCTCCTTCCGCTATTACTCTATGCTTTACGGACTCAAAGGGTGATTTCAGGCTTATAAGAATTTTCGCTTTCCAACCTCATTGGCTGCATGGCCAAAGTCAAGGGCAATTTTCCCTGTTTCCCTGGCAATTCTTTCGCAAATCATGACCGCTCCAATTCCAGCAGAAACCAGAGCAACATCAAATCTATGGCGCACAGCAAGGTCAGCAACCCGTTCCCAATCCTTTACTCCCCTGACAGGCCGAATTAATCCTGCCACCGGTATTTGATTCCGTTTAAGTATCGGCAATAAAAACTGCATGACATTGCCTATTAGTAAAACCCTGGGCCTTGGCTCCGTCATTAGGAAATGCTTTAAGCGATCCTTTTCCAACAAAAAATAATTAATGCAGGCATTGGTTAGGGTCATCTTTTCCGGGTTTATTAGATGGGCCTCAAAGACTTGATTCAAAAGGGGGGTAAAATCCGGCAATTCGTTCATGGCTACCCCTACCACATCTGCCCTTTTTACCGCCGCTGCCAGCTCATCCCTTGCCTTAAGATCAGGAACCATGACACCTGCATACGCTAAAAAACCCCTTTCAGCCACTTCTTTACTGGGCAGTACAATATCCTGGGCTAATGTTAAAGCTTCTCCATCTCCCAGTCTGACAATCGAAAGCCCACGTTTGGCCCTATAGGCTTCCATTATATAAGCGATCACTTCATCGGCAGACAGTAAGCCTCTATCCTCAATTTTCAAAGCTAGATCCCCCTTTTTAAATGGCTTAAATCGAACCCCATTTATCTATATATTTTTTATGATTCTCTGCTCCAATCTTAACATCATTTAATCGATTCCCCTTAAAGGTCTGGCTCCCAAGGTGATAAACAAAGGTATCGCCGGCGCATACCAGGCGAAAGCCTGCTCTTCGGGCCCGGGTACAATAGTCGTTATCTTCATAGGAGCCAATTCCAAATCGTTCATCCAGCAGCCCAATTTGATTAATTACCTCCCTTTTTATTAAAAGACAAAAGCCAGACAGAAAATCTAAATCAAACCACTTTTCAGGATTATGTTGATTAAAACGCCTGGTAAATTCCAGCTGATGCTCCAGCCTTGGCCCTCTGATCAATTGCAGCCCCCCCACAAAGTTAGAACGTGGCCCCACCATTCCAATTATGGGATCACTTAAAATACATTTTTTCATATTGCTAAGCCATTTGGGCCCAACCAGGGTATCATTGTTCAAAAGCAGCAGTAAATCTCCCCTTGCCCTGGTAATACCTTTGTTACAGGCCTTTGCAAAGCCCTCATTGTATTGGTTGTGGATTACTCTAATATTTCGTATACGATCTAAAACCTTTTTCGTTCTATCGGTAGAGCCATTATTAACAACAATAATTTCATATTCTCCTTCAGTATGCTGTTGAATAAGATTGATGCAATTTCTAGTTAAATGCAATTGATTATATACAGGTATAATAATGCTAACCAAGCCTATTCCCCCTTAAATTTCTTTTTTGTTTATCATATTCTTTAATAACCTAGAGTGCCATTTTCTTTTTTTTGAATATTATACCAGTAGAAAGTAAAAAAGGAGGGAATACATTGCATCAGTATGAGAAGAATTTTCTTTCATTGGATGAGGTGTTGGCACATATTCAGAATGCACTGGCAACAAGGCGAGGATTCTCTCTGGTAAGGATCGGCGATGGTGAGGCTTTTACAATGGGCTATGAAATGATTCCAAACTATCAATCAAGCATATCTACCTATGATTATGCCGGAGTTCCTAAGGTGAATCCTAAGATAAGGGATTTAATGCTAAAGTCCATAAAAATGGCTAATATTGTCGGTCTTTCAGATAATCGGGAAGTACCTCTTTGTGCTCCTTTAATAGAAAAAATACTGGAAAAACACCAAATTCATCTGCCCCTCATTTGTAATGCACGAATTAACTGGGACCTTCACGATCAAGGCAAGGGGCCCCTATATCAAATTTTTAAAAACCAGCGGGTAATTGTTGTAGGCAGAGTTGCCAGGCAGGCGGCACCTATTATGAAATCCTTAGGTCTAAATGTTGTAGCTACCTATAACTTAGACGGAATCTCACAATTAAATCAAATCTATTATCTCATTCAATCTAAAAAACATCATTTTGATGTCATGCTGGCCTCAACAGGCATTCCGGCGGTTCCCCTTTGTGTCAAGGTTGCCAGTGAATGTCGTAAAATTGCCCTCGATTTTGGTCATGCAATTAATGATATTGTGACACCGGGCTTTAATGTAAATCACCTGCCCCAGGCCACCATAGAATGGCGCCTAAATCGCTATAGAAATAAAATAAGATAAAAGCAGAGAATAAGATCTCTGCTTTTATTCATTCTTGTGTCTACACACCGGCTAAATTCAATATATTGTGCAGACTATCGCTCATCTTATAATGGGTCATAACCTTTTTATAGGCCTTTTCTGCAGCGATATCACGAATTCGGTTATTTCTCAGATATTTGTCACACAGAGCGATAATTTCGTTACTGTTCATGGCGACTTCACATTCAACATGATTTTTTAAATATTTGGATATATCTCTACGATAGCTGATAATCTGGAAGGTCTTCGTGGCAGCCACATCAAAAACCCGGTTATTGGGAGACAGCCCTTGAATTCTTCTGCTATTACGATTTAAATAACGGCAGTCAAAGGCCCGATGAATATTAATGACAATTTGGGCCCCCGCATAGTATTTGGCCGCCTCATTGGGGTCAAATACACCGCTTCTGACCTTGTTCTGAAGCATAGGGTAGTGGTTAAGCCTTTCCCACATATTGCCTACTATTAAGGTATTTCTACTGTTTAAATAAGAAGCCATATAGTCAACTGCCGCCAGACGCACATCAAAGGCAGTTCCTAATATACAAATTTCACTTTGATACTTGGGTTCCACCGACATAGGCTTGTAATGCATTGTATCGGCTCCCAGGGGTACATAATGAACAATGCGGCATCCAACCGATCGATAATGGGGAACCGCCGCAATTTCAGTGGTGAAAACCAAGTCAAAAAACCTTGCCCGCCTAATACTTGAATCATTGTCATAGGGATCGTCCGTACACCATAGTGCCACACGGAAGCCTGAACGTCTAAGCTGGGTGACAATATCCAAGGATAAAGCACTGGAATTCATAGTAATAATCAATTTAGGCTGATGTGCATTGGCAAAATTGACAATTTCCTGTTGATTTGGCAGATTTCTGATATCCAATGCATGACCATCTATCTTTCCTTCTATAATTCCATGATTAACTGCTGTATCAAGCCATTGAAAGGGCCATCCTATACCTGTAGATAAATAAAGTAATCTCAAACACATCACCTTCTTGAAATTTTTATTGTGAATATATGGTTAAGGTTACCAGCAACTTCGCTATACTTCACTACAGTTTATGACGCCCCCCAATTCAAGGTACCATTTCTCATAAAATTCGTTGGATGAGATCCGAATATACAGAAATTCCACCAAAAAATAAGATAGGGAAGCCCCTACCTTATTTTTTGATATTCCTTTAAAAATTCTTTTAGTGCCGCTTCCCAGTGTCGCAGCTTAATGGTAGAATTATTGTCCAAGCTGGAATTTTCGGGACGAGGCGCCTTTCGATGGATCTCTGCGGTAGTGATTGGTATAATTTTAGCCTGAATATTACTTAGCGTTAAAATTGCTTCCGCAAACTCATACCAGGTGCAATTTCCCTCATTGACCAAATGGTAAATACCAGGCGCTGCCCTGTTTTCTATTAATTCCTTCAGGGCCATGGCCAGGTCATAGGAAAAGGTCGGACACCCCCTCTGATCATTTACCACCTTAACAAGGGAATTGTCGTTGGCCAGCTTGATAATGGTTTTCACAAAATTCATCCCTTTGTAGCCATATAACCAGGCAGATCGGACAATATGATAATTATCGAGGTGTTTTTGTATAGCAATCTCTCCCATATATTTTGATTTTCCATAAATATTGATGGGGTTTTGCCTGTCCTGCTCATTATAGGCGCTTCCCTTTTTACCGTCAAATACATAATCAGAACTAATATAAATCACTCTGCTTTTTAGGGCAGCCGCCGCCTTTGCTACATTTTCTGTTCCCTGACCATTAACCTGATAAGCAATTTCCTGTCGTTCTTCACATCGATCCACATTAGTAAAGGCTGCTGCATGGATAATTGTGTCGGGGCCAATGTCTTTAAGGTTTCGATAGGTTTCATCCATATTGGAAATATCAAAATCACCTTTCCCCAGGTTAATGATCTCGTAATTTTGAAAAAGCTTGTTGATTTCATTTCCCAGCTGGCCGGTGCCACCCAATACGCAGAGCTTCATTTTACCTCACCCCACCATCGTGTGTTGCTTATATACCATTCAATGGTCTTAGTAAGGCCTTTGTCAAAATCATACTGTGGTGCCCAGCCAAGCTCCTGTTTAATTTTCTTATTATTCATTGCATATCTGTAATCATGGCCAAGTCGATCGGCCGTTGACTGTATCAGCGCTTCACTTTTACCTAACTTATTAAGAATCATTTTAATTAAGTCAATATTTTTTAGCCTTAAGCCACTGCCGGCATTATAAACCTGACCTGCCGCTCCTCCCATTAAAACAGTTTTAATTGCATGGCAGAAATCTTCTACAAAAATCCACTCTCTTTCCTGTTGGCCGTCCCCATACATGGGTATTTTCTCATTCTCCGCTGCCTTAAGAATTGTTTTGGGAATCAGCTTTTCCGGAAACTGGCAGGGTCCATAATTATTGGCCCCCCTAACAATGTTACTGTGAATACCATAGGTCTTATAGTATGCTAAAACCAACAGGTCCCCTGCTGCCTTACTGGCCGAATAGGGACTGCTGGGATTCAAAAAGGATTTTTCTGAAAAGCTCCCCTCTTTAATGGAGCCATAGACCTCATCGGTGGAGATCTGAACAAAGCGTTTAACCTTTTTTTCCACAGCAGCCTCCAACAGCGCTTGGGTTCCTAATACATTTGTTCTAATAAAAACCGATGGATTTGTTATGCTTCTGTCAACATGGGATTCGGCAGCAAAATTGACAATTGCATCAACCTCTGGGGTAATGATCTCATTTAACAGGGCTACATCACCTATGTCTCCCTTAACAAATTGATAATTGGCTGATTTCGAAATTTCTTCTACATTTTGGGGGTTGGCTGCATAGGTTAATTTGTCAAGATTAATGATTTCCCATTGGGATTCTTCCTTCACCAGCTTCTTGACAAAATGACTTCCTATAAAGCCCATTCCGCCAGTTACTACAATTTTCATTAACCATCTTTCCTTTCCCATTGGTATGGTATGTGATTTTCGTGGGGATCAATTCGATACTCATCGGGCTGCTGATGATTGTAGGCCTTGGTGGGAATATTGAGTACAAGGGTCTCTCCAATGCCTATCCCCTTAAAGCCGTGATAAACCATAGGAGGAATTTTAACCAGAATGGTCTTATATTCCCCCATAAAAATCTCATTTACCATTCCCTTTGTTTCTGAGTCAGGTCGATCATCGTATAACACCAGCTTCAGCATTCCTTTTACAACAAAAAAATGATCCTCCTGTAATTTATGATAATGCCAAGCCTTCACCACTCCAGGATAAACAGTAGTCAAGTAAACCTGACCAAAACCATTGAACATAGCTTCATCATTTCTCAAAATCTCTATTAGACGTCCCCGTTCATCACACCGGTAATCAAGCTCTTTTATTTCAACGCCATGAATTAGATTCATTATATGCCCCCTTCCACTGGAATAGTCTTTTATTTTTTTAGCTCACTTTTATCTTTTACTTGAATAATGCTGTTTTCACCGAAAATATAACCTGCCATGTCAGTTGATTGATCATAAATGTAGGTATTCTCCAATAATAAAGAATCCCCAATATGACTATTAACTACATGGCATCCAGCACCTATGACCGTATTGCTTCCTATGGTACTGTTGATAATTACCGCCCCCTGACCAATTAATGCAGGACCGGCAATATGGCTGTTAGAAATTTTGACCCCTTGGTCAATTCTAACCCTTCCAGATATTTGACTATCTTCACCAACCTCGGCCAAGACCTGTGGCTTCAGCAACTGTAACTGTTGAACATTGGCTTCAAACAGGTCGATGGGGGTCCCTATATCGAGCCATGGTTCATGCATCTGGTAATAGCCCACAGCTCCCCCCTCCAACATAAGCTGCTGAATAGCATCGGTAATCTCCAGCTCATTTCTCTTCGACGGTTTAATTCTTTCAATGGCTCCATAAATTTTTCTATGGTCGAAGACATATAGCCCCAAGATTGCCAGGTTACTGGTGGATTGTTGGGGCTTCTCAACTACCTTTATAATTCTCTGATTTTCCAAATAGGCAATCCCATAACGCTGAGGTTCCTTGACAGACTTTAAAAGCAGTGTTGCCTGGTTTTGATTTTCATAGTGGGAAGCAATAACCTCCCTTAGGTTTAAGCTGTTTAAAAAGTTATCGCCAAGGGCCATGACAAAATCCTCAGCCCCCAACAGCTCCTGAGAAATCTTCACACAGTGGGCCAGGCCCAAGGGTAAGGACTGGTATTTGTATTGGACCTTTACCCCCCATTGGCTTCCATCGCCAATAATTTTTTGTATTTTAGGGTAGGTATCACCAACGACGATAACAATTTCGTCAATACCGACATCCTTAAACATCTCTATTAAATAACACAGGATTGGCTTATTATTAATTGGCAGCATCTGCTTAGGACACTGTGCTGTCAAGGGCATCATACGACTTCCTGTTCCACCGCTTAATATTAATCCCTTCATGAACAAGCTCCTCTCATACTGTTCTGTTATAGATTATGCCGTGAAGGGATATTTGGTTAAGCTTTTATAAGCCTCTCATAGACTTTTAAGATACCCTTTGCAACATCTTCCCAAAGATAATTTCTTTGAATATGATTTTGCAAAGGGATGTTCTTATTCTCATTTTTTAACAATGGAACTAATTTGGCTTCTATCTCGTCTATATTGTGAGGGTCGGCATAGCTGACCAAATCTTGAAAGTATTCCCTTGTGCTTCCTTCCCATGTGGTTAATACATGGCAGCCCGCCAGCCCTGCCTCCAGATTAACCAATCCTGGAATTTCATACCAGCTCACCAGGCAGTGGACCCTTGCTCCATGGTAAATTTCAGCCAAATTTTCATGAGCAATGGAGGGAAGATAAATAATATCTGGGTTTGCCTTCATACATTCGTAGTAGTAGCCTAAATGATTAACCGGCCCTACCATAACAAAGGGCACCTTTAAACGATGGGTGATTTTAGCTAAGCTCAACTGATTTTTGTGCTTGCAGACCCTTCCGACACAAAGCACAAAATAATCAATGGAATACCTTCCTAAAAAGGCCTTTCCGTCACCCTTAATAAATTGTTGATCTACTCCATTGGGAATGACTGAATAATCTTTTTGTACATTAAAATCAATCTCTATCTGGCGCATTTCTGCTTCAGCACTGGGAAGGATATAATTAACCCCAAGAAAAACCTCCTTTCGCTGTCTATTGCCCTCATTCCAATAAACCTGCTCCACCTCTCCTTTTTCCTTTGAGGGCATATGTCTGAAGTAGTTCCAATAGATTGGGGTTAAAACAATCTTCTTTTTATATTTGATTCCATTTCGATAAAAACGATAGGTATCTGCAATTCGGATGGTATTAAACAGGTGAATTAAATCATATGCTTCAAGGTTTTCATAGGGATTATGGGATACATCGACGGATAGCCCTAATTTACTTAAATATTCGCGGGTTTTAAGAAATTGAATGGTATCCCCAGCCATATTACTTAAGTAATCATCCCTTATACAAAATAATATTTTCATTACCTCACCTACTATTCAAGGTATTGTTCAATGATTTCGTCTATGTAATCCGCCCTTTTCTGCCAGGAATTCTGCTTCGCAATTTCTTTTCGCCCTTGAACCAGGTTTGGATTGTTTTCATCCAATGCCAATTGAATGTTATGGATAAACTCCTGGCGTGACCTTGACATATACAAGTATTGGCGGTAAGGGGCAATTTCTGGCAATGAAACACTGACGATGGCCTTACCCAAAGACAAATATTCATATAGCTTCACCGGATTAGTAGCCCGGGTCGTTTGATTGTTTTTAAATGGTATTAAGACCACATCCATGGCCTGTAAATGACCGGGAATCGTTTCATAGAGCTGATGACCTAAATATTGTATATTCTTCCTTTCGGGAATCTTACTGCCATTAAGCTGCGCTCCGATTAGTACAAAGCAGGCATGGTGATAATAATCTGCTGCCTCCTGTAATAGCTCCATATCAACCCAGGGGGCAATGGCTCCAATATAGCCGATTTTCCTTGGCTCGTCACTGGCTCGCTTTTCCTTGAGCCGACCTGCCTCCTCGTTAAAATAATAGTAGTCACAGCCATTCGGAACCAAATGTACATCCCTTCGATAGCGTTGAATCTGCTTAAAAAGAGGACCTGAGGTGGTAATGACTAAGTCTGCTGCCTTTAGCATTCGATGATGGTGCAATATCAAATAGGGAAAGTCATCAACACAATCGTAAATAAATAGTTTTTCTTTAAAATAGCCTTTATACTTGTTATATTGGGGATCAACCACCCAAACCACATCTGCTGTCATTCCTTGATTTAAAAGCCCCTTTAGATCATG
>CBFGTV010000093.1:0-11910 GCA_965652145.1 uncultured Clostridiaceae bacterium
CTAATATTCCTGTTAGCTTCATGGTACTGTGTTGATTTAATTGATGAAGAATTTCTAGCTCCTCTATATGCTGTATGGGAAAGGCTCCCTTCAGCTTAATTTTATGGTAGCTTTCCATGCTCTGCATTTTATCCCTCCTACCCTTATCATTTCTTTTTATCGTCGAGCTGCAAAGGTCAGATAATTTATCTGTTTTCTAAATTCTACAATTTTTCCTTTATGTACCACATTGGACTATGGTCCTATTTTATCATAGTGATTAATAATATTGTGCCTTTTGTATTACATGTATTTAACGATATGAACATAGAAAAAAGAATATTTTATACAAGTAACATCATTTGTTGCCGAATAAAAATTAAAGATTTATCAGGCGACAAGTGATACTCGAAGTGTTGTGTTACACATACTTAACAATACCAGATGGTAAAAAATAATATTATCATACAAATAAATTTCATTGTTGTATAATTCTGATAAACTCAAGATTCTATGGCTTGTAAAAAAACACCATAACTTCACAGTTTAAATTGACAGATTGTCTAAGTACAGCTATACTGGAATAAAGAACGTCTATTTATACTTTTCTGATAAATATGTTAGGGGGGAGACCTGACACATGAGGGTATTAAGCACAGGAGAAAAAATTAGGCAGTTACGAATGGGGATTGGACTAAAACAAGGGGACATTTCAAACGAAGAAATCACCAGAAGCCTGATTAGTATGATTGAAAATAACAAAAGAAACCTGACCTTTAATACAGCCAAGGTAATTGCGGCTGCACTAAATAAGTACTATGTTAATCTTGGTAAGGAAATTACACCGGATTTGTTGCTTGAATCGGAGGTCGAACAGGCCCAACGGATTATTCGTGAGCGATTAAATGAAATGCAGCAGCTATTGGATAAGCCCGCAGCAGGTACTGAATCTCAGGTTTATCAAAGCTTTCAAAAGTTGATTGACTTTGCCCAGGAATGGAAGCTGGATGAAATGGTCGCAGAGCTATATGAAGCCAGGGGCCGATATCACTACAAGACCTATCAATATAACGAGGCCTTGAAGGATTTTTTCAATGCACAGGAATATCACTTGAAAAGAGAAAATTATCATCGGGTGGCCTCAATATACAATTTAATAGGAATTAGCCTTTATCAGCTAAATTCACCTGAACAGGCAATATTGTATTATGAAAAAGCATATGATACCATCGTTACCCATCAAACCAGTAACTATGATAAATTAAAACCGATTGTGCTAGTAAATAAGGCGCTGTCTTATAGTAAAATTAAACGATATGATATGACCTTTAATACAATCAAATATTTTAAAGAATCTTATAAAAATGAAGATCGTTATTATTACGAAGTACTTCTTATCGAAGCAAATGCTTACTTGGACATACAAAACTATCAGAAATCTAAAAAATTATATGAAAAACTACTAAAAAAATCTTCAAAAATCTCTCCAAGCCTTTTATTTTTAATCTATGAAAGCTATGCTGACATGTATCAACGGATGGGCGAATACGAAAAGAGTATAAGCTATATAGAATCTGCATTTGAATACCTTAATGCAGGAAGTCCAAATAAAGTTGCCTATTTATATCTTTTTGAAGCCAGGGCCTTCTGGAAACTAAATCGAGTTGAAAAGTCCTATAAATTAATCGAAGAAGGCATTATCTTTGCAGAAAAGGTTTCCAGAAAAGACGTAGTTGTTGATTTGAATCTTTTAAAAATACAAATTGATATTGATAAAGAAAACTACCGCCCAGCAGAAAGTAAACTTCGCTGGTTAGAGCATTATGTTCAAAGTAATAATTTAAATGAAAAATTGAATGAAATATATCTTTATTTTGTTGAACTTTATTGTAATGTAAAGGACTATATCAAATGCTTGGAGTACACACACAAAGCACAATTAATTAACAAAGTTAATTAATGTCAACTACTTTAGGGGGTTGTTTTCTATGAAATTTAAAAAAAGCGTCGTTCTACTATTAACTTGTTCTCTATTGTTTGTAAGTCAGGTTGCAATGATTGAAGCATTAGAACAATCTACCTTATCTTTATCCTCAAGTTTTGAAAAAAAGACATCATTGCCTGTTATTCATTTAGAAGAACAATATATAACTCCATTAGGCGTAAATCCGGATCCTATTATGGATTAGTCATTATATAGCTTAGCAATATTACTTTTAATTGAGTTGATACAAGACCATTTTATAAAAAGCTATCACCCACTACAGGTTGATAGCTTTTTTCTGTCAAGTTTGAATTTAAATTAAAAGCTTGGCCAGCATAATGACAAATACATATTGTACTGAATAAATAAAAAGCTGGCCTTTGGTAACCCTATTACCTAGACCAGCTATTATTTTAAAAAAGATTATTCTGTTATTAACTTTAAATCAACTGGAATAAAGTCTTCTACCGATTCCCCTTGAATAACTTGATGGGCTGTTTCTACCCCAAGACTGCCAATAAGGTCTGGCTGCTGGGCAACAGTTGCTGCCATTTCTCCGTCTTTTACTGCCTTTACAGCATCGTCGGTGGCATCAAAGCCCACTACTAAAATATCTCTTCCTGATGCTTTAATAGCTTGTAAAGCTCCCAGGGCCATTTCATCGTTATGGGCAAATACGGCATTAATTTCTGGTTGAGCCTGCAAAATATTTTCCATTACTTCAAGCCCTCTGGTTCTGTCAAAGTCAGCTGTTTGCTTTGCCGCAACCTCTAACTCTGTTGATGCAATCGCTTCATTAAAGCCTTGGCCCCGATCTCTGGCGGCTGAGGTTCCTGCAATTCCTTCCAGCTCCACCACTTTACCGCTGCCTCCTAATTGTTCAACTATGAATTCGCCGGCCATTTTTCCGCCAGCAACATTGTCTGATGCGATATGGGAAACTACATCACCTGCATTGGCTCCCCGGTCAAGGGTAATAACAGGAATTCCCTTGGCGTTGGCAGCCCTGACGGCATTTCCTACGGCATCGGAATCTGTTGGGTTAATTAGAATGACATCAACATTTTGAGTAACTAGATCCTCAACATTGGATATTTCTCTGGATGGGTCATTTTGTGAATCTAACACAACTAGATCATAGCCTAATTCTTGGGCCTTTGCCTCTGCTCCCTCCTTCAAACTTACAAAGAAGGGATTATTCAGAGTTGAAATAACCAATCCGATCTTCTCCTTACCGCCTTCATTGCCCTGTGGTGCAGGGTCGGCACTTTGCCCGCAACCCACTATAAGGGTCATAACCAGCATTAGCATTAAAGCAATTGAAAACAACTTTTTCATTTTAATTCCCCCTTAATTTATTTGTTAAAGCCTTCTACATAAGGGCTTTAATCCTATTTTGACTTTCTGTCCAATAATACAGCAATCAGAATCACCAGCCCCTTTACCAGCTGTTGATAATAGGAGGATACATCCATCAGATTCAGGCCATTATTGAGTATACCAATAATCAGGGCCCCTATAACGGTCCCCAGGATTCCTCCTACTCCTCCCGACAGACTGGTTCCTCCCAGTACAACGGCCGCTATGGCATCTAATTCATAGCCGCTGCCAGCCTGGGGCTGGGCAGAGGATAAACGAGCTGTCACAATGATACCCGCCAGGGCCGACAGCAAACCACTGATTCCATAGACGTAGGCTTTAATTCTTCTGGTGTTTATTCCAGAAAGGGCTGTGGCTTCTTCATTTCCTCCCAGGGCATAGGTATATCGCCCAAAGGGTGTCTGCTTTAAAATATAGTAGCCTAAGGCAAATACCGCCAGGGTCATATAGATAGGCAATGGTATGCCTAAAAGATAGCCTGAACCCAGGTCAGCAAATTTTGCAGCCCCTGGTCCATGACCAATGCTGATGGGCTTACCGTCGGTAAAGACCAGGGTAGCCCCCCTTAAAAGGGTCATGGTGGCCAGGGTAGCGATAAAGGGCTGAACCTTGCCCCGGGTAATAATATAGCCGTTGGCCAATCCCAATAGGGTTCCCACCACAAGGCTGATGATCAAAACTAGGGCCCAGTTGACTCCCGCGGCGATCAACCAGGCCGCCAGGGCTCCTATAAAGCCCAAAATAGAGCCAACCGACAGGTCGATTCCACCGGTCAGAATGACAAAGGTCATTCCTGCTGCAATGATAGCATTAATTGAGGTTTGCCTTAATACATTCAGCAAATTGGATACGGTTAAAAACCTTGGATTAATGATGGCGATAATTGCAGCAAATATAATTAGCAATATAACTGATCGCATGGTTTTCATTAGCTGTTGAAGCTTTTCGTTCATTTATTGCACCTCCATTCCCATGGCATAACGTATAATTTTTTCCTGGGTAGCTTCTTTTCCTAACAGTTCTCCTGTTATACGTCCTTCATGGAGTATGAGAATACGGTCACACGTTCCCAAAACCTCGGGTATTTCAGAAGAAATCATAATAATACTCATTCCAGCTTCTTTAAATTGGTTCATTAGCTGATAAATTTCTTTTTTAGCACCCACATCGACACCCCTTGTGGGCTCATCTAATATAAGCACTTTAGGCTTTGTCATCAGGCATTTGGCAATGGACACCTTTTGCTGGTTTCCACCGCTTAGGTTTTTTACCAATTGCTTTTGACTTGGTGTTTTAATGGCCATGCTCTTGATAAAATCATCTACCGCATTGCTTTCCTGCTGCTTATCGATTTTACCAAGGGCCTTTTTAAAGGTTTTCAGACTGGAAAGGCTCATGTTTTCCTTAACAGACAGACCCAGCACCAAACCGTCGCCCTTTCTGTCTTCAGACACATAGGCAATTCCTGCCTTCATGGCATCCTCGGGGCTGTTGATTGATAGGGCTTCCTTTCCTAAATAAAGACTGCCGGCTTCCTTTCTAAGGGCACCAATAATGGTTTTGGCAAGTTCTGTCCTTCGAGAGCCCATTAGGCCTGCAATTCCCAATATTTCCCCCTGCTTCACCTGAAAGCTGATGTCTTTAATGAAGTGATTGGACAAGCCTTCAATTCGCAGGGTTGGTTCTCCGATTTCCCCGGTTGCTTTGGGAAATTGCTCGGTTAACTTTCTACCCACCATCATTTCTATCAGCTGATTTTCAGAAATATCAACAACAGATCGTTCTCCCACCAGCTTACCATCCCTTAAAACCGTTACGGCATCACAAATTTCAAAGATTTCCTTCAGACGGTGGGAAATATAGATAATACTTCTTCCTTCATTTCTCAGCTCCTGAATAACACGAAACAGCTGCTCCGTTTCCTTGTCGGTAAGGGCATCGGTGGGTTCATCCATCACAATTACCCTGGCATCAAGGGATAGGGCCTTGGCGATTTCCACCATCTGCTGCTGACCAATGCTCAGGTCTTTGCAAAGCCTCCTGGGGTCCTCTGTGACACCGAGCCTGTTCAGCAGCCCTTCGGCCTCAGTATAGAGCTGCTTCCAATTAATTTTGCCAAAGGTGCGGGGCTCACGACCCAGAAAAATATTTTCTCCAATGGTTAAGCCAGGAATCAGGTTTAGTTCCTGATGAATGATGGCAATACCTTGCTCCTGGGAATCCTTTGGCCCTTTAAAGTCCACCAGCTTCCCCTGATAGTAAATTTCCCCCGAGGTTTTAGGATAAACCCCCGTCAAAATCTTCATCAACGTAGACTTTCCAGCGCCATTTTCCCCCAGCAGGGCCATTACCCCACCAGCCGGTACCTTGAAGCTTACCCCATTCAGCGCCATTACACCGGGGAATTCCTTTGTTATATTTTTCATTTCAAGAATATAATTTGGCATAGTATCAGCTCCTAAAAAACAACGCCAGATTTTAATATAATGTTGGCATAGGGTGTTTGCTCCCCTGTTCTTATCACTGCCCTGGTGTCGGTGGTTAAAGCTTTAAATTCCCCATGCTCCACCTCAATCAATTTGATTGGCCCCATTTCTTGGGCCTCCTGATCCTTTAAAATTTCCATAACCCGATCATATAGAGCAGGGCTATTTTCCTTCATTTCCTTGGCAATAATTACCTCCTCTATTTTCAGCTCTGTTAATATCACCTCCAGGGTATCAATAAAGCCCGGCAGGTTCTTGCTTAATGCCAGATCAATTCGCTTTACACCACTGGGTATGGGCAGACCGCAATCGGCAATGGTAATTCCGTCGGTATGGCCCATTTTACTGATTTCGTAGCTGATTTCAGAATTCAATAATGCTCCCCGCTTCATTTTATCCCTCCTTTAAAATGTGCCAGGTCAGATCGATAGGGTAAAGAGCTTTGGGCCCCCTCCTTCATAACAGTCAATGCACCAACCTGCATGGCAAAGTCAATGGTTTCATCAAGGGACCTGCCTTCAGCCAGGGCCACTGCTACAGCGGCAGCAAAGCTGTCTCCTGCTGCCGTAGTATCGACAGCCTTAACAGGATATGCCTGATATTCTTTGATTAAATCCTTAGAAACATACAGACATCCCTTTTCCCCCAGGGTAACAATCATTTCCTTAACCCCTTTATCAAGGAGTACCTTTGCTCCCTTAATCAGATTTTCCTTAGAATCGGCAGCAATACCACTTAGCCTTTCCAGCTCTGTTTCATTTGGCAGCAGTAAATCTACATTTTTAAGGATTTCTTCATCCAGGTCAACCGCAGGGGCCGGGTTTAAAATGGTTGTTTTATTCATCTCCTTGGCCCGCTGTAATCCAAAGGCTACTGTACTTAAGGGAACCTCCAGCTGGGCCAGCAATATATCGGCCTCGGCCAGCTTTTCCATGGCTTCCTTTTCCTTAAGACCTTCAACGGTTAATGAAAAATTGGCCCCCGGTACCACAACGATGGAATTATTGCCCTCTTCCTCTACTATAATCATGGCAATACCTGTGGCAACCTGGGGTGTTTTTTTCACCGCCTCCAGGTTGACACCATCCCTGGCCAAATTCTCCAGAAGTATTGTTCCAAAGCTGTCGGCCCCTACTCGGCCAATCATGTGAATATTGCCTCCCAGTCTAGCTATGGCCAGGGCTTGGTTAGCACCCTTCCCTCCTGGTATTTCTTTGTATTGGTTACCAAATATAGTTTCTCCCAGCTTTGGCATTTTTCTTACCTTGACCACCAAATCCATGTTCAGGCTTCCGATCACAGCTATCTGTTTCATAGATCCCCCTCCTACTTAAACGTTTAATTAGTATTGAAAAAAATTATGTGGATTTACGGACAATTAATTTCGTATCAAAGACAACCAGCTTATCTAAGGGCGCTCTGCCTTCGATCATATCAATTAACAGAGCCGATGCCTGGTAGCCCATATCATATTTGGGCTGTAAAATGGTTGATAATTCTGGTTCTACCAGCCTTGCCATGTAAATATCGTCAAAGCCCAAAACAGCTACATCCTGGGGTATTTTTTTGCCGGCATCCTTCAAGGCCTTCACCAGACCGATGGCAATCAAGTCGTTGCCGCAAAAAACAGCATCAAAATCTATTTCTTGATTTAGCAGCCATATTGCAGCACCATAGCCCCATTCCCGCTTAAAGGAGCCTGTCAAAACCTTATTTTCGTCTATTTCCAGGCCAAATTCCGTCATGGCCCGTCTATAGCCCTCCAATCGGCTTTTGGCAGTTTCATTGGCCGTATTTCCATTGATCATGGCTATTTTACGATAGCCCTTTTCTATCAAATATTTTGTTCCTTCATAGGCCCCCTGCTGGTTATTTACCACAATTCTGCCCACCCTTCCCTGCTGGGGAATATCACGGTCTAATAGCACAATGGGAATGGCCTGCTGTTGAAGCTTATTCAGCCAATAATTGTGATCAGAGGAGGCAGTAAAGATAATTCCGTCTACCATCTTTTCACTTAACATATTGATATACCGCTGTTCCTTTTCTATATCATCATCGGTATTGCAAAAAATTATGTTGTAGCCCTCTTCATTGGCCTTATCTTCAGCTCCCCGGGCAATTTCTGGGAAGAAAGGGTTGGCAATATCAGGTATAACCAGACCGATTGTCTTGGTTTTTCTTGTAACCAAGCTTCTGGCCATGGTGTTTGGCACATAATTATATGTCTTGGCAATTTCTAAAATTCTCTGTCTTGTGGTGGAACTAATATGTTCATCCTTGTTGTTTAATACCATAGAAACCGTAGCTGTAGAAACTCCGGCCATTTTGGCTATATCCTTAATGGTTATCTTCATTTGCTTCACCCAGTCATCTGTTTTGAAAACGTTTTACTTAAACGTTTATTCTATTCTAGCATATTTTAAATTTTACTACAATAGGCCCTACTAAATTTTTTTGCATAATTATTAGAGAATAATAATTACTACTAAATTAATCAAGCCGGTGCTGAGGTCACCGGCTTTCTTTAGCTATTGCTTTTCTTTTTATAGTGCTTTGTCATTAACTGTATCAAGCCATTCCTCAATGGGCTGAACAATTGCCTTAATGCTCCCATCTTCAAAGGGATTTTTGAGGTTTGCCAGGCTGACCAGCTCTAAAAATGATTTGCTTCCTCCTGCCCTGCACAGCCTTAAATAATCTTGCCATGCCCTTTCTCTATCCGTTCTTGATTTGACCCAAAATTGGAAGGCACACACCTGGGCCAGAGTGTAGTCAATGTAGTAAAAGGGATCATTAAAAATATGACCCTGTCTGTACCAATAGCCACCTCGGCTTAAGAAGTCATTTTCTTCGTAATCACGATGGGGTAAATATTTCTTTTCTATTACCCGCCACATATCCTTTCGTTCTTGAGGTGTTGCCTCGGGATTTTCATAAACCCAATGCTGGAATTCATCTACCACTACCCCATAGGGTATGAATAGCAGGGCACCACTAAGATGAGAGAACTTATATTTTTCTACATCCTCCTTAAAGAACAGCTCCATCCATGGCCAGGCAAAGAATTCCATACTCATGGAATGAATTTCTGCGGCATCGAAGGTAGGCCAAATGTATTCCGGCACCTCAAAATTTCTGCTGCTATACACCTGGAAGGCATGACCTGCCTCATGGGTTAATACATCTACATCTCCAGAGGTTCCGTTAAAGTTAGAGAAAATGAAAGGTGACTTATATTGGCTTATGTAATGGCAATAGCCGCCCCCTGCCTTTCCCTTTTTAGCAACCAGGTCCATTAGTTCCTTTTCTAGCATATAGGTAAAAAATTCATGTGTCTCCGGCGACAGCTCCCGGTACATGGTTCTTCCGTGATCAATAATCCAATCGGGGTCACCCTTTGGGGTCGCATTGCCTGTTAAAAATTCTAAGGGTTCATCATAGTATTTTAATGTATCTAGCCCCAGTCTGTTTAGCTGCCTTTTTCTCAGCTTTGTAGCCAGGGGAACCAGGTCAGTCAAAACCTGATTTCTATAGTTGGCTACCATTTTAGCATCGTAATCAGACCGCATTAGGCGGTTATAGGCCAGCTCTACAAAATTATTAAAGCCAAGCTTTCTTGCCATTTCTGTTCGAACCTTCACAAGGCCGTCATAGATTTCATCAAATTGGGCTTCATTTTCTTTGAAAAAGCCAGTAAAAGCCTCCTGGGCGGCCTTTCTTATCCCTCTATCGGAAGATTCAAGATAGGGAGTCATTTGTGATAAATTTCTCTCTTCGCCATCGAACATGATCTTTGCCGAGGCCCTCAGCTTTGTGTATTGACTTGACAGCTTGTTTTCCTTTTTTAAATCCTCCATGATTTCAGGGGCAAAGGTCTTCATTTTCATTTCAACAATTCTAAAAAGCTGCTCTCCCCATTTAGCCTGAAGGGCTTGCTTAAACCTGGATTTAGACAGAGCCTGGTAAAATCTGCTGACCAAGCCTTCGTAAACAGGCATGACCTCATCAATATAGTCATTTTCCCCTTCATAAAATTCATCGGTGGTATTGATGGTATGTCTAATGTATACCAGGGCTGTCATGGTTTCGAAATAATTTCTAAGCTCATTGATTTTTTCCATGATTGAATCCTGTTCTTCAGCCGTTTGGGCCCCGGTGAATTTCTGCAAAAGCAAATCAAAATCCTTTTCTAGGGCAGCCATATCCGGCCTGACGTATTGAAAGTCTTTAAATGTTTCCATTGAGAATCCTCCTTTACCGGTTATTTATCCATATAGTTTATTCAATATGCCTTAAAATATTATTCTACAAATATACCTGAGTTCCTTTTTTTCATTAATCATAGGAAAGGCCTTCATGAAATTGTAAATATATGTAAATTGTATATTTTGGTATCTTGCCCATAAAGGTTTACATAATATATATCATCCTGTATAATAAGCGTATTGCATGGCACTACAACTGCTGAATCCCAGTTTTCTGGGTACGGAGGAACCAATTAAGGGGTTAATCCATGCTTCATGGTAGGGAGCCTTCTTTCCCGAACCCGTCAGCTAACTTCGGAAGCCATGTTTTAGGAAGGAGTGTACCTGTTATGCAAAGAGATGTAAAACGTATTGTTGCCATACTGTTGGTTGTACTATTTATTTCTGTACAACTGGCAGGGGTTTTTGGAAGCGGCTATACAACGTTGAAATTTGGCAGCCGTGGAAACGAGGTCACTAGACTGCAGCAAGCTCTACAGGACAAAGGATACTACAATAGTGACGTTGATGGGATTTTTGGCCCCGTCACCGAAAAGGCTGTTATTGCTTTTCAAAAAGACAGCGGCATCACAATTGATGGTATAGCCGGAAGCGAAACGCAATCTAAGCTATACGGAAGCTCTGCTCCGGTGTCCAGAGGCGACACCGCCTCTAGAAGTCAAACCAGCGAGGACCTTTATTGGTTGTCAAGAATCATCCATGCTGAGGCAGGGGGCGAGCCCTACAAGGGAAAGGTAGCAGTAGGCAGTGTTGTGTTAAATAGGGTTCAATCAAAGGATTTTCCCAATACTGTAAAGGGTGTTATTTTTGAATACCATCAAAATATTCCCCAATTTAGTCCCGTAGCCGACGGAAGTCTCTATAAGACCCCTTCCCAGGAAAGTATTGAGGCTGCAAAGGAGGCATTAAATGGTGTCAAGCCTGTCGGTGATGCCACCTATTTCTTTAATCCTAACAAGGCAGCCGGGTCATGGATTGTAAGAAGCAAAACCTATGTCGCAAAAATTGGAGATCATGTTTTTTACCGATAATATACAGATGGGGTGTGGTATTCTGCCGCACCCCTATTTTTAATCAGCATCCCACGGGAGGCTGTTTTTTTTGGTGTGAAAAGCCCGATTTAAGGGTATATTGATGGTATATAGCTTTTATGAAAGGAGTTTTATCGAAATGAGCAAGGAAGAAAAAAAGCCGCAGAAGAATCTAAAGGAAAAGCTCACACCATTGCAATACCACGTTACCCAAGAAAGCGGAACAGAGCCGCCCTTTCAAAATGAGTTTTGGAATCACCATGAGCCGGGAATTTATGTAGAAGTGGTTTCAGGGGAGCCTTTGTTTTCATCCCTCGACAAGTACGACGCAGGCTGTGGATGGCCCAGCTTTACCAAGCCTATTGTTCAGGCATCCGTTAAGGAAAAGAAGGACCTGAGTCACGGAATGATTCGAACCGAGGTAAGAAGTAAAGAAGGTGATTCCCACCTGGGGCATGTTTTTGACGACGGCCCCCGACCCACAGGTCTGCGATATTGTATTAATAGTGCTGCCCTCAGGTTTATTCCACTAAAGGATTTAGAAAGGGAGGGCTATGGCCATCTTCAAGGGCTTTTTGAACAGGAAGAGCAATAAATAAATCGTGCCGAAACCGGCACGATTTATTTATTAAAAGTAAATTAACCAAACATTGACAGCAGTACCCCTGCCGCTACGGCAGAGCCAATGACCCCTGCCACATTGGGGCCCATGGCGTGCATCAACAAGAAGTTGCTAGGATTTTCTTTTTGTCCCACCACCTGGGAAACACGGGCGGCCATTG
>CBFGTV010000094.1:0-11794 GCA_965652145.1 uncultured Clostridiaceae bacterium
CAATAGGGGGTAGGTTGAAGCCTGGTTAAGTCGTAAATATCTTCATTGCTGCCATTGTAGCTGTTTCCTTCCCGGTTAAAATGAATTTTAAAGTGCTTCTCGATATTTTCATTATTTATATTGGCCACCAGCCTATTCATTCCATGGTTCAGTAAATTGGCATGCATAATCATATAAACTTTGGGCATATCGCCAAGGCTTTTTTGATAAATCCGCTTCATGGCTTCGTAATCCCAGGTAATACGCTCCTCCATCTGGCTTCTGTCTTCCAGAGGAACCATATCATGATCCCGAATGAAATCCATTAAATAGTGATTATAATATTGGGCCAGATTTTGATCCAAAAAGGAAGCTTCATCCCTTACCCCTACATAATTTCCTTCTCGATCAAATATATTGATGTAGGTCAGGCGATAGCCATTACTTCCCAGCTCCCAAAAACCATTTTTTGTCATTTTCAACAAATCCCTAGGCTGTAGAAACTTATTATCTCTGGTGCCGAGCTTATTGGCATAGGTAAGCATGGTGGCTTTAAAATTGTAGCGCTCCAGGTAGGGTTGCGCAAAAAGGCTGGAATCGTTTCTGCCATCCTCAAAGGAAAGAAACAGTGCCCGCCGGGGAAGGGGCTTTCCTTTATGATAAAAGTCCAGTATATCCTGCTGAGAGATGGTAACATAGCCCTGGTTGTATAGTGCTTCAAAATGCTTCTTCAATTGATCCTTACCAATTAACCGTGAGGTACCGGAACGGGCCACACCAAAATAGGACAGGGCAATAAAGCCATCTTCATTATCCCATTGGGTCTTATCGGGTTCCTGATATCGATCAAAGTCGAAAACAGCATGAACTATTAGAAATAAAAGGAAAAGTAAAATGACAATTTGTAGGCCAGTTCTGGCTTTCTTTCTTCTATTTTTTTTATGATAATCAAGGGCAAATTTTTCCCTGTTTTTCTTCATGGTATTTTTCCTCACTGACCAGCACCCCATCAGTTTTTAGCTGCCATGGGGTACTAAACTAATTTATTTAAAAAATAGCCTGATTCCCTTATTTCGCTTTTTTTCTTTTCTTTTTTTCTCCGCTACATCCTGGGGGGTTTCTCTGGTACCCCAGGTGGATTTCCAGAAGGTAACCCAGGCCACCGGCATTTGCCACAGCAGCACTGCCTCATAAAAGATACAAAACACAAAGCCAAAGATCCATAGCTTGCTTTTTTTAAATAAGAGATGAGCAAAACTCATTAATAATGCCATTAACAGAAGTCCCATTAAAAATGTTCCCGGAAAAATTCCATAAACCAGGGGAACATAGATCAGATTGTATCCCACCACAATAGGTGCCGCCACAGGAACAATTACTCCAATATAAAAGAACAATGCCATGAAGGGCTCCTTTTGCCATATAAAGGCCCCAGCCCGCAGGGATTCCCTCAACCAGGAGCGTTTCCATCGCATCTGCTGCTTCAAAAACACATTAATGTCTGAAGGAACAATGGTGGAACAGATGGCAGTATCCTGATAGGTGGTTCGATGGGTCTTCATGATAAAGTTGGTCATACTTCGATCGTCACCAAAGGTAGCCGGATGACCCAGAAATTTTTGATTTAACCAGGCATCCTTGTGCTTTAATACTAAATCCTTTCGATAGCAGGAAAGGGGGCCCGAAAGACACGTAACACAATCAAAGTAGGATTCCGCCGCCTTCATAATACGAAAGGCAATATAGTATCTGACCGCCTGCAGCTTAGTAATCATATTAGTAAATTTGTTTTCAACCTCTGTTCGCCCCGTTACGCCACCCATCTGAGGATCTTGGAAGGGTTGTACAAGATTTTTAATAGCCGTAGGCTCTAAAAAGCTATCGGAGTCTACAAAGACCACCAGGTCATGCTTAGCCAGGCTCACTCCCCTCACCAACGCTTCCCGCTTGCCTCCGTTCTGATCCATGGGAATAAACTTCAGGCGCTCTTTAATATCATATCGACCCGCCTCTTGATAAAGCAGCCCTACGATTTCATTGATTTTTTCCACCGACCTGTCGGTGGAATGATCATCCACTACAATGACCTCCAATTGCTCGAGGGGATAATCCTGATTAATACAGCTCAAAATAGTTCGTTGTATCCACTGTTCTTCATTAAAGCAGGGAATGATGACCGATACCCCCGGGGTATACTCAGGGTTAATAGGCACATGACGGTACATTCCGCCGAAAAAATATCGAGAAAGTAGAAAAATAGCAGTAATCAAGCTATAGAGATATAAAACGATATTGTATTTAAAATAGACGATACTCTCCACTCGCATCAGCATAATGATCAAAACAGCGATAAAGAGCAGGCTGCTGGCGGTATAAACTGAAAAGCCCCATCGCCTTTTCTTAAAATAAGAGGAAAGGTCCCTTTCAAATTCCAGGGCCACCATGGCTTTAGAATGGCCCTCGTGAACCTGGCTAAAGGATCGAACCACCCTTCCGCTGACCTTTACTTTAGATTCAAACCCCTCAGGCATGGTTCCAGGGGGAATTTCAAATTTTACAATATATTCCCCTGTTGAATTTATATTGGACCCTTCCTCAAGGGCAATTAAAATGCCTGTAGAGGAAATATCCACCGCCTGCCCCTTTAAGGAAGTCGTCTTTTCCTTTCCCCTTTCATACATGAGCACTTCAAAATTTGCCACATAGCGCAGGCTTAGCATCCTGAGCCGGTGAACATACGCTGCATCTGACTCAAGGGCATCCCTTTCAGCTCCCTTTGTCCCTCTCCGATCAGCCAACACCCGGATTTTTTGAGGATCTGGAACATTTGACAAAATTCGCCTGTCAGGTCGGGGTACAGCCATGATTTCCTTTTCTTTTCTACTGATATGCTTTCTGTTTTTAGCCACAAAACTGTCTCCCATCAACAAATAGAATTTTCGATTAATTTAATAAATCTGTCAAGATTTTAAAGGTATAGCCCCTCTCCAACAGGGCTTCAATTGCCATGGGAAGAGCTTCTACCGTATTGGTATCATCCAGGATATGCAATAGGATGATACTTCCCGGCTGAGTCTTTTTTAAAATGGTACCAGCGATATCCTCTGCTGTATTGTTTATATCCCAATCAAAGGTTGTAACATCATACATGGCTATGGTGTCATAGCCGGTGGCGGCAACAATCTGGGCACTTCGATGGTCGTAGGCACCGGTTGGGGGCCTGAACAGCATAACAGGCTGCGCTTGAATGACCTCGGCAAGTACCCTGTGGGCCTTCACCACTTCCTCCTGAATTTTTTCTGCTGACAGCTCCGTAATCACCGAATGACTATAGGTATGATTTGCAATTTCATGACCAGCCTCATGGATTGCCTTGGCTAAATTAGGATTGACTTCAGCACCATCGGCCTTAAGGAAAAAGGTGGATTTAATATTGTATCGCTCTAATATATCAAGGATTTGGGTAACGGTTATGTCACGACCCCAATCATCAAAGGTCAGAGCAATTTCCTTTTCCCTTGTTTTTACTTTGTGTATTACCTGATAGGGGGTATTTTCAAAATCATGGTTGAGCTTTGCTGCATCATAGCCTTCAATGGCCTCCAGGGGCCTTCTTTCATAGGCTCCTTCAAAAAGCTGGCTTAAAGGCACCAGTTCATAGCCTACCTGTTCTACAGCCCGGGCAATTAAAGGAATCGCCTTAATTACCTCGGGATTTTTATCACTGTTTAAAGCTATAATCCCACCTCTGGTGATGTAGCGCTCCACGTAGTCACCAATTTCCCGGGCTTCCTTCATATCCCAGTCCTGGGGATTGATACTGTAGTTTACCAGGGCTTCCAGGCCACATTGGGCTGTCACCAATAATACATCATCATTATAGGCCCCTCCCTGGGGTCTGATATACTTTGGCGGGATGCCCGTCGCCGCTTCGATAATTGCATTACTCCTGGCAATTTCCCGATAAATCTCTTCATAGCCTAGTTTAGTCAGATCCCAGCGATTTAAGGTATTATTTGCAATTTCATGGCCCTGGTCGATGATTTTCCTTGCGATATCCGGTTCCTCTGCGACCCTCATCCCCGGAAGAAAAAAAGTGGCCTGAATCCCATGACGATCAAGCTCAGTCAACAAATCGTCCATCATTTTTTCATCCCCCATGCCATTAAAGGTTAGGGATAGTTTTTTTTCGGTGGTATATACATAGGAAACAGCCTTGCTTTTTTCTCCCCCATAGGGAATAATTTCTTCCTTTTGCTGCCCCTGATTTTGACCGTCACCATAGGAGGATACAGCTTCTTTAGTGGAGCTGCACCCTGTCAGACCGATTAATAAAATAAATATAATAGCCAAAACCATTAAACACTTTCGATTTGTCCCCCGTTGTTTACCCATGACAATTCTCCTTTATTTAATCCATTTATCTTCAATATTTCTATGGCTACCCAATCATCACAATAAAAACACTTTTATATTATTTCCCAAAAGCAGAGGTTTTTTTAATAATGCCTTTACTTTTATTTACCATATGCCACCCTATGAATATGGTTTAAAAAAAGAATTCCCCGATGTTCAGTCAACTTCAGCGAATTCATAATTTATAAAATAAAAGTGTCAATAGTCCTTTATTCCTATTTTATTTCCTGCTGTCAAATTTGTCAATCCTATCCATAATGGTATCTAAACCAGTATTTTACTTTAATAGTCTGCGAATCAGGCTTAATTTATTTCCATAGGGAGGGTAAAGGAGCTCTAAATTAAAACGGGTGCCTCTCTTTAAGATGTTCTTTTGATGAGAAAAGGTTTCAAAGCTGGTCCGGCCATGGTAGCTTCCCATTCCCGAAGCCCCTACCCCACCAAAGGGTAAATGGGGGCTGGAAACATGAAAAATGGTATCATTGACACAACCTCCACCAAAGGAAGTTTGACTTAATACTGTGGCTTCTACCCTTTGGTCCTCTGTAAAAACATAGAGGGCCAGAGGCTTGGGCTTGCCATTAATGACAGCAATCACTTCGTTTAAGTTTTCATATTCCAGTATAGGGAGCAATGGCCCAAAGATTTCATCCTCCATGATCGTATCCTGCCAGGTCACCCGGTCAAACAGAGTTGGTTCTATATAGAGGGTTTCTCGGCAATGGCTTCCACCATAGATAATTTTTCCTTGATTATCCTCTATTAAGGCCCTTAATCGGTCAAATTGTTTTTCATTGACGATTCTGCCATAGTCCTTGCTTTTAGAAGCATCACCCCCATAAAAGGCCATGATGGCCTCCTTCAGCTTTAAAATAAAGGCTTCCCTAACCTCTTTATGTACGTAGATATAATCAGGAGCAACACAGGTTTGCCCGGTGTTTAAAAGCTTTCCCCAGATAATTCTTTTGGCTGCAACGTCAAGGCGGGCACACTTATCGACAATGGTTGGACTTTTCCCCCCCAGCTCAAGGGTTACGGGAACCAAATTTTTGGCTGCTGCCTGCATTACAATTTTCCCCACCTCCACGCTTCCTGTAAAGAAAATGTAGTCAAAGGCACCATTAATCAAGGCCGAGGTGGTTTCCTTTTCCCCTTCTATTACGCTGACATATCCCTCATCAAAGGTTTCATTTAAAAGCCTCTTAACTAGGGCGGATACCTGTGGTGTGGCCTCTGAAGGTTTTAGAACCGCACAATTTCCTGCCGCCAGGGCCCCAATCAGAGGCTCAATTAAAAGCTGGAAGGGATAATTGTAGGGGCCAATGATCAGGACTGTTCCATAGGGCTCAAAAATGGAGTAGTTTTTAGATGGAACCTGGTGGATTGATGCCCTTACCCTTTTGGGCCTGGCCCATCGCCTTAGGTTTTTGGTAAAGTAGCTGATGCTATCTAAAATAAAGCCTACTTCCGTGGTGTAGGCTTCAAACTCATTTTTCCCCAAATCCAGATAAAGGGCCGTTAAAATCTCCTGCTCATATTTTTTGATCACCTGCTTCAGTTTATTTAAAGCAGCTATTCTATAGTCAAGGCTCTTTGTCTTGCCTGTATAAAAATAATCTCTATGGCCTTTAATCAGTTCTTCAACCCAATCTTGACTACTTCCCATTCCCTTCGCCTCCCTTGATAATCTACATTTGTTTTTTAGGGCCCGGCTGAAATTCCACCTTGACGCACTTTC
The DNA here is from genome assembly GCA_965652145.1 of uncultured Clostridiaceae bacterium. Taxonomy (GTDB): domain Bacteria; phylum Bacillota; class Clostridia; order Peptostreptococcales; family Natronincolaceae; genus CBFGTV01. Next base: position 6,134 of record CBFGTV010000094.1, read on the forward strand.
CAATGAGCCTGATATTGCTTAATTCCGTTACCACCGGGGCTTCATTGGCTCCCGTTGATAAAACCACCTTGTTGTTGGCTTCCCTTCTAAGCTGCCTGATGATTCTTTTACGATTCATTTCAAATAAATACAGGCTACTATTTTCTATTTCATTGGCTGTATAGATCATAATTACATCGCCCTTTTTAATTCGCAGGGCTTCCATTGAATTATCGGCAGCCTGAACAAAGGAAAGTCTGTCCCAATGGTACCCCTCAACCTTTTTCCCAATTACGGGCAGATTTCGATGGCCTACGATTTTATTGGTTTCTATGTCGTAGACAGGATATTTTTTGATGATATTGGCCAGGGCATCGGACCATTGCTCTGTTGGCTGTATCGGATAAAATTCTTCCCGAGGCTTTGATGGCTCTTTGTCTGCCTGGGGTTTTTTAGGTACTTCTTCCCTAAAGGCTTCTTCATAGCCAAAATCGATTCTTTCCCCCAGCTTGCTCAAAATATTTTCAGCGGCCTTCTCATTGATCACCTTTCGGCCTGATTCGATTTGAATAATGTATCCCTCAGACAAACCGCATTTTTTGGCCAGCTCCTTCTCAGTCATTTTTGCCTTCTGCCTGGCCTCTTTTATTTTCATAGCAATTCGATTCATATCTGCCACCTCTGTTTATAGTTTTATAGATAATTTAATTGTAGCATGAAGCTTCATGATTTCAATGGAATATTCTCTGACCGGGTACTTAGGCCTTCTAAGATTTTTTCGCAGATTTCATGGGTATATAGGGAATCCATCAGTTCCTTCTGGGAAAAATCCTGGTTCCTCACCCGTTGTAAAAATTCCATTACAATGGGTTCAAAGCCCCTTTTATACAGGGTTGTTTCCCAATCATCGAACCTTTCAATCTGACAAGACGAGCCTTTATAATGATGTAGCGCTACCAAATTTTCTACCTGATATTTACCTGAGGAAGTGAAGACTGTTACCAGTTCTTCATTTACACCGCTTTCTCGGTTCATTAGGGCCGTAGCAGCCTTATTAGCCCCCATCAGCTGTACCGTAAGGCTTGATAGTAAATTGCCTGACCAAACAGGATAAACCGCCATTTGCTTAAGGGGTCCATCCATTAAATATAAAAGTGTGTCAACCACATGAATAAAATCGTCAAAAATAAATTCCCTGGGGGCAAGGGGCTGATTATTGCGATTTTTCTGAAGTATAATCATGTTGATGTTTGGTTTTTCCTTTAACTGCCTGATCATGGGGGCAAAACGCCTGTTAAAGCCCGTCATCAGAAGTACCCCCTGGGCCTTTGCCAGCTCCGTCACCTTCTTGGCCTCCTGATAATGATCGGCGATGGGCTTATCTACATAAACCGGAATTTGGGCCTTGAGCAAATGGCTAATAATTTCGGGGTGGGTGCTGGTGGCGGTGTGGACGAAGGCCCCTGCAACACCTGCCCTGATAATTGAATCCAGGGTCTGATGAATTTTAGCAAATCGGTATTGTTCGCTGATTTGCCTGAGCTTTTCAGGGCTTCTGGTATAGAGATGAAATTCAACATTTTCCATTTGTCCATAGATCGGCAGATAGGCCTTTTGGGCTATTCCCCCCAATCCAATTACAGCAATTTTCAACATACACTTCACTTCCTTTGGACTTTTTTAACACCTATTAAAAAAGGCAAGCTCTCCAACCAAATTGTTGTGGAAATCCTTGCCTGCATTATCATGTTACCAGAAAAAATACTAATAAATGATTAATAATATTTTACATAATTTGTTAAGTTAAATCAATAGCAGGCCCCGACGATTTTCATTAGTCGGAACCTGCTATAGCTTATTTCATGATTTTGCAAATGTTATTGGTAAAGGCCACCGGGTCGTTAATGGGAAGTCCTTCAATTAACAGAGCCTGGTCATACAGCAGGCTGGTATAGAGCTTCAGCTTTTCCTGATCCTTTTCGTAGGCATCCTTTAGAGATTGAAATACCTCATGGTTAATATTGATTTCCAATACCTTTTCGGCCTTTATATTTTCACTATTGGGCATGGCATTTAAAACCTTCTCCATTTCAATGGTCAGGTCTCCCTCATTAGACAGGCAAACCGGATGGCTCTTAAGCTTTTTAGAGACCTTTACAGCCTTTACCTTATCCGCCAGAATATCCTTCATGGAATCAAAAAGACCCTGATAGTTTTTAGCCTCTTCTTCTACAGCCTTTTGGTTTTCATCGGCCTCAAAGCCTAAGTCGCCGCTGGAAACTGATTTAAATTCCTTTTCTTTATAATTCATCAGCATTCTAATGGCAAATTCGTCAACATCATCAATAAAATATAGAATTTCGTATCCCTTATCTGAAACCAGCTCAATTTGAGGCAGTTTTTCAATTCGTTCGTAGGATTCACCGGCAGCATAATAAATATACTTTTGATCCTCCGGCATTCTGCTGACATATTCATCTAATGTAACCAGCTTCTTTTCCTTAGAGGAATAGAACATCAACAGGTCCTGTAGGGTTTCCTTCTCACTTCCAAAGTTGTTGTAGACACCAAATTTAAGCTGTCTTCCAAAGGATTCATAGAACTTTTCATATTTGTCTCGTTCTTCCTTCATCAGGCTTAAGAGACCGCTCTTAATTTTACTTTTGATGTTTTTGGCAATCAGCTTTAATTGACGATCATGCTGCAGCATTTCTCGGGAAATGTTTAATGATAAGTCCTCGGAATCGACCATTCCCTTGACAAAGCTGAAGTAGTCCGGCAATAGATCAGGGCACTTATTCATGATTAATACCCCACTGGAATACAGCTCTAGCCCCTTTTCATATTCCTTAGTGTAGTAATCGAAGGGGGTTTTTTCTGGTATAAATAAAATTGAGTTGTATCTTACAGCCCCGTCAACGCTAATGTGGATATGCTTAAGGGGTTTGTCATAGCCATAATGCTTGTCTGCATAAAATCTTTCATAATCCTCCTGGGTAAGCTCGCTTTTGTTCTTTCTCCAGATGGGCACCATACTGTTAAGGACCTGCTCTTCAATGTAGTCCTCATATTCATCCTCAGTGCCCTCCTTTAATCTGGTATTTTTCATATCCATTTTAATGGGATACCTGATGAAGTCGGAATACTTTTTAACAATGCTCTTCAGCCGATATTCTTCTAAATACTCATCATAGCTTTCATCCTCGGTATTCTCTTTAATCTTTAAAATGATATCAGTTCCGACGGACTCCTTTTCCCAGGGCTCAATGGTATAGCCATCGGCCCCGTGGGATTCCCATTTATAGGCCTGGTCTCCATCTAATGCCCTACTGATAACCGTAACGGTTTCTGCCACCATGAAGGCTGAATAGAAGCCAACGCCAAACTGGCCAATGATTTCGTGACCATCTTTAATTTCCGTTGCCTTTTTAAAGGCCAGGGAACCGCTCTTGGCAATTACCCCTAGGTTATCCTCCAATTCTTCCTTGAGCATACCAATACCTGTATCAGAAATCTTTAATACTCGATTTTCCTTGTCTGCGAAAATCTTAATGTAATAATTTTCAGGATTGAAGCTTATGTTTTCGTCAGTCAAGGCTCGATAATAGATTTTATCAATGGCATCACTGGCATTGGAAATAAGCTCCCTTAAAAATATTTCCTTGTGGGTGTAAATTGAGTTAATCATCATATCCAGCAGTCTTTTGGATTCTGCCTTAAATTGTTTCTTTGCCAAAATAACCCCTCTCCCTTCATTTTATTTCTTTTAATTCTAAAGGCTCGTCCCACTCCTATATATGTAAACAGTACCTTACTCAAGGAATTCTGTATGGGATTTTTGCCCTCTTTGTGTTAGCACTCTCGTTTAATGAGTGCTAATTTCCATAGTCTTTATATATCATATTCTTTATTCTGTGTCAATACCTCCATTTAGGTTATTGGGTAAGCTTCTTGTACAAAAGGGAAGAATAATCGTTTTATTAGGTTGATTGATTGACGACGGCTTTTTTTCTGTGCTACAATTAAATAAAAAATCTATTTGCGGGGGGACCATTTGGTTGAGAAGGTAAAACCTGACCCTTTGAACCTGTCAGCTAATACTGGCGTAGGGAAGCAGATCATTCATGTTGATTGAATTATGGGTGCTTCTGATATTAAGAAAGCACCTTTTTTTATTATCTACCTTCCGTACTGGATTCAACAAAAGTAGTCCTTTAAATCTATAAAGGAACGCTCTGTTCTTGAGTCAATACTTATTGATTAAGGGTTAAATGATCTCCTGCAATATTAATGAAAGTGAGGGAGCAATATGAAAAAAGTATTAACGATAGCCGGCTCAGATTGCAGCGGCGGTGCAGGTATACAGGCGGACCTGAAGACCTTTTCGGCCCATGGTGTCTTTGGAATGAGTGTGATTGTATCGGTTGTGGCTGAAAATACCAGCCGGGTCATTGATATTCAGGATGTAACGCCAGATATGATTGAAAAGCAGATTGACGCTGTATTTGAGGATATTGAGGTGGATGCAGTGAAGATTGGCATGCTTTCTCAGCCGGCCTGTATGATGGCTGTGGCTAAGAAGCTTAGGCAATACCATCCTGCCAATGTAGTGATTGACCCGGTAATGTATGCAAAAAATGGTTGCCCCCTTATGGAGCCTGATGCAATCGATACTTTGATTGCCGAGATTATCCCCCTGGCGGATTTGCTGACACCCAATATCCCAGAGGCTGAGAAGATTTCAGGCCTTCAAATTAATAATGTAGCTGAAATGGAGCAAGCAGCCAAAAAAATCTACGAAATGGGGGCTAAAAGTGTACTGGTAAAGGGCGGCCATGCCCTAGGGGATGCCCTGGATGTACTATATGACGGTGATCAATATATCCATTTTAGTGCCGAAAGAATCGATACCAAGAACACCCATGGCACCGGCTGCACCTATTCCTCTGCCATAGCCTCTAATTTAGCCCTGGGTATGGATTTACAAGGGGCTGTAAAGCATGGTAAGGACTATGTTACAACTGCCATCAGGCATTCCCTTTCCATCGGTAAAGGCTGCGGGCCCACCCACCATTTTTACGAGCTTTATCAAAGGGGATTAAATCGACCCATTTAGGACTGAATTGTTGTAATATAAAACGCCCCAACCGTTGGGGCGTTTTTAATTGTTTGTATAGTGGTATTTCTAAAATATATTTATTTCTTTACTTCATTTTCTAATAAAGCTCTCAATTCTTTGGTCTCTTCTTCACCAATCATGTAATAATGATCGATTGGTCTCATGGTAATGGCAGTACCATCCTCTTGATACCAAATATAGGCCGATATTTCAGAAAAAGACTCATTCTGTAAATTTACATAGGCATCGGCTTCCTCTTGCTTTAAATCTACAGGCTCCTTAATTTCCTCCAGATTCTCAAAAATATAACGTAATCGTTCTATTTTCTCCTTATCGGTAATTTCTGTATGAAAATCTACTCTGCCCGCTGAAGGTGTACCGATCATTATTTTTACCTTAGCTGAACAACCAAAGAGCAGTAAGACAATGAAAAAAAATAATAAAAGTCTTGTGACCTTCAAGGAAATACCTCCTTTTATGCACTACTTTCTGAATAAACCCCTTTTACCTACCACTTCTCGTAATGAATTTTAGATTGGTCATATCTGTTCTCTGGCTTCCTT
>CBFGTV010000095.1:0-11787 GCA_965652145.1 uncultured Clostridiaceae bacterium
TATGATCGGCCTATCCTGTTATATTCTTGCCGATACATTTTTTATTTCAAAGGCACTGGGAGCAAATGGATTGGCAGCCCTAAATCTATCAATCTCTATTTTTAGTTTTATAAACGCTGCAGGGTTAATGCTGGGAATTGGCGGTGCAACCAAGTATTCAATCTTAAAAACACGCAACCGCCAACAAGGGGCTAATGGAGTATTTTCAGGCGTTGTTGTTATAGGTGTCATAAGCGGCCTGCTTTCATTACTGATCGGAGCTTTGTTTTCTTCTAACCTGGCAGAATTCCTTGGAGCAGATAGTACTACACTTCCCTTGGCGGCAGTCTACTTGAAAATTGCCCTGTGCTTTTCTCCATGCTTTATTTTGAATAATATCCTGCTGGCATTTGTGCGAAATGACGGAAGTCCTCAATTGTCTATGGCGGCAATGATTATTGGAAGTTTATCTAATATTATACTTGATTATATTTTAATATTTCCCCTTGAAATGGGTATGTCTGGCGCTGCCATTGCTACCGGCTTTGCTCCGATCATTAGCATTGGGATTCTGTCCCTCCATTTTTTAAAGGAAAAAAACCAGCTCCGCTTTGTAGGCTATAAAATTAACAGCAAACAGACTTTTTCTATTATGTCTTTAGGGATTTCATCCTTTATTACAGAAATATCATCTGGAATTGCCCTCGTTATATTTAATCTGCAAATACTGAGGCTAACAGGAAATATTGGAGTAGCGGCCTATGGAATTATTGCAAACATTTCTTTAGTTTGTATTTCTATTTTTACCGGCATAGCCCAAGGAATACAGCCAATAACAAGCCAGGCCTATGGAAAAGGCGACAGTACCGTTTTACGCCAATTAAGAAAGTATTCATTTACATTGGCATTAGCTCTAGCAGTATTGATTTATCTGTTTTCAAATCTGTTTTCTAATGGCATTATTTCTGTATTCAACAAGGAAGGCAACGTAGAATTAATAAATATTGCAACCAATGGAATCAGAATCTATTTTGCCGGATTTTTCTTTGCTGGAATAAATATTGTTATCGCTGGATTTTTAAGTGCCTCTTCACAGGCGAAGGCAGGATTTTTGATTTCGATTACCCGTGGATGTCTGGCAATATTACTTTTTGCCTTAACGCTTCCATATTTCCTTGGTATGAATGGTGTCTGGCTGTCCTTTGTTTTTTCAGAGATGGTAGCTAGTATCCTGGTGTTAAGATATCAATTGCAAGAAAAAAGAGCTAAAGCTCCAGGTCTTGTGAATCTTATGGAATGATGAAAGGAAGGGGGACAGACCATCCCCCCTGGCATCACAAACTTATTTATTTAAATCTAAAAACAGTACTGGCTATGTATTCCTGGCCTTCATCAATAACAATACTGGGGAAATGACTGTGATTGGGGGCATCGGGAAAATCCTGCGTTTCCAGGCAAAGCCCGTAGTGCTTACGTCCCTTTATTCCCCCTTTTAGAATAAGCTCTTCATTTAGGTAATTACCTGTGTAGAATACCACCGTGGGCCGGTCTGTTTCGACCTCCATTCGGCGTCCGCTGATTTCATCCTCCAGTACAATGGCGGGCTTTGCCCCGGAATCTAAAATATATGGGTGATCGTAGCCCCTATGGGCAGCTAATATCTGGTCATTGATATCCCTTCCTACCTTTTTGGAGGCTCTAAAGTCAAATATCGTTCCCTCCACATCCATGATTTCTCCTGTAGGGAGGGTTTCCCCATCAATAACGGCAATTTGACCGGCGTTTATGGTAAGGGTGTGCTCCAATATATCCCTTTTTGCATTTCCCGACAGGTTAAAATAAGAATGATTTGTTAAATTAACAATGGTTTTGTGATCGCTGATTCCTCTATAGGTTAGCCTTAGTTCATTACTATTGTTTAATTCATAGGTTACTGTCATCTTCAGGTTGCCTGGAAATCCCTCCTCCATGTGGGGGCTAGTGTAGGAAAGCTGCAGGGCCGCCACCTCGTCATCAGCAATTTCCTCAACGTTCCAAATTACCTTTCCAAAGCCCCTAATGCCACCGTGGATATTATGATTGCCTTTGTTCTTGGCTAAATTATACTTTTTTCCATCGATACTAAATTCACCCTTCGAGATTCTTCCGGCAGTTCTGCCGACGATACAGCCAAGGCATTTTGGATTATCTTCATAGTCTTGAATTTGATCTAAGGATAAAACAATATTCTCGAATTTTCCCCTTCGATCTGGTGTTAATATTTCGTATATGACCGCCCCAAGGTTCAAAATACTTACTTTTACACCATGATCATTTTCCAGGGAATACTGATAGATCCCTTTATTTTCTCTGGTATTTCCAACTGGCCTTTTTTCTATTTTCACAGCTTCCGCCCCCTTCTTCTCCTTATCCGTTCAGTGAGTTTATAAACCTAAAAAACCCTTCATCCCCCTCTGCATTGTCCTTGAATACGCCGGCATGCTCCAACGCCAGGGCAAATTTATTGCCAACTTCTGTTTTTAAGATTTCTGTGACGTTGGCCTCTGTTATATTTTGATGTTTTTTTAAAAGCTCCTGATACCAGTCAAAATGCTTTTCCATCGCCTTGTCCTTACTGATATCAAGCTGAGTATTGATCAAATATTTTCCCAGAGCCTTGATTTCATCCTTGAGCCTGGGTGGCAACACCGCCAGTCCCATTACCTCTATTAGCCCTATATTTTCCTTTTTTATATGGTGTACCTCTTGATGGGGGTGAAAAATACCAGCGGGATATACTTCATTGGTTCGATTATTTCTTAAGACCAAATCCAGCTCAAAAAGGCTTCCTCGCCTTCTGGCAATGGGCGTAACGGTATTGTGGGGCAAATCTTTGGTATGGGCTAAAATGTCGAGTTCCATGTCACTGTAATTTTTCCAGCCTTCAAAAATATGCTCAGCAGCGTGGGAAAGCCTGAATCTGTCTGCTCCCCTTAGTCTGATGGTAGACATGGGCCACTTAATTATCCCGGCCAAAACATCTGAATACCCTTTTATTTGCATTTTATATTTCAGCGGTGCCCTGGCCATGGCAAATTCATAGTGGCCCCCCTGAAAATGATCATGGGATAGTATTGAGCCCCCTACAATCGGAAGATCGGAATTGGACCCGATAAAGTAATGGGGAAATTTTTCTGTAAATTCCAAGAGTCTGTCAAAGGTTTCCCCTGATATCTTCATTGGTTCATGCTGATCCTTAAAGACTATACAGTGCTCATGATAGTAAATATATGGCGAATATTGCAAATACCATCTTTCATTATTAAGCTCCAGGGGAATGATTCTATGATTTTGTCTTGGGGGATGATTGATTCTGCCTCTATAGCCTTCATTTTCTTTACATAGCAAGCACTTGGGATAGTCCGACGACTTTATTTCCCTGGCAGCAGCTATCTCTTTAGGGTCCTTTTCCGGCTTAGCAAGATTGATTGTAATATCTAATTCACCATACTTTGTTTGGGTTCTCCAGGCCTGGTTTTTTTTGATTCTGTCTGTTCTGATATAATTGGAATCTTGACTTAGCTTATAGTAATAGTCGGTGGCCCTTTGGGGATCTTCCCTGTAATATTCCTGAAAGGTAGCAATTACTTCGGAAGGCCTTGGCATCAAGCAGGCTATCAGCTTGGTATCCAGCAGCTCCATTTCAATATTGGATGGATCAATCAACCTATTATTTTCACAGGCCCACTTCAGTATATTATTCAATATATCCGATGGATTTTCCTGCCTTTCCTCCACCGAACAGGCCTGAAATTCATCTAGGTCTAACACCTCTAAAATTCTGTTTTGTGTATAGACCACATCGTCATTTCTAATAAGGCCCTTTTTGAGGCCATAGCTGATTAGCCTGGAAATTTCATAATATATATTTACTGACATGTCATCACTCCTATTTATCAAAGCCCTGAGGTTTCTTGAGATGCCACTGCCATGCACTTTGTATGATTTCTTCCATGCTTACGAATTGAGGCTTCCATCTCAGCTCCTTTTGGGCCCTTTGGGCCGATGCAACTAATTTAGAAGGGTCACCGGCCCTCCTTGGGGCAACCACCTGGGGTATGGGGTGCCCTGTTACTCTTCTGGCGGCCTCTATCACTTCCTTTACAGAAAACCCCTCTCCGTTCCCCAAGTTGTAAATATTACTTTTTGGGTGTTTTCGTAGCATTTCCAGGGCTAAAATATGGGCTCGGGCTAAATCCGTCACATGGATATAATCCCTTATACAGGTTCCATCGGGGGTGTCATAGTCGTCTCCGAATATGGTAATATGCGGTTTTTTCCCCAGGGGGACCTGTAAAATCAATGGAACCAAATGGGTTTCCGGCTGATGGTCTTCTCCTATTTCCCCACTTTGATGGGCTCCGGCTACATTAAAGTATCGAAGGGAGATATATTTGATTCCATAGGCCTGATCTGCCCATTTCAATATTTTTTCCACCGCCAGCTTTGTTTCCCCGTATGGATTGGCAGGCTTCGTCCGATCCTCCTCCTGTATTGGAATCTGCTGGGGCTCTCCGTAGACTGCCGCAGTGGAGGAAAACACCATTTTTGCAACCTGATGTTCATTCATTTTTTCCAGAAGCACCTGGGTTCCATGAACATTGTTGTCATAATATTTAAGGGGATTTTCTACACTTTCTCCCACCAGGGAGTGGGCGGCAAAGTGCATGACGGCTTCAATGGAATGATTACTGAATACCCTTTGCAAAAATTCCCTATCTCGAATGTCTCCTTCTAAAAATAACGCATCAGGATGAAGGGCCTCCCTGTGTCCAGTTTCTAAATTGTCTACAATAACAACGGCTTCTCCCCTATCCATCAGTTCATAGACCGTATGACTTCCTATATAACCTGCACCGCCGCAAACTAATATCATCCTATCACCCCTTCACCATACTTGACTTCTCCAGCACCATCGCCAATGACAGCAATGTAAAAGCTCGCCTGATAGCCGATTTTTTTTTCATAAGCTGCCCCAACGGCCTCAATAAAGCTATCAATTTCAGCATTCTTTACAACACTAAGGGTACAGCCTCCAAAGCCGGCCCCCGTCATTCGAGCGCCAATTGCGCCATTCAACAGGGCCTGCTCCACCAGGGTATCTAATTCAAAACAGGAAACCTCATAATCATCCCTCAAGGATTGATGAGATTCATTCAATAGCCTTCCGAACTGAAAAATGTCTTCCTTCTCAATAGCATTGTAGGCCTGCAAGGTTCTGCTATTTTCATAAATGACATGCTTTGCCCTTCTTCTTATTCTTTCGTCCTTGATCAGCATTTGATTTTCCTGAAAATCCACTGTCGTCAATTCACATAGGGAGGCAATATTAAATTTAACCTTTAAATCCTCCAGGGCTTCCTGACACTCCCTACGTCTTTCATTATATTTCGATTCAGACAAGGCCCGCTTTTTATTGGTATTGGCAATGAGGATGGAATGGTCCTTAAGGGCCACGGCGGCATATCTGTATTCCAGACTTTTACAATTCAAAAGGATTCCCTTACCCTTTTTTCCCATACCTGCCGCAAACTGATCCATCATACCGCAATTTACACCAATAAAGCGGTTTTCTGCCCTTTGGCTTAGTTTTACCAGGGTAATCATATCTACTTCCAGATTAAATAGTTCCTTGAGCATGACGGCGGTGGCCAGCTCAATTGAAGCGGATGAAGATAGGCCTGCTCCATTGGGCAGATTTCCATAATATAAGGCATCAAAGCCCCGATTTATGCCATAGCCATGCTCTTGAAGGGCTTTGACAACCGCCTTTGGGTAGTTGGCCCAATCATGGCTTTCAATATAGGTTATATCTTCAATAGAAAATTCAATTATCTTCATTTCCTCAAAATTCGTTGAGTATACCCTAATCAGCTGATCGTCTCTTTTGCATGCCGCACAATAGGTACCCAGGCTTAAGGCACAGGGAAAAACCCAGCCTCCGTTATAATCAGTGTGTTCACCAATTAAATTGACCCTTCCAGGAGCAAAAAAAATCCTGGGCGTGTCATGATTTTCAAAAATTTTGATAAAGACTTGCCGCAGCTCATGTTTTAAATCCATTGAACTTTTTCCTTTCTCAGAGATTTTATGAAGTCTCTTCTTATATTGATGTAATCAGACCCTATCGGTTCGCCGTCTCGAAAGCCCAGCCTTGGGTTCTCAAATACGCCTTCGGGGCTGGGCTTCTCTTTTGGGATTTTATAGCTTATTCGTTTAATTAGATTTAGATTTAGTCAACACATCGAAGCACACAGCAAATAGTAAAACCAACCCCTTAATTGCCTGCTGCCAGTCAATTCCAATGCCAATTAATGACATACCGTTATTCATAACCCCCATAACCAAACCACCGATGATGGCTCCAATAACCGTTCCAATTCCACCGGAAGCCGAAGCCCCGCCTATGAAAACAGCAGCAATCGCATCCAGTTCAAACCCCACCCCGGCCTTGGGGGTAGCTGCATTTAATCTGGCAGCAAAGGCGAGACCCGAAAGGGCCGATAAAATTCCCATATTGACATAAACCAAAAATACGATTCGCTCCACCTTTACCCCAGACAGCTTTGCTGCCTTCTGGTTGCCCCCTACGGAGTAGATATGACGACCGATTACTGTTTTAGATGTGATAAAGCTATAGACCGCCACCAGGAAAAACAATAATATTAAAATGTTGGGAATACCCTTATACTGTGCCAGAACAAAGGCAAATACATTTATGGCACCTACGATTCCGCTTATTTTTACAATCAACAAGCCCATAGGAATAACATCGAATTCATATTTTATTTTAGTGTTTCTCTCTCTGATTTCATAGGCTATGTACACCAGGGACAATAGTACCCCCACAATCAGGGTTGTAATATTCAGGGAGCTTCCGTTAAAGAAGTCTGTTACAAACCCAGAGCTGATTCTCTGAAAGGCAACAGGAAAAGGGGCCAAGGACATTCCCTGTAATGTCACCATGGTTAGCCCTCTGAATATCAGCATCCCAGCCAGGGTAACAATAAATGCCGGTATTTTTATGTAGGCAATCCAAAACCCCTGCCAGGCACCAATTATGGCTCCAAGCAGCAGGCAAATAAAGAAAGCCACGGGAAAGGACAACTGTAAATTGATCATTAAAATCGCCGCAACAGCCCCCACAAAGGCGGCCACCGAGCCGACGGATAAATCAATATTGCCTGTAATAATGACCAGTAGCATCCCTATGGCCAGTATTAAAATATAGCTGTTCTGGAGAATCAAATTGGTAATATTCAATGGCCTTAACAAAATACCCCCGGTGAAAATTGCAAAGAATGCCATAATTGAAATTAGAGCGATTACCATACCATATTGTTTAATATTGTATTTAAATTCTTTTTTATTTAGACTATACATAGCTTTCCACCTCCTGCTGTTCTCTGATTACATATTTCATTATTTTTTCCTGAGTAGCCTCCTGGCGGGTCAGTTCGCCGGTGATTCTTCCCTCACTCATTACATAAATTCGATCACACATTCCCAGTATTTCAGGTAGCTCAGAGGAGATAAATAACACTGCCTTACCCTCATCGGCCAACTGATTAATAATTGTGTAGATTTCAAATTTAGCCCCCACATCGATTCCCCTCGTAGGTTCATCTAAAAATAAAATCTCCGGCTCAGCAAAAATCCACTTGCTCAACACTACTTTTTGTTGATTTCCACCGCTTAAATTGACGGTTTTTTGGATTACGCTGGAGGCCTTAATGTTCAGCTTTTTGCGAAGACTTTCGGCTTCTTTAATTTCTTCTTTTTCATTGATAACATATTTGCTGGATATCTTTGATAAATTGGTTAAGGTAATATTTCGCTTAATATCGTCCTCTAAAATTAACCCATAATTTTTTCTATCCTCCGTTACATAGGCCAGCCCATGGTCAATGGCTCGATTGATATCAGTCAAATGAACAGGCTTTCCATTTATGTAAACCTCGCCGCTGATCTTTTTTCCATAGGCTCTGCCAAAAATACTCATGGCCAGCTCTGTTCTTCCCGATCCCATTAGGCCTGCAATACCCACAATTTCTCCTTGTTTAATATGAAAGCTTACATTGTGAATGATCTTTCTGTTCTCATGCAGCGGATGAAATACATTCCAATTTTTCACTTCAAATACTGTACTACCAATAATGCCTTCCCTTTCTGGGAAGCGATGGGTTAGATCCCTTCCCACCATCCCCTTGATAATTCTGTCTTCATCCACCTTATCGTTTTTAAAATCCAAGGTCTCAATGGTCTTTCCATCCCTCAGTATTGTGACAGAGTCGGCTACCTTAGCAATTTCATTCAATTTGTGGGAAATAAGGATGGAGGTAATTCCTTGTTTCTTCAATTCTAAAATTAGGTTTAGCAGATTATTGCTGTCTTCATCATTTAAAGCAGCGGTGGGCTCATCCAAAATCAGTAGCTTTACCTCCTTAGACAGAGCCTTGGCGATTTCAACCAATTGCTGTTTACCAACGCCAATATTCGTAATCAAGGTATTGGGGGATTCATCCAATCCCACCTTTTTCATTAGCCCTCTGGTTTTGACAATTGTATCATGCCAATTGATCATTCCCCTTTTAGCCTGTTCATTTCCCAGATAAATGTTTTCTGCGATGGACAAATACGGTATTAAGGCAAGCTCCTGGTGAATGATGACGATCCCTAAATTTTCACTTTGTTTAATATCCCTGAATTCACAAACCTGGCCATTAAAGAGAATGTCTCCCGTGTAGCTTCCATGGGGATATACGCCGCTTAACACCTTCATTAAGGTTGATTTTCCCGCACCATTTTCACCAAGCAGTGCATGAATTTCACCTTCCTTCACCTGTAGGTTCACATTATTCAGTGCCACAACACCTGGAAATGTCTTGGTAATATTTTTCATTTCTAAAATGAAATCCGGCATATCACACCAACTTTCTATCATGTAATAGATAATTTAGTGATGATTAAAAAATCATCACTAAATTATCTTAAATGTTAAAAATGCTATTGAAGCTGATCCTTTAAATAATAGCCGCTGTTCAACAACACTTCTTCCCAGTTTGTGTTATCTACTGAAACAGGCTCCAGCAAATAGGCGGGAACGATTTTCATACCATTTTCATAGGTAGTTGTATCATTTACTTCGGCTTCCTCATTACTCATGATGGCCTTTGCCATGGAAACAGCTTTTTTAGCCAATTCCCTGGTATCTTTGAATACTGTCATGGTTTGCTCCCCGGCAATAATTGATTTCACAGAGGCGACCTCGGCATCCTGACCCGTTACCACAGGCATTGGCTGAGCTGCACTGCCGTACCCAACCCCCTTGAGGGAAGAAATTACGCCGATACTAATTCCATCATAGGGTGATAAAACTGCATCGATCCGTTCGGTAGTATAATGGGCACTTAAAAGATTATCCATTCTGGCCTGAGCCAGGGAACCGTCCCATCTTAAGGTAGCCACCTGCTGCATTCCTGTTTGCCCGCTTCGAATGACCAGCTTACCCTCATCAATATAGGGCTGTAGAACAGACATGGCACCATCGTAGAAGAAATAAGCATTGTTGTCATCCGGCGATCCACCAAATAATTCAATGTTGTAGGGCCCTTCAGTGTTTTTTAAATCCAGGGCCTCTTCAATATAGGTTGCCTGTTGAACCCCCACCTTGAAATTATCAAAGGTTGCATAGTAGCTGACATGGTCACTGTTTCTGATCAGTCGATCATAGGAAATCACAGGAATACCGGCATCGTTGGCCTTCTGTAGAACATCGGTTAAGGATTCTCCGTCAACGGGCGCAATGATCAATAGCTTAACGCCCTTGGTAATCATATTTTCGATTTGTGCCACCTGATTTTCTACAACGTCCTCGGCATACTGCAAGTCTGCTTTAAAGCCTAATGCCTCAATTTCCTTCACCATGCTCTCGCCATCACTGATCCACCTGGATGATGATTTAGTAGGCATTGAGATTCCAACATCTGCACCACCTGCACTGTCACAGGCCGCAATTGATATTGTCAAAACAAGAATCATTACTAAAACCAATACCTTTTTCACTCAAAAATCCCCCTTTTTTAATTGGTAATTACTTTATTTCATTTTCACCTTTTCCCTTGTTTGACGAACTATGCAGCAGGTGAAAAAATTTAATATAAAAACTTATCCCTGGCCATAATAAGCCTTTTGGCCATGCTTTCTCAAGTAGTGCCTGTCTAGTAAATCCTGATTCATTTTATATTGATTATGATTGCTCTTTATCATCGTAGTCTTGTAGGCCATCTTGGCAATTTCCTCTAGAACCACAGCGTGGTATACGGCATCATGGGCTGTTTTTCCCCAGGTAAATGGGCCGTGTTCTTTGACCAGTACCGCCGGAACCTCCATGGGATTCAATTCCTGAAAGGTCTCCACAATGACTTTCCCTGTTTCTCTTTCATAGTCACCCTGAATTTCATCGGAGTGCAGATCCCTTGTACAGGGAATGGCCTGATAAAAATAATCTGCATGGGTGGTTCCCAGGGGTTCTATGGCCACACCTGCCTGGGCATAGCTCGTTGCCCATTCTGATTGGGTATGTACCACACCGCCAATTTCTTCAAAGGCTTTGTATAGCTCTAAATGAGTGGCTGTATCCGAGGAGGGCTTGTAGGACCCTTCAACCACCTGCCCCTGAAGGTCTACCACAACCATTTTATCTGCTGTCAAATCTTCATAATTGATGCCGCTGGGCTTAATCACAATTAAATTATTTTCCCTGTCAATACCGCTGACATTGCCCCAGGTATAGACAACTAAGCCTCTTTTCACTAATTCCAGATTGGCTTCTAATACTTCCTTTTTTAATTTTGCTAGCATGTTAAGCTCCCCCTTGGTCTTAGAGCTTCTGATTTAATCCTTTTCAGACGCTTCATGACATCGTTCTCACCCCTGCCAAAATAATCATGGAGCCTTTTATATTCCTTGTACAGCTGGTCATATACTTCAACATTTTCCTGAATTGGCTTATAGCTTTCATCCTTCACCCTTGCCATATATTTCGCCGCCTCTACGATAGACTCATAACCACCGTTTTCCTTGCCGGCGGCCACCGCCCCAAACATGGCTGCACCAAGGGCTGGAGTTTGATCAGAGGCAGACAGTTTGATTTCCATATTGGTAACATCGGAATAGATTTGCATGAGCATTTTGTTCTTTTCGGGCAATCCCCCGCAGGCATATAATTCATTAACAGGAACACCGGCTTCCCTGAAGGCCTCAATAATGATTCTTTTTCCAAAGGCCGTTGCTTCAATCAAGGCCCGATACATTTCCTCCGGCTTGGTTAAAAGGGTCATCCCCAGGAATAAACCGGTTAAATTGGTATCTACCAAAACGGAACGATTTCCATTCCACCAATCCAGGGCCAATATGCCACTTTGCCCTGGCTTTAGCCTGCTGGCCTTTTCCTCAAGGAGTTGATGAAGGCTCAGGCCCCTTTTTTTAGCTTCCTCTGTATAATGGCTGGGGACACAGTTTAAGATAAACCACTCAAATATGTCACCAACGCCCGATTGACCGGACTCAAAGGCATAGTAGCCCGCCACGGCGCCATCCTCTACCACACCACACATACCATCAACTATTTTTTCTTCTTCCCCCAATAAAATATCGCAGGTGGAGGTTCCCATAATCATCAGCATTTTACCAGGGTCAACAACATTAACAGCCGGTGCCGATACATGGGCATCGACATTTCCAACGGCAACCCAAACCTTTGCCCTT
>CBFGTV010000096.1:0-11662 GCA_965652145.1 uncultured Clostridiaceae bacterium
GGGGAGCCCTACTGGGGGTAAAGGACGAAGGCTATGAATTTGTGACCTCCTTTGGTTCCAAGATCAGCCTGGAAGAAATACGACATATTTTAGAAAAATGTGCAGTAACCAAGGAAGGACTGCTCATTGAAAATCATTTGACCCATGGAATAGAAAACAGTGGCCTATATAATAGCAAAGATACAAGGGCCATCATCTGCCTGCCTATTATTAATAATAGCAGAAACGATGAAATACCTGGCTTTGAACAGCGGCAGCCGGTAAAGGAGAAGGTAAAGGTAATTGGGTATTTGTACCAAGAAACCGATAAGGTATTTAACAATTTTTCTCAGGAGACCTTTAATGATTGCAAGAAGCTGCTTCCGTTAGCCTGTATTATGCTGAACAACTATTATTTACAGATCAGCTCATCAATTGATAAGATGACTGGGGCCTATGTAAGAAAAACCATTGAAAAAATTCTGCTGGAAAATATTGAGGCAGCTAAAGAAGCAGAGCAGCAGTTTTCCATTATTATGTGTGATATAGACCATTTTAAATGTGTTAACGATACCTATGGACATCAACGGGGTGATATGGTACTGACAGAGGTTGGCAGGGTAATCAGAGAGCATATTCGTTCATCTGACCATGTGGGACGGTACGGAGGAGAGGAATTTATCATTATTTTGCCCGGTGCCCGAAAGCAAGATGCCTTTATCATTGCTGAAAAAATTCGAAATGCCTTTCAAGAGGCAAAACTTTTAGGTGACGAGGTCGAGCTAACCATTAGCTGTGGTGTGGCCGGTTGTCCTGAAGACGGCATTACAAAGGAAATATTGATTGAAAAGGCTGATCAGGCGTTGTATCATGCCAAGGAGCAGGGCAGAAACAGAACTGTATTCTATGAAAATGACATAGGATTTGTAGATAAGCGGACCGATAAGCTGGCGGGAATTGTATCGGGAAATGTGGTGCAGGATCAGCGAAATGTATTGGTAATAGCAGAGGCTATAGAGCTGCTTACAGAGGGTCGAAGCCTTGAAGATAAAATATACATTATGCTGGGCAGACTAATTGAGATACTAGAGGCGGAAGAAGGAATTGTATTTACCGTTAAAAACAATCAAATCAAGTCTCAGCTTTGCCGTAGAAGATTCATGGATAATTGGCAGGGGGAGTTAAATTACAATAGCAGACTAATTGGGAAGGTAATTCAGTCTAGACAGGGAGAATACCTGATTGACTGGGAAGATATCAGTCATATTGATATTTTTACCGGAACCCCCAATTGGAAATCAGTAATTGTTACCCCCATTATCTACAATGGAGTAGTAAAGGGTGTAATTTACTTATCGGTTTCGGTAAAGGAAAAGGAATTCGATTTTAATGCCTACAATCTTGTAAAGCTCACCAGCAGTATTTTAGGTCCCATTTTGGGGGATTTCTAAATTTTACCTAAAATATTATAAGAAAAAACATAAACCTGATAAAAGGATCAGTCTTGAAGAATTGATCCTTTCTTTTTATTAATTTATCACGCTAAAAAATTAGATTACTAAATTTTGTTGAAACCTTAAAAAAAATTGTAAGGCTGGAAGGAAAAGTAACCTAACTGTAGAATGATTACTAAAGTAATAAGATGAAATCAGCATACATTTATGGATAAAAGGAGTGATTGAATTGGGCCAAGTTTTGATTAATGGAAACGGGTTAACCCTAGAGGAACTGGTGATGGTGGCCAGGAAATTTGATCGTGTTGAAATTGAAAAGGAGGCGGCAGAAAGGGTAAACCTCAGCAGAAGGCTGGTGGAGGAATTCGTTGAGGAGGAATCTGTAGTCTATGGAATCACGACGGGTTTTGGAAAATTCAGTGATGTAGCCATCTCAAAGGATGAAACGGCTGCCTTGCAAAGAAATCTTATTATTAGCCATGCCTGCGGGGTAGGAAAGCCCCTGGAAGAAGAAATTGTCAGGGCTATTATGCTGTTAAGGGCCAATGCCCTGTTAAAGGGTCATTCAGGTATTCGATTAAGTACATTAAATATCCTGATCGACATGTTAAATAAAGGCGTACATCCCATTATCCCAGAAAAGGGCTCCCTTGGAGCCAGCGGAGATTTAGCCCCCCTGGCCCATATGGTGCTGGTGATGATTGGGGAGGGAGAAGCGGTATATCAAGGAATCAGAATGTCAGGCAGGGAGGCCATGGAAAAGGCCGGCATTAACATTGTTGAGCTTACTTCAAAGGAGGGCCTGGCATTGATTAACGGTACACAGGTAATGACCGCTATCGGGGCATTGACAGTGTATGATTGTAAAATGCTGATAAAGCTGGCGGATATTGCAGCTGCCTTAACCCTGGAGGGGCAGCGGGGAATCATTGATGCCTTTTTTAAACAGGTTCATCAAGTAAGACCCCATCCTGGTCAGCTTCAAACTGCCGAAAACCTATTGATGCTTTTAGAGGGAAGCAGCTTCGTCACCCGGCAGGGGCAGCTTCGGGTTCAAGATGCCTATACCCTGCGGTGCATTCCCCAAATTCATGGAGCAAGTCGAGATGCCATTGCCTATGTTGAAGAAAAAGTAAAGATAGAGATGAACTCAGCCACAGACAACCCCTTGATATTCACGGAAGAACAGGCGGTAATCTCTGGTGGGAATTTCCATGGTCAGCCCATGGCCCTGGCCTTTGATTTTTTAGGAATTGCCATAGCAGAGCTGGCCAATGTATCGGAGCGGAGGATTGAAAGACTGGTTAATCCTCAACTAAGTGGCCTACCAGCCTTTTTAACCCCTAAGGGAGGGCTAAATTCAGGGTTTATGATAACCCAATACGCAGCCGCCGCCCTGGTATCAGAAAATAAAGTATTGGCCCATCCCGCCAGCGTAGATTCCATACCATCCTCAGCCAATCAGGAGGATCATGTTTCCATGGGAACCATTGCTGCCAGAAAGGCCAGAGAAATTTATGAAAATACAGTGCAGGTTTTGGCCATTGAGCTTTTGGCAGCGGCCCAGGCCATTGATTTTTATCAAAAACACCAGCTTGGAAGGGGAACAGCCCTGGCGTACGGGTTAATTAGAGAAAGGGTTAGCTCCCTTGAAGATGACCGGGTAATGTATGTCGATATTCATAATAGCAGTGAGCTAATAAAGGGTCATAAAATAGTTGACGAGGTAACTAAAGTTATTAAACTAAATTAAATTTAAATTATACAGGGCCGATGAATTGTCTATTCTATCGGCCCTAAAACTAAATAAGTACCTACTCACTCAATTTTTAATCTTGTTCTAAAATTTGAAGCACCTGTTGCAGTTTTCTTTTCTGTTCGTCATTTAAGAAGGGTTTCAGCTTTTCAACCAGTTCCTGTTGATTGGGAACAGTATGCTTTAGTCGTTGTAATTCCTGGATTATTTCCGCCTCTGACTTTCCACTGTACTGATTAAAAAGGCCCAGTACCTTTTGATAATCCTCTTCAGAAATGTAATTCTTTATTTCTTCCACCTTTGAAAAATCTCCCGCTTTTATTGCTGCCATCAATTCATTTAGCTTACCTTGATCCAACACAATCCCTCCCATAATTTCCTGAGATAATTTATTCACCTGATAAAATGCTATCCCTATAATCTATGCAGCAGGGGTTGGGTATGCTACAAAAAATTAAATTAATTCTTTCCAGAACAAATCAGATAAAATAGTGTTTTTTTTAATAATTCATGATCAACAGCAATATATTAGTAGTAAAAATGTACCCAAAAGGAGGAAGACAATGGAGGAGTTAAAAGATCGGGAATTAGCCTTGGAAGATAAAAAGCAAGCCTCAGTACAGCCCACTTGGCTTTGGATATTGCCTATTTTATTATTGTTCATAGGAGGAAAAAGCAATAAGCTGAATGTAAGGGAAATAGAAGCCATGTCTTTGGAAAAAAAGGCAAAACTCTTGGGAAGAATTAAGGGCTATATGGATAGTGAAGAGCAGCTGGTCATTCATCGAGCTGAAATGCTGTTGCATATTATTTTAAAGGTAAAGGAATTGATGGAGCTGCCAGGTTTGATAGGGGCTGAAACAAAATATCACACCTTGTCCTATACTGATCGAAAAAGACATATGCTGATGGATATTAGTGAATTCGTCGATGATGAAAAAAGAGAGGTCATTCATAAGGCCATCGATCTGCATATGAAGGCCAGTCTGATGGAAAACAAAATCAGAGAGCTGCAGGACCTAGCCAATACCCCGCTATCTATTGACCAGCTTGATAAATACATAGATGTCTTTGACCCCCTTCTGGAAGGTGAATTAAAGGATAAAACCAAGGAGCTGCGGGTTTTAGTGGGAATATTGAAACTAGTTAAGTCTCTGAGCAGTAAGCAAAAACTGGATGAATCTGATATATTTGAAATTGCAAAGCCCTTTTTAAGTAAAGAGCAGGGTGAACAGCTCAATAAAATGATACAAATATTTAGGGCAGTCAGCAGTATTGGGGAAGGCAGCAGTTCGGCAGGAATGACAGGGCCTGAAAATCCTGACAGTGAGGAAAAAGAACCGATTGACACTGAGGTCGCTCCCATTGAGGAAATATAAAATTGAAGTTAGAATACTACTTTAATTTAACAACCTTTTATGATATATTGATAACAGAAGAAGTAAAGGGAGTGTTTCTATGGTTTCAAAAGAAAAAATCAGTCGAATTAACCAATTGGCAAAGCTTTCAAAAGAAAGAGAGCTGACAGAAGAAGAAAAAAGTGAGCAGGCCCAATTGAGGAAGGAATATATAGAATCCTTTAGAAAAACCTTCAAGCAGCAGTTAGATAATTTAGAAATTGAATATGTTGATTAAAAAAAAGAAGATACCATCTTCTTTTTTTATGATGAGGAAAATCGATAGGTCTTTTCTCATCTTTTTTATTTTCTCTGGATATTTTTGAAAGAAAAAAAGGATTCTATTTTTCCTTAGCGAATACTTAAGTAATTTAGGTAGAAAAATGTCTAATTTTGGAGGGATGATTATGTCTGAAAGACAATATGTAATATTCAAGCTGGATAAGGAAGAGTATGGTGTAGATATTATGCACGTCAAAGAAATCAGCGAATTTAAAGAGAGCATGAAGGTACCCAATGCACCGAAATTCGTTGATGGAATTGTAAACTATCGAGGGGTGGTTACTCCGATCATTAACCTCAGAAAAAAGTTTAATATGCCCCTGCTGGAGATCACCAGCAATACGAGGATTATTATTATCTATATGAACGATCGGCAAATTGGCTTCCTGGTGGATGATGCTTCCCAGGTGCTTACCATTGATGAAAAGGATATTGACCCAGCCCCCGAATTAATATCTGGTAATATCGACGAACGATTTATCAGCGGTATTGCCAAGGTTCAGGAACGTATGATTATCGTGCTGGATCTGGAAAAGGTACTAAGCGAAGAAGAAAAAGAAAAAATAGTTAATTTATAATTTTTTATGGGAAAAGGTAGAAATGCTGAGTTACAAGAGAAAAATGGCAGCTTCTGTTGTTAGAAAATATTTGTTTTAAGCAAAATTGAGCAAATTTCTTCCTCTACTTTGTTTATAATACTAGTGGACAAGCAATATCATGTATTCAAAGGAGGAAAGAAATGAAAAGAATCATACCCCTTTTCCTTATACTCATTTTGCTTTCGATTCAGTCGCAATCATTTTCAGCCACTATCGATTCCCTTGAACAGGAATCACAGTACGAAGAAAGGATGGCCAGGCTAACCACTCTACTTCGGGAAAGAAATCGTCTGTTTAATAGCCTGTTTCGTTCAGAGGTTCCCACCATCAGGGAAATAGAAGCAGAATTATCGCTGATCGTCACCGAACCATTATTAAAATCAGATATAGAGGTCTTTGAAGCTATTATAGAGATGCCTGCTTCCTATGAAAAGATAAGGGATGTGGAAATAATTAAAGCCGAGCTATTAAAGCATTCCGCAACGGTTGAGACCTGGGAGGTAGTTGTTCGATGGCAAATAGAGGGCTATGAAGGAATTACAGGTGAAGATGTAGGCTATTATGTTGAAATGGAAAAGATTGATGGTTGTTGGCTATTAAAGGATTATTATACCAGTTAATAAGTTAAACAATTGTAAAGAATTAAATCCCTAAAGAGATCACTCCGGTCTCTTTTTTGTGTGAACTAATAAATTAGGCTTCTGGTAGGAATCCTTTATAATTTACTTTTTTAAATGTAAAAAATAGAGGAAATTTGTATGAATATGAAGAAATATGATTCGAATGAATATATTGGGGTGAAGGCATGAGTCAGAAAGTGGATATTAAAGACATGAATGAGATATTGGAAAAGACTATCAGTGCTATTGAAGAGAGTAAAGAGGCTGTCTTTGAAATAGCAGAGAGCGCCCGTAAAGAGTGTAGCATTCTGAAGAAGCAACTTTCTGATATCAAGCTAAGGATTCAGTCTGTAATGAAGGAGGTTGAAAGACAGGAGGCTGCAGAAAAAAGCAGTCGTAAACGATTGCTGGAGGTTAGCAAAGACTTTTCTCGATATCGGGAAAATGATATTAGAAGGGCCTACGAGAGAGCAAATGAGCTGCAGATTCAACTGATCATCAAAAGACAAGAGGAATGTGACTTGATCAGACAGCGAACTGAGCTGGAAATGAGGTATAAGCATTCTGAAGACATTCTAAGAAAAGCTGAAGACATTACCTCAAAAATTGGCGTTGTTATGGAGTATCTGGGGGGGAATCTAAAGGACTTTACCAACACCCTTGAAGATATACAGCAGCGGGCTGTGGTGGGAAGAAGAATAATACAGGCCCAGGAGGAGGAGCGGCATCGGGTGGCAAGGGACATCCATGACGGGCCGGCACAATCTTTAGCTAACTTAACAATAAAGGCAGAGGTGTGTGAAAAGTTAATTGATATAGATCAGGATAGGGCAAAACATGAACTGCAGGATTTAAGAAACGTACTAAGGGACAGTATCAAGGATATACGTAAAATAATTTATAATTTAAGGCCCATGTCATTGGATGATCTGGGTTTTATTCCTACGGTGCAAAGATACATTGAAGGCTTTCAGGAGGATACCAAAATTCCAGTAGATTTTATTATTTTATCCCGCAGACCCATGGAAGACCCTGTAAAAAACCTAGCTATTTTTAGAATCATTCAAGAGGCTCTGAATAATATTCGAAAGCATGCCAAGGCCCAAAGTGTAAAAATTAAATTAGAAATATCCAATCAAAATATACAATTAACCATTAGTGACGATGGTGTGGGATTTGATGCGGAGGCATCCAATGGAACCAGTGAAGGTGGGGGCTTTGGTCTATTAAATATTAGAGAAAGAGTCGAGCTGCTAGACGGTACTTTACAAATAAAGAGTGCGCCCAATAAGGGGACGAGGATTTATGTGAATTTAAATAACTTTGAGTAGGGGGGAACCTTTGTGAAAATCATTAAAGTATTGATTGTAGATGATCATTCATTAGTCAGACAAGGTTTAAAGCAAATTTTAGAGCTGGAAAAGGATATTAAGATTATAGGACAGGCTGGTGATGGGGAAGAAGCAATTACCAAGGTTCAACAGCTGAAGCCCGATGTCGTTTTACTGGATATTAACATGCCAAAGCTCAATGGAATACAGACCCTTCGCAGGTTGAAGGACATTGACAAGACCATCAAGGTTATTATGTTGACCTTTCATGAAGATCAGGAATATCTTTACGAAACCATCAATTTGGGCGCCAATGGATATGTTTTAAAGGATTCAGAAAGCGAAAGCCTAATTCAAGCCGTAAGGGATGTATACAAAGGATCATCCTACATACAACCCAGCCTGGCAACAGGACTGGTTAAGGAATTTAACCGAGGTCAGCAGGAAAACAGTAAAGAGAGTAAGCTGACTCGAAGAGAGTATGAAGTATTAACGCTGATTGCAGAAGGGTTAAATAATAAGGAAATTGCCTGCGGATTATTTATTAGTGAGAAGACAGTTAAAAATCACGTTTCCAATATTTTCAAGAAAATTGAAGTGAATGATCGAACCCAGGCTGCAATATATGCCTATAAGCATAATATTAAAAAAATATAAATTTATTGTGTTGCCTCTCCAAAACCTGTTGACAAAAAAATAAGAGAAATATATGATGTAGATGTTTATATAAAAAAAATAATATGGGAATAATCACTTTTGAATAGACTAATCTTAATATATTTCCATAAAATATCTTGGGGAGGGTGTTTCATGGCAGAGCAGGAACAAATATTACAGGAAAAATTATTTAAGAAGTTTGAAAGTGCCTGGGAGCTGCTTCAACCAGGAGAAAAGGAAAAGGTTTTCTCCTTTGGTGAGACTTATAAGCACTTTATGGATCATGGTAAGACTGAAAGGGAATGTGTCAAACAAATTAAGAAAAAAGCCATAGAAAAGGGCTACATATCACTGGAAGAAGTAATTAATAGGGGCAAATTGGCAACGGGGGATAAAATATATGCCGAAAACCGAGGAAAGGCCATTGCCCTTTTTGTCATAGGACAGGAAGCCTTAACGGCCGGTATGAAGGTGGTGGGGGCCCATCTGGATGCTCCCAGACTGGATTTAAAGGCCTTTCCTCTATATGAAGAGGCTGGTTTGGCTCTGCTGAAGACCCATTACTATGGCGGCGTAAAAAAGTATCAGTGGGTGGCCATCCCCTTGGCCCTTCACGGAGTTATTATCAAGCATGATGGAACAAAGCTTGAGATAGTCATAGGGGAAGAAGAATCAGACCCAGTATTTTATATATCAGACCTCTTGCCCCATCTGGCCAGCGAGCAGATGGCTAAAAAAATGAGTGAGGGCATTACGGGGGAAGACCTAAATGTTATTATTGGCAACATTCCCTATCAGTCTTCGGAAATGAAAAAGGCTGTTAAGCTGAATATACTTAAGCTCTTAAATGAAAAATATGGTATTACAGAAGAAGATTTCACCGTTGCAGAGCTGGAGATTGTTCCGGCAGGTAAATCAAGGGATGTAGGGATTGACAGAAGCATGATTGCTGCCCACGGTCACGATGATCGGGTGTGTGCCTTTGCAGCTCTGGAAGCTGTTTTAGAGCTTGTCTCCCCTGAAAAAACTGCTGTAGCTCTTTTTGTCGATAAGGAAGAGGTTGGCAGCATGGGTAATACAGGTATGGAATCTATGTTTTTTATGCACTGTGTCGCTGAATTATTATCCCTTCAAGGTAAGGAAAGCTATGTAGCCCTTCAGCGATCCCTGAAAAATACCAAGGTATTGTCAGGAGATGTAACGGCTGGCTTCGACCCCAACTTTCCCGATGTTCTTGACAAGCGAAATGCATCCTATATTGGCAAAGGGGTCACCTTAACCAAATATACAGGGGTTCGGGGCAAGGGCGGTTCTAATGACGCCAATGCTGAATTTCTAGGAGAGATTAGGGCTATATTTAACCGCCATAAAGTGGCATGGCAAATCGGAGAGTTGGGAAAGGTTGACCAGGGGGGTGGCGGCACCATAGCCTATATTTTAGCCAACTATGGAGCTGAAGTGGTAGATTGTGGCACACCCATGCTGAGTATGCATGCCCCTATTGAATTAATCAGTAAGGTTGATTTATACATGACCTATCGGGCCTACGGCGCTTTTTTCCAATGATTTAAGTTAATGGTATGATCATTCCAGGATTTTATGAAAGAAGACCTCCCCATGGGCGGGTTTTCTTCTTTCTACTGGAAATAAAAGAAAATTCAATCGATAAAAAGGAAATACTTACTTAATGTCGAATGTAGTGGGATAGCAAATAAGGAGGTAAGAGCATGCAAATCATTACAGACAGTTCCTGTGATTTACCTAAGGAATATATTGAACGATACAATCTAATTGTTGTGCCATTAAATATTGAATTAGATGGAGAAACTTACCTTGATGGCCTTGAATTAACCCATTATGATTTTTATGAAAAAATTGCCCAGTCCCAAAACTTACCTAAAACCTCACAGCCATCACCACAACGATTCATAGATGCTTTTATGGAGGGGGCAAAAAAGACAAAGGAAATTTTAAGTATACATTTGTCCTCTAAATTAAGTGGAACCTTTAGCTGTGCCCAGCTTTCAAAGGAAATTTCAGAGGCGAAGGTAGAAATATTTGATTCCCTGAGTGGCTCCATGGGGTTAGGGCTTCAGGTTTTGAAGGCCTGTCATATGGTAGAAGAAGGCTTTGAGTTAAACCATATTATTGAGAAGCTAAAGGAATATCGAGACCAAATGAAGGTATTGGTATATTTAGAAACCCTCGAAAATGCCGTAAAGGGTGGCCGGGTTAGCCGGGCAAAGGAAATGGTGGCTAACATGTTAAATCTTAAATTTATACTTCATGTTGAAGAAGGTTATGTGAAGGTACTCAAGGCTATTAGGGGGAAAAAACGTGCTATTAGCTTCATGCTTGAAAGAATTGCAGAAAAAAATGTTGACCTTAAGGATAAAATTGTAGGAATTACCCACTGTAATCGAATCGAAGATGCTCTGGCTCTGAAGGAAGAAATAATCAAACGCTTTAGCCCCCAGGAAGTAATTGTTACCACAATGGGACCTGTTATTGGCACCCACTCCGGTGAAGGGGGACTTTTAATCTGCTACTAATCCAGCCTCCCTGGCGGTTGACCGGGGGTTGGATTTTTATTTTCTACCCTTGTAACAAGGATTAACATGAATCAAGACATCCATTACCTCCTCCATTTCATTCATAATATGCTCCTTTGCCCGGGCAGCAGCACCATGGCCCTCTTCTACAGTAATGGTAGGGTTTACGCATATTTTCATATCTACCATATACTTAGAACCATATTGTCTTACCTTAACATCTTGAATTTCCTCGACACCTTTGGCCTTAGAGGCGGCCTGTTTGATGGCCTCCAAAATTTTTTTATCCGGTGAAGTATCCATCAATCCCTTTATGGCATCAACATAAATCGAAACGGCTGTTCTTAATATCAAAATTGATACGATGATTCCGGCAAAGGGGTCCATAAAGGGATACCCAAAAATGGCTCCAGTAACGCCAATTAGCGTAGCAACAGAGGAAAAGGCATCAGAACGGTGATGCCAGGCATCGGCAATGACCGCAGTGCTCTTGATTCTTTTCCCGATTCTAACAGAATAATGATAAAGCCCTTCCTTGGCCAGGATGGATATAATTGCTACGTAGATAGCTGTAACCTGGGGCGGTGCAATATTACCGGAGCGTAAAATTTTAACTGCTTCATTTCCAATCCCCAGGGCAGTAACGAATAAAATGATGGCTAAAATTTTTGCAGTAACTGATTCCGCCTTATGATGGCCGTAGGGATGAGATTCATCCGGGGGAAGATGGGCTATTTTTAACCCCTGTAAGAGTATGATTGTTCCAAACAAATCAGAGGCTGAATGAAAGGCGTCGGCCAGCAGGGCCGTACTGCCTGATAAATATCCTATAATTGCCTTTAAAATAGTTAAGATAATATTTCCAATAATGCTCACATAAGAGACCTTCTTGACCTCTCGATATCGCATTTTATCATCCATATGACACCATCCTCTTCTGACCAATTAAAATGATATCCAATGCCGCTCTTCATATTATCTGAATACATTTCTTGAGATATGCAAATACTTTTAAGGAAGTTTAAGGAGGTATGA
>CBFGTV010000097.1:0-11480 GCA_965652145.1 uncultured Clostridiaceae bacterium
TAATCCCCTTTCCTCCATCCTTCGTTGAATAGCCGCAATTTCTTCCTGGGTAAGAGGCTTTAAAGAGGCCAGTGAATAGTCTCTGCCCAGGCCTTTGTACTTAGAGCTGCCATACTGATGGAAGGGAAGGATATGAACCTCCTTGAGCTTATGGGAGGTAATAAAGTCAATAATGGCATCGATATTTTCCTCATCTGTTGTAAAACCAGGAATGAGGGGGATTCTAGGAATAACGGGAACTCCTTTATTGATCAGATTTGAAAAGTTGTTTTTGATGATATCGATATCCGCCTTTAAGATATCCTTAGCTTTTTTTCTATCCATAATTTTAAGATCAAATAGTACTCGATTCAAGTAGTCAGACATTTTATCAAGGGTTTCCCAATTACCAAAGCCAGTGGTTTCTATCGCTGTATCGATCCCCAATAGATGAAGCCTTCTTAATAATTCAACAGCAAAGGTACCCTGACTTAAGGGTTCTCCACCAGAGAGGGTAACGCCGCCCCCGGTACTGTCATAAAATACCATGTCCTTTTTAACTTCCCTCAGCAATTCTTCTACCGTCATTTCCCTGCCTACTGTTTCTAAAGCTCCTGTAGGGCAATCCTCCGCAGTAGCACGACAGGTAAAACAGCTGTCACTGGAGCAATTGATACACAGGGACTCCTTACGCATCATTTCCGGCTCAGGGCTTTGGGATTCGGGATTGGAACACCAGGGGCATCTTAAGGGGCAGCCCTTAAAGAAAATAATTGTTCTAATTCCCCCTCCATCATGGATACTGTACTTCTGTATATTAAAGACAATCGCCTTTTTCATTTCGATCACACCTTGGTTTATAATCTATGCTCTGTTCTATTAATGATATCATCCTGAATGGACTTGTTTAACTCAACAAATAAAGCACTGTATCCTGCAACACGAACAACTAGATTTTTATATTTATCTGGATGCCTTTGTGCTTCCTTCAAGGTGGCAACGGAAACAATGTTAAATTGGATATGCTGAATTTTTAATCGCATAAAGGCTTGAAGATAGCCAATGAACTTCTGAATACCCTCTGTTCCTTCCAGGGCAGAAGGGCTGAATTTGACATTGAGAAGGCTTCCGTTTGTAGTCAAATAATTGTCTAGCTTACTGACACTTTTTAGTACCGCTGTAGGGCCCTCCAGGTCTCTACCTACCATGGGTGACAGACCTCCGTCCGCCAGCTGCTCCTTGGCTAGTCTGCCATCGGGTGTAGCACCTACTGCCTCCCCCAATGGGATATGGGCAGAAACGGTATAAGACCCTGGCTGGAAAATTCCGCCTCTGATATTCTTGTATTTTTCTACCTCTTTACAATAGTAGCTTAGTATATCGCTTCCAATATAGTCAACCTCATCTATATCATTGCCGTACTTAGAAAATTTATTTATAAATCTTTGACGCTGTACTTCGCTGCCATCATAGTTGTTTTTTAGCATCATGATTAATTCTGATAAGGCCATATCCTTATTTTCAAACACGACCTTCTTAATAACGTACAGGGAATCACTCAAATTACCTATACCAATTCCTTGTACGCCAGAGAAATTGTATTTTGCCCCTCCAAGGGCCACATCTTTTCCATTATCTATGCAGTTTTCGATAAAACAGGATAGTAGTGGAGTCGGGGCAAAGGCACCATGGGCTTCGTCAACAATATTTGAACCCTCCACCATATAAACCACATATTCCTTAATAGTTTCCTTAATGGCCTCAATAAGGGACTCAAAGGTTTCAAAATTTCCTTCGTGCTTATTTAAAGTTACCTCCATCACCTTCAATAGGTTAAATAGTGCAATATCGTGAAGTCCATAGGTTTTGCCCGGCAGAGACAGCTCTACACAGCCAACAACGGCATAGTCCCTGGCATCCTCTAAGGAAACCCCTCTATTAAGATACCCGGGGATGATCACTTCATCATTAAAGAGCTGGGGTATTCCTGTTCCTAATCTTATGGTTTCGGCAACTTTAATTAGAAACTCTCTAGGGGACTTTTCATGGATTCTGGCCCCCAGATTAGGCTGGGGAAGCTGAATATCTGCATAGGTGTCCAGCACAAGGTAGGATAACGCATTGGTAGCATCTCTTCCCTGTCTGTCGACCCCTCCTAAAATGATGGTATAGCCTGTAGGGAAGCCAGCAAAATATTTGGCACTGTCTTCACTTCTCAATAGAACGACATCGTTCATTTTAAGCCAAAGGCATCGTAAAAGCTCCTT
The DNA here is from genome assembly GCA_965652145.1 of uncultured Clostridiaceae bacterium. Classification (GTDB taxonomy): domain Bacteria; phylum Bacillota; class Clostridia; order Peptostreptococcales; family Natronincolaceae; genus CBFGTV01. The sequence continues at coordinate 2,247 of CBFGTV010000097.1, forward strand.
GGCTGACTCTGTATCCATCCCCGCTTCTATTGAAGCAGCATAGAAGGGGTACATATACTGGTCAAATCTTCCTGGAGAAATGGAGCTTGCATTGGACTCATACTGAAGCGCAATATTGATATACCAAAAAAGCTGCAGGGCTTCATGGAAGGAATCTGGTTTATCTTGGGCTATTTTATAGGAAATTTTACTTATCTCCAGCAGTTCTTCTTTTCTTGTTTCATTTTCCTCTTGATGGGCCATGGTTTCAGCTAGCTTTCCATAGCGCTTAATATATCTTTGGGTAGCCTTAAGGGTGATTAAGGCTGCTTGATAGAATTCATTGGAAGGGCTTTTTTTCAAGACCTCCTCGACTTCCATTACCATATATCCCAAGCCATGATTTAATAATTTATTATAGGATGGAATAATATGCCCCTGCCCCTTGTCTGTTTGGTTAATTTTTACGATGCCTTCTTTACTGGCCTTTTTTACTTGGTCTGTCATTTTGGAATTGACATAATTTTTTAAAGACCTGCCGTCCCAATAGGAGAATAATTGCTCTCTAAAGTAGGCTTTGTCCTCTTCAGAAATAGAAAATTGATCCTGGGGTCTTGTCGCTAGGGTATCTAGTTCCTCTAAAATCCAATAGGGAGACATTTCAGGAGAAGCAATACCAGATCGTGGCTTTACAGTTCTACCGCCTACAATGAGCTCACCTTCATTAATTCTAATTTCAACATGATCCATTATATAGGCCGTAGCTTTAGCTCTCCTGATAATGGAGGGTTCTCCTTCTGTCTGCCTGTAGCTCTCTGTGTAAAGCCTTGCCCTTTCAAGAGAAATCTCTCTTTTATCAGCAAACAACGAATTTTTCAGGCTTTGGATTCTTTTACTGATTTTATTCATCATACCACCCCTTATTCAGTATTGTTTATTATTATTTTATATTATTTGTTATTACTTTGCAAGGATAAACTATTCACGATACCAGTGGCAAAGTAAAATACATATGTAGTTTCAACAATAAAATTCAGTTGAAAATAAATAAAAAGTTTTATATAATCGTAAACAGGATAAAATAATATAAACTAATAAAGGAGAAGGCTATGTTTGCAAAGGAGCGATTGAATCAAATTACACAGATACTCTTTACAGAAGGAAAACTCATTGTAAAGGAGCTGAGTGACAGGTTTAATGTTTCAGAGGATGCCATAAGAAAGGATTTGAAAATCTTAGAAAATCAAGGAATTCTTGAACGAACCTACGGAGGCGCCATATTAAAGAAGCAGATGGCTGAATTTGTAAAGCTAGATGAACGAAAGCATTATAATGTTGAATCGAAAAAGATCATAGCTGCCAAAGCCTTTGAAATCATTAAAAATGGTGAAACCATACTATTAGATATTTCTTCGATCAACTTAATTCTAGCAGAAATGATCAGGGATTCTTCATTGGAGATTACAGTAATTTCAAATTATATAGATATATTATATACCCTGGCTAAAAATTCTAACCTGCAAATTATATCACCCGGAGGCATATTATACCAAAACGTTGGCGGGTTTGTCGGCTCGGCAGCCATTGAATCTATTGAAAAATATAAGGTTCAAAAAGTCTTTATCGGAAGCTGTGGTGTAGACCTGGCCACTCAAAGTGTTACTACCTTTAACATAGAAGACGGAAATACTAAGAAAGCCATTATTAAAAGTGGTATGGAAGTAATACTGGTAATGGAGAAGCAAAAGTTCTTTTATGACGGCACCTATAGGTTTGCCAATATTAGTGAAATAGACACGATTATTACCGATGAAAGGCCCTCTGAGACGATCGTTACCAGCCTTGAAAAGCATAGGGTAAAAATCCTATAAAAACCACCTCATAAATGGCCAATCCTTCGGGAGCAATAGGCCTTTTTTTCGACATTGATAAAAAGAGAAAATATACTTAAACATTAGTTGAATGCTATCGTACATTACATAATTAATATCAATACAGGATATATTATCAATATTATTGAAATTTTCATAATTTGATACACCCATTAAAACAGTCTGTTTCAGCCTGTTTTATGTTTTTATGTAAACATTTGCCCCATTAATACATAACAATTTATTACGTTTAAAGCGTTGAAAATACTATATAGTTATGATAATCTCTTTTTGTAAACACATTTTAATTTATGAAATGCCACATTTAATAAACCTGTTAAGTGAGGTTTAAACATGAAGAATATCTTTAATGAAAGATGCCAAAAAATTTTGGAAATTTTAATCAGTAGGGACACTAGCATTACAATAGACCAGCTGGCCAGTATGCTAAATGTTTCTAATCGAACCATTCGAAGCGATCTAGAAAAGATTGATATGTATCTATCTGATAATCCCCATGTAAAGCTGCAGAAAAAACCCAGAATAGGGGTATGGATCGATGGAGATCAGCAAGGTAAAAATCGTTTAAAGGAAATCATTAATAGTGACGAGGTTTACGTACAGCCCCATTCCCCTGAGGAAAGACAGCTTTATATTATCAGAAGACTGATTCAATCGAGGGAATCTATTACTATGCAGGCACTGGCTGATGAGCTATATGTCAGTAGAATTACTATTTATAATGATTTGCATGGTGTGGAGGAATGGCTAGGTAAATATGAGCTAAAGCTTAGAAGAAAAAAAAGACAAGGTATAGAGATCACCGGTAAAGAAAAAAATTGGCGTAAGGCAGCTACAGAATTACTATTACTATTAAAGAAAGATGATGAAATTAAGAGTCTATTGACTAATAACGAAACGTTGCCATTAGATAGCCGATTAAGCCAGAAGGATTTAACGCATATTAAAGAGTTATTGCCTAGCATAGAAATAACCAAAATCGAAAAAATTTTAAATGAGGCTGAAGGAAAAATGGAATTTGCTTTATCTGATGAAGCCTTTGCCAGTCTGCTCATTCATATCGCCATCGGTATTGAAAGACTGAAAAACAACAAAGACATTAAAATGGAAGCAAAGCAGCTATTTACAATCAAGAATCAAAAAGAATTTCAAATGGCTAAGTGGATTGCAAAGTCCATTGAAGAATCCCTGGGAATCAAGCTGCCAGAACCGGAAGTTGGGTATATAACCCTTCACCTTCTTGGGGCTAAGGTGTATGAGCCCTTTGGCACCAGCAGCAGTGTTAACGAAATATTAAAAAATATCGAACCAAAGATAGTAGAATTGACCAAGGAAATTATTGCCTTGATAGAAAATGTTCTATCGGTGGATTTTCAGAAGGATGAAAAGCTTTTAGCAGGCCTGGCCCTTCATCTTAGGCCGGCTATCAATAGATTAAAATATGGGCTGAGCTTAAGAAATCCATTGCTGAAGGATATAAAGTCAAAGTTTCCAAGTGTGTTTGGAGCATCATGGAGCTGTAGTGCCTTATTTGAAAAACATTTCGGGGTAAAGGTAACGGAAGAGGAAGTCGGATACCTGGCCATGCATATTGGGGCAGCCCTAGAGCGATTAAACCGAAAGACAAGGGCGATAATTGTATGCACAAGTGGCATAGGAACAGCCCAACTGGTGGCCACGAGATTGGAAAGCAGTATTAAAAAGCTTGAGATAGCGGGTGTCGTTTCTGCCTACGATTTAGAAAAGCTAAACCCAACGGATTTCGATATCATCATCTCTACAATATCACTTCAATATCCTGCAAAACCTACAATTAAAATTAGTGTTTTTGTTACAGAGGATGATATAAAAACCATTAATCAATATATAAAAAATGTGGAGAGCACAAAGCGTTTTAATAAAGCAGCGTTAGAGAGCAAGGAAGAACAGGATTTATTTAGTGAAGATTTGGTTTTTATTAATTTATCAGTAAAAAACAAGGAAGAATTAATCAAACGGTTGGGCAGTGTGCTTTTGGAAAAAGATTATATCGATAAGGCCTTTATTCAATCGGCTATTGATCGAGAAAGGATTAGCTCCACCGCAGTGGGAAGAGGGATAGCGATTCCCCATGGTCAGCAAGTCTATGTAAAAAAGCCCGCCATTGTGGTGGCAACACTAAAAAACCCCATAGCATGGGCGGAGAGCAAGGTAGACATCGTTTTTCTATTAGCATTAAAATTTGATACCGATACCAATACGAGAAGGTTCTTTAAAGGCTTTTATGCCATGCTAGATAATGAAAAGATATTATCAGAAATACGACAAAAGACAGATGTCAAAGAGCTACACAGCTTCATCATAAGAAAGGGTGACATAAATGAGTGAACTTATTAATAAAAGACTAGTTAAGCTGAATTTAGAAGCCAATACTAAGGAAGAAGCCATAAAAGAGCTGGCAAAGTTAATGGATCAAGAGGAAAGATTAAACAGCTATGAAGATTATATAACGGAGGTTCTGCGAAGGGAAAACCTTTCCACTACGGGAATTGGCTTTGGAATAGCCATCCCCCATGGGAAGTGCGCAGCAGTAAACATACCTACAGTGGCCTTTGGTAGAAAGGCCAATGGAATAGAGTGGCAGTCTTTGGATGAACAACCGGCTAAAATTGTTTTTATATTAGGGGTACCAGAAGCTGCTGCATCTAATGAACACCTAAAAATATTGGCTGTTTTATCAAGAAAATTGATGAATGAAGATTTTAGAGAAGCGTTATTAAGTATTGAAGAAGAGGACAAGCTGATGGATCTATTAAATGAAGTGTTTCAATCAGTAATGGAATAACAAAAGGGAGGGAACGGCTCATGGAATTATTTTTAGATACAGGAAATGTAAAAGAAATTAAATATCTGGCGGATATATTACCGATTGATGGTGTTACAACCAATCCAACCATCGTTTCAAAGGAAAAGAAACAGTTCGCTAAATTAATTACAGAAATAGCAGAAATAATAGGAAAAGATAAGGCTATCCATGCTCAGGTAATTAGTAAGGATTTTAAGGGGATGCTGGAAGAGGCAAAATTCATTTCAGGCCTTAGGGAAAACATGTATGTAAAAATACCTGTAACCTTTGAAGGCTTAAAGGCCATCAAGCATTTAGCAGCCCTTAATATTAATACAACAGCAACAGCTATATTTACAGCTCATCAAGCAACCCTGGCAGCAAAAGCCGGAGCAAAATATGTTGCTCCCTATGTAAATAGGTTGGACAATATCTCTGGAGAAGGGGTTAATGTTGTAAGAAAAATTACAAAAATTATTGACACCTATGGATTTGACTGTAAAGTGCTGGCCGCCAGCTTTAAAAATGCACAACAGGTAATCGATATCATTGAAAGCGGCGTTCACAGTATGACTGTGCCTACAGATGTAATGACGGTTATGATGCAGCACCCATTGACAGATTTTAGTGTGGATCGATTTATATCTGACTGGGAAGAAGCCTATGGTAAAGAAATAAGGGTAATGGACTAGCGAAAAAGTGCTAGTCCACCCTTAAACCATAGAATGAAAACCTTTTCTTAATATAAGAGAATGTTTAAAGTATTTGCAATAAATAGCGCTATTTAATATTAGCCTTACAGGCTATAACAATTAGGTATTGAGAATCTTTTTGCAAAAGAATAAACAAAAAGGGGGAATTTAAATAGTTGTAAACCCTAGAGGTAATTCTATACTATTAAGGAGGAGTTATAAATGTTAAATTTATTAAAAGATACTAGAAAGCATTTAATGTCAGGTGTCTCCTATATGCTTCCCTTCGTTGTTGCAGGTGGGGTATTACTGGCACTGGCAGTTATGCTGTCAGGTACACCCTCTGCCCCAGAAACTGGTGTATTAAAGCATATGTGGGATATTGGTGCAGCGGGAATGGCATTGTTTGTTCCGATTTTAGGAGGATTCATAGCCTTTTCTATGGCAGATAGACCAGGTATTGCCCCGGGTATGATTGGAGCCTATCTTGCAAATTCAATTGGCGCAGGGTTTTTAGGGGGTATTATTGCTGGATTACTGGCAGGTATTATCGTTTATTATTTAAAACAAATTAAGGTTCCAGCAGTAATGCGTTCCGTAATGCCCATATTTATTATTCCTTTAGTAGCCACGTTGACAGTTGGAGCGCTAATTATTGGGATAATAGGTGCCCCCGTGGCGGCCGCCATGACAGGCTTGGAAGCCTGGTTAAACACAATGACTGGTACAAGTAAGGTCGTATTAGGACTCATATTAGGTACGATGATTGCCTTTGATATGGGTGGGCCAGTTAATAAAGCAGCCTTTTTCTTTGCAGTAAGTACCATTCCTACCAATCCCCAAATCATGGCGGCGGTGGGGGTAGCAATTTGTGTCCCTCCATTGGGATTAGCATTAGCTACCATATTAGCTCCCAAGAAATATACTATGGATGAAAGAGGAAGCGGTAAAGCTGCTATCATCATGGGGCTGATCGGAATAACCGAAGGTGCAATACCATTTGCAGCGGCTGATCCATTAAGGGTGATCCCTTCCATTATTGCAGGAAGCGCCGTTGGGTCAGTAGCAGCATTACTCTTGGGAGCAACCAACAATGCACCGTGGGGTGGATGGATTGTTCTGCCAGTGGCCGGTAATAGAATTGGTTATATCATCGCTACAGTATTAGGGGCTATTGTTACCGCACTACTGGTGAATATATTAAAAAAACCTGTAAAAGAAGAAACTCTATCAGATGCAGCCAACGATGATTTAGATGAAATAGATCTTGATTTTGAATAGGGTAAGGTTTTGTTGTAGATAATAATTCAAGCGAAGGATAAAAAAGATGAATGAGGTGGTAAATATGAAAATAGTAGCAGTTACAGCCTGCCCATCGGGTGTTGCCCATACCTATATGGCGGCAGAAGCATTAGAAAAGGCAGCCAAGGAAGCAGGCATGGAAATAAAGGTAGAAACCCAGGGTTCTATAGGTATTGAAAATGAGTTGACACCCCAGGATATTAAAGAGGCGGCAGTAGTTATTTTAACAAAGGATATGGCAATTAAAAATACCGAAAGATTTAAAGACAGTACCGTGGTAAAAATCGCCATAGGAGACGCAATTAAAAAGGCCAACACCCTTATGAAAAAAATCAAAGAGCATGTAGATAATAAAAAGTAATTCATTTGCTTAGCTGACTTGAAAAGGACCTTCAGACACCCACTCTGTTCTGGAGGTCCTTTTAACTAAGTGGGATTATTCTCTGTCAAAGGGTAAAATGTAAGGGCACTATCGAATATCAAAAGAAAACCTTTATATTATTTAAAAGGGCCTATTATATCACTATTTAATTTGGAGGGAAAGTAAATGATTAGATTCGGAGTGATAGGAACCAATAAAATTTCAGATGAGTTTATAAAAAGCGCTGGTGTTTTTAAGGATTTTGTGCTAAATGCTGTATATTCAAGAACAGAGGAAAGGGCCACGGAATTTGCAGGAAAATATTCGGTAGAAAATATATTTACGGATTTAGAGGCTATGGCAAAGAGTGATCTGATTGATGCTGTTTATATAGCCAGCCCCAATTCACTGCATGCTGAACAGTCAATATTATTTTTAAATAACAAGAAGCATGTATTGTGTGAAAAGGCCGTTGCATCCAATACGAAGGAACTCAATGAAATGCTTGAGGCTGCAAGGAAAAACAACGTTCTTTTAATGGAAGCTATGAAATCAATTTTTATGCCTAATTTTGAAAGCATCAGAGAAAATCTTTATAAAATCGGTAAAGTAAGAAGATATTTTGGAAGCTATTGTCAGTACTCCTCCAGATATGATCTATATAAGTCAGGGAAAACCCCTAATACCTTCAACCCACAGTTTTCCAATGGCTCACTGATGGATATCGGTATCTATTGCCTGTATCCTGCAATTTATCTGTTTGGGAAACCCAATATGATCCAGGCAAATGGAGTTATGCTGAAATCCGGGGTAGATGGGGAAGGCAGTATTTCCTTAAAATACGAAGATATGGATGCTGTCATGATGCATTCCAAAATAACCAACTCGTCACTCCCCAGCGAGATCCAGGGTGAAAAGGGAAATATCATTATAGATAAAATCCATACACCAGAAAACGTTAAGATAATCTACCGAGGCGGTACAGAGGAAGAAATATCAGTACCACAATCACAGGCTCCTATGTCCTATGAAATAAAGGAGTTTTTACAGCTAATCAAGGAGCGTAAGCTGGAATCCACCATAAATACCCATGAACTTACCATGACGGTGATGCAGGTATTAGAAACTGCCCGGAAGCAAATGGGCTTAATATACCCTGCCGATTCTATCCTGTAGTTGGAGTAAAGGAGCTTCCAGTGAAATTATAAAACTAGCCGATACAAATAAAGTAGCTTAAAAGCCCCCTGCTTTCTTTACTCAAAGGCAGGGGCATCTTGAATTATGTGAAACTAAAAAAACCGTAGAGTCTATTTCTGAATATTGGGTACTTTAGATATTTATTTAACCTTTGCATTTACTACAATCTATTAAACTGTAATGCTAGCTTCCCTTCACCTGTATTATCAATACTGTTAAAAATTAAAGTCCACTCTCCAACTATTTTTTCAAATTCTCTAATTTCATTAATCGATTTTTTTGATGTAGCTTTTCCATCCCATTTTATATCTCCGTTTGGGTCTTTAAGCTCAAATTCTACCTCACCTTTTGTGAGTGTTAAATTCATTTCTAATTTCATTCCATTGAAGTCTTCTTCAACAGTATAACTATAGGTATCAGTAATTTTCTGACCTTCCGTAATAGCATAGTGTGCTGAACTTTGATTTCTTACAACACATCCTGTCATTCCCAAAATTAGGCTTACCATAATAAGTAGGATCGGAAGCTTTCTTTTCATATTACCTTACCCCCTAAGTTTTTAATTCACTGTTTCTTGCTAACCCGATTTATCGAACAAGAAAATTATACCACATTTTCTATGGTATTATAGCAGTTCTATTTCAAATACCGTATCATTTAGTTTAAAAGAAAATATTATCTATATTTAAGTTTCATACTTATGTTTTAATTTTTACCACATTGCAGTAAATTTCTCGTTATTTATATATGTGAAAACAAGCCTTTTGTATATAATGGTGGTACTTTGATATCGATAATTATAGGAATAGTTTTGCACAGTCGTTCTGTAGTTTCTAATAATGATCGTTCTAAAGAGCAAAATTTATAATTTTATTAGTACACTAGTGATTAAATTAAAATTAATATGAAAATTATATATTTAAGTAGTAAACTTCTATCCATTTTTTCACTAAAATACTATGAAAACTACAACTATTGAGAACATTA
>CBFGTV010000098.1:0-11455 GCA_965652145.1 uncultured Clostridiaceae bacterium
ATAGTATCAATAATATATAAAATACAGTAATTAAGGCATAGATCATAACAGGAAATATAATTGCCAATTCTATGGTCATGCTGCCCCTTCGATTGAAATTCTTTTTTTGACTTAGATTCTCCAGCTTTTTAAGCATTGCCCCCATCCTTTTTGAGGAGGCCAGGATAACCCTAGCCTCCCATAAGAATTTTAATTAAATTCCGTTTTCAATCGAATTTGGATCAAGTTCATTTCCTTCGATGTTACCTAACACATTTTGAACAAATCTAACAATCGTTTTTCTAAACATAAGTGCTAAACCTACTAACACCGCAATTAAAAGAACCAGTTCAACAGTACCCAATCCGTCTTCCTCTAAAATAAACTCTTTCAATAGTTTTAACATTCTAACCACCCCCTTTCATCGAATAGCACCATTACATTTGCGACAGGGCCAAAATAGCAGGTGTCATCACAATTAAAATAATGGCAAAAAACATTACCATCATGGGAAATAATAGCTTTGTAGAGGCCTCCTCACCCAACAGCTTGGCTGTATTTTTTCTCATAATCCAGCATTCACTGGATAACAGCCTGAGCATGCCCACCATTTCTCCGCTTCCCTTTTTCATATTTTGAAGAACCAGCGTTATAAATTTAAATATCTCAGGAGTCCTGCACCGATTGGCAAAGTCTTCATAGGCTTCAGCCTCTGATCTGCCTCCCCGTATTTCTGCCAGCGTCACCCTAAGCTCATGATAGAGGGGCCGTTCACTTTCGCTTTCCTCGGTGATTTTCTGCCAGGCCCTGGATAGATTCATTCCTGCATTTAATAATAAAATTAATTTGTTGAGGAATTCGGTAAAATCTAGCTTTAACAGCATCTGTCTTCTCTTAACCTGTTGATTGACCTCTTGATTGAGCCCATAAACGGCAGCAGCAGGCAGCAGCAGCGCTGCTAAAATTCCTTCTCGATCAAGGCTGTCCTCCAGTGCGACAGCAAAGATCGATAATATGAGAAAAATAATAAGAACCATTGTCACCTGATTGGCCCAGTGAATTTTCAAATATCTTTGCCCCTCCTTAGGGCCGTAAAGCTCATTAAAACGAGACGCCATTCTTCTATCGTAGTTTGTCTGATACCGATAGCCTGTCTCTGCCAAAAGGAGGTAACCCATTGGCAGCATTTGCCTTAAGGGATATTGTTTTTGATTTAAGGACTCAAACATTTGGCTATATCTTTTTCGCCCAATTATATATAAAGTAATTTCTACAATAAGTAAGACAATAAAAATGATTTGAAAGACCATGCCTACACCTCGATATTCATTATTTTCTTAGACAACCAAAGGGCAATGCCCATCAGAACCAGGGCTATTGTCATCACGACCCTTCCAACCGCTGTAGTAAAGACCGGGGCCATATAATCCGGAGCAGTGGCCTTTAAAACTATAATCAGTAATACCGGCAGCACCATCAATACCCGTTGTTCGAATTTTCGCTGGGCCAGTAATAGCTCCAAATCCTGCTTAAACTCTAACTTTTCCGCAATAATTTTACTGGTATTTTTCATCACTTCCACCAGATTCCCCCCAGCACGGTTGCTGGTAACAAAGACATCAACAAAATTCTGTATATCCTCCAGATGAGAATAGGAAGCCAGGTCATGGAAGGCACTTTCGATAGTCTCATTCATTTCCAGCTTGCCGATGATTAATTCTAATTCAGAAATGATGAATGTTGATTCGCCGGCATATTGTAGCTTTAAATCCCTAATGGCATCCCGAAGGGATGCCTCCATGGACTTCCCGGCCGAAAGGGAAGAAGATATGGCATAAAGGGCATCCTTAAATTCAATATTCAGTTGAAGCTTTCTACTTACAATTATTTCCTTTCTCTTGATTTTAGGATAATACAGGGCTAGGGGAGTTAAAACCAATGAAAGGAGTAAATGTTGATAGAACACATAGCCCAGGAGAAATAATATTAACATGGCCTGAAAAATATATATAAGCCTTTCGCCAAAGGGCATCTGATAGGTGCTGTAATCTTTCATTTCATTTTGAGGCTTCTCACCTTTACTTCTCAAAAGAGCTGGTTCCTTAAGCTTTTGCAGTCTACCGGGAAACATCAAATAAAGAATGATCAAGAAGGATATGATTGCTATTAAAATTAATATAAATTGTAACCCCATAATTTATCCTTTCCAGGCTATACCCGCCATTTTTAATTTATCGGTATTCAATAATAAATTGGATGTTCGAATAAGCCGCCCCAATGGGCCCTGGTCACCACTTTCAAATTCCTCAAAGAGAAAGAGTGGATTTAATTTAACTTGTCCCCCTTCAATTCCTGCAACCTCTGAAATTTCCATGACACGTCTGCTCTTATCCCTTAGCCTGGAAAGATGCACCATAATATCGATTCCCGAAGCAATCTGTTGTCTAATGGCCTCTAATGGAAGGGGGGACCCGCTCAAAACCATGGTCTCAAGCCGACTTATCATATCCTTCGTGGAGTTAGCATGACCAGTTGAAAGGGACCCGTCGTGACCTGTATTCATAGCTTGAAGCATATCAATTGCCTCGGCTCCCCTTACTTCCCCTACAATGATTCTCTCGGGTCTCATACGCAGGGAAGCTCTGATTAGCTCCCGAATAGAAACCGCTCCCTTTCCCTCTACATTGGCATTACGGGTTTCAAGCCTTACCAGATTATCTATTTCAAGGATTTGCAGCTCTGCTGAATCCTCTATCGTAATGATTCTTTCTTCCCTAGGAATAAAGTTAGATAGCACATTGAGTAATGTAGTTTTACCTGAACCAGTTCCCCCACAAACGAAAATATTGTACTTTGCCACCACGAGCTGCTTTAAGAAGGTAGCTGCTTCTTCTGTTATAGCACCACCATTGATTAAATCCTCAATTGTCATAGGTTTTTGGGGAAACTTTCTGATGGTTAATATCGGGCCATTGATGGCAATGGGTGGCAGAACCACATTGACCCTGGAACCATCCTGAAGCCTGGCGTCTACAATGGGGGACGATTCGTTTACTACTCGATTGACCTTTGAGACAATGGCCTGAATAACGTCTTCCAATTTCTGTTGACTGCTAAAACGACTTGGATATTGATGACTCATCCCCTGTCGCTCGATAAAGATCATATCAGGCCCATTTACCATTATCTCTGTGATCGTGTCGTCCTCTAAAAGGGGCTGTAGTATATCCAATCTTCTTAGTCCATTAAAAACAGCCTCTACTACCTGCTGCTTTTCTGCAAGCATAAGTCGGTTGTCTCTGGCAATATCAAAAACAACCCTTTCAATCACATCAATTATTTCATCGTCCTCTATATTACTTTTTAGGTCCAGTCCTTCCCTAACCTTTTCCTTTACCAGCTCTATGACTTCATTTAAAGGCCTTTTTTCCATATATTACACCTCAGTTATAAGTTAACAAAGCTTTCAACCAATCCTTTAAGGGATTTAACATAAAGACTGTTCAAATTTATTTGATAGAATGCCCCTCTTTTAATAAGCAAACTGGGATCAGAGGGTAAATATAGCCGCAGGTCTTTCTTTGTTTCCTCCAAAGCCTGAAGGTCTTTGACCCGGTTATAGCACAAGATCATCTTATCCTTATGGAAATCATTGACCTCCAGCATTTTAAACAAAATCTCCGTTTTGCTTTTTCCCCCTGGGGTATCATTAATCAGCAGCACGATTGAATCACTTAGTTCTAACATGGTCTCAATTTTATCATCGAAGCTGCTGCTTACATCAATTAAAACATAGTCATAAAGACCACTCTTTTGAACTTCGTGAATAAAATTCCTTAGTTCATCAGGTGTAATTTCATTGAATTCCGATGGAACTTCGGCAGGCGGATAATAATTTAACTGTGTTGAAGGATCCTTTAGCCGCAAACCTTCCAGCTTCATTTTTAGCTGTTTTTGATCTCCCTTCATATAATAATAGAGCTGTCCTCCCTGGTGGGTACGCTGACATTCAAAATATAACTCTGTCTACGTAAAAATTAAAACGTTAAGATAACGCACCTCTTGTCCCTTCCCCCCAAAAAGCGACCCTAACGCCAAAGCCAGGGTGGTTTTTCCCGCACCTCCCTCTGCCGAATAGAACAGCCCCAGCTTGGCAGAACGTGTACTAACCTGTAGAGGCGTTACATCATTAGTGAGTAGCGATAAATTCTGTAAAATATCTGCTGCCAGCATGTCTCCCCTCTGATATTTAAAAATACTAGGATATTGATCTAAATGCTGACCTAGCCTGCCTTCAGACAATAAAATGATTTTACCTTCGTATACGCTTTCGATTTCTTCAGTCAATAGCTTAGGGTTTACAAGTAATATGTCAGCCCCATCGACGTTCATCACTGTTCTTTTGGCCAAAGCTTCTCCATGAGAATAGAGAAAAATATGAAAACGATGGGAATAATGTTCTGAAAAATAACTGTCTATAGCCTTTAAATAGGCTAAATCGGGATCTGCAATAATTAAATTGATTTTAACCATTTTTCCCTTCCTTTCTCTATATTTTTATTTGCAAGCTGACGATTAAAGTCCCCAAAGCGATGGCCACCGCAAAGGGAAAGTGTCCATTGTCCTTTCTGTTGAAATCCTGGTAAGGCAGCAAACTTCGGGTAAGAAAAGAAGCCTTTAAGTATTGAAATAAATTCATTAACCTTATCCTCATATTTTTCTTTATGATCATAATACAAAGGGCCATCAAACCGCCTGCTAAAAATGAAGCGAGCATACACTTAATAATAAATGTGCTTCCTGTGATGGAGCCGATAGCGCTGAATAGCTTAATATCCCCTGCACCGAGCATCCTGAGGAGAAATAAAGGTAAAAGGAATAAACCAGGAAGCAGTATTCCAAAAAAGGATTCCTTTATTCCCTGCTGCCCCGACATGCCATTGATGACAATTCCCATGAGCATCATAGAATAGACCAGCTTATTTTTTATTTTATTAGATTTGATATCAGTGTACACTGCAGCTATTATTAAACATAGTAACAGAATACTCTGAATCACCTTAAAATGATTCATTCATAGGCCTCTTTTCCTAGTTTCATTTACATAAATTCCAAAATTTAAAGTTACAATTTATTATTTAATTCGATATAATATTGTATATTCCTGCTAGAATTTGTATTATTTAAATATTTTTTGTTATTTTTAGCATAAAAAAACACAGTTCCTCTCAAAGTATGATTTGAACTGGTTTTACAGAACAGCGCCAGATGATATTCTTAGACTAATCGTTTTTAAAAATTAAATTAACGATACATTAATATTTTAATATAAACTCAAAAATTTCATTGATAATTCGGCACTTTTTCCAATACAATAATAATATTTTTTACATTCTATTGAATATTTCTATAAACTTTTATTTTTTAAGGTTGTTGAATAATTTTCAAACAATAAATTTCGTCATTGAATACTCTCTTGCCCGGTAAAATTACTTAAAGGGGAATATTTTATATATTCAACACCGTATTTTAAATAAAAGCATAAAAAAACCAGTACACAATGTACTAGTTTTTGGGTAATTGAATTCTTGGATTTTTCTTTGATTCTCGATATAAAACAAACCTATTACCAATGGCCTGAACAAATTCAGCCCTTAATTCCTCTGCCAGCTCATTGGCAACTTCCTTTGCATCCAGCAGGCTTGTCTCCAACAGCGAAATTTTCACCAACTCCCTGGCTTCAAGGGCTAGATCCAACTGCTCAATAAAATTTTCAGTAATGCCCCCCTTACCAATCTGGGTTATAGGCTTTTCTTTATGGGCTAACGCCTTTAAATAGCTTCTTTGCTTTCCTGTTAACATTAATCTGCTCCTTTTCTATTAAACCTCTATTTCCTTCCTTGCCTTTCTTCGATGAACCTCGTATTCCTTGACGCCCTTTTTCCAGCCTGAACGAACCTTCTCTACTGCCTGTTCCCGTTCCTTTACGACAAAATCATTCTTTGCAATGCAGAAATATGTTTTCGTATCTAATTTGCAATTTTCACAATTAATACAGCTCATATAACTACTTTACCCCCGTCTCCTAGTCATAATACTCAAATTCTATTTCGTCAATTTTAACTAGATCACCATCATTAATTCCCAATTCCTTTAGTTCATCGATAATTCCTCTCCTTCTCAACACTTTTTGGAAATAGGCTAAAGAATCTACATCATCAAAATTTGTAGAATTAACAAGTCTCTCTACAAATTTTCCTTCTACTATAAAAGTACTATTTTCCTTACGAATGGTATAGAGGTTATCAGGCTCATCTTTAAATTTGTATATTTTTTCTGTCTCCTCTTCAGAAACCACTTCTCTTTCTTGATCTTCTATCTCCTTTAATTTACTTGAAACATATACCATTAAATCATCTAAGCCCTTATTGGTGGCAGCAGAAATTGGAAACACCCTGATCCCCTGTTCCTCCAGGTTTTTTGTTAATATTTCAAGCTGTTCTTCTGCACCAGGAAGGTCTATTTTATTGGCCGCAACAATTTGTTGTTTTTTAGCCAGCCTTTCACTATAAAGTTTGAGCTCCTGATTGATCTTTTCAAAATCCTCCAGGGGGTTTCGCCCTTCTACCGAGGCCACATCTAATACATGAATTAACAGCTTTGTTCTTTCCACATGCCTCAGGAAATCATGCCCCAGTCCCACGCCTTCATGGGCGCCTTCAATCAAACCCGGTATATCTGCTAAAACAAAGCTATCTCCATACTTAGTTGATACTACTCCCAAATTAGGCGTAATGGTGGTGAAATGATAGTTTGCAATTTTAGGTGTCGCACTGGTTACTACAGATAAAAATGTAGACTTCCCAACATTAGGAAAGCCAATTAATCCTACATCGGCAATTAGCTTTAATTCTAATACAACGGTTAATGCCTCCCCCGCTTCACCTGCTATGGCAAACCGTGGTGCTTGTCGGGTTGCAGTTTTAAAATGAGTATTTCCTTTGCCTCCCTTTCCACCACGGGCTATAATTTTACGATCATTTTTATCTGTTAAATCCGCCAGTATTCTTTCTGTTTTTTCTTCTTTAATAATGGTTCCTGGAGGAACCTTTAATACTAAATCCTGGCCATCTTTGCCAAACATGTTTTTTTTACCACCGTTTTCACCATTCTCAGCGACATAGTGTTTTTTATATCGAAAATCCATAAGGGTTCGCATACCTTCATCTACTTCAAAGATGATATTTCCTCCCTTTCCGCCGTCACCGCCCTGGGGGCCCCCTGCAGGAACATATTTTTCTCTTCTAAAGGCCACAGCCCCGTCGCCGCCTTTACCGGCCTTTAATTGTATTACTGCTCGATCAATAAACATTCAATCACCCTTAAAATAGTTAATTTATTCAAGTTAAGCTACATTATATGTAAAAACATGACTTAAATATTAATTCAATAATTTTATTATATCAACTAGATACCCGCTGTCAACTATATTTATTATAACCAAAGGTCTACAATAACAATCAAACTTTTAGCTTCGCCCCGTAAACCATACTTTAACTCAGCAGCCCTTTACACCACCAGTGCCCTGGGTTATATAGATTACGAGATCTAGCCTGGGACAAATTTCCCACAGTATTGGAAAATTTGACCGGGTTAAATTATTGACGAAAAGTTCTCTTAAATTAGTTATTATAAACGAAACTTTCCAATAGATGAAAAAAGGATGTTCATATCGATAATATGACATCCCTTGATATTGAGATAAAGTGAAATCTACAGTCTGAATCAACCAATACCGCCGTAAAAAATCCCTAAAATGTATACAACAATCGTTAGTCCACAGAAAACATATTTTGTCATAGGTTCAAACCAGGCACCAATAGTTTTCTCCCGTCCCAATTGGGCCTGTTCCCTGGCAAATCCTGGTCCACAAACCCAGAAGAACATAATTCCTGCCAACAGTGCGCCAAGGGGAATGACATAGATGGAAACAACATCCATCCAGCTTCCGAGCTTATCGGCATCCTCCAGTATTAGACCAACCAGAGCGGAAACAGCTGCAATGATTGCCACTGAGGTACCTCTTGATAGTTTAAATCTCTGTTGCAAGGCTTCAATGGGCGTTTCAAACAAGTTCATCAACGAACTGACACCTGCAAATAATACTGCTACGAAGAATAAAATCGCAAACAGCTGGCCCATGGGCATCATTTTAAACACATTGGGCATGGTGATAAACATTAGCGGTGGTCCTGCTGCCGGATCCAATCCGAAGGCAAATACCGAAGGAATAATGACAATCGCCGCCAGCATAGCCGCTATTGTATCAAAAATTGCCACATTTTTGGCACATCCAACAACATCTTCTGTTTTTTTCAAATAGCTTCCATATACAACGGTACCCGACCCTGCCAGTGACAGAGAGAAGAAGGCCTGACCCAAGGCATAGACCCATGTCTTCGGATCCTTTAAAAGCTCCCATTGAGGAACAAATAAATATTGATATCCCGTCGTCGCCCCCGGTAATGTCGCCACCCGAATAGCCAAAATAACAAATAATCCAAAAAATGCCGGCATCATGAACTTATTCACTTTTTCAATCCCATTTGATATGCCTAAAAGCATAACAATAAATGTCAACGCCAGCCCAGCAAAGTGCCAGCTTACGCTCCCGAGGGGGCCTGCTATCTGCCCAAAATAAGCTCCGCTGTCTGCTGCCGTTGTTACGGCTCCGGAAATGGACCCCACAGTAAATTTCAGTATCCATCCCACAACAACAGCATAGCCAATAGCAATTCCCAAAGATCCTAACACAGGAATGAGTCCTAACAAATCACCATTTTTTTTATTCCGTCTTTCAAAGGCTTTTTTAAATGCTCCCAACGGGCCCGTTTGCATGGCACGCCCAAAGGACATCTCACCTATTACCCCTGTAAAACCAATTATCATAACAAATAAAAAATAAGGAACTAAAAATGCCGCACCACCAAATTGACCTACACGATAGGGAAACATCCATAGATTTCCCATACCAACAGCTGAACCGATACATGCTAAAATAAACCCAACTTTAGAATTAAACGTATCACGATCCCCCAACGTCTCATTTTCCATGACAACGTTTTCATTATGTTTATCTGGCATTGTTCCACCTCTTATCTTTTATATTTAACATCTTCAGGTCTAATATTTTAAGGGTAAGAATTACCTGCAGCTATTGCTGGCAATAGCCACAGGTAAGTTTTTTATTTTTCTACTGGAACAAGGCTTGCCTGGAAGTGTCTAAGGACTGGCGGCTCCCATGTGATTTTATAGCCTTTTACTTCCTTTGCTCTTTCTTTGATAGCAATCAACGCATCGGCCATCACATCAATATGCGCTTGTGTATAGACCCGGCGAGGAATTGCAAGACGGGTAAATTCAAAGTTTGACTTTAACTGTTCCCCTGTATCGGGATCATTTCCTAGCATATAAGACCCTATATCGCATGTACGAATTCCGGCCTCTTTATAAAGCTCAATTGCAAGGGCTTGTCCTGGAAATTCATAATAGGGGATATGGGGAAGCATTGCCTTTGCATCTACGAATACACCATGTCCACCTACTGGTGATTGATATGCAATGCCTGCTTCATCAAGACGTCCCGCTAGATATTCCACTTGTCCAATACGATAACGCAGGTAATTTTCGTCTAGGCCCTCATTAAGTCCAATTGCTAAGCTCTCAAGATCACGACCAGACAGCCCGCCATAGGTTACGAAGCCTTCATATGAAATTGTGCGTCCTTTACAACCCTGATACAGTTCTTCATCTTCTTTAATACCAAGCAGCCCACCCATGTTTACAATTGTATCCTTTTTAGCACTCATTGTAAACATATCTGCATAGCTAAACATTTCCTTTACAATTTCTTTTATTGATTTATCTGCATATCCTTCTTCTCTTTGTTTTACGAAGTAAGCATTTTCTGCATATCGTGCAGCATCAATACAGAACTTGATACCGTATTTTTTACAAATCGCCGCTGTTTCCTTTACGTTTTGTACAGATACCGGCTGTCCACCTGCGGAGTTATTTGTCACAGTCATAATCACAACAGCTATCTTATCTGCACCATACTCATTAATTAAAGCCTCTAATTTTTGGGTATCCATGTTTCCTTTGAAGGGTGCTCTTTTTGTTGGATCACCAGCTTCAGGAACAACACAATCAATAGCCCTTGCACCTGCTAATTCTACGTGGGCCCTTGTTGTATCAAAATGCATATTAGAGATGGAGTATTGACCCTCTCCCATTAGCAGTCCAAATAGAACCTTTTCTGCGGCACGGCCTTGATGAACTGGCTGAATATACTTGTACCCAAAAATGTCTTGCGCTGTTTCGATAAGTTTAAAATAACTTGCAGAACCGGCATAGGCTTCGTCACCTCTCATTACGCCAGCCCATTGCTCTTGACTCATTGCATTTGTTCCACTGTCGGTCAACAAGTCAATATATACATCTTCGCCCTTAAGATTAAATAAATTGTACTTGGCTTCAGCAATTTTTTGTTCTCTTTCTTCCCGAGTTAGCATCTTAATTGTCTCTACCATTTTAATTCTAAATGGCTCTGGTACATATTTTACTCCCATAACAAAGACCTCCCACTTTTAATTTAATTTATCTTCATTCATTTAAAATATAAAATAGTTTATTCTAAATGAATAAATTCTATATTGTTAACCCTCGACAGCAATGGCTTCTATTTCGACCAATGCGTCCTTAGGCAGCCGCGCCACCTCGAACGCCGACCGTGCAGGATAGTTACCTTCTCCAAATACTGCTTCATACACTTCATTCATTTCTTTAAAATGATTTATATCACTTAAAAATACTGTTGTTTTCAAGACATTATGTAGCCCTGAGCCTTGAGATTCTAATATTTGTTTTAGATTCTCCAGAGATTGTCTGGTTTGTTCCTTGATGCCTCCTGGTACAAACTCACCTGTTTTCGTATCAATTGGCAGCTGACCAGAGACAAATATTAGCCCTGCCGCTGTGGTTCCCTGAGAATATGGACCTATGGCAGACGGTGCATTCTTTGTATTAATAATTTTTTTCATACTCCTTCGCCTCCTTTGAAATAATATTATCACTGTTATAATTTTTTGTCAACACATTCAATAACTTTTTATTAAACTTAAAAATTGCTAGTATCTTAAGTATATCCATTTAGTCTGATACCCTTTGAAATTCCTTCATTCAATTAATTTTGCATTAACAAAATAGATTAATTATTTTTGACGATTTTTATCATTTTGATGGTTTGGGCTGAAGCACCGCTTTCTATTTTCAAAAAATAAATTCCACTTGCCAGGTTGTGGCCCCACCGTATTTCTCCTTCTGGTGCCTGCCAGGATTGCTCCATCAATTTCTGTCCGGCTATGTTGAAAATTCTAGTGGTGATTTTTTGGTTTGAGATGTTCCGTGGAACCCC
>CBFGTV010000099.1:0-10990 GCA_965652145.1 uncultured Clostridiaceae bacterium
GGAGGAGAGGCAATGAAGAAGGGAAGCATTAAACGATTATTCCCCGGTGGCAATACGGCAGAGGGCTTTTACTCTTATTATCAATATGTAATTGACCTAAAGGAGGCCAGTCGGGTCTATTTACTAAAGGGAGGCCCAGGGGTAGGCAAGTCTCAGCTGATGAAAAATATTGGCAGCTTTATGGTGGATAGGGGATACGATGTAGAGTTTCATCACTGTTCGGCTGATCCTGAGAGCTTAGATGCCATTGTAATTAATGCTTTAGGGGTGGCTTTTATTGATGGTACAGCCCCCCATGTGATTGACCCTAAGTACCCGGGAGCTGTAGAAGAAATCCTTCACTTAGGCCAATATTGGAATCAGGAGGCATTGGTTAAGGATAGACAGGAAATTATTAAGGCCATCGATGCAAACGGAAAAATCTATAAGCGTGTGTACAAATATTTAAAGGCAGCAAGGCTTATACAGGATGATCTGGAGTGGATTTACCAAGAAGCAGCGAATTCAAGAATGGCGGCAACGGAAATAGAAGAATTTATCAGTAAAATAGTGAGGGGCCACAAAAAGCGAAACTCTGTGCCCAAGGAAAGACACCTTTTTGGCAGTGCCTATACCTTCCATGGACATATACACTATGCAGAAACCTATCTGGCTTCCATTGAAAAGCGCTTTGTACTCCTTGGTAGCTCCCTGGTTCAAAAAACAAGGATCCTTAATAAGATTGCCGAAAAATTTTTAGAAAAGGGTCTTATGGTTGAATTTTATCATCATCCGATGGACCCTAAATGGATAGAAACCATTACTGTGCCTGAAATTGGTCTGGCTGTAACGGGGCATGGCTCCAGCACAGCGAAACGGGTAATTGATATGGATGATTACTTAGAAGATACCATATTGAAGCAATATCATGAGGAAATTCAAACAGCCCAAAAATATGTCCAAGAGCTTCTTAATCAGGTATTCGAGCAATTAAAAAAGACAAAAATGAACCATGATTATATAGAAGCCTTCTATTCTCCCAATGTTCGATTTCAAGAGATCGATCAATTGGTAGAGTGGCTGAAGAAAAAAATAATTAACATGAAGTAAATTTTGTATCAGGCATTGACCCTGGGAAATTTGAAATTCGAAATACGCCCCGGGTCCTTTGCTTTTTTGACTTCAACCTTGTGTTTAAAAAAGGATATCTTTAGATTAATGTTTTCTTTTTAGAATAAAATGAAGGGAATTTGTAACAAATCATGGAATTATAGATTATTGTTTATAATAATTGGTTATAAATCTGTTGAAGGGAAGCCAAGGAAAAATTAACTATCTTTAACATAAAATCTTTCAAGAACCGGGAGGGATCAATTTGAGTGTCTATAAAGCTGAAATGGAAATTGCAAATAAAACCTTGTTATATGGAGGCTTGGGAACAGGATATGTACATTTGAGGGTATTGTATGATGAATCAGATCGAGTACATGATTGCCTTATATTAGAAGCGAATGATGCTTTACTGAATATGCTGCAGAAGCAGAAAAAAGATGTATTGGGTGCAAGGGTAACCAAGGTTGTTTTCCATGACCATTGGAGCAGTTGGTTGAATACCTGCCAAAGAGTAATTAAAACTGGAAAAAACCTAAATATTGAAGCCTACAGTAATAGCTTAAAGGAATGGGTTAACATTTCAATATTCAGTCATGAACCCGACTATGTTACCTGTCTTGTACATACTATTGACAAAACTAAAGAAAAAGAATATATCGAGAAACGGCAGGGGAAGTTTACTTTACTGGCAGAAAATACAAGGGATTTTGTGGCCTGCTTAAACCCAATCTTTCAATTTGAGTATGTTAATGGGGCAGCAGAGACGTTTTTTAAATTAAATAAGCAGGATGTAATTGGCAAAAGAATTTCAGAGCTGAAGGTAACCACAAAATTTAAAGATGCTTTTCTTCAAGCTTTAAAAAGAGCTGTTGAAAAAGGAGAACACCAATTTTTCGAAATACATAGGGAAAGCAGTCAATTTGTTTTTGATATATATCCTGAAATCGGTGAGAATAATGAGCTTAGGTCGGTTCTGGTGATGGGGCGGAATTTATCGGGCTTAAATCGAGAGATGGAAATTAAACTGCTGCAAAGCGAGGCCCTTTACCAGCGTCTGATGGAGGCCTTACCAAATGGTGCTATTGTTCTCCACGGTGAAAAAATTATCTATGCCAATTATGCTGCCATTAAATTGGTTGGTGCCAACGGGCCCCAGGATTTAATAGGCAGGTCTTTTTTAGATTTTATATTTCCCGAGGATCAGAAGCCGATCAGTAAGTTACTTAAGAAACAGGGGAGATCTGAAAGGGTATTGTTTGAGACCAGGCTTCGTACTATCTTTGATGGTATGTTAAATGTGGAAATATTGGCGTTGGGTATTCCCTATTGTGAAAACTGCGGTATTATTTGCACGCTGCATGATATTACTGAACGAAAAAAGAATGAGGAATTAAAAAGGCATATAGAGGAGAAGGAACGGTTTTTGGCTGAAACCTTGGAATATGATCGCTTAAGGACAGAGCTGCTCTCCAATATTGCCCATGAATTCAAAACCCCTTTAAATGTGATATTGGGCACCCTACAATTAATTGGGCTCTATTTAAAGGATGACTCCCTTTCCCCCTTAGAGCTTAAGATCAATAAAAAGATTAATATGATGCAGCAAAATTGTTATCGTTTGCTAAGGTTAGTCAATAACCTGATTGATATTAACAAGATCGATAGTGGGTATTTTGAAATAAATTTAGAAAATAATGATATTGTCAAGGTGGCTGAGGTCATTTCCGTCTCGGTCAAGGAGTACATAGAAAATAAGGGGATTACCTTTGAATTTTTAACAGATCAAGAGGAATTGTACACAGCCTGTGACCCTGATAAAATAGAAAGAATTATACTAAATTTACTATCGAATGCCATTAAGTTCACCAAACCTGAGGGAAAAATCACCGTATCTCTTCAAAGACAAGAAAATATGGCAATTCTCTCGGTAAAGGATACAGGAATCGGAATTCCTCCTGATAAGGTGGATATTATTTTTGACCGCTTCAGCCAATTGGATGGGTCTTTAGTTAGAAAGAATGAGGGTAGTGGCATTGGACTTTCCCTGGTCAAATCATTGGTGGAGCTCCATGGCGGAACAGTGAAGGCTAACAGCCAATATGGAAAGGGAACAGAATTTATTGTGAAGCTGCCAATCAAGCTTTTAGCAGAGCATCAAGTAAGAGTTGATGAATTTACAGATCTTTACGAAAAAAGAATTGAAAAAATTAACATTGAGTTTTCAGACATCTATTTTCATAGATAAGCGGAATTATGTAAAAACTACCAATATGTGATTCAAATCACGGTACTGCTTTTCTTATTACGGTAGAATTGAATTAAGATCAATTAAAATAGGAGGTTTTATGATGACAAAGGAAGCATTAATCAAAAATATGCCTGTATCCCAGGCGGTTTCCCTAACGGAATTAATTGAGTATCAGGAGGCTCAGGTGGTGAGCCGTACCATTTCTCAACGGGACGATTTGAGCATTACTCTTTTTGCCTTTGATAGGGGAGAGGCTATTAGCTCCCATGCCTCCACCGGCGATGCCCTGGTACAGGTTCTGGATGGCACGGCGGAAATTACCATAGGCGAGGAAAGGCTGAATGTTAAGGCCGGGGAGGTAGTGGTCATGCCGGCCAATGTTCCCCATGCCTTGGATGCAGTAGAAAAATTCAAGATGCTACTGGTGGTCGTTAAGCCACAAGGCTAGAAATAAGAAAAAGGGTCTGGACAATATTCATAAAAAGATTCCTGCTTAAGGCTCCTTTTATGATGTCTAAGACTCTTTTTTTAGTGGGAAATACCAACGGTTTGAAGCTTTACATCGGTTTGTAGCTCAATGTCGGCATAGGAAAATTGTCTATGCCAATTTTCACTTTCAAAGAAATCAGGGTGATTGGCACGGACATATAGGCCATAGCCTACATTATCATTCTCTAAATCCTGTAATACTTTAATCGTATCCTCCAAATCGGCATGGATATTTTTTGCAACATGTCTTTCAACCTCCTGTAAACGGGCATTATCAAAAACAATCTCCTTGGGGGTGTATTCCACCAGTGAACCGTTAATGGTGATTTCGTGGGTAATTTTAAGTCGATCATTGATTATTTCAGTATTTATTTTACTATTGCCGCCGTTAACTCGAATGGTAATGTACTCGTCAGTGTTTTCTTGATGCTTTACCGTATAGAAGCCATTGAGTATTTCTCCCTTCAAAAACATTAATGCTTTACTTTCATTATCAGAAAGCTGGTAGATCATTTTATCGTCACGAAATAGGGTCGTACTGTCCACCTTCAATGTATCGGTATCTTTGTTATAGGCTATATAGGGCAGAACGGGTTCAATGCCGCTGGTGTGGTGCATATAATTAAAATTTCTAAGGGTGGTAAAGGGTACATTACTAGCTAAATGACTTTGCTTTATTGATTCATATAAATAGGTGCTGACCAGCAGCGATACAGGGGGCTTAAGCCTTAACAAAGCATCAGCCCTGTCATTCACTACTGCCAGCCGAGTGGTGCCGGGAAACAGGGGCTCCCGTAAAAGGGTATCCAGATGTTTCAATATTCCTTGTTTGGCTACTTCTTCGCTAATGACGATGACTTGAATAGAACCATAGGTAATTTGGCGATAAACCTGATTTTGAAGATATCTTTTTGCTTCACCAATGGAGTTTACCTCCACTGATATTTCGTATTTTTTTTCTGGGGCCTCGGCTAATATGGTGGGAAAGCCCATAGTCACTATCAATTTTTCAGGATTTCGTTCGCTGATGTCGATACCAAGGCCATAAACCACCAATAGCTCCTCTAAATCCCTAGAATCCCAGCAGCCTGTAAGAGATATCGTCAATATCCCAAGAACTGCGAAAAGTAATATTTTTCTACTTTTCATCAGCAGTGAACCTCCTTTTTATTAGAGATGTCAAAAATATTAGTGATGGTAGCAGTAAACCGAAAAAAATATTCAATCTTCCCACCTTATCTCCGAACTCGGCCACTTGAGGAGTATTTTGGGGCACGAGAGCGATAATGAAAATGACTGGTGCCATAAAATAGATATATAAATTACTTTTTTTGTTTTTGAAGATGTTTTGAAAAACGATGCAGCCAGAATAAAGCTGGAGTCCTGCGGTACCTAGCACTGTGAAGGACCAAAATATGGAAAAAAACAGCTCCATTCTTTCAATCAATGGAAATTCCACTGCTCCTAAATAATTAATGGCCGGGTACAAAATCCACATGATCTCCTGATGACCAAACAAGGCAATTTGTGCAGCAACGCTAATGGTATAAAAGGCCCCTACAATTAATACCGCCAGCATTGAATTTCTTTGAATTGGTTTGTGCTTGTCAGAAATATAGGAATAATAAATCATGATCACCTCATAGCCGCTAAAGGCATAAAGGGAAGGAATGATTCCTTCAATAATGCTTTTGATACCACTTCCCCCTATGGGCCTAAGATTTATGATGCGAAGCTCCGGCAGGCCAACCAGTACTAAAAGGGCAAAGGGAATCAATAGGAAAAAAATCACTTCGTTGAACCGGGCCAGTATCGTCAGCCCTCCGGCCGTCATATAAATGGTGGTAATCAATATGATGAAGGCGATCACATAGATGGGGGTATTGGGCAAGAACCAGGTATAGATCATCTCTGATAAAAAGCGGATGACAGAGCTGGTGGCCAAAATCACATAAATGCCATAGACAAAGCCAATAAAATAGCCTATAGGCTTTGTAAATAAATAACTGCATAGTTCAACAAAGTTAAATTGAGGGTAATGACTAAAGGTATAAATAATAATACCCACAACAGCACTGATGAGAAAGCTGTTTATTAAAACCGATATCCAGGCATCCTGCTGGGACTTCTCTGCAACAAGCCTGGCCAGACCTAAGATCCCGCTACCAATCATTATGCTGATAATGATAATATAAGCTTGAACTGCTGTAATTTCTCCGTTTTTATGGGTTTGATACATAACAGGGCTCCTTTACCAACGAAAAATATTTTTTTGTTTGTGGTACTGGGGCGGGTACGTAGGCGCCTTAAGGTATTTCTTAAGATGCCGTCCTTAAAAATTCCCCTGTTAAGTGGAGCCATAGGAGAAAGATAAGGATAGCCAAAGGAATCAAGTCGGCATAGATGAATCACAATCCATGTCCAGCTAATGATGATGCCAAAGGCGCCAAAGCTGGCTGCCATGAAAATCATAGGGAATCTAACGGCCCTAAGGGAAAAGGAGGTACTGTAGTGGGGCAGCACATAGCTGCCAATGGCGGTAATGGCAACGACAATCACCATGGCAGGGCTGGCTAAATTAGCTTTAACGGCGGCATCTCCAATGACAATGGCCCCTACAATACCAATGGTTTGTCCGATGGTTCCGGGCAGTCGGGCACTGGCCTCCCGAAGCAGATCAACGGTAACCTCCATTAAAATTGCCTCTACCACCGGTGGGAAGGGCACCTGGGCTCTACTCCTAGACAGGTCTAAAATCAAGCCGGTGGGCAGCATTTCCTGATGAAACGATATTAAGGCCACATAAATGGATGGAAAGGAAGTGGCTATGAAAAAACCAATAAATCGAAGAAATCGTGTTAAATTCCCAAATAAAATCCGTTCATTATAGTCTTCGGGAGACTGGAACAGGCTGATAAAGGAAATTGGCATTATTAATGCCTGGGGAGCCCCATCGACCATAACGACAATCCTTCCCTCCAGTAAATTGGCACAGACCTTATCGGGCCTTTCTGTAATCTGCATCTGTGGAAAGGGTGAATAGGGGCTTTTTTCCAATTGCTGTTCAATATAGCCGCTTTCAAAGATTCCATCTATTTTAATATTTGTTATTTTATGGATGATTTTATTTAAAACCTCTTTATTTACGATATCATCAATATAAAAAATTGAAACAAAGGTCTGGCTGCGGTTTCCTACCTTTAATTCATAGATTTTCAGAGCCGGGTCCTTCAGCTTTCTCCGAATGAGTCCGGTGTTTGATCGAATACTTTCGGTAAAACCTTCCCTAGAGCCCCTTACAACCCGTTCTACCGTTGGTTCTTCAATGTTTCTTTTATCCCAGCCCTTGGTATTTAACATAAGAGCCTTTTTGGAGCCTTCAATGATTAGAACGGTATCTCCTGATAAAACACCGTTAACAACCTCCTTGACCATTTCAACCTCTTCTATTTCGCTGTTGGTTATGATACTTTTTACGTTTTTTAACGCAAGGCCTTGATAATGGACTGTATTACTGTACTGTTCCCGATAATGGTTAAGGGGTTCGATAATGCTTTCATAAATATTTTCAGAATCCACTAATCCGTCGGTAAAAATCAAGAATGCATCCTCCGAAGGGCCTTTAGAAAAGATACTAAGCCTGCGGAAGATAATATCATTGCTATCTCTGAAAATAGCCCTGAGCAATAGATAATTATCTTTAAGGTCTTTACTCAGATTACGGCTGTTGATTTCGTCTCTGGTTATATTTATTTCAACCTCTTGATTAGGAAGGTTTTTTTTATGGCGTTTCATACCTACACCCCCTGTACACTTTCATTTTAGTATTGTAACTATTGGGGCTAATTATGTATTGACACTCTGAATAGAAAATTAATAGAAAAAGTACTGTTACGGGTTCTATGCATATGCTATCTTAAAGGTAAGGGAAGGGAGGCAGAAAAGTGAGAAAGCATTTTATTAATGGAAATATTATGACAATGGTTGAGGGTAAAAGGGCCGAGGCCTTTACTGTGGAAGGGGACAGGTTTCTAAAAGTAGGTACAACAAATGAAATATTAAAGGATAGGCAAGGGAATGATGAGATAGTTGATTTAAACGGTCAATGGGTATTGCCAGGCTTTAACGACAGTCATATGCATTTAATTAACTATGGACTTTCAAAAAGGAAGGTAGATCTGAGCCATTGCCGATCCCTTCAGGAGCTGGAGGAAACACTTAAAGCCCAGGCTTCTACAGAAGGGGGCTATTTTGGAGATTGGATTGTAGGCCATGGCTGGAACGAGGAGTCATTTAATGAGCCAACGCTGCCCACAGCAGATTTTTTAGATAAAATTAGTCAGGATTATCCTATATTTTTATCAAGGGCCTGTTATCACGTGGCGGCATTAAACAGCAAGGGCTTGGAAAGGGCTGGTATTCATAGTCAAACCCTTAACCCGGAGGGGGGAAAAATTGATCGCGATAGAAATGGTACACGGCCCACGGGAATCCTTAGGGAAAATGCTATTTATATGGCCTATTCTAAAATCCCTGCCATTGATCAGGTCGGTCAGCTAAAAAGCATTATCCAATCGGCCCAGGAGGATGCCCTGAAATATGGCTTAACTTCAATTCAAACCGATGATTTTGCCCAGGCAGCCAATCATGACCTTGTGGTGCTGGCCTATCAGGAATTAGAAAGGGAAGGAAAGCTGAAAATCAGAATTAATCTTCAGATGCTTGCCCCCACTAAAGAGGCCCTAATGGAGCTTATTCGCCAGGGAATCTATACTGGAAAGGGGAGTTCAATGCTGAAATTTGGCCCCATCAAAATATTGGCAGATGGTTCATTGGGCGGTAGAACCGCTGCTCTTCTGGAACCCTATGAAGGAGACCCTGAAAATCGTGGTATGCTTATTTACGAAACCCAAACCCTCAAGGAAATGATTGCACTGGCCCTTCAAAATCGATTACAGCCTGCAGTTCACGCCATTGGCGATGGGGCGATGGATCAATTGCTGAAGGTATACGATTCCCTCACCCATCTAAGCATAAAAAGAATGCGGCCTCGGCTGATACACTGCCAAATAATCAATCATGATATAATCAAGAGAATGAAGGACTTGGGAGTGGTGGCCGATATACAGCCAGGATTTTTAACAACAGATTTAAAAATGATTGAATCGAGGATTGGAAAGAAGCGTGCTAAGGAAAGCTATGGTTGGAAAAGCATGCTGAATCAGGGGGTAAGGGTAGCCGGCGGCTCTGATTGCCCCATTGAACCGATGAATCCATTTTGGGGTGTTTTCGGTGCCGTTGCCAGAACCGACCATGAAGGAAAGCCTAAAGGGGGTTGGTACCCCGATGAGGCACTGACCTTGGAGGAGGCCATTGGTCTTTATACCATTGGTGCCAGCTATTGCACCTTTGAGGAAGAAATAAAGGGGAAAATCGCCCCCGGCTATTTGGCCGATTTTATTCTTGTGGGAAAACAGGATCTCAGTACAGCTACTGTCACTCAATTAAGGAATACGGTGGTGAACCAAACCTATGTGGGTGGAATTTGCCAATACCAAAGAACTGGTGCCTGTTAGCAGCAGTTGACCCTGGCCAAATTCTCCAAGATATAGCTTCCTTCTTCGCCTTACCTTGGAGAATTTGGCTCAGGCCTTTTCCTATCATTTAAGTGACACAGTATGATAAAGCAGGATCACTTTTAACCTTTAATATATTCCTTTTTCAGCTTAAAGACCGCAGCCTCCATTAATCCTTCAAGATTAGAGATGAGGTTGCCGCCTCCCTGGGCTGTTATGGCATTTCCGCCGCCCTTGCCGTCAATCAAGGGAATGACCTCTTTAAATAATTGATTCATATCAAGCTTCAGCTCTTTACTTCGGGTAAAGATAATCTGAGCCCGCTCATTGACTGTTGCCAGTAAAATTACCGCCCGGGGCATTTGATTTAAGATGGAGGCCATGGTTTGGAGCTCCTTAATATCCTCCTTTAAAAAGATTTTAGAAACAATGAAATGGTTTTGATATGCTTCTGCATCGTGATAAAGTTCTTGGGCCCGATACTCCAAAAGCCGTCGCTTTTGCTGCTGAAAGGCTTTAGAAAGTGCTTTGTTGTCTGCTGACAGCCGTTCAACTGTAGCCTGTACCTCATCATCTCTGATGGAAAAAAGCCCTGCCAACGAATTAATTTGATCATGCTTCCACTGGTAATCCCTCAGGGCTCTTTGACCACAAAAAAATTCTATCCTTAAACCCTCCCGAAGCCTTTCCCAGCGTCTGATTTTAATCAGGCCGACTTCACCAGTGCTTTGGGGATGGGTACCGCCGCAGGGGGAGAAATCGTAGGAATCAATTTCCACAATTCTAATGTTTTCAGTTACCGAAGGGACTTTTCTAAGGGGTAATTTCTTTACTTCCTGAAAATCTGGATAGTGAAGCCTGACGGCAAGATTTTGGGTTATGAGTTTATTGGCCGTATTTTCAATGCGTTTAGCTTGATCCAGGGACAGGTCTGCTAAATCTAAATCAATTGTAACCAGCTCTTGCCCTAAGTGAAAGCCAACGGTGGCAGCTTTAAGCTCATCTTCGAAGACTGCTGAAAGCAGGTGCTGGCCCAGATGCTGCTGCATATGATCATGGCGTCTTTGCCAGTCTATACGACAGGGAACATTTTCATGGGCAGAAGGAGGCTGATCAACAACATGATATAGGATATCATTTTCTTCAAAGACATAGCTTACCTGACTATTGCCAATATAGCCGGTGTCGGAAGGCTGGCCACCCCCCTCGGGGTAAAAGGCAGTTTGATCTAGTTGAACCAGGTAATAGTTCGGGTCTTTGGTATGGGGTGAAACGGATAAAATGGAACTGGTAAATTCCCGTAAGTAAGAATTGTTTAAATAAAGCTTCTTGGTTGTCATCTTTTCACCTCATCATGTCTTTTGCTTCGATTATATCACTCTTCCAGTAAAATTTGTAATATTCCTTTAAATTTATTTTTCGATAGATAAAATATTTCTCCTTTGGGTGTCATCAACCGGTAGTTTAAGTTATCTACACCGTAGAGCTTTTCAACAGACCATTCTAAATCTTCAAGCAGGGCTGCCCGGGTTAAAAAGACCGTTTGGTTTACCTCTCCAATTATAAAGGTTTCGTATAGGCTGCT
>CBFGTV010000100.1:0-10205 GCA_965652145.1 uncultured Clostridiaceae bacterium
TAGTGGCAGGGCGATTGGAAAGAACCATAACCCGGTCTGCCATAGAGATGGCTTCAGGTATGTCAATAAAAATGCGACCAGGAGAAATAACAGCTTATTGAGATGAAAGGGATTATAGTATGATAAAATAAACTTGCATGATAAGACAGCAATAATAAGAAGTTTTTTTAAAGGAGGCGTGGTATAATATAAAAAATTGAAGGAGGCTGTAGCATGATTAAAACCATACTTCCCTTTTTATATTTTAATGGTAATTGTCAAGAGGCCTTGGATTTTTACTCCACAGTGTTTAAGGTGCCTATTCTGGAAAGGGTTACCTACAGAGAGGCAGAAATGGAGGTCGATGCTCATCAAAAAAACTATATTATGAATGCCACTATGGCCTTTGGAGACATGACCATATCTGCCACCGATGTGGTGGACAACCATCCCTTGACCAGGGGGAATACCATTTCAATTTGGCTGGAAATCGAATCAGAAGAAGCGATTAAATCCATTTACGAGGAATTTATTGACAGGAATTGTAAAGTCATTACTCCATTGGAACCCACCTTTTGGGGTTCTATCTACGCCAAGGTGCAGGACCCCTTCGACTATATTTGGGAGTTAAATTACCAAGAATAGCTATTAAAGAATGAAAAAAGGCTGGTCTTTTGAATAGACTAGCCTTTAAAATTTAGGAACAATACGAAAGTAACCTTAATACATATAATGCTTAAACGATTCATTACAGCAAGATTATTTATTCAAGAAGTCCATTACTTTGGCAGCATACTGCTGAGGATAATCTATATAGGCTTCGATATGGGCACTATTCACCATCCATAGCTCCTTTTCAGCTGAGGCGATATTTTCATATATCTGTTCACCCATATCCGGTGGGCACAGGGTGTCCTTTGTACCCTGAATAACCAAGGTGGGAATTTCATTACTCTTTTGGGCATTTACAATATCAACATCATTAAAACCAAAGCCGTAGCGCAGCTTTAAATACCAATTTCCGCTCCATAGGACATAAGCTGTAGGTAAGCTTTTAGCTTCTTCCATTTGATTCCAAACAGCTAAAAACATATTTTCCATGCTATCATAGGAGGAGTCCATAATGACATAATCCAGACTATCTTTAGCATGTTCCGTTGCAGCATAAAGGCCTGAGGTGGCAGCCCCCATGGAGATGCCATGGACAACCACTTTATGATTCTTAACCTTTTCTTGAGCATAATCTACCAGGGCCTTTACATCTAGTTTTTCATAATAACCGAAGGTGACAATTTCATTTAGAGAATCTCCGCTGGCCCGTTGATCAATAGTAATTACATTCCAGCCATTTTTCAAGTAGACTTCAGCTACGGGGTACACACTAACATGATCACCGCCAGCTCCATGTACTAGAATCACCGTATCATTATCGGCTTCTCCATTGGCGGTAAAGGCATAAACAGGAATGATATTGTCATCCTCAGCCTTTAAAGTAAATTGTTCAGGCGTATAGGCCATCTCAAAGGCGGCTAGGTCATAGCCCCACTTTTCCAACTGCTTAACACTATTCTCCTTCGTATCGTTGTCGACATTTTGATATAACAAACCTGCTGCGACCTGCTTTCCCAGCCAATATGTGAAAATAAGAAAAGCCAAAAAGATAAGTCCGAAAAGGCAGAATAGAAGCTTTTTTAATATACCCCCCTTATGCCTGCGCCTACTGCCCTTTTGAATGGTTTTATACATTAGATATGCTCCTTTACAGGTGAATTTGCTATTATTATACCAAAGACTTCAAAAATTCTCTATCTAAATAGCAGTTTAGTTGTTAATTTTTCAGCGCTTGCCCCTTCCGCAACCCAGAAGCTATAAGAAGTAGGGTATTTCAATATACTTACACAGGGAGGGATAAACTTTATGATGAAAGGCAAATATCAGGCAAGATTCTTTAGGTGGATGCCATCAGTACAGAAAAACTTCACTTAAAAAATATTTTCAAGTTTTCCCCATCCCATTGAATTTCCTTGATGATTGCTTTTAATATTCTTCGTTTCTCGGTGATGGTCAGCTTGTGAAAAAAATCATTTGATTGACTGGCCAGGGAATAGATAATTTCCAGGCTTTGTTTTTCAAGAGAAGGTATATCAGGGGTTTTGATGAGCTTTAGCTGGTGCTCGATTTCTTTCATCCTTTGGTCAAGGACTTCAATTTGATTAATCATATATTTAGCTGCCGTAGAGTTATGATTTTGGGATAGTTGAACTGTCAGGTTTTGAATAGCAGCCCTACATTCTATTAACTCCTTTTCAAATAGCTCCCTTTTTCCATTAAATTGAGTAGTAGATTTTTCAAAGCCACTGTTTTTTTCCGCCAGCAGGGAATATACTTCTTCGGGGTGGGCTTGTAATTTCTGTATTTCCTTAATTATCAAGGCATCGGCTTCAGCACCATTCAAGTTAGTTCCTTGACATCGGCTTCCCCGAGAAGCTTCCTTCATTTTGCATTTATAATAGTAATGACGAACCTGGCCATTAGTGTATTTAAAGGTGATTTTCATGCCAGACCCGCAAGCACACCTTAACAATGATGTAATCAACCCGTATTCCCCGGTATCACTCCTTGGCGCCTTGGCGGAATTTCTTCTAAGCATTTCTTGAACATGAATCCAGTCATTTGAAGAAATAACACCGGGGTGGCTTCCCACCACTGCAATCCACTCCTCCTTTTTTCTAATTTTGGCAGAGCAGTTTCTTTGATTATTGTATTTGTTATAGATAAATAGGCCGTTTATACCGTTGAATTCGGCCTTATCGCTGGCAATATCAATACCTTCTTTCAGAAGCCATGTATATATTTTTTCATCTGCCATCACATAAACGGTATTGGTGAGAATAAGCCTTAGGGCCCGAAGATTAAAATCATTTCCATATTTTGATTTAATCTGATTTTCGAGGGACCAATTTAAAAGTCGGTTCAGAGAGCCCAACTCAATGTATTTACGATAGAGCTGCTTTACTAAAGCCAGCTCCTGGGGTATAGGCCTTAGCTGCTGCATTTTTTTCTTCTTAAAATTATCGTCCAGATACTCCACAGGGCTTCCACAGTAACCGGTTGGGGGTTTTCCGCCCAGCCATCGGCCAGTTCGGGCAAGCTTAAGAAAGTTATCTCGAATACGTTCCCCAATGGTTTCCCTTTCCAGCTGTGCGAAAACACTGGATATATACATCATAGCCCTTCCCATGGGAGTAGCAGTGTCGAATCTTTCCCGGATAGATACAAAGGCAATATTGTTTTTTTCAAATAAATCAATGATGCCGGTAAAATCAGAAATATTTCTGCTGATACGATCTAGCCTGTAGCAGATTAAAATTTGGAATTTTTTTAGCTTGGCATCATGAAGCAATTTTTGAAATTCGGGACGATCGGTATCCTTAGCAGAAAAGCCCTCGTCAATGTAAATCAGATATTGAATATTTTCATTAGCTAAAAAAGCCTCGGCGTATTCCTTACAGGATTTTACCTGATTGATTACGGACTCTCCCTTGTCAGTTTCCTTGGATTTTCTGGCATAAATGGCCACTACAATGTGCTCTCCCATCGCATCACCTTAAATTGAAAAGTATTTCTGTCTACAATATCTTATATTAGTTATAGGCTTGGTGTATGCTGATAAAAGAGATTTTTTCATATATTCCATATTGGGTTTTTTAGTTTTTGAAGAAAAAGGTAGGAATATGGCACTATTTTCTATAATTATACAATGTTCGACACAAATTAAATTTGTCCTGTGCTATCTTAGTATATAGTATTTTTGCCATTTAAAGGGGAGAAAAGTCTGTGCAATGGTTATTTAAGAAAAAACAATTATATTATCAACAATCTCTGAAGCTGTCAATTAAACCCTTTAGTATTATGTTACTCCTTTCAAGCATTGTAATCTTTTTGCTAAGCTTTATATATAGCTTAATAACAGTGATATTGCTATATAATTATGGGCCAATATTTTATATGGCGGTTACTTTTGGAACCTTAATCTATGGGGGGATTTTAGGATTAATTGCCCGAGTAAGTATATGGATTAGTAATGTAAGACATCGAATTATAGCTATTTTCCTGTTCGCAGGGATTATTTTGATGGCGGAGTACTTTACCGGAGTCTTTTGGGTATTTTTTAACTTTAAGAGAAAGCTACTTATTTGGAATCCAAGGGATTTATTGTATGCCATAATGTTTATAGCTGATTCAGGATGGGAAATATACATAGGTGGGTATCATCCGTATATCATAAGGGGCCAGACGATATATTTAATCTGGTTAGTTAAGTTTTTAATACTGTTATTACCAGCCATTGCTGCAAGCTATCCATCATTACAGGTAAGACCCTTCTGTGAAAAGTGTAGAGATTGGGTGGAAAATGTGAAGATAATCGAGCCTTTAGAGCTTATACCAGACCCTAAAAAGCTTAAGAAGGAACTTGAAAATCATTACTACTCATCTTTAATAATGCTTAATAAAATAGATTCTTCAAAGGACACAT
Source organism: uncultured Clostridiaceae bacterium (assembly GCA_965652145.1). Lineage (GTDB taxonomy): Bacteria > Bacillota > Clostridia > Peptostreptococcales > Natronincolaceae > CBFGTV01. The sequence goes on from CBFGTV010000100.1 coordinate 4,517, forward strand.
ATACCAGGATTAAGCTTCGTAGATGCTTTACCTGTATGGATAGCTTTTATCTTTCCGTCAGTCAAATAACTTATTGGGGAAACTATCATGTTCTGGGTAAACCTAAAAAATTTACAACTTCTAAAAAATATGTTAAAAATCTAAAGATAGATGAAGAACTTTATTTGTATCTTTGCAATACCTTTTGTATCAGTACCATGGATTGTTTTTAATCCCTTCTTTATTGTAGTACGCCGGTCATCTAAATGACGAGATAGGGGCATGGTGTTATTATTCCAAAAACAAGCGAAAAGGAAGCCATATCGAATAATATGGCGAATTAAAGATAAAGCTATTTTGGGATATTCCAGGTGGTTTCGCTATTTAGATGACCAGGTACTAAGCTTTTACATTAGGGGTAGTTTCATTCTAATTCGTAATCATAAACGATATGCTTCTTTTGTTCAATCTGAACTCTTACCTTTCTATCCGGGTACCTTTCCTTAATTTTTTGTCCATATCCTTTAGCCAGCTGTTCAGCTTTATTTTCATTAAGACCCTCTTCTATCAGAATGGTGGCAATAAGCCAGTCTGTCTTTTCCAGGAGACTAATACTGGAAACACCTGATTCCAATTCCAACTGTAACTTCAGTTCATTACTGACATCCTCCCCGACAGGGTTATAGGGATTTTCAACGCCTTCTCCTTCGGGTGGCCTTTCTGTTCTGCCGCATGAGATAAGCAGCAGACTTATTATGAGAAAAGAGAGCATAAATAATCTAGATAATTTTCTGTACATACTGCACCTCCAATTATTATTAGTTCTGCCGGTTATAGTATTTACAATACTGATACTTTCAATACTCACTTCATAAGCCTTGAAAGTAACATGATCCGTAAAATTAATCAATATAGAAAAATCGTATAGCCAAAAGATACTTTAAGAATACTAAATTAAAAGAAATATATGAATAAATAAAGGCATGTAAAAGCAGCGCTGCTGTAAAAATAAGCTGTAGGATCAGAAGGACTATACATAAAAAATATAGATGGTGTGAGGCGAATCACATTATCAATGTGTATAGGGTGGTATGATGAAATCAATATACAACCATAATTTAGGGAGGGTTATATTTATGAAAAAACTAGATATGAATCTTACAATTGGAGAAAGTGTCACTTTACATCCGGAATTGGTGAAGGTTTATATGGACTATGATGTAGATTTTTGCTGTGGCGGTGACAGAACGGTTAAAGAAGCTATAGAAAGGGATGCCAGGGATATCGAAGGGCTGATTAAGGATGCAGAGGAAGCGATGGAAAGGGCTGAAAAATTAGAAGTTGATTCTAAAAAAATGAAGCTTTCCGATTTTTCAACAGAGCAATTAATTGAACGGATTGTTAACAAACACCACAGCTACTTAAAAAAAGAGCTGCCGGTTATATCTGAATTGATATTTAAAATCCTTATGGTACATGGTGATAAACATCCAGAGCTTTTTGAGCTTCATAAAGTCTTTGGAGGGTTAAAAACAGAGCTTGAGAATCATCTGGTAAAGGAAGAGGTTCAATTGTTTCCTAAAATAAGTGAAGGTGGCCCAAGGCTTAAGGAGTTAGTTGAAGCCCTAGAAGGAGAACATGACGATGCCGGGGATGCGCTTCATCAAATTACTGATTTGACCAAGCATTTTAAAGCACCGGCAGATGGCTGTACCACCTTTCAGCTGGTATATGAGAAGCTAAAGGCCTTTGTAGCCGACATGTATATGCATGTTCATACAGAAAATAATATTCTATTTAAAAGATTTGTTTAGAAAGGGGTATTAAAATGTTTAAAATTAATGAAAGAATTACTTGGGTGGGAAAAATAGACTGGGAGCTTAAAACCTTTCATGGAGAAGAATATTCAACCCATAGAGGATCCTCCTACAATTCATACTTGATTCAGGATAAAAAGGTAGCTTTAATCGATACCGTCTGGAAGCCCTTTGACGACGAGTTTGTGGCAAATCTCAAAAAAGTAATTGATTTAAAGAAAATTGATTACATCATTGCAAACCATGCCGAAATAGATCACAGTGGTGGGTTGCCGGAATTGATGAAAGAAATACCTGATACTCCCATTTATTGTACAGCCAACGGAATTAAATCATTAAAGGGGCATTTTCATCAGGATTGGAATTTTGTTGAGATTAAGACAGGCGACACCCTGGACCTGGGTGAAGGAAAGCTTGTTTTTATTGAGGCGCCGATGCTGCATTGGCCGGACAGTATGTTTGAATATTATACCAAAGACGAGATACTATTCAGCAATGATGCCTTTGGTCAGCACTATGCCTCTGAGTTAATGTATAATGACCTGGTAGATCAGGCAGAGCTTTATCAAGAGGCGATTAAGTACTATGCCAATATTTTGACACCCTTCAGCCCACTGGTAGTTAAGAAAATTAAAGAAGTACTGGATTTCAATGTGCCAGTAAGCATGATTTGTCCAGCACATGGTGTTATTTGGAGGGATCATCCAACTCAAATTGTAGAGCAATATCTCAAGTGGGCCCAGAATTATCAGGAGCATCAAGTTACATTGATTTATGATACCATGTGGGATGCCACTAAACGAATGGCTGAAGCCATTGCAGAAGGAATTAAGTCAGTGGACCCAACCCTCAACATTAAGCTTTTCAATGTTGCAAAGGCAGATAAAAATGATGTAATCGCTGAAGTCTTTAAGGCAAAGCTAGTTGTAGCAGGCTCTTCTACTATTAATAACGGTATTCTTTCAGCTATGGCAGCTATGCTTGAAATAATGAAGGGGCTTCGATTTAAAAATAAACAAGCGGCTGGATTCGGCAGCTATGGCTGGAGCGGTGAATCTCCTAAAATCATGACTAAAGCCCTTAAGGAATGTGGGTTTAACGTTACTGAGGAGGGCCTCGGTGCATTATGGCAGCCCGATGAAGGAGCCCTGGAGCAATGCAGAGCCTATGGAGTTAAGCTGGCAGAAAGACTATAATGTATTTGGCCCTTTAACAATATATTTAAAGAAACGCTTCATTTGCAGTTGTCTTCTACAAATGAAGCGTTTTACTTTGACGGATAAATGTCTTTGTTTTTTATTTTTCCCTTGGTGCCACTGTGTCTGACTTAAGCAAATAATTATGGAAGAAATATTCTACTACTGCCACCAGCACTCCGAAGATTACCAGGGTACGAAGGGTTGTATTGAAATTCCTAGTGAAATATGCTACTACGTAGGCCACCAAGGCAGCCATTACACCATCTCCAAGGGCCGCCACAACGTTTCCCATTTTAGGAAGAACAACTAGGTCACCTAAAAGATAATTTAGAACGGTTCCTAATATAGCTACCAGTAGAATCCACATAAACGGATTTCTGTCCATATAGCCTAAAGTAAGCCAAGCTGCCACAAAGGTCATAGCAAACTTTACTAATAGAGCAGTTGTTGTATTACTCATTTTTTCACCTCCTTACTAATGACTTGGGTTGTGAAGCGGAGGTAAGATCAGCCAACCCTTTTCTTTTTGTAATTTTAGCAGCATATTACCGTATTGAGCCTTCTTCATATGGAATTGACCAAACATCATACCAATATCTTCTCGGGTTGCCATACCCATTATGCTACTACAGGAAACTAAACCGGCAGAAATATGCTTGGCTGTGGCTGCTGCAATTTCTGGGTCCATTACCCTTGCACCAACCGGTATATCCTCTAGGTTGGCCACAGGACGCTCTGGAGGGGCTGGTGGAAGTGCAATACCATTAACCTTTAGTAGGTCTTCAATCTGTTGAATTTCTGGTTTAACTACATTATCGTTTAAATCCTCAAGAAATTTCTTCAGTTCCTTATCACCTGTGTGATTAATCATAACCTGATGATTCACTAGGGCAGCCTGTGCCTCCATTAAATGACTCCAAACGCCAAACACCTCTCCATAATGCATTGGTTCATTTTTTGATTTCCTCCTAAAATACCCATTGATTTCTTGCCTCCTCAATTATTGTTAGATTTTAAACCTAGTATAACTCTGAGGAGCATAGATTATGTAAAAAATTTAATATAATCATGAATATTCTGGTGAATAAATAGAAAACTAAATAAAAAAAGGAGATGAGCCAATGTTTAAGCATGATAAAAACCTATTACATGAGGTTAGGGTTGATGCCCCTAATCCCAACTATGCGGCTATGATGCAGGAGCAACTGGGTGGGCCCCAAGGAGAATTAAAGGCTGCGCTTCAATATTTTTCTCAGAGCTTTCGTATCAAAGACCCGGAAATAAAGGATTTATTTTTGGACATAGCAGCAGAGGAGCTAAGCCATATGGAAATGGTGGCCACAACCATTAATCTACTAAATGGACACGATCCCGATGCCAATATGGCAACTGTAGGGAATATTGAAGCCCACGTTTTGACGGGTTTAAACCCTATGCTAAGTAATGCCTCCGGTCAATTGTGGACAGCTGCCTACATTAATGAAACAGGTGATTTAGCTGCCGACATACTCTCTAATATTGCTGCTGAACAAAGAGCTAAGGTGGTTTATGAATATCTATATCGCCAAATTAGCGATAAAGGTGTTAGAAATACCATTGACTTCCTATTAAATCGTGAAGAGGCTCATAATACTATGTTCAGAGAGGCCTTTAACAGAATTCAGGATACCGGCTCTTTAAAGGACTGGGGTATCACAAAGGATTCTAAGCTGTACTTCAATCTTTCAACCCCCGGCGGACAATATTTTGATCCCAGCAATGCACAGCCTCCAAGCTTTAATAATCCAAATCCTCATTGATTAATAGCATGCTATATGAAATACCCCTATTCAGGGGTATTTTATTTCCTTAGGTTTACTTAAATTAGCAAAGCGATGATAGTAACATTAAAAGAGCCCAGTTAAGTTGTTTTCCTTTCTTAACTGGACTTTTTTTATCAGCAGGCTATTTCAGTACTTCCTGAACATAGTACAATCTATTTTCTTCATAGGATAAAGTGGAGGTGTTTGGAATGGGGCAAATTAATATCGTTATCTACCCTGGTGAAGAAGACCCAGGTAAGAATATGGCCAATGCAATTGCTGATTTAATTCATATAAAGATTATGAGCCTTTCTGAAGAAAATCAGATTTCAACTTATCAAAATTTAATGAAATATTTAAAGACAAAACAGAAATTAGATAACAGCTAAAAGACTTAGGTAAATAAAATATTGTACAGGCTGACCTCATTTATTCTTGTTTTGGTCAATTAGCTGTTTTTCACCCATTTCAACCAATCTTCTGGTAATTTGACCAGTATACCTTGAGGCCAGAGACCTTGGGTCATCAACGCCGAATTCCTGGGCAATTTCCATTTTAAACTCTTCAAGGGCCTGGCGTGCATTGGGAACAACCAGCTTTCTTTTAGGCAATAAAAACCCCTCCTTTATAAAAAAATCATTAAGTATAGGGTATGTAAAAAATAAAAAAGTATCCTTAGTGTAGAGGTATTTTTCTTAAGGCTTTGGTTTACAATTCATTTGTATATAAATCGAAATTGAAAAAATCCATTAATGTTAGTATATATGGTATCTGCAAACTAATGAGATAGAAGATAATAAATATTAGAATAAAAGAGTAGTATTTAGCAATACATCACTTCTGCAATATCATGGGTTACCATGATGGCAGTCTTTTTTTCCTTTTTAATAAT
>CBFGTV010000101.1:0-9793 GCA_965652145.1 uncultured Clostridiaceae bacterium
TGAAATCAATGCACTGATACCAGGATACATTGATGGTATGCAGTCGGTTGAGAATGTGAAGATGGTGAGTGTGGGGGAAAATTTAATTAAGGGTGAAGAAAGTCAAGATGATAGTTTGTTCAATATAGGCTATGGTTCGTCGGCGTATAGAAATAAGTGGGTTGACGGGAAACTAGAAGTCTATAACGGAAGTGTTGATGTTCACGGTAGAGGATTTAAGTTAAATGTAGAGCCTAACACAGCTTATAAATTATCGTTTGTTTGTGAATCCGCTCATGACGGAGCTGCATCCAGAATAGCTGTCGAACCAACACAAGTTCCTGGTCAAAATATGGTTCTATTTGGCACTAGTCTTACTCCCGGTAAGAATGAGTTTACAATTAATACACCGACAGGAGAATTTTGGGTAAGGTTTTTGAGATTCGGCTCTAATAACTCTGGTTCTCCTGTAAAATTTTGTAATTTTATGCTTAGCAAATTTAAATCGGAATACGAACCATACAAAGAATCAACCATGTTCCTGCCTTTACCTCTCCGACAGCTTCCTAACGGTGTAGCTGATACAATAGATTCAGAGGGGAATTATGTTAGGCGGACAAATGAGATTATTTTGCAGGATAGTAACTTCTACGGGCTAAATACTTCGGCAAGTACAAATGTAGATGTTGTCTCTATCATACTTCCGGCCGATAGAAAAAATTATGGAACACATGATGCAATTGGAAACAATACTATAACAAGCGTTTCGATTCCGAGAAGAGGTATTTCAACTGATACTCAAGAGATTTTTTGGAGGCACTATTTTGTCGAATCAAATGCAACTCTAGCGATTGCTGTTCCAAAGGGCACCTATGCTAACATAGGAGCAGCACGAGCGGCCTTGGCAGGGACAAAGGTTATTTATGAGCTAGGGACGCCCGTAGTCTCCAAGATAAATATACCACCTGTAACTAGCTTCAAAGACGGTACCCTGATGTTTCAGAATCGAAGAAAGTATGTTCTTCGTGCTGAAGACATAGAAAGTATGTATACAACATATGCAAATGTCGACATTGCCTTTTTGAATAAATCTAAACTAATAGATTATATTGCAATAGGTCAACTATCGACTGGGACTATAGATGTAAACGGTTGGTTAGAAACAGAAGGCGGTGCAAATATCCAACTAGTTCAAAATATAGGAAAATACTCAACTAGTGGTAATGTAGGTAGCGTACTTTTTATTTTTCCCAAAGGCACCACCCTAGCCCAAGCACGAGAGCAACTGGCAGGGCTGGAAATCGAATATGAAACCATACCCTATCCGTTGCCACAAATTGAGTACACATATCCCCTTAACTTAGCGGCAGGGCAGCAAGGGAATACAGAAATGATTGCCCAGTTAAACTCGGTTTTTCAAGACCTGGGCGAAGGAGGTGAGTACGGAACAGCCACCTCCGCAGAGGTAATGGAAGGATACACCCTTGGAACGGAAAAAGGAGTAATAGATGGAAAAATGCTCAATATAGGAGCACTAACAAACACCATAACGACCCAGGGGGGACAATATACAATTCCCCAAGGATATCATAGAGGGAGTGGGAAAGTAACGGCTAGTTTCCCCAACCTTATACCTGAAAATGTAAAAGAAGGTATTAATATTGGTGGAATTTTAGGATCAGCGAAAACGTACAGTATTGATTTTCAGTGTAATAAAAAGGAAATAGGTTCTGGTGATTTCGAATTGGGTCGTTTTATACTGCCAAGTTCATGGAAATTTCTATATTTAGAAGCATCAGCTGACCAAGGATCTAATTTTGTTATAATTAATAAATCACTTTTTCATTCTAATTATGAAAAAAGAGAGGGTAGTTATGACGGAATTTTGGTACTTTCAGATGTATCCGTTTCAGACAACAATGTGCTTGATTTTAGAATTTATAATAAACATAAAAATTCTCAACTAGTGAATTACCGCTGTTATGCTGTTATATAGTATACGAATAGAAAGGATGATAAAAAATGCTTTACTACGCAAAACTAAACGAAAACCAAATCTGTACCGAAATTATAACCCGAACAGAACTGCTACCAGCAGGGCTATCGGGCTATGTTAAACTGCCCGAATATAATCAAACCTTCCTGTGGCGAAAATGGGAAGGCGACCAGTGGAGCCAGGAAACCCATGAGCCTGCTGTATCCTTCGAATTGCTTCAACAAAGAATTCAAGGCCTGGAGGAAGAAAACAGCAGCCTGCAAGCAGTTATAACAGATTTAAGAACACAAAACGAAGAAAACTATACAGCTCTGCAATTGGCCCTGGCTGAAATTGCCGAGCTGCTGGCGGGAGGTGAGGCATAATGGTTGCGGTATACGTAAGCCTGATTCAAAAAGGCCTTAGAGCTATTGAACAGGTGCCTACCCTTTGGCGTGAACAGGTTCAACGGGAGTTGAAAGAATAGGTTAAAAAATTAACCACCATTGCATTTTCATCCTGAATTGTAATATAATTTAGAAGATAATATATATTTTTACAATAACTGAATAAAAGCCCAGATGAAAATAGCGAGAGATATCTCATATAACGCAGAGATAGCCGAAGAAGCAATATAAAAAGTGCCACCTTTTTATAGAAACTTTCAGGCACCCGTATCGCTATTGGATGGAACTCTGAAGAGTCCGTTCAATCGGCGCCGAAGGAGAAATACAATTTTTGTAGAAGCTCTCAGGCCTAAAAACAGAGGGGTATAATGGCATCAATAGTGTGCTGTTATGCCCCTTTTTTGCTGCAAAAAAATTGTCAGGGTACCTTTGATTTTTAGGGGTAGATAAATCTATGTACTAAAAATTCATAATCTAAGGTTCCTGGGAAAAAGCTAACAATAAAGTGTATTCAGGTTTTAAAATTGAAAGGAGGAGGTAAGCCATGTCAGAGCCAAGAAAAACATCCCTATACGATAGCCACAGCAGGTATGGCGGTAAAATGATTGATTTTGCCGGATGGTCACTGCCGGTGGAGTACGAGGGAATTATTCAGGAGCACGAGGCGGTACGAAATGCGGCAGGGTTATTCGATGTTTCCCACATGGGTGAAGTAGAGGTAAAGGGAAAGGATGCCCTGGCCTTTGTACAAAACCTAATAACCAACGATGCATCGGTTCTGGAAGATAATCAGATCCTTTACAGTCTAATGTGTTATCCCCATGGGGGCATTGTGGACGATTTATTGGTATATAAATTTGCCCACGATCATTTCTTTCTGGTGATCAATGCCAGCAATATTGAAAAGGACTTTCAATGGATGCTCGACCAAGTTGGGGACTATGAAATTGAATTAAAGAATGTGTCTGAAGACTATTCCGAAATGGCCCTGCAGGGTCCCGAGGCCCAGGCGATACTGCAAAAGCTCACCAATACAGATTTATCAGAAATTAAATTCTTCTATTGTAATCGAGATGTCAAAATTCAAGGAGTTAGCTGCCTGGTTTCAAGGACTGGCTATACCGGTGAAGATGGCTTCGAAATTTACTTAAACCATGAAAGTGCCCCCAAAATTTGGGACTTAATCATGGAGGCAGGGAAGGAAAAGGGGATTAAGGCAGCAGGCCTTGGCTCTCGAGATACCCTGCGATTTGAAGCCTCACTGCCCCTCTATGGCAATGAGCTTTCTGAAGAAATTACCCCCCTGGAAGCAGGCCTTGGCTTTTTTGTCAAGCTTGATAAGGCTCAGTTTATTGGAAAGGATGCCCTGGTAAAACAAAAACAAGAAGGTCTGAAAAGAAAAATTGTCGGCTTCGAGCTGCTAGACAAGGGGATTCCACGCCATGGCTATGAGGTGGTGGTTGACGGAAAAGAGGTGGGCTTTGTCACCACTGGGTATCTGTCCCCAACCTTGAAAAAGCCCGTAGGTCTAGCCATGGTACCCGTTGAATACAGTGCCTTAGGTACTCCCCTTGAAATTAAAGTCAGAAAAAGACTGCTGAAGGCTGTAGTAGTCAGTAAAAAATTCTATACCAAAAAATATAAAAAGTAATTTAACTTCAAGTCATTTATTCATATAATTGAAGGTAGCTGGTCAATAAAAAATGAAGGAGGAAGTCAATATGAAAACAGTTGAGGGATTATATTATTCAAAGGATCATGAATGGGTAAAGGTAGAAGGTAACCGGGCCACCATTGGAGTAACCGACTATGCCCAGCACCAATTGGGCGAAATCGTATTCGTAGAGCTGCCAGAGGTGGATGACGAGCTTAATTCCGGAGATTCCTTCGGTGTCATTGAGTCTGTTAAGGCAGCATCGGATGCCTACATGCCGGTAAGCGGCAAGGTTTTAGAGGTAAATGAAGAACTGGTGGGCTCTCCCCAATTGGTTAACGAAGATGCCTTTTCTGCCTGGATGATTGTGGTGGAACTAACCAATGAATCAGAACTGGAAGGATTAATGAGTGCAGAAGATTACCAAAAATTCTGTGAAGAACAATAAGGAGGATCAGTATGCACAGGTACATACCCAATACTGAAGCCGATCGAGCCCAAATGCTCGAGGAAATAGGAGTAAAGGCTGTAGAGGAGCTCTTTTGTGATATTCCAGAAGCCCTGCTGATGAAGGGGAGCCTTGATTTGCCTGAGGCCCTTTCAGAAATGGAGCTGTCACAGCACATGAAGCAGCTGGCAGGAAAAAACAAAGGCACTGGTCAAATGGCCACCTTTTTAGGGGCGGGGGCCTACGACCATTACATTCCATCAATTGTCAAGCATTTAGCCATGAGATCAGAGTTCTATACCGCCTACACCCCCTATCAGCCTGAAATCAGCCAGGGAACCCTGCAGGTAATCTTTGAATATCAAACCATGATGAGTCAGCTAACGGGAATGGATGTGGCCAATGCTTCCATGTATGACGGGGGCACCGCCTGTGTTGAAGCTGCCATGATGGCTGTTGAGGCCGCCAGAAAAAGCACCATTGCCGTTTCAGAAACCGTACACCCTGAAATCAGAAAAATATTACATACCTACCTGAAGTTTAGAGAGGTAGAGGTTATAGAAATTCCCATGAAGGATGGCGTCACCGATTCAGCGGCCCTGAGGGAGCTGGTGAACAAGGATACGGCAGGGGTGATTATACAAAGCCCCAACTTCTTTGGCGCCATAGAGGATGTAACAGAGGCAGAGGCCTTGATTCATCAGGGGAAGGGCAGCCTGATTATGGTGGTGGACCCCATTTCCCTGGGGATTTTAAAAAGTCCCGGGCAGCTGGGGGCCGACATTGCCGTTGGTGATGCCCAGGCCTTTGGTAATCCCTTGAATTTTGGTGGACCTTATCTGGGATTTTTAGCCGCCAAATCAAAGCTGGTCAGAAAAATGCCCGGCAGAATTGTGGGGCAGTCAGTTGATGTAGATGGAAAACGGGCCTTTGTCCTAACCTTACAGGCCCGGGAGCAGCATATCAGAAGATATAAGGCAACATCAAACATCTGCTCCAATCAAGGGTTAAATGCTTTGATGGCGGCCATTTACCTGACTACCATGGGCAAAAAGGGTCTACGGGAGGTAGCCCTTCAAAGCACACAAAAAGCCCACTATGCCCTGGAGCGAATTACTGAAACAAAGAAATTCAAACCACTTTTCAATCAACCCTTCTTCAAGGAATTTGCCATCACCAGTGATCTGGACAGCCACCATGTCAACCGGGAGCTGTTAAAGGAGCAAATCATCGGCGGTTACCAGCTGGAAAGGGATTACCCGCAGCTGAAAAACGGACTGCTCCTCTGTGTCACTGAAAAACGCACCCGGGCTGAAATTGACCGCCTGGCAGCCCTGATGGAGGTGATCAAATGAAGGCATACAATAAACTCATCTTTGAACTGTCAAAGGAAGGAAGACGAGCCTATTCCCTGCCCCAAAACGATGTAGAGGCAAGGGAGCTGAAGGAGCTGATTCCAGGTAATTATTTGGCAGAGGAAGAGCTGAATTTACCCGAGGTCAGTGAGGTGGATGTGGTTCGGCACTTCACCAATCTGTCAAATAAAAACTATGGGGTAGATACGGGCTTTTATCCTTTGGGCTCCTGCACCATGAAATACAACCCCAAAATTAACGAGGATGCCGCTGTCCTGGAGGGTTTCAGCAGCCTTCACCCCTATCAGCCCCAGGAAACGGTTCAAGGGGCCCTGGAATTGATGTACAGCCTTGATGAAATGCTTTCTGAAATTGCAGGTATGGCCAGGGTATCGCTACAGCCTGCTGCTGGAGCCCACGGGGAACTGGCGGGGCTGATGATTATTAAGGCCTATCATGAAAATCGGGGTGATTTGAAGCGGAAAAAAATCATCGTTCCCGATTCCGCCCATGGCACAAACCCATCCAGTGCGGCGGTGGCTGGCTTTGATATTGTTGAAATTGAATCCGACGAAATGGGTGCCGTGAATTTAGATGCTCTAAGGGCAGCCCTAAGTGATGAGGTGGCAGGCCTAATGCTGACCAACCCCAGCACCCTGGGATTATTTGAAAGCAATATTAAGGAAATAGCCAATTTAGTTCATGAAGCCGGGGGCCTGTTATATTATGATGGCGCCAATATGAATGCCATTATGGGAATTTCACGACCCGGTGATATGGGCTTTGACGTCATTCATTTTAACCTTCATAAAACCTTTTCCACCCCCCATGGCGGCGGTGGACCGGGCAGCGGCCCCGTTGGGGTAAGGGAGGATCTAGTACCCTTCCTGCCGGTTCCTGTGGTTGAAAAACAGGGAGACACCTTTGTACTGGACTATGATCGCCCCCTTTCCATCGGAAAGATCAAAAATTTCTATGGTAACTTTGGTGTAATGGTCAGGGCCTATGCCTATATTCGATCCATGGGGCCCCAGGGCCTGAGGGAGGTCAGCGAAACGGCAGTCCTCAATGCCAATTATATGATGAGTCACTTAAAGGATCATTATTACCTCCCCATACAGCAGGTGTGCAAGCATGAATTTGTATTGGGAGGCTTGGATAAAAACGAGAAAGAAATTACAACCTTAGATATCGCCAAACGATTACTGGATTATGGCTATCATCCGCCGACAATCTACTTCCCCTTGATTGTCAACCAGGCCATTATGATTGAGCCAACCGAGACCGAAAGCCTTGAGACCCTTGACGGCTTTATCGAAACCATGATTAAAATTGCTGAGGAAGCCAGGGAAAATCCGCAAATCCTTAAGGAGGCTCCCTATCATACCCCTGTCAGGCGGATTGATGAGGCAAAGGCCGCCAGGGAATTGGTGTTGAAGTGGAGTCAGGAATAAAAATATAAACATGGGTGGTGAGGATATGTATTTAATCGACGGAAAAGCAGCAGCCAAAAAAATTAGAGCAGAGCTGGAACAGCAGGTAAAGAACCTAAAAAATGAAAAGGGAACTGTACCGGGCCTAGCCGTTATTATTGTAGGAGAAGACCCCGCTTCAAAGGTGTATGTCAGTAAAAAGCACAAGGCCTGCCTTGAGCTGGGAATCCACTCAGAGGTCTATGAGATGCCGGCAGTTACCACCGAGGAAGAGCTATTACAAAAAATTGAAGTTTTAAATCAAAAGGCCGATATCCATGGAATTCTTGTGCAACTGCCTTTGCCTGGGCACATTAATGAAAAGCTGGTTATCGAAAAAATTGACCCGAAAAAGGATGTAGATGGCTTCCATCCCATTAATGCAGGAAAGCTATCGGTGGGAGAGGAAACCATGCTGCCCTGTACCCCCCACGGAATTATAAAGCTATTGGATTTAGAGGGAATAGAAATCGAAGGGAAGCATGCTGTGATCATAGGCAGGAGCAATATTGTGGGTAAACCTGCTGCCAGTCTATTGCTGCAAAGAAACGCTACAGTCACCATCTGTCATTCCCGAACCAAAAACCTTAAGGAAATGACCCGCCAAGCAGATATTCTGGTGGCGGCCCTAGGGAAACCCAACTTTGTCACAGCCGATATGGTCAAACCGGGAGCCGTGGTAATAGATGTCGGAGTAAACCGTCTGGAGGGCAAGCTGGTGGGGGATGTTGATTTTGAACAGGTAAAGGAAATTGCAGGGGCCATTACCCCCGTTCCAGGTGGAGTAGGACCCATGACCATTACCATGCTGCTTTACAATACCGTGATGGCTGCTAAAAAAATATAAGGGGTGAAGAATATGAAGACCGATGTACAAATAGCCCAGGAGGCTAAAATGCTGCCGATTGTTGAAATCGCTAAGCAATTGAATATCTCAGAGGATGACCTTGATCTATACGGAAAATATAAGGGTAAAATATCCCTTGACCTCTATAAAAGGCTGGAAAATCAAAGGGATGGCAAGCTGATTCTGGTAACAGCCATCAATCCTACTGCCGCCGGCGAAGGTAAAACTACCACCAATGTGGGCTTGAGCATGGGGCTAAATAAAATCGGTAAAAAGACCGTTACCACCCTGAGGGAGCCCTCCCTTGGGCCCTGCTTCGGAGTAAAGGGCGGAGCCGCCGGAGGGGGATATGCACAGGTGGTACCGATGGAAGATATCAACCTTCACTTTACAGGAGACATCCATGCCATCACCACGGCCAATAACCTGCTGGCGGCCTTGATAGACAACCACATCCATCAAGGGAACAGGTTAAACATTGACCCCAGAAGGGTGACCTGGCGAAGGGCCCTGGACATGAACGACCGTGCCCTTCGAGATATCGTCATTGGTTTAGGGGGCAAAGGAAATGGAATCCCCCGGGAGGATGGCTTCGACATCACCGTTGCCTCTGAAATCATGGCAATTCTGTGTCTGGCCACCAGTATGGAGGATTTAAAGGATCGTCTGTCCAGGATGATTATCGGCTATACCTATGACAATGCCCCAGTAACGGCAGGAGACCTGGAGGCCACAGGAGCCCTGGCACTGTTGCTGAAGGATGCCCTCAAGCCCAACCTGGTGCAAACCCTAGAAAATACCCCTGCCATTATCCATGGCGGCCCCTTTGCTAACATAGCCCATGGCTGTAATTCGGTGCTGGCAACCAAAACAGCCCTGAAAATAGCCGACTATGTTGTAACAGAGGCAGGCTTTGGAGCAGATTTAGGGGCAGAAAAATTCTTTAATATTAAATGCCGCTATGCCGGACTGAAGCCCGACGTAGTGGTGGTGGTGGCCACCGTAAGGGCTTTGAAGAACCATGGAGGCGTGGCTAAAGCCGACCTCAATCAGGAAAACATGCAGGCCCTGGCCGATGGCTTTGAAAATCTAGAAAAACAAATTGAAAATGTGAAAAAATTTGGTGTATCCGCTGTAGTGGCCATTAATGCCTTCCCCACTGATACAGAAAGGGAACTGGAATTTGTACGGGAAAGATGCCTGGCCCAGGGGGTTGAGGTGGTACTGTCTGAGGTATGGGCCAAGGGCGGCGAAGGCGGTATTAAGCTGGCTGAAAGGGTGGTTGAACTGGCTGAAAAGGGCGAGAGCAGCTTTAAACCCCTATATGACCTTGATCTGCCCATTAAGGAAAAGGTTGAAATCATTGCCCGTGAAATCTATGGAGCCGACGGAGTTGAATTCAGTGGCAAGGCCCTGAAGGAAATCGAAAGCTATGAAAAAATTGGGTTAGATAAGCTGCCAATCTGTATGGCAAAAACCCAGTATTCCCTATCGGATAACCCTAGGCTATTGGGCAGACCAAAGGGCTTCAAAATCACCGTTAACACCCTTCGAGCCTCGGCAGGGGCAGGATTTTTAGTAGCCATTACAGGAGATATTATGACAATGCCCGGTTTGCCGAAGGTGCCGGCAGCCAACCATATTGACATACTGGAA
>CBFGTV010000102.1:0-9199 GCA_965652145.1 uncultured Clostridiaceae bacterium
ATAGCAAGAAAAGAAAAAATCAATGAATCCAAATAGAATTCATCGATTTTTTCAGGGAGAATGAAAAATATGAATAAATGAAAAAGCCAAATTATAGATTAATCATTCCGGTTAAATCGGCTAAGGCAATTCCGATTAGGAAAATACCAATTAAAATATAAACCAACGAGGCCCCGGTATCCCCCAAGAGTCTGCGTAATTGTCTTGCTTTTCTACTTTGCCAATAAAAGCCAGGTCTGATAATTGTACAGGTTATGGCGAATAATCCAATTAAAATAAAGGCGACTGACATGGTGTTCTTCCTTTCCGTTAACCTGATAAATTAATTATAACAATTATATCGTCAAAATGGCATAGTGAAAAAGACCCAACAATAATAAAAAACAATATTTTACAATTTACAACGAACACATGTTCTGATACAATGTATTTGAGAACCATAAAGGGGCTGATGAAATGATAGATTATGTATTGAAATACTCCTTAAATAATCGATTTCCTGTATTTATTATTTATCAAAAAGGAATAGAAATTAATCAAAGAAAAATACAGGTTTTCAAAATGGAAGGGGCTTCTGTTTTGGCCTATTGTTATTTAAAAAGGGGAATACGCAGCTTTAAAAGGGAATCTATTCTCTCTGCCCAGATTCCAGAAAACAAAAGATGTGAAAAGGAATTTATCAAAAAAGGAACAATACCAATAGTTCATGAAGATAACTTGATAAATAGTACCCTTGTTGATTAACAAATTCTACTGTGTCAATTACCGGGCCTTAAAAGAAAACCTAAATAACTCAACGAAAATACTATTTAATTTTTTTACCTTAAAATGATATAATATAATAAAGATATCTAAAATATGCAGGCTTAAGGAAGTGATTAGAATGATGCTGATTTACCTGATTCATATCGCCATTGGGTTGTGGCTGTTGTCGATAATGGGATATTTCCTTGTCGTTATGAAGGAAAAGTACTATTTAAAAAATCATATTGTATTAATTGATCATAAGGATTTAGAGCCCGAGGTTTTAAAAAATATAGATATTAAGCATTTCATGTTGGGCAGTACAGAAGTCATGGCAGGGGACGAGGTTAAAATTCAGCTTGAAAATACCCTCTCAATTAAGGGAACCGTATTGGGGGTCATCAAGGCTGAAAACAGCATTGCTCTCATCACCAGAAGCCAGGGAGTAAAAAACCTAAAGGTTAATTCCATCAAAAAGCTAAAGGTAATTAGTCGCTACGGTAAATTTTTTAGTCGTTTTTAATCGTTTTTACCGATAACTCAGCAAAGACGTGAAGTAACGTTTGCTGGGTTTTTTTAATGCCTTTAATCCTATCCAAACAAAATTTTGTTATTTAGTACTTTTTGTCGAGTCTTTTGGGACCCTGGAATCAGAAAATATCTGCAAAAGATGAAGGACTTTCGTAGTATATAGAGAATTATAATACAGAGTAAAATTGAGTAGGTGGTATTGTTTGCAATCCAAAACAAAAAAAAGAAAAAAAAAACAAGGAATGAAATTCTCAAGAATTATTATCAGCACCATTGTGATTCTCTATTTCCTGGCAAGGGTGTTTCCGCTCATCGGTACCACCAGTCAAAAAACGGTGGTTGCTGAATATGGTAAAATAGAAGAGCTTATTGCTGTGACGGGATTGATTGCCAGAGATGAAAGGGTTCTTGCAGATATAAACCAGGGAGAAGCAAATTTTTTTGTTTCAGAGGGCGAAAAGGTTGCAAAGGGCCAAAAACTGGCAGAAATCTATCGAGAAAAGCTTGATGAAAGATATCAGCAGGAATTAGAGATCATTAATGAAAGAATCGAGGGAATTCAGGACCAGCAGGAGGAAACTTCCATTTTTCAAAAGGATATAGAAAAAATAGATGCTCAAATCAGCGATCTGCTTAAGAAAATCCAGCAGGAAATTAAGCAAGGGAACTATGATAAAATTCAGCAGTATCAAAGTCAGGTTGAGGAATTGGCCAAGAAAAAAAATGTGATCATAGGAGAAAATAGCTTTGCCGGGAAAAATTTATCCGAGCTGATGGTACAGAAGGACGAGATTGAAAAAAAGCTAAATACCGCCCTCAATGTAATTGTCAGTGAAACCCCGGGCACCATTGCCTTTGGAAGCGATGGTCTGGAGGAGCTAATTACGCCCAATAGTATCATCCATTTTACCGCCAGTGATTTAGAGGCCATTGAAAAAAATCATCTTCAGCCAAAGGAAAAGGAAGCGGAAGAGACTGGCTTTAACGAAAATGTAATGAAGATAATTAATAATTTTCAATGGAGTATCCTTTGTAAACTGACGGAGGAAGAGGCTTCGGGGCTGGAGGCCGGACGCAGAATCGACATTCGTATTCGAGGAGAAGAGCGGGATTATTCTGCTAGAATCAGGCAAATCGTTGAGGATGAGGACCAATGGCTTATGGTGTTGGATCTAACAGATACCTTTGATGGCTTGTATCAGTTAAGAACCTTAGAGATCGATATAGTTAAAAATCGATTCGAAGGAGCAATGTTGCCTAAGGAGGCAATTGTTGAGACAAACCAGGGAACGGGGGTCTATCGGGTGAATATCAATGGGATTGTCAGGTTTGTTCCTGTTCAGGTTAAAGGAAGAAACGAGGACTATGCTATTTTGCATGATGGCTCCTTTGCTCAAAAAGACCCTGATACTGGGGAATCAAAAAACGTCAGTACCATTAATTTATATGATGAAATTGTGTTGAATGGTAGTAAAATAAATGAAGGACAAAAAATTCGCTAAATATTGAGGAGGGAAACAATTGAAGCTTGCAGAAAATCTTAACAGAACTCATAACCAGATCCTACAAACTGCCAAAAGGGCTGGTAGAAGTCCTGAAACAATTACCTTGGTGGCAGTAACCAAAAAAAGGTCTGTTGACGAAATTAAAACCCTTGTTTCCCTGGGAGTTAACCACATCGGTGAGAATAAGGTCCAGGAGCTGGTACAAAAATATGAAGAAATAGGGGACGCTGTTACCTGGCATATGATTGGCCACCTTCAAAGAAATAAGGTGAAATATATTGTTGACAAGGTGACCTATATTCACTCTCTGGATTCCCTTGAATTAGCCAGAGAAATCGAAAGGCGAGCAGGAAAAATCAATCGAAAGATCAAGTGCCTTCTAGAGGTGAATATTTCTGGGGAAGAAAGCAAATACGGGCTGGCCCCCCATGAGGTAAAGTCACTGCTGACCGAGCTGGAAGCCTTTCAATATGTAGAAATTGTAGGATTAATGACGATGGCCCCCTATACAGAAAACCCTGAAGAAATTAGGTTTGTATTTCATGGTCTTAGGGAGCTGGCCCAGGAAATTAAAGCGCTGAACTTTAGCAATATAAAAATGGATCACCTTTCAATGGGAATGTCAAACGACTATCCAATCGCCATTGAAGAAGGGGCTACCATGGTTCGAATAGGCAGCAGATTGTTTGAGGAAGAATAAAAATACGTAAGGAGGACAAGCTATGTCTGGTAAAATTATGGATAAGGTTAAATATTTTATAGGATTAGATGTATTTGAAGAGGAAGAAGAGCAGGATGAGGAGGAAGTACAAATCGAACAGGATGATTTGTACCCTGTTGTCAATAATAAAAAAAATAAGGTAGTGAATATCCATACAAAAACTCAAATGAAGGTGGTTATCTATGAGCCCACCAACTTTGATGAGGCACCCAGTATTGTAGATAACCTAAAAAACAGGAAACCGGTAATCATTAATTTGGAAAATATTGAACCAGAGCTGGCAAAGAAATTTTTTGATTTCTTAAACGGCGCCATATATGCCCTTGATGGCAATATTCAAAAGGTTTCTGCGGGAATTTTTATTTTAGCCCCCAATAATGTAGATATTTCTGGTAATATTAGAGAAGAATTAAAAAATAAAGGGGTATTTCCCTGGCAGAAATAATAGGAGTGTGATAATTTGTATAGCTTAATAAGGAGTATTGTTTATGCAATGGATTGGCTGGTTCAGATCATTAACCTGTTAATCCTGGTAAGGGTGATTTTATCCTGGATAAATATAAGCCCTTATAGCGGGCTGGGGCGGTTTATTTATAGTGTGACTGAGCCTATTATGGCACCCATACGTAATTTAATCTATGGGCGCTTTGGCTACAGTGGCATGATAGATTTTACACCCTTTGTGGCGGTTCTGTTGGTGAATGCTCTTTACAACTATATACTTAGAAACTTGATTGTTAGATTGCTACTATTATTAGTATAAGGATGGATCAGATTGTTGGACAGAGAAAAAATAACACAGCATGTGGAGGATCCCCAGGTCAGACAGGTGCTGGTAAAGGTATTGGACAAGGCCGAAGCCGTTTTACGGAAGCATGAAGTTAAAATGACTGATTTCCTGACACCTTACCAGATAAAAATGGCGACCAATATGCTTAGCACCCTTTCAGAAATTGATTTTTTAGTAACAGGAGGCTATGACGGGGCTGAAAGATGTGTCATGATCATTTACCCTGATTATCTTGATCCCCTTCAGCTCGATATTCCACTGGTGGCGCTGGAGACCAGGGGGACATCCCAATTCAGACAGGTCTCTCACCGAGATTATCTGGGTGCCATAATGGGACTGGGCATCAGGCGGGAAAAAATCGGAGACATTATACTTCACCAAGAGGGGAATCATCATTTTTGTCATATTATTCTTCACGAAGAACTCAGGGATTACATTGGCTTTCATTTAGAAAAGGTGGGAAGCACTGGTGTATCGCTAAAGGAAATTCCCCTAACTCAAATCAAGCCGCCCCTCATAGAATATAAAGAGGGGGCAGGTACTGTTAAATCATTAAGATTAGATGCTGTTATTGGGTTAGGCTTCAAGCTTTCCAGGGCTGATGCCCAGTCATTCATTTCAAGAGAGCTGGTGTCTGTAAACTGGGAAGTCATTCCCAGAAACCACTATGAGGTGGCTCCGGGAGATAATATTTCCGTAAGGGGAAAGGGAAGAATGGAAATATTGTCGGTAGAAGGCAATACCCGTTCAGGGCGCATACGAATTATTTATCGAAAACCCATATAAAATAAGCGAGGTGGAAGCATGATTACGCCCTTAGATATTCAGAACAAAGAGTTTAAAAGAGGAATGAGAGGCTACCGGGAGGACGAGGTGGACGAGTTTTTAGATTTAGTCATGATAGACTATGAAAAGCTCTATAAAGAAAATGCCGAACTAAAGGATAAGCTGGAAAGAACATCGCAGCAAATGGAACAGTATAAAAATATTGAAGAAACCCTTAAAAATACTCTGGTGGTGGCTCAAAATACCGCCGAGGAGGTTCGATCCAATGCCTTAAAAAAGGCGGAGCTGATTTTGCAGGATGCAGAAAATGAAGGAAAGGAAATCATTAAAAGGGCCCATGAGGAAGTGAATGAGGTTAAACAGGAATATGCAGAGATCAAAAAGCAAATGCAAATTTTCAAAACGAGATATAAAACCCTGCTGCAGTCTCAGATTGATGCAGTATTAAATATTTGTGAGGATATTGAGGGAACAGAGGAAAGCCAGTAGGGGTTATCACATAACAGGTCTCGCTGCCATTAAACTAATGGACGGGGCTTTTTTATTCAACTTTGATATTAAATTGAATCCTATATAATAGTATATGAAATTCATTGTAATGGAAAAATATTAGGGAGGTAACCGGGATGAATCGAATTGGTATTATTGGTGCGATGGAGGAAGAAATTGAAATTCTGAAAAATGAGATGGAGCTAAGGAAAACCATAAAAATTGCCCATATGGAGTTCTATCAAGGTATTCTTGGTTCCAAGGAGATAATTCTTGTACGCTGCGGGATCGGTAAGGTGAATGCAGCCATTTGTACCCAAATTTTAATTGGTCAATTGGGCGTCACCCATGTAATTAATACCGGCGTGGCCGGGGCTATTCATGACTCATTGAATGTGCTGGATGTAGTGATTTCCACCGATGTTCAACAGCATGATTTTGACGTAACAGGCTTTGGCTACCCAATTGGGGTGATTCCACGGATGGACTGCTCTATTTTTCCAGCCCATGGGGAGCTGGTTAAGCTGGCCAGGGAGGCTGCAAAGGAGTTTATTAACGAGCATCAGGTTCTGACCGGAAGAATTGTATCAGGCGATGTTTTTGTAAGCAGCAGCCAATTGAAGGATAAAATATGGAATCAATTTAAAGGGCTATGCACTGAGATGGAGGGAGCTGCTATTGGGCATACCTGCCATGTCAATGGAATCCCCTTTGTTATCATTCGAACCATGTCTGATAGGGCCGACGGCTCTGCCCACGATAATTTTAACGAATTTGTCAATCAGGCAGCCATCTACTCTAAACAAATCGTAAAGGGTATGCTGGCAGCCATGAAGTAAGAAAAGGGAAGGTAAGATGAAGCTAAAGCTGATAAACAGACAAGACAAATCACATCAAAAAATGATCAAAGTAAAGAATATTATTATAGGCGACAGTGAAAAGGTGATTATTGCGGGGCCCTGTGCCATAGAGGGAAGGGACCAAATTTTCAAAACAGCTGAAATAGTAAAGAAAAGTGGCGCCCATATATTAAGGGGAGGTGCCTTTAAGCCCAGAACCTCCCCCTATTCCTTTCAAGGCTTGGGGGAGGAAGGACTTAAGCTCATGAAGGAAGCCGGAGACCACTATGAGCTGCCCATTATTTCAGAGGTGATGGATACCCGGGAGGTAGCATTACTGAATGAATATGTGGATATACTTCAAATTGGCTCTCGGAACATGCAAAATTATAGTCTATTGCGGGAGGTTGGAAAGGGCTCAAAACCTGTACTATTAAAGCGAGGTATGGCCGCCACAATAGAAGATTGGTTGATGGCTGCCGAATATATAGCTGCTGAAGGAAATGATAATATTATCCTGTGTGAACGGGGGATCAGAACCTTTTCATCCCACACCCGAAACACCCTCGATCTTTCCTGTGTACCAATTATTAAGCGGCTTTCCTGCCTGCCCATCATAGTAGACCCCAGCCATGGCACTGGTATAAGGGAGCTGGTTACTCCCATGGCCTTGGCCTCCATTGCTGCAGGGGCCGACGGAATCATGGTGGAAATCCATCCTAATCCTACCGAGGCCCTTTCAGATGGCCCTCAATCATTAACCTTGGGTGATTTCCAGGAATTAAGCAGCGAAATCAAGGCATTGGATCAGTATTTTAGGGGGGCCAGATAACCAACCATAGGCCGCTAAATATCTATGTTTTTTAACTATCAATAGGAAAGCTCCCACTTATCAATATTAAATAGAGCTTTCAGAATATGGCTTTCAATAAAGTCGTCCTTAAATTCTTCAAAGGAGCTCAATTATTTTTTCTGTGATACTTTTCCTGGAAATAAATTTTAATAATCGGGAAAAATAAGATTAGGGCGTGTCTGAAAACCCACTCAAGGGGCATCTTTCACCTTTTTTGTCCCACGCAGCGTTGCTTTTCCTTGACGTACCCCTGGTATGCCTTCAAAAAAGCGCCTTGCTTGGAACAAAAAATTCAGTAAAATCTGCACCCTTCGGAGTATTCAGACACACCCTAACTGATCAGAAAAAATTCCAGAGTTAGGAGGATTTCAATTGAAATCACACCAATTAATCTATTTTAAAGGGCGTTTACTGGAGGAAAAACAATCTATTCTAAAAACCCTGGAAAGAATGGAGGCCCATGAAACCAATCAAGGCTCCTTAAGGGAATATACCGAAGAGCTTTCTGCCTATGATAATCATCCCGGCGACCTGGGAACCGAAACCTTTATGGTGGAAATGAATGCCAATCTAGAGAACCATGAGCGATATCGCCTGGCTGAAATTGACCGTGCCCTTGAAAAAATTGAAAAGGGAACCTATGGAAGCTGTAGTCTTTGTGGAACTGAAATCCCTACCGAGAGGCTGGACTTAATTCCAGAGGTAAGCCTTTGCATGGAATGTGCCAAGGAAAAACTTCCCCTCGAAGACCTTCAGGGAGACAGAGGAAGGCCAGGGGAGGAATCCCGGTTGTATCCAGCCTTCGAAAGAACCAATATGGACGAAAAGGATTACACCGGCTTTGATGGAGAAGACAGCTATCAACAGGTGGCTAAATTTAATGAGGTGAAAAATGACCCCTCCTTTTCAACAGGTGACCATTTTGGTATTTTTGATGAAGACTCCGAGGGAATTGTTCAGGAGGTGGAGGGGATCTCTGAGGAGGAGTATAGAAATCAGCTCTATTATCAAGGCGGAGTCAAAAAATTTCGTAGAAAAAGATAAGAACAGATCAAATTTATTTAGAAAAAGGTACTTTGGGTATCTTTTTTCTTTATGTAATGTTATAATCAGAAAGGATTTAATTGAATTAAGGAGGGTTTAATATGGGTATAATGATCCTGACAGTGGTGTTAATTGTAGATCAATTGACCAAAAATTGGGCACTAAATTCTCTCAAACCCCTTAGAGATTTACCCGTCATTCAAAACATTTTTCATCTAACCTATGTAGAAAATAGGGGAGCCGCCTTTGGAATGCTTCAAAATCAAAAACTGTTTTTTATTATCACCACGCTGCTGGTGGTAGGGGGCGTTCTTATTTTCATGATCAAGAATAAAAATAACATGCATATACTGTTGAAAATCAGCCTTAGTCTGATCGTTGGCGGAGCCCTGGGAAACTTCCTTGATCGGATACGCCATGGCTTTGTAGTAGATTTTTTTCGTATTGCCTGGTTTGATTTTCCTGTATTTAATGTGGCAGATAGCGCCATTGTGGTGGGGGCCATATTGGTTTCTTATTATGTGATTAAATATGATTCTGTTAAAACTAAGGAGATGTAGCGGTGGAAAGGGAAAGATTTTTTGTTTCTGAGGAAGAAGAAGGAATCAGATTAGATGTCTTTGCGGCGGAGCAATTGAATTCCTTTAGCAGGAGCTATATACAAAAACTTATTAAAGATCAAATGGTTTTGGTGAATGGCAGTGTAGAAAAAAGCAAGTACCAGGTGAGAACTGGCGATGAGATAGAAATCAATATTCCCAAGGCTACAGAGCTTGATATAAAGCCCCAGAAAATACCCTTGGAGGTGGTTTATGAAGATGATGATCTGCTGGTGATTAATAAGCCAAAAGGGATGGTGGTTCACCCTGCCCCAGGCAATTATGAAAATACCCTTGT
>CBFGTV010000103.1:0-8990 GCA_965652145.1 uncultured Clostridiaceae bacterium
CCAGTTTATTCCCTTTCAATTTGAAAGGGATCAAGGTCTGGTATTATCATTGGAGCCGGGACAATGGAGCGATTTGACCGAGCAGCTGCTGATTTTAACGAAATGCTTGATTGATCAGCGGGAAAATTCCAGGGTATCGGTAGATTATAGGCGCCTCAGGGAAGAACTAAGGCTTTGGCAATACTATCGCCATGGCAGGGCTGAAAATTTATTAAGAAAAATTAGCGGGGGAAAGGAATATTACAAATCCTCCTATTATTGGAATGATAAACGGGGCTATGGTTTTTCACGTATCATTGTATTGTTTCTGGCCAACAACAATTTTGAGGCTGCCAAGGAAGAGGTTTTTAAGCAAATTGTTTACACAAATCGACATCCGCAGGTTTTGTTAACTGCTTTGTTGCTGTTAAGAACCCTTTATCTCCTTCTAACAAAGGCATATCAATTAGAGGATTTAACAGAGGAATTAAAGACTTATCTTATGGAGCTGAAGGGGAAGGAACTGGAATCCATGGTTGATCAGGCCCTCCCACCCAAGTATTCAATTGAGTTTGAGCGGGAAAAGATAAATTATTTACTGGCTCTGGATCGATTAAATAGTAAGCAAACACAAATTACCCCTGTCAGTGGAGAAGAAGATGCCCGTCGGGTCTTTTTAGAGGCTTTGACGCTATATGACGGGTTAATTTCAGAGATCCGCCATAGTGAAGAAAATTCTTCATCTAAGGAAGCCCTGGCCCTGGCCCATGGCCTATGGGGGCTATCGAAAGCATCCCAAGGGCCCTCCATAAGTCAAATAAAGAATTATGCCTTTATCGATACCATGGGAGCCTATTTATTCAAGCTTAGGAACTACCAAGTGAATCGTACACCCTATGCGGTACAGGAAAAGAAAATTGATCTTTTTCAGCTAGAGGAAGGGACTATTCTGAAACACCCCATCTTAAATGTCACCAGAGTGGCAGAACGGGTAGAGGATACGGCCTGGCTTAGGGTAAGGTTAGAAACAAAGGGACTTCAATATAATTTATATAAGAAAAAATAACGAGAAATTTATTTACTTCTTCTTTCCATCTCGATAGAAAGAGGTACTTTAGCTTAAAATAGAAATACCACCAGCCTGGGCTGGTGGTAAATATATTTATTCAAGTAAATTACACTACCTTTGAAGGAATTCCATAAAGTCTTCTTCTGTTGCATTGGCCAAAAGGCTAAGCTGCTTAACCATGGCATTTTTCAATTCAATAAAGGAAGGAATCTTTGTATTTTCCCCAGTATATTCTAATGCTTTAATAATTAGAAGCATATCACGCTTTGAAATTTCTTCCACTGTAATTGCTGAAAATTCCTCCATTGTACTTCTCCTTTCTTCCTTGATCCATTTTCTAATAAAATAGTAATTCTACAATAACATAAAAAACCCTTCAAATTTCTACAACTTATTTCAAAATAGGCATATTTAGCCATCATAGCCAATAAAAAAAGTCCTGGTTGTCTGAAGCTAATTGCCTACAGCAAATCAGGACTATAAAATGGGTTTTCCTATGCAGCGGTATGAATGGTTAAATGGTTTAAAGCATGATAGACAATATAAAGCCCTGCAGCAGAGGTAGCCCGTAAGGAACTAAGTAAATCATTTTCCATAGCTTCCTCCCTTAACTGGTATTCCTGATGCAGAAAATCCATCATATTTTTTACCGGCAGGGCAGAATCGTTACTGGTATTAAACAGTGAATTGGCAACTGGTACCGAGGTATTGAACTCTTTATATAGCTTATGCAGTCTGGTTTCATAAATAATATGATTAATGATTGTAGACTTACGATAGGTGACCCGATCGTTATGAGGTAAGCAAAAGAAATCTGCAATAAAGTGGGTGACAACACCAATCTGGGTTGAAAACTCTTTGATAAAGTGTTGATTACCCTCTATTCTGAGTTGCGAAAGCCTATAGATTTCATCCATAATAAAATTAAAGCTCTGGGGTTTAAAATGATCCAGCTTGAGCAGGTGAGGAGTAAAGTCTGGTTTAATACTTCCAATAATCAGACTGTTTTTGTTTAACTCGACACCTAAATAAGATTTTACGTTTTGGTATAGGTGCTCAGAAATAATTTTATGGGTTTGAGGAAGCAAGGGGCAACAACCTTTCCGTTTTCATTTACCACATAACTTATTATATTTTAAAAAGAAAGTAATGACAATAAGATTTACATAAAAATAATTCTTGATTAACCCTCTATTAACATAACCAATCTGCTAAGCCTTTTAATCACTAATTTGATCGAAAAAAATCCATCTTTTAATCCCTTTATAATGTTTTTGGGTTTTAAGAATTATGTTACCTATTTTGTAAAATACTGTTTGATTTCCTGCAGCAGTTGATTGAGAACCTGGTCACGATTAAGATGATACCACAGGATAATTTGTTGATCTTCAAAGCTTATTTCATCTATCGTCACAATATCAGGCAAATTTAAAGCAATTACCAGCTGATTATCCTCAATGGGCAGGCTATCATCGAAAAATAGGTTTACCAGGCTGTTGGAAAGCTTGAATCTTGAAAGTCGAGCTTCTTCTATTGTTAAATAGAGTTTTTGATCTTCATAATGGGGCACCAGTAAAAGCTCAAACTTTACTGGTGCAAAATAAAGCTTGCCATATAGCTGGAATAAAAGCTGATTTTCCATAAGCTGTACCTGGCAATAGCTTGGTTCAAAGGCACTATTTGGAGATTGAAACCATCCTTTTTCCTCCATACCATAGGCAATGAAGCCATTCAATTCCTCATTAGAGATAACAAAATTATTTTTCTCAAACAATTGTATATTATGATTTCCAAATTTAGTTATAAAGTAGGCTTCGTCATATTGCCTGCTTTGCGGAGAAAAGGCAGGAGCAGGAGTATACAGGTTATAGCAGAACAAGATTAATAACGTCAGTATTAAAGACAATATTAGAAAAGATCTCTTTTTCATCTGAATTCCTCCCCTACGCAATCGCTTGAAGGTACTTGAGAATACTTCTTGATTATATCATAATTCCTGCTGAATTATGCAAACAATAGCTCAGTTGGCAGGTAATTTAATTTTTTCCCACGATTGAACTATGCTATAATAGATATTATATTTAAGGAAATAATGTCCAAGAATTGAATTAGATTGATTCATTTGTATGTTCTGTATGAAATTATACAGAATGGGCATATCCTATAATAGCGCTATTAAAGTTCACAAGGGATATTGCAGTGCTATTATAAATAGTTTTTTGATTACGAAAAGTGAGGTTCCAGGATGAAAATTATACTATCAACTCTAAACGCAAAATATATTCATACCAATTTAGCGATTCGTTATTTGAAGCAGGTCTTGAATCCCCTGGGACAGCAGGTTGAATTGCAGGAATATACAATTAATCATCATTTAGACTATATCATATCAGAAATCTATAAAAGTCAGCCTGAGTTAATATGCTTCTCTTGTTATATATGGAATATAGAAATGACACTGGAAATCGCCAATACCATAAAAAAGATTATGCCCGACACATTAATTGTTCTGGGCGGGCCAGAGGTTTCCTATGGGACAAAGGAATTAATGACGAAATACGACTATATTGATCTTGTAATAATGGGAGAAGGGGAAGGCGCCCTCTATTGGTTGGTACAAAAATTATTAGATGATGGAGACTACACTCAACTGCCAGGGGTTGCCTATCGAGCCAGGGGGCAGGTATTTGTTCCTGAAGGCCCTCCCTTGACAGTATCCCTTGAGGAAGTTCCTTTTCCTTATACAGGAGAGGCATTAAGCCCCGATAAAATCATATATTATGAGAGCTCAAGGGGATGTCCCTTTAATTGTCAATATTGTTTATCTTCAGCAAATCAAGGGGTTAGGTACCTGCCATTGGATCGGGTAAAAAAGGAGCTGCTATATTTGATGGAAGCCGGTGTAAGACAAATTAAGTTTGTTGACCGAACCTTTAATGCTCGAAAGGAATTTGCCCTTGAGATTATTCGATTCATTATAGCCCATCATCGAGGCGGCACTAATTTTCACTTTGAGGTGACAGCCGATAGAATAGATGATGAAATAATGGAGGCCCTTCAATCTGCTCCTGTAGGCTTATTTCAATTGGAAATAGGGGTTCAGTCGACCAATGAGGAAACCCTCAGGGCCATTGATCGAAGGGTTAATTTTGAAAGATTGAAAGATCGGGTTGGCACCATCGCTTCCTTTCAGAACATTCATCAGCATTTAGATTTAATTGTAGGACTGCCCTTCGAGGATTATTATTCCTTTAGAAAATCCTTTGACGATGTTTTCGCCCTTAGACCACAAAAGCTTCAAGTTGGATTTTTAAAGCTGTTAAAAGGATCGGGGTTAAGGGCCAAAGCCCAGGAGTATGGATTTGTGTATCAAGACAAAGCTCCCTATGAAATATTAGAAACCTCCGTATTGTCCTTTGGTGAAATATCGAGACTGAAGGGGATTGAAGAAATGGTAGAGAACTATTGGAATTCGGGGATGTTCAAGACATCAATTGAAGTGCTGATACACAACTTCTATCAGAGTCCCTTTCGCTTTTTTGAAGGGCTATGGCGCTATTGGGAGAATAAGGGTTATCATCATAGGGCCCATAATAAAATGATGCTGTATGAGACATTGCTGAATTTTTTTATAGAACAGAGGCACCAACCTATTGAGGTTTTTAAAGAGGTGTTGAAGCTAGATTATCTAAAAAATACCAGAAGTCCTTCCATACCAGCATTTTTACATCGTAATGTGCTGGCAGATTTTAAAAACAAATGTCATCAATTTCTTCAGCGGGAAGAAAATATAGCTCAATATCTACCCCAGTTTTCAGGAATGACTGCCAAGCAAATTATTAAAAGGGTACATTTTGAGCAATTTACCTACGATGTACTGGCCATTGAAAAAGCCCCTAACCTGTTATTGGCTCAAAAACCCGATAGTATTATCGTGCTCTTTCACTACGATTTAGACAGCAAGGCCCTTGAGCAATCGGTTTATAGTAAAGTAACCTTAAGTTAAACTAAAAAGATGAGGTGAAGCTGATGGATGTATTAAAGGATTTGTTTTATAGTAATCAAGAAGTATTAAAAAATACATTAAAAAGCTTGAAAAAAAATTGGATGATTATATTTACTGGTTTCTTTTATATGACTGCCACATTGCTGTTATATAGTATCATCCCTTTATTTGGGCTTTTGGCAGGAATTGTAATGATTATTGCTACCAGTGCTTTAATCTCCAATTATCTGTATTTATTAAACTGCATTATCAGGCGTGATCGAATTACCATTCAAGATTTCAAGGATGGCTTTACAATCTATTTAAGAAAGGTTTGGGGGATCTTATTTGTAAGCTATGTAGCGAATCTGGCCTATAGTCTTTTAGCAATGCCCTTCCTCAGTAGATTAATTGGTTCCTTTGCAGCCCAATGGGCCTTCACCTTTTTAATACTGGTGTTTTTCAATCCACTGCCAGAGGTAGTTTATCAAAAATACTACCAGCCCTGGGACAGCATTACCTACACCTTTGAAAATGTCAGAGAAAATTGGCTGGAATGGTTTTTGCCCAATATCATATTATTGGGAGTGTTATACTTACTGACAGGCCAGCAGCTAACGGGAATTTTCAATTACTATATTTTACCCACCAGAGGGTTGTTTTCTCCTTTGGGAATAATACTATATCTATTGGGACAGCTATGGTTTGCCTTCATGATGATATATCGTGGGTATCTTTTTGATTTACTTAGTACCAGCAATCGTAGAAAGCGATTGTTTATGAGGAGATTTTAACCGGCTGAACCAGAGGGGGAATAGGCAGTATGGCAGTGCAATATCTAACAATGCAGGAAAAGGACATAGATAAAGTATTAGAACTGTTCAAAAAATTAAAGAATGAAGCAGCGGAGGTAACCTTTGCGGATTTACATGACATGGTATCCCTTAGGAATGATTTTAGCTTACCAAACACCTTTTATTATATAGCGATTGAAAATAATCAACTGGTTTCAGTCTTTAGAGGACGCCGTGGTCAAGGGAATCAAGACCACTGTGCCCTAATTACCATTGCTGTAGCTATTGAGTATCGAGGCAGACAAATGACAAAGCCCTTTCTCAACTATTGCCTTCAGCAGCTCAGCAGAGAAGGGATTTCCCTTGCTAGGGCCTATGTCTTCAGTGATAATAGGCCATCAATTAACATGCTGCTATCAGCGGGTTTCACGGTATCAGGCTGTGTTTTTCAACATCATCAATGCCTTAAAACGGGTGATTTAGTAGATGATATTATATTTCATAAACAATTAAACAAATGAAAATTGGAGGAAGCACATGTCTTTAATAGATCAATATTTAAAAAACAGAACAGAAGATCTTTCCTTTGTACATCTAAAAGAAGATGCTGATTTAAGGCTTGAGGGATATGAGCTCCCTCCGGGCGGCCTGGATGTTCCCCTCTTAACCGAAGAATTGGCCAACAATATTAAAACCAAAAAAGAAGGTGAAGTCATTACACTGGGGGCCATTATGAGAGGAATGCTGTATACCCTGGGAATCGATCCGAATTTTAGGCATAAAGAAGCGTATATACGGTTTTTAAAGGCTTCAGACGAAAATATACAGGCCTTTATTTTAAAGGAAGGGATCCAGGCAACCGATCAACAGCGCCTACTGGAAAGCATCATCTTTTTTCGATCAGCCCGGGTGATTTCTCCGCAAGAACCCCAGGCTATGCTTCATTATGCCGTTTCACTATTAAAATATTGTGTGGAAAAGCTGAGTAAGTCTCAAAGGGAATTTACTGTCTTTCGTCAAGAGGCAAAGACTATGCTGGAAGAGGTACTGGCGATTCAGGTTGAGCCTCTGGCCTATTATCACCTGGCCTATATTTATAAAGAGGAAAGACAATTCCTTAAGGCCCAGCTATACGCTCAGAAGTTTCTTGAAAAAGAGACAGATGAACTGATGAAGCTGCAAATAACCCATTTGCTTCATGAAATTGAAGATTTAGTAACCTATGAAAGGGGCTATCAAGCAATCCTGGCCTTAAGACCGAAAGAAGGTCTGGAAATCTTAAAGCCCCTTGAGGAAAAATACAGTGATTGGTGGAATCTGCTTTTTTTTATTGGCTTAGCTTATCGACAGCTAGGGGAGTATGTTGAAGGTATATCATATTTTCAAAAAGTACTTGAGAAAAAGCCTGAGCAGGTAGATGCCATGGTAGAGCTGGGATTATGCTATGGAAGCCTAGGAGATTATCAGGAAGCTGTAGAATATTCCCTTCAAGCCCTAGAGCTGGGGGGAGAAAATGGTGAGATTTTATGCAATTTAGCAGTAATCCATATGGAAATTGGTGATTATCAAAGGGCCGAGCAGTTCTTGAGAAGATCCCTGGCATTAAATCCTGAGGACGAAATTGCCCTTGCTTGTATGGAACGTTTAAGGGCATATAAAGACTAAAGGTATTTTTTCCATGCTAAAATCATGGTGCTTTACCAATTAAGCAGTAATATTTTTGTTATTAAAAAATTTTAAATGTTAAAAAACAGAAGGAAAATCAAAGGGAATAGCGAATACAATCAGTAGCGTAAAATTAGAAGGGTAAATTTATTTATATTAAATCAATATAATGGAGTGATTACCTTGATTAAAAATTTAGAAGCGTTAATGAAAGCAGCAAAGACCCAAAACAAAATGAAGCTTGTTGTGGCTGCCGCCCAGGATACAGATGTATTAACCGCAGTAAAGGAAGCGCGGGACATGAATTTAATAGAGGGTATTTTAGTAGGGGATGAGAGTAAGATTCGGGAAATTGCCAATGAGATCAAACTCGACTTAGAGCAGTTTACTGTTATTAATCGCCCTGATTTAGCCGAATCTGCCTTGGAATCTGTCAGGCTGGTATCTTCCGGAGCCGCTGATTTTGTCATGAAGGGGCTATTGGATACCTCTATTTTACTAAAAGCCGTTTTGAATAAAGAATTTGGTTTAAGAACTGAAAACCTTTTAAGTCATGTCATGGTTTATGAAACCCCCAATTATCATAAGCTAATGCTTTTGACCGATGGGGGAATGAATATTGAGCCTACGCTGGAGGAAAAACAGGGGATTTTAAAAAATGCACTGTTGGTTTCCAGGGCATTAGGTAATCATGAAACAAAGGTAGCCTGCCTTGCAGCTAAGGAAAAGGTCAGCGATAAAATGAAATCAACTGTAGACGGAGCCGCTTTGAAGGTCATGGCAGAAGAAGGGAAGTTTGGTGCCGGAATCACTGTGGAAGGTCCTATAGCCTTTGATTTAGCAGTATCGAAGGAAGCTGCTCAGATTAAAAATTTCAAAAGCCCTGTGGCAGGAGAAGCAGATATTATTTTGGTACCGACCATCGAGGTGGGTAACGGAGTAGGCAAAGCATTAACCTATATAGCTGGTGCAAAATCTGCAGGCATCATTATGGGGGCTAAGGCTCCTGTGGTATTGGTTTCTAGGGCAGATTCTGCCGAGAATAAGCTGTACTCCATTGCCCTGGGTAGTGTGATTGCTGCATATCAAAGTAATCACTAGTAAATTGATTGTTCTGCCAGTGCCCCCGGTAAAGTCATATATATTAAACTAATAAACCAGGGGCCTTAATTTATGATTTCTAAATGCATAACGACTTTTTAAAAAGGAATAATAGTATTTCCTATATTTTATCTTTTGTATTATTTAAATTGGGTTTACATGTTTTTACTTAATAGAATATATGAAAAAATGCTTAGAAATTAATGATTTTTCTCTTTAATAATCCAGATAACTTCAACGATCGTTTCTATAATGCTATAAAAAGTTAAAAATAAAAACAAAAATATGTTGACATGGTTTTAAAAAAATGATATAGTATAAAAGTCGCCACTACGGGGCGGAAGGCCTTGGGCCTTGAATTTACAGGTCTTTGAAAACTGAACAGTATAGATATTAA
>CBFGTV010000104.1:0-8591 GCA_965652145.1 uncultured Clostridiaceae bacterium
ACTGAAAAAAATACTCCCTTTATGAAATGATCATAAAGGGAGTACTTTTTTTACTCCTTTTCCAATAGCCAGAGTATGCTTACCCCTAGGGCCTCGGCAAGGGCCACCAGTTCAATGTCAGTTACTGGTCTTGTTTTTGCTTCTATTTTTGAAATTGTTGTTTTTTCCAATTCTATGCCACGAACGGCCAGTCGTGCCAATAAATCTGTTTGGGTAATCTTAGGCTTGGAATTATGTCTAGCCTGCCGTACCCGGTTTCCAATTAAATTACGTTGTTTGTTATTGTTTGTCATATAAAAATCACCCGTTTCTGATCTATAAAGTTGATTATAGAGCAAGTTTAATGTTATAATTTGCTTATTGAGCAAGTTTAATGCAATTTATTGGAGGAATAATGAATGAAAAAGGCCGCACTGGAGGAGCACATAGAAAAATTAAGAAAAGAGATTAATCAATTAATGGATCAAAAGGATACATGTGATGAAACAAAGCTGCTGCAAATTAGTCAAGAGTTGGACGAACATATTTTTCAATACCTTCAAATGACAGTAAAAAAATAACAGAACAATACGCCCTTCCCCCTATAGGTCTGTAGCTTCAATTTATCTAAAACCCGTGTAGATAAAAATATGCTATAATAATTAACAAAGCTCTACCTAATGGGTATGGCTGAGAAAGCCCAGACTGAAAATAAAAAATGAAGGCAATAATCAATTGTAATGCACAACCTCCTTAAAACCAATATAAATATTACGATCGTAGTATAATACAAGCCTATTTTGTTGATTCCTGCGGAATTAAGTAAGTCCAGGGATGAGAAGAAGTCAGGGCCGGGTTAAAGAAAGGAGCTAATCATGTATAAGATATTAATTATTGAAGATGATAACACCATTTCAAACATTATAAAAGAGAAGCTGGAAAAATGGGGCTATACGGTTTTAAAGGTCACTGATTTTGCTGATGTTCTTTCTGCCTATACCTCCTTTGAGCCCCATCTTGTGTTAATGGATATAAATCTGCCCTACTATGACGGTTTTTACTGGTGTGGTAAAATCAGGCAGCTTTCCAATGTACCCATTGTATTTATTTCCTCAAGGGACACCGATGGAGATAAGATTCGGGCCATTACCCAGGGCGGAGATGACTATATTGAAAAGCCCTTTTCAATGGATTTGCTGATCGCCAAGATACAGGCCGCTCTGCGAAGGGCCTATTCCTACACCGATCAAGGGCTCAATGTGTTGCAGTATCGAGATCTGATCCTGAATATAGAACATTCACAGGTATTTAATGGTGAAAAAGAAATCGAGCTGACAAGAAATGAGTGTAGAATTCTAGCTCTGCTGGTGAGGAACCACGGTAATATTGTCAGTCGAACTCGAATCATGAAGGCCCTTTGGGATGATGAAAGCTTTGTAGATGATAACACCCTAACGGTTAACGTTAATCGTCTGCGCAGAAGGCTGGAGGAAATAGGGCTAGAAGGCTATATCAAGACCATTAAGGGAGAAGGATATCGATTAATATGAGCTTGAAACAATATTTAAAGGAACGATGGCTAACCTATTCATTTTTTTTTCTGATTTTTATATTTTCACTAGCAGTCTACCATTTAGATCAGCGATTTAATATGGCCAGGTCCAATGCTACTTATTTGTTGGCAGGGTGGAGCCTGTTCTTTGTTATTTTTGTAGGCTTGGATTATACAATTTTAAAAATGCGGGTAAAGCAATTTAAAAAATACTGCCATTTAAAGGCTTCATCAGAGGAACCAGAAGAATTTGGTTATCCGATGGACCAGGAATATGCTGCCCTGGTTCATAGCCTGGTGGTGGAATATGAAGGGTATAAGGCAGATGTCAGGACAAAATCCACCGAGGAACTGGATTTTATCACAAAATGGGTTCATGATGTTAAGGTGCCGATTTCAGCCCTTAGATTAATCCTGGAGGATTATGAAGAAGCAGTTCCGGCGGATTATTATCAAAGCATTGACAGAGAGCTGATATCAATAGAAGAATCGATACAACAGGTCTTCTATGAGCTAAAAACCAATAATTTTCATGATGATTACAAGCTGGCATGGGTCAGCTCAAAGAAATTGATTGCCCAGGCCTTAAAAAGATATTCGAGCTTTTTTAGTTATAAAAAGATCCAGATCTCTTTGGAGGGTGAGGCTGTAGAGGTTTTGACCGATGAGAAATGGAGTGGCTATATTATGTCTCAAATCATATCCAACGCAGTAAAATATACCCCAATGGGTGCTAGTATTAACATTGTTACCAGCTGTAATGACGATGAAACGACGATTACGGTTAGAAATCAAGGGAAAGGAATTTTACCCAAAGACCTGGGGCAGATTTTTAATAAAGGCTATACCGCTTCTGAAAATCGTACTGGGGTTAAATCCACAGGCTATGGCTTATATTTATCAAAGAAGCTCAGCGATCTGCTGGGGCACCGGCTAACAGTTCAATCAAAGTATGGAGAATATGCCCAATTCCAATTATCCTTTAAGGCCTATCAAACCTTGCACCAGGTGACAAAAATGTAAGACAGACCCTTTTAAATGTAAGGTGCTTCGATTCTTACAAATTTGTATATTGGATATAATTATCTCATGAAACGTAAAAGGAGGTAAATATTATGCAGATTTTAAGAGTTGAAAGTATTAGTAAAACATATGGAACAAAAAAGAGTTCAAAGGAGTATATCGCCTTAAAGAACATCAGCTTTGAGGTTTCTGCCGGAGAATTTATTGGTGTGATGGGGTCTTCAGGATCGGGAAAAACAACCCTGTTAAATATATTGGGCAGCATAGATAAGCCCACCACCGGCAGATTTTTAATGGATGGGAAGGAGATTGGAAGACTCAACAAAAACCAACTGGCAGCCCATCGAATGAAAAACATTGGTTTTATATTTCAAGACTATAATCTATTGGAAACAATGACCTTAAAGGAAAATATCATCCTTCCCTTGACCCTGAGGGGTGTAAAGGTAAAGGATATTGAAGAAAAGCTATTTGGCCTGGTCAATGATTTAGGAATCACCGAGGTACTTGATAAGTATCCCTATGAGGTTTCTGGGGGAGAACAGCAACGAGCTGCTGCTTGTCGAGCCTTGATTACGGAACCTAAGCTGATTTTAGCCGACGAGCCAACCGGAAACCTTGACTCAAAATCCGGCAAGGATTTGCTTGAGCTGTTAACCTATATTAATGACGCTTACAAGGCGACTATCTTAATGGTAACCCATGACGTTTTTGCCGCCAGCTATTGTCAGAAAATATTATTCATTCGAGATGGTGAAATCTATCATGAGCTTTATGCAGGAGATGATAAAAAACAGTTTTTTGATGCCATTATTGATGTTATGAGTGTGCTGGGGGGTGAAGGGAAATGAGGCTTTTCGACCTGGCCCTTCGAAACATTAAAAGTAACTTCAAAAAATATGTAATGTTCTTTTTTTCCTTGAATTTCAGTGTTTTCACAGTTTATACCTTCCTGGCCCTCATGCAGAACGAGCAGGTGAATGCCGCCTTTACCTATGATGGTCGGTATCGTGCTTTGTTATTGACCTTTGGCGTTATTATTATGGTATTTGTCTTGTTCTTCTTAATTAGCTCCAATAATAGCTTTATCAGGGCCAGAAAAAAGGAAATTTCTACCTATGCCCTGTTTGGCATGACAAATAGAAGAATTGGCAAGCTCATTTTCCTTGAAACCATGATGGTAGGTTTAACCAGCCTGGCAGTGGGTATCGGAGCCGGTATTTTCTTTTCCAAGCTAATGGCCATGTTTTTATTAGATATTTCCCTGGCAGGCTTTACAGGTAATATTTCCTTTTCCATTGGTGTTCAGGCCATTTATATTACCCTATTAATTTTCATTACAATCTTTTCCCTTATGGGTCTTTCTGGTCTATGGGTTATAAACAAATTTGAGCTGGTGGAATTATTCAGGGCAGACAAGAAATCCGAGGGTAGATCCCAGGGCTCTTATGTGATACTGCTGTTGTCTCTGCTGCTAATGGGTACCGGTTATTATTTTGCTTATTTAGGGGATCCCTTTGAGCTGGTGGTAATGGCAATTCCTATTTTATTGCTGGTGGTTCTGGGCACCTACCTGTTCTTCTGGGGTGGTCTTCCCAAGGTGCTGAGCCTGATGAAAAGGAATAAGCAACGCTATTATCAGGGTGTGAATCTAATATCCACCTCCTCCTTTTCCCATAGAATGAAATCCATCGGTTCAGTTATGGCCACCATTGCAGTGCTGTCTGCTGTGGCCACAACCGCCATTGCCACAGGCTTTACCCTCTACCGAAATATGGAAAACAATGCCTATGACATGGTGGGCTATGACCTTTATTACTACGATGGTGAGGAAGCTAACCTGCTGGAAGGGGTTGAAGATGTCTTTAAAAAACATGGTATTTCGCCGGCATATCATCATGTCCCCCTTTATCGTGGTTACCCAGAAGTAGGGGAAATTAATTATGAGAATATAACCTATTATAATCAGGATGATTATTTTAGAATCTATTCTGAATCTATGTATAATGAACTGGTGACTTTTTCAAAGAGCCGATTGAAGCCGGTGGAGGTACAGGCTGGAGAAGCCAAATACCTATTAAGATTTAAGAATGACGATTTTGAAAATGCTATGAAGGAGCAATTGCTGGATTTTAATGATTTTGCAGTAGAAATTTCCGAAATCATCTATGTTAAGTTTCTGCACCTTGGCAGCCATCATGCGCTGGTTCTAAATGATGACGATTTTGCTCGATTGCTCAATAACGAGAAAATGGTCAAGGAAAGGGGCCAAGGCCATTTCTTTACATTTGACGATTCCTTTGAGAATAAGGCGTTAAATGATGAGATGCATCAAATTTTAAGTCAGGCAGGAGGCTACCAAACAATCCACGATCACTACAGTAATTCCAGAGAAACCTTTGGTCTGATCTGCTTCATAGGCTTTTTTATGAGTGCTGTATTTATATTAATGACAGCCAGCCTTTTATATTTTAAGCAAGTAATGGCAGCCGAAGAAGAACGCAATCAGTACGAGACCTTGAGAAAAATAGGTATGAACCATCAAGTCGAAAAAAGGGTTATTGCAAAAAGGTTATCCCCAGTATTTGCAGTCCCCATGGTTATGGGAGTTATCCACAGTATATTTGCCATGAAGACGGCCGATACAATGGTCTTTTCAAACATGATCGATGCAGGAAATTCCTATTTGACGGTGTTGACCTTTTCTGCCATGATGTATGTCGCCTATGGTGTTGTGTACGCAATATTCTATTTCATTACCAAGGGGCAATATACTAAAATTGTTCGTTCTTAAAAATACTACTGAATAAAGCCATGGTGATTCCCTGTGGGGCTGACCATGGCTTTATTGTATTTTAGGGCTATGCACTGAAATAAATGAATTAAAAGTGAAATTTCCATGGAAATCAGATACAATATAATTAAAACATTTTAGTCTCATGGGGGGAAATCAATGACAGCCAGAGAAAGGCTATTTGCCTATAGAAAAATATATGATCAAAAGGGAAGTGAAAAGCTCTTTATTGAGGCCATGAAGGAATCCATTGGCCATCATCAAAGACATTGCAGCTTTTATGACAGGCTGTTAGCTATGAATGACTTTTCCGTTGATGAAATGAAAAGCATAGAGGATTGTGAGAAGATTCCCCCCATTACTACCCAGTTTTTTAAGTATCATGAAATTCTCAGTATTGATAGAAAAGAAATCGTCCTTCATGCCACCTCCTCGGGCACCCAGGGTCAAAGGAGTCAGGTCTTTTTGGACAGTGAAACCCTCAGACTGGGAACCAAAATGGCTGTAAAGGCCATGAAATTCCATGGGCTGATTTCAATACTGCCTACCAATTATGTCATACTGGGCTATGAGCCCAAGCCCCAAAGTCAGATGGGCAATATTAAAGTCGCCCAGGGGATGACCCGCTTTGCCCCAGCCTGGGAAAAGGTCTATACCTTAAGGGCCCTGGGGAATGATTATGAGGCCGATTATTTTGGTGTAATAGATGCCCTTCAGCGTTTCAACAGACAAAAATTGCCTGTTAGACTGTTAGGCTTTCCAGCCTATTTATATTTCCTGTTAAAAAAAATGAAGGAGACCGGAATAAAGCCTCTGAAGTTGAATAAAAGATCAGTCATATTAACTGGAGGAGGCTGGAAGGGGTATGATCGCTTTATGATCAGCCCCCAGGAGCTATATGCCCTAGTAGAGGAATACCTGGGTATACCAGCTGAAAATTGCAGAGATTTCTATAGTGCCGTAGAGCATAGTGTTGCCTATCCTGCCTGTAAAAATCATCATATCCATGTACCTATCTGGAGCAGAGTCATCATTAGAGATGTTAGGTCCCTGGCGCCCCTGGGCTTTGACCAGCCTGGTCTACTGAGCTTTATTAGCCCCCTGGTTTCTTCAATGCCCCTTTCGTCAATTTTAATGGGAGACATGGCAGTATTAAGGGATGGAAGAGGCTGTGGCTGTGGTATCACAACCCCTTATTTTGAGGTGTTGGGCAGAGCAGAGGTGTTAAGGGGAAAAAGCTGTGCGGTGGCCGCCACAGAATATATGAAGGGAGGGGGAATATGAACAGCATTTACCGGGGTGAAGCCATTTCAACGGAAGACTTTATCCATCAATTAAAGGGGCTAAAGGAAAATATTGTTTCAGATCTGTTGTTGAACCCACCTGAACCATGGGTGGTAATAGAAGCCATTGATAAGCTCACCGGGCAGCTTGATCAAGAGGAGTGGGCCCGGCACCTTGCTGAACGGGGCATGTCAATGGAGAGTGCCAGTACCTTCATAAAAACAATTGTGAAGCAGTTAAATAGTAAGGCACTAATGCAAAAGCTCCATACCGAACTAGGAAAAGGCCCCTTTACCTGGCGTCAGCTTGGAGAGGGTATAGAAGCCCGGGAGCAGCCCCTGGGGGTCATTTTCCATATTGGGGCAGGAAATGCCCTGGGGCTTTCTGTCTACAGCGTAATAGAGGGATTATTGACGGGCAATATTAACCTGGTGAAGCTGCCCCAGGGAGACGGAGGAATTTCTACAAAACTGTTGCTTCAACTGGTCAATATAGAGCCCCGTTTAAAGCCCTATCTGTACGTCATTGACCTTTCATCGGAAAATCAAGTGATTATTCAACAATTGATGGAAATGGTCAACGGGGTGGCAATTTGGGGGTCAGATGAAGCCATTGAAGCCATTCGTCGACTGGCTCCTCCAGCCATTCCCCTTATCGAATGGGGGCAGCGGCTGAGTTTTGCCTACTTGACAAAAAAGAAGCGGGAAGCCAAAATATTACGGGAGCTGGCAAGGGAAATATGCCTGACAGATCAGCTATATTGCAGCTCTCCCCAATGTATTTTTTATGAAACAGATTCCCTAAAGGAGCTTGAAGACCTGGCCCAGGCCCTTTCAGAGGAAATGAAGGCCATGGTGAAGACGTTTTCAGAGGGAGAAAGAAGCCCGGCCCTTCAGGCACAAATAACACTAACCCATGAGCTGGTGAAAATGGAGGAGGTACTGGGTCAAAAAAAGCTAATAACCGATGAAGCCAGGAGCTATGGAATCATGATAGACCAGAGGCCCATGTTAAAGCCCTCCCCCCTCTATCGAAATATTTGGCTGATGCCGGTGAAACGAGAGGCCCTGATGGAGCTTTTATGGCCCCACCGAGGATATTTACAAACAGCAGGGTTAAGCTGTGCTGATGAAGAATATGAACAATTAAGTAAAATTTTTTATGCAGCAGGGGTAAAACGAATTACAGCCTGGGGCCAAATGTCAGTCAATTATACCTGGGAGCCCCATGACGGTATGCTGCCCCTTCGCCTGTATACCCGTATAGTTACCCGCAGTCTTTTGCCTTGAGCATTAAAACATTTACATTCAATCAATGGGAGGAAATTTTTAACTAACAAAAAAGTGCCTACTTGAAGTTACGGCTCCATTGATATATACTGATAGCAGAATCGTTATAAAGGAGGAATTATTTTGAAGGTTTTGGCTTTTAATGGAAGTCCCAATAAAGAAGGAAATACCTATCATGCCCTGAAATTGGTGGCAGAGGAGCTGGAAAGGGAAGGTATTGAGGTAGAAATAATCCATGTTGGTAATCAGAAAATCAGAGGCTGTACTGCCTGTTATCAATGTGTAAAAAATAAAGATGAACGCTGTGCCATGTCCGATGACAACGTCAATGAATGGCTTCAAAAAATGAAGGAGGCCGATGGTATTCTACTGGGATCACCAGTACATTATTCAGCCATTGCAGGTACTATGAAGTCCTTTTTAGATCGAGCCTTTTATGTGGCAGGAGTCAATGATAGTATGCTGCGGCATAAGGTAGGAGCTTCAGTGGTGGCCGTCAGACGCTCTGGTGGACTGCCCACCTTTGAGCAGCTGAACAATTTCCTGAACTATTCAGAAATGCTGATTCCTACATCAAATTACTGGAATGTTATCCATGGAGCCAGACCCGGGGAAGCCCTACAGGACCAGGAAGGTGTACAGATCATGCGGGTATTGGGCAAAAATATGG
>CBFGTV010000105.1:0-8284 GCA_965652145.1 uncultured Clostridiaceae bacterium
GAAGCACCTTTCCTTTAAGGGCTTTCTTTTTCGGCGGCTGCTTAAGGGGGCTGATCCATTGCTCAAAGCTGGGTTGAATTTGACTGTTTTCCAGTTTAATAGAAAAATTATCCTTAAAGCTTTTTTTAGACATTTCTCTTCTGGCTGAATCATCTAATAGTTGATAGAAGTTGGTTAAAAGGGCCAGTGGAATTTGCTTGTATCGTATCCCTCCAAATACCTTAAGGAAATCTAAAAATAACAGCCAATAATTGGCTAGGTATTCATTTCTTTTCATTTTATTTACCACTCCTTATTTTTCTAAGACTATCTCTCAATTCATTGCAGGTTCTTTGTTCAGGCAGCATTTTTGCAAATTCGCTTTTTTCTTCAGAAAACATTTGAGTGTGGAGAGACGTAGCAGTAATATAATTTTCATCCAAAACTTCATTGATATGATAAAAGGGCCAAAAATGATTAAGCCGCCAAAAAAATCTTGCATCACCTCTTAAATAAAATCCTGGGTCCTCGTCCCAATAGCTACCCCATTTTTCATATATAATCGGTAATATACTTTTTCTGTGCATAATAGAACAGTGATCCACCTGACAGGGAGCAACCCATGTTTTTGACTTGGCTGGACGCTCAATGGTATCAATAAGTACATTTTCCTCGTCAATGTATTGAACCTTTGAGCCTGAATAGACAATCATGATGCCCGGGTTTTTATCAAGAAATTGAACCATCTTGGCCAGACGATCGGGGCAGTAGATATTGTCATCGGTTGCATAGGAAACATATTCACCTTTAATTTTAGTTAAGGCATAATTGATTAAGACGGCATATCTGATTTTTTCAGCTCGTTCCTTAAGAGACGAGACATTACTGCGAAAATATTGAATACGGGGATCTTTAAGATAACCTTTTATTACTTTTTGGGTTTCTTTATTTGAATTATCATCCATGATTAAGAGCTCAAAATCGGGAAAGGTCTGATTTAAGACTCCTTCAATTGCCTTACCCACAAAGGCGGGCTTATTATAGCTTGTCATGATAATTGAAACCTTGCACAAAGTTAATCACTCCCTATATCAAGCTTTAGAATTTCCTTCGTTTATATTATGAAAAATTGATGCCAATTGTTAACCAGTTAAGTTAGGATGAAGATTTTATTTTTAACTCTGAGAAGTATCAATGCTTCCATTCAGGGAATTTAAGCCTGGAATTTTATATGAAACTAAGCTATAATACAAATTAGTGCAAGCTTTAAATTTGAGTTATTAACCAGAGGAAATACCTAAAGAAAAGAGGTTAAACATGGAGAAAAAGGAAGCAATATTAGTGGTCAGCTTTGGAAGCAGTTATGAAAAGGCCAGAAAAAGAGCCATCGAGCCGATAGAGACGCTCATTGAGGAAACGTTTAAAAACTACCATGTAGCCAGAGCCTTCACATCCAATATTATTATCAGAAAGCTGAGGGAAACCCAGGGAATTCACATTGATACCCCGGAGGAAGCCATAGAAAAGCTTATCAACAAGGGCTTTCAAAGAATTATCGTTCAGCCTTTACACCTATTGGCAGGCTTTGAATATGAAAAAATTCAAAGGGCCTTGGCAGCTAAACATAGACCTGGAGTAGAGCTTCGACTCGGAAAACCCCTTTTATATGATGACATTGACTACCAAAGGGTTGTGGATGCACTCCAAACTCAATTGCCTGCCCTTCAAGAAGATCAAGGCGTACTATTGGTAGGTCACGGTAGTGATCATGGGGCCAATGAATCCTATCAAATACTTCAAAAACATCTACAGGCACGAAATTTACCCATTATTGTCGGTACCATTGAAGAGGGATTAACTGCTTCAATTAATGGACTGAAGCAAGGCAATTATAAAA
The DNA here is from genome assembly GCA_965652145.1 of uncultured Clostridiaceae bacterium. Classification (GTDB taxonomy): domain Bacteria; phylum Bacillota; class Clostridia; order Peptostreptococcales; family Natronincolaceae; genus CBFGTV01. The sequence goes on from CBFGTV010000105.1 coordinate 1,877, forward strand.
GTGTTATCTTGATGCCCTTTATGGTGGTAGCGGGGGATCATGTCATAAATGACCTCCTGGGAGATGATCCCGAGGCATGGAAAAATCAACTGGAATCCCAGGGCTTTTCCGTTGAAGCATATGAAAAGGGAATAGGAGAAAATCCTGCATTTCAAAGACTTTATGTAGAGCACGTATATGATGCATTGAACTAGATAAATTTAATTTAGAAAGGAAAGAGCACATGGCTAAATTTTATGGTATTGGTGTAGGTCCCGGGGATCCAGAGCTATTGACCCTCAAGGCCGTTAGAATTTTAAAAAGTATTGATGTCTTACTGATTCCCCAGACTAAACGGGAGAAAAAGGGTGTTGCCCATCGAATTATTGAATCCTTTTTAAAGGATGAAATAGAATTGGTTTATTCAGATTTTCCAATGGTTTCTGAGGAGAAGAGCTTTGAAGTCGCCGGAAAAAAGGCTGCTCAGATAATAGAAGACCAGGTTGCTCAGGGTAAAAATGTAGCCTTTGTTACCTTAGGCGATCCCTCTGTTTACAGTACCTATGGCTATATACTCAAGGCCCTGGATCAGGCCGTTGAGGTAGAGACAATTCCAGGAATCACCTCTTTTTGTGCTGCTGCTGCCATGGCCAACAGACCCCTGGTAGAAAAAAATGAAATATTGTCAATTATCCCCATGAACGCCGAGGATGATAAAATTGATCAAGCCCTGGCGGCTGGAGATGCCTTTGCGTTTATGAAGCTGTATAAACGGGAAGAACGTCTAATTAATCATTTAAAGCAGCATCAGATGGAAAAGGACGCACTCCTGGTTCAACGGTGCGGCTTTCCTGAGGCAATTGTTCATAGGAATGGAATTAAAGGACTTATGGAAAATGATGATTACTTAACTTTAATATTGAGCAGGAAAAAATAATAAAAATAGAGGAGGCCTTAAGTTTTAAGCCTCCTCTATTTTTTATGACCAGCTTTTTCATTATAATTGATCAAAAACTGTTCCATGGCCTGAATAGACTCCTTACTAATAACGTGCTCTATGGCACAGGCATCAGCATCAGCAATGTCAAAATCGATATTTAAAACCTCAGTAAAAAAATGAAGAATAAGCTGATGCTTTTTAGAGGTTTGCTGGGCAATTTTAAGCCCCTTGGGAGTAAGAAATACCTCTTGATACTTTTTACTGATTATTAACCCCTTTTCTGAAAGAACAGACATGGCACTGCTGGTACTGGCCTTGGTAACACCCATTTTATTGGCAATATCCGTTACTCTTGCCCCTTTTTCTGCCCCAGAAAGCTCATAGATAGCTTCCAGGTAATTTTCCATGGCGTAAGTTAGTTTTTCCATTTTTATTCTCCTTCAAATTCTGAGTAGAAAATATTACTTCAGTCAAATTCCAAAAGCCTAATATACAGAAAGCTAAAAAACGAAACAGATAATTCTTCTGATATTTTAACATATATCTAAAACCTTCGCAATCAATGGGGAGCTTATGTAAGGAACCTATTAAAGGAGTCATATTTTAAGACAGGCTCTAATATATATAAGATTAGCACCAAGTTGATAAGGAGGGTTCTGTATGTCAGTGGCACAAAAGAAGGAGGAATATGAATACAGTAGAGGGCAAGGGGGATTAACACAGGCTGAGGCTGAGGCCAGAATTAAGGAATATGGCAGCAATGAGCTGGACACCAGTGTAAAAATATCAATTTTTGAATTGTTCTTTGGTCAATTTAAAGACTTTATAACCTGGGTATTGATAGCCGCCATCGGAGCCTCCTGGTTTCTGGGGGAAACGGCCGATGCCCTTACAATCCTGATTATTATAGGGATGAACGCCCTTTTAGGCTTTATTCAGGAGTACCGTACAGAGCGGTCCCTTGAGGCCCTGAAGGAGCTTTCTGCTCCCCATGCCCGGGTTTTACGGGATGGGATGGAAAAAGATATTGCCGCCAGAGAGGTGGTTCCTGGGGATGTCTTGTTATTGGAGGCAGGAGATCGGGTGGCAGCAGATTGCAGACTAATTGAAAGCATTAATTTACAGGCGGATGAATCAATTTTAACGGGAGAATCAAGCCCTGTAGACAAATCTGCTGCCATGACCTATCAGGGGGGCACGAAATTAAATAGTAAAGAAATGCTTTTTATGGGGACAACCCTCACCATGGGGCGGGGGAAGGCCATCGTGACTCAAACCGGTATGGCAACAGAAATGGGGAAAATTGCCCATATGATTCAGACCGTTGAGTCTGACGAAACCCCCTTGAAAAAAAGGCTAAATAAAATTGGCAAAGAGCTGGTGCTGATCAGTCTGGTAATCTGCTTGCTAATTATCGGAGCCGGGCTTTATCATGGTGAGTCAGTATATAATATGTTATTATCTGGAATTAGCCTGGCAGTGGCGGCCATTCCTGAAGGATTGCCTGCCATTGTGACGGTTTCCCTAGCCATTGGCGTACAGCGAATGTTGAAAAGACAGGCTCTGATCAGAAGATTACCGGCTGTAGAGACCCTGGGAAGCGTTAATATTATTTGTTCAGACAAAACCGGTACACTGACAGAGAATCGAATGACGGTAAAGGAAATTTATCTAGATAACAAACAAATTGAAGTATCAGGACATGGTCGGGGGCTTGAAGGCAAATTCACATCAGCGGGCAGTTCAGTTGATCCAATGTCGAATCACCCCCTTAAGCAACTGCTGACCATAGGAAGTCTGTGTAATAATGCGGTGTATACCGGAAAGGATCTCCAGGGAGATCCCACAGAGGTGGCCATTTTAATTGCTTCTTTGAAGGGAGGCATTAAACAAGGTGGACCAGCAGGTTACCGGCGTTTGATGGAGCTGCCCTTTGACTCCGAAAGAAAGCTAATGAGCGTGATCTGTCAAAATGAAAAGGGAGAATATTATTTATTTACCAAGGGAGCGCCAGATAAAATTATAAGTCGCTCAAACCAAGAGATGACCCAAAAAGGCTTGAATCTGATGACAGCTGCAAGCAGGGAAAGGTTGTTGAATATTAATGATCAAATGGCTTCAAGGGCCCTTCGGGTGCTGGCCTTTGCCTATCGAAGGCTGGAGCAGCTGCCAAGAAGCAATGATCATGAGCTAGAGCAAAACATGATATTTGTTGGATTGGAGGGCATGATCGATCCCCCCAGGCCTGAGGCGGTAAAAGCAGTGAAAAGCTGTATTGAAGCGGGTATTCGGCCTGTCATGATTACCGGTGACCACAGGGCTACAGCCTTGGCCATTGCAAGGGAATTAGGTATGAACACCACATCGGCTGGGGTTTTGACAGGGGATGAAATAGAAGGCCTTAGTAATGCAGCCCTTGATGAGAGGATAGAAAAAACTGCAGTTTTTGCCAGAGTAACCCCTGCCCATAAGCTACGAATTGTACAGGCCTTTAAAAGAAAAGGAAATATCGTTGCCATGACAGGAGATGGGGTTAATGATGCCCCGGCCCTGAAGGAGGCTGATATTGGAGTGGCCATGGGCAAAGGTGGAACAGATGTGGCCAAGGAGGCAGCTTCTATGGTATTACTGGATGACAATTTTGCCACCATTGTAGCCGCCATAGAGGAAGGCAGAATGATTTTCGATAACATTAGAAAGTTCATTCGGTATCTGTTGGCCTGTAATTTAGGGGAAATATTAATGATGGGTGTAGCGGCCTTTTTAGGAATGCCATTGCCCCTGGTGCCGATTCAAATCCTATGGTTAAATTTGGTTACCGATGGATTGCCGGCATTGGCTTTAGGGGTTGATCCCCCCGAAGCAAACATCATGAAGCGGCCTCCTCGAAGTCAAAATGAGAGTATTTTTTCTGGGGGTCTGGGGATGAACATTTTTATTTCAGGAGCTTTAATTGGTGCCAGTTCCCTGCTGTCCTTTTCGTTGGTACTCTACCAAACCAACGGAGATTTGGCAATGGCCAGAACCACAGCCTTTGCAACGTTGATTGTGGCAGAAATCCTCTATTCCTTTGAATGCAGGTCAGAACATACCCATGTCTTTAAGGTAGGCTTCTTAAAAAACCCTTATTTATTAGGAGCAACCCTTTCTTCCTTTTTATTAACCTTTGTGGTTATATACCATCCTTTTTTATCTAAGGTATTTAAAACAGTCGGCTTGGGTCTAAGGGAATGGACGCTGGTGATGGCCTGTGCCCTGGTGGAATTTTTGATCAACAGTCTTATTCCTTTTCGAGAAAAATAGGCAGGCCGGTGGCCTGCCTATTTTTTTAAAGGGCTATCCCTGAACGAAACTGACTGTAATAGAGCTGGGCATAAAAGCCTTCTTTCGTAAGCAAGGCATCATGGGTACCCTGTTCAATAATGCGGCCATCTTTAATTGCCAGTATTAAATCTGCATTTCTGATGGTGCTTAATCGATGGGCAATAACAAAGGTGGTTTTTCCTTCCATCAGAGTCAGCATTGCTTTTTGTATGGCAATTTCTGTCCGGGTGTCGATGGAAGAGGTGGCTTCATCTAATATGAGAATAGATGACCGGGATAAAATAGCTCTGGCAATGGCCAGCAGCTGCCGCTGCCCATGGGATAAATTACTTCCGTTATCCGATAGAACAGTATTGTAGCCCTGGGGAAGCTGTTTTATGAAGGAATGGGCATTGGCCATCCTGGCAGCTTCGATTACCTCTTCATCAGTAGCAGTTAAACGGCCATATCGAATGTTTTCCATTACACTTTCTGAAAACAGAAAGGTGTCTTGAAGCACAACGGAAATGGTCTTTCTCAGGCTTTCACGTTTAATCTGATTAATATTAATGCCATCAATCAAAATTTTTCCGCTGTCTATGTCATAGAATTTCGTCAACAGATTAATAATGGTGGTTTTTCCGGAACCAGTGGGACCCACAATGGCGATGGTTTGACCTTTATCCGCCAAAAGGTTAATATTCTTCAAAATTGGTTTGTCGTTTGTATAGGAAAAACAAACATTTTCAAAGATCACCTGGCCTTCAAAATGGTCAGGAGAAAGGGCCTTGGGCTCGTCCTTTTCCTTAGGCTCGTCAATGACTTCAAACACCCGCTCTGCACCAGCCAGGGCCGATTGAATGGTGTTAAAGGTATTCAAAATCTCATTAATGGGACGGGTAAAGTTTCGCATATATAAGATGAAGGTAAATACGATACCTACTGTAATGCCGGTACCCTTAAGGACCATAAAGCCTCCTCCAACGGCTATAGCAACATAGGTCAGGTTATTAATAAAATTATTAACCGGCCCCATGAACCCCGATAGGCCCTGGGCTAAAACAGCGGTTTTCGTAAGACTTCGGTTGATTGAAGCAAATTGGTGCTTTACTTTTTCCTCCTGTGAGAACAAAAGTACGGCTTTTTGTCCAGAAACCATTTCTTCGATATAACCATTTAGTTTGCCTAATTCCTCCTGCTGCCTGACAAAGTAGGGCTGGGCGGCTTTAACGATTAAACGGGTTAATAAAAACATAAGGGGAGTCGCAGCCAGGCCAATCAGGGTCAAAAGGGGGCTCAGCAGAAGCATTGCCACCAGCATTCCGGTGATCATAATAACTCCGGAAAATAACTGGGGAATACTTTGTGACAACGTCATGTTAATATTATCGACATCGTTGGTTAAACGGCTCATTAAATCACCGCTGGAATGGGTATCAAAATAGCTCAGGGGAAGCTGCTGCATATTTTGATATAAATCCCTTCTAATTTCTGCGGCGGTTTGGTTGGCAAAGCCTACCATTAATCTGTTTTGAAAGAAGATTGAGATGGCACTGATAAGGTAAATTACAGCCAGGGTAACACATATCCTGGCTAACCCAGATAAATTCCCAAGGGCAATAAAATGGTCTATGGTATAGCCATTAAACCGGGTTCCCACAATGTTAACGATGGTTGAAACAAAAGCCAGTAAAAAAGCCAGGAGCATAGCCTTCTTCTTATTACCTAAATAGCCAAGGAGCCTCATTGCTGTTCCCTTAGGGTTTTTTAGCTTTACCTTATTTTTCGCAAAGCGTCCGGCATAGGGAGAGCCAGGCCTTGACATAGGCTGTTTATTTTGATTAGACATTAGCCACAACCTCCTCTCCTAACTGGGAAATGGCAATACTACGATAGATTTCGTTGCTGCTTAACAATTCTTCATGGGTACCCATGGCAGTAATTTTCCCTTGATCCAATACAATGATTTTATCAGCCTCCATCACACCGGTAATCCGCTGCGCAATGGTAATGACAGTACATGCAGTCATTCTTTCCTTAATGGCTTGTTGAAGCCTCGACTCCGTTGCCATATCTAGGGCACTGGAGGAATCATCTAAAATTAGAATTTTAGGATTACGAATGAGGGTTCTAGCTATTGAAAGCCGTTGTTTTTGACCACCAGAAAGGTTTTTGCCCCGTTGCTC
>CBFGTV010000106.1:0-8041 GCA_965652145.1 uncultured Clostridiaceae bacterium
CCATGGCAGTTATTATTTCCCTGCTTAAGCCTATTGTAACGATATTTAACTATGTCAGCAACGGAATTATGGCTTTATTAGGGGTAAAGGGGGATCGAACAGCCCCCTTTATTACCGAGGAGGAATTAAAGACAATTGTCACTGTAAGCCATGAGGAAGGGGTCCTTGAGGTAGACGAAAAGCAGATGATTTATAATGTTTTTGAATTTGGTGATTTGCATATAAGCGATGTAATGGTACAGCGCACTGATTTGGTTGCCTTTCATATAGATACCCCTCTGGAGGAAATATTGGAGACGGTAAAAAAAGAGCAGTTTTCCAGATATCCTATTTATGAGAAGAGCATTGACGATATTATTGGCATTTTGAATGTTAAGGATTTAATTTTAGTTGAAGACCTTTCGAGTAACTTTAATATAAGGAATTATATGAGAAGGGCCAGCTTTACCTTTGAGTTTAAAAAGATCAGTACACTTTTTAAGGAGATGAAGAAAAATCGCACCCATATGTGCATTGTATTGGATGAATATGGAGGAACTTCGGGAATTGTCACGATAGAGGATTTGATAGAAGAGATCGTAGGGGAAATTCAGGACGAATATGATGAAAATGAAGTTGAGGTAAGGGCGATTAGTGAAAATGAATATTTAGTAGCAGGCAGTACGAAAATTACCCAGGTAATGGAGCTGTTGGATATATCGATCGAGTCTGATGACTTCGATTCCATTGGCGGATTTATGATTGGACAGTTGGAAAGATTTCCTAGACTGGGGGAGGTAGTGGAATACGAGGGGATCAGCTTCAAGGTGGAGGACATTGATAAAAATAGAATCAAAATGATCCGTATTTTAAAGAAGTGAGGCCTCCTTACAGCAAGGAAGTCTCACTTTTTAACTTCTTGTAAACTATGATTGACCAGAAATGGCCTGACAAATGGCCTGGGTCATTTCGGTGGTGGTGGCATTTCCCCCCAGATCCCTTGTAATGGCCTTGCCTGCCTCAATTACCTTGAATACACCCTGACGTATTTTATGGGCGGCCGTTGCTTCCTCCAGGTAGTCTAGCATCATGGCCGCCGATAAAATACAAGCGGTGGGATTAGCCAGATCTTTACCGGCAATATCTGGAGCGCTGCCATGGACAGCTTCAAATATGGCGATTTTTTCACCGATATTGGCTCCGGGAACAACCCCTAATCCCCCAACAAGTCCTGCCGCTAGATCTGAAATAATATCACCATAGAGATTAGGCAGCACCAAAACATCGTATCTTTCAGGATACATCACCAGCTGCATACACATATTGTCTACAATTACTTCTTCATATTGTATGGATGGATATTTTGCAGCAACCCTGCGAATACAATCAAGAAATAATCCGTCAGAAATTTTCATGATATTAGCCTTGTGTACGGCGGTAACCTTTTTACGGCCATGCTTAAGGGCATACTGGAAGGCGTATTCGCCAATTCGAGTAGAAGCATGTTCGGTAATGATTTTAATGGACTGGGCTACACCATCGGCGGCCATATATTCTATTCCGGCATAAAGATCCTCAGAGTTTTCTCTTATAATGACCAGGTCTACATTTTGAAAGGGAGAGGTAAGACCCGGAATACTTCTTACCGGCCGTACATTGGCATAGGTGTTGTACTGATGCCTAAGGGTAACATTAATACTTTTAAATCCTTTGCCGATGGGGGTAGTAATGGGGCCCTTAAGGACAATTCGATTTTGTTCAATGCTCTTAAGGAGTTGATCGGGTATAAACTTACCGCTCCTTTGATAAACCGTTTCGCCGGCATTTTGTTCTTCCCAGTCAATATTAATACCGGCGGCATTGATTACTTCCCTGACAGCCTGTATGACCTCCGGACCAATACCATCACCAGGAATCAATGTAATTTTACGCATTTTCGGCCACCTCCAAACTGGATTTGATGTAGTTTAAATAGCCTCCTGAGGTTAGTATGGTCACATCCCTGGGGGAACCAACAAATTTTACTAAAAAGGTATAGTTTTGACTGGTATTTTTCACTTTAATGGCTCCGCCTCCCTTAAGGGCAGAAAAAAGATTGACTATTTCCAGCTCATCTTCATCATTAATGGTGCTGTAATCTGATTGATCCATAAATTCCAGGGGAAGTATTCCACTGTTGATCAAATTGGCCTTGTGAATTCTGGCAAAGGACTTGGCGATAACGGCCTTAATGCCCAGATAGAGGGGCACCAGGGCGGCGTGCTCTCTGCTAGAGCCTTGGCCGTAGTTTTCTCCACCAATAATGATGCCGCCCCCATGGCTTTGGCATTTTTCCCAGAAGCCCTCATCAATTGTTTGAAAACAATATTTTGACAGGTAGGGAATATTGGAACGATAGGGAAGCAGTTTAGCATCCGAAGGCATAATATCATCGGTGGTAATATGGTCACCTGTCTTTAAAATGACCCTTGATTCGATTGTATCAGGTAGGCGGTCATTCACAGGGAAGGGCTTAATATTAGGGCCCATTTTAATTTCGTTGCTTTTTTCCTTTGGAAAAATAAAATAATGGCAGCCTTTAAAATACCTTACCGGGTCCTGTATAGTAAGGGCTTCCCCCAGGGCTTCGGGATTTTCCAGGGTGCCGGTAATGGCAGAAACAGCAGCAGTTTCAGGGCTGACCAGATAAATTTCAGCACTTTTGGTACCGCTTCTTCCACAGAAATTTCGATTGAAGGTTCTGAGGGAAACCCCGTTATTTTTAGGTGATTGACCCATTCCAATACAGGGCCCGCAGGTACATTCCAAAATTCTAACACCTGCTGCAATCAGGTCTGCCAGAGCGCCATTATCAGCCAGCATTTTTAATATGCTGCTGGAGCCTGGTGAAATTCCTACGCTAACATCAGGATGAACCCTTTTACCCTTTAAAATGGCGGCGACCTTCATCAAATCCCGATAGGACGAGTTGGTACAGCTGCCGATTAACACCTGATCCACCTTCAAACCTTTGACATTTTCAACCATATCGACGTTATCGGGACTATGGGGCTTGGCAACTAACGGGGTAATTTCACCCAAATCAATGACCAAACCGCCGTGGTAATCAGCATTTTTGTCAGCCGAGAGGGGAATCCAGTCGCCTTCTCTGCCCTGAGATTTTAAAAACTGGAGGGTAACTTCATCACTGGGAAAAAGTGAGGTAGTGGCCCCCAATTCGGCTCCCATATTGGCGATGGTAGCCCGATCGGTTACTGAAAGTGACTTCAGACCCGAGCCTGTATATTCAATTACGCTGCCAACGCCCCCCTTAACACTCAGCTTTTTTAATATATATAAAATAACATCCTTGGCAGAAACCCAAGGCTTTAGGCTGCCCTCCAGCTGAATATTGTATACTTTTGGTGCCTTTAAAAAATATTTTCCGCCAGCCATGGCAGCGGCCACATCCAGGCCTCCGGTACCAATAGACAGGGTTCCAAGGCCGCCGCAGGTGGGGGTGTGGCTATCAGAGCCAATAAGGGTTTTTCCTGGCTTGGCAAAGTTTTCTAAATGAAGCTGATGACATATACCATTTCCAGGTTTAGAAAAAATAATACCATATTTGGCAGCAGCACTTTTAATAAATTCATGATCATCAGCATTCTCAAATCCGGTTTGCAGGGTGTTATGATCAACATAGGCGGCAGAGAGTTCCGTTTGAATTTCATCAATTCCCATGGCTTCCAGCTGTAGATAGACCATGGTTCCGGTTGAATCCTGGGTTAGGGTTTGGTCGATCTTAATGCAGATTTCCTCTCCCGGCTCCAGGGTTCCTTCCAACAGGTGATCTTCAAGAATTTTATAGGTTAGACTCTTTTTCATTTTATTTCCTCCTATGCTTCTTTTTTAATTTTCATTTCGTTAATCGTATCCTGATAAAGATCTAAAAGCTCCATATCTGTTAAGGAACGCTTCACAGCCACCGATGTATTGCGTACCTTTTCCAGCAGGGCATAGGATATACTGCTGTCGATATGAATATGATAGGCTGCCAGTTTATTTTTGATCGCTGCCGTTCCCGAATGCTTTCCGATGATAATTTTTCGTTCCAGCCCAAGCTCATCGGGGTTAAAGATTTCATAGGTAAGGGGATTTTTAAGGGCACCGTCGGCATGGATTCCTGACTCATGGTAAAATATATTATCACCCACGACGGACTTCCATTTGGGGATGACTCGGTCAGAGGCTTTTGCAACATAGTGACATAAATCCTTCAATTTGCTGATGTCATAATTGGGCTTAGCTCCCATGGAGGTGTGAACTGCCATAATTACCTCTTCTAAAGAAGCATTTCCGGCCCGTTCTCCGATGCCATTAACGGTAACCCCCAGATATTTTGCCCCGGCCATGGCTCCTGCTATGGCATTGGCTGTGGCCATTCCCAAATCGTTGTGGGTATGCATTTCTATGTCAATATCAACTTGTTCCTTAATCATTTTAATTTTTTCAAAGGTTGATATCGGATTTAAGATTCCTACCGTATCGCAAAATCGAATACGATTGGCCCCGACTTCCTTGGCAGCCTTAATGAATTCAATAAGGTAAGCTTCATCACTCCGAGAGGCGTCCTCGGCATTGACGGATATATACAAGCCATTCTTTTTGGCATATTCCGCAGCATTCACCATTTGTTCAATTACCCTTTCACGGGTTGAATTCAGCTTGTGCTTAATGTGAATATCTGAGGTAGAAATAGAAATAGCTACTGCATCCACACCGCAATCAATGGATTCTTGAATATCCTGAATCACCGCCCGGTTCCAGCCCATAATGCTGGCCTTTAAATTGCTTTTGACAATTTTTTTGATTACATCCTTTTCATTTTCACCCATCACTGGAATACCTGCTTCAATTTGATCAACGCCAACAGCATCCAGCATTTTTGCAATAAATATCTTCTCTTCATTGGCAAAGACCACCCCAGCCGTTTGTTCACCGTCTCTCAAGGTAGTATCCAAAATCTTAATTTCTCTTTCCATTATACAACCTCCCTCATGACAATTAAAAATCGCTGTTTCATATTATTGTATATGCAAGAATTAATTTAGTCAACGTCATTTTGTTTAAAAATGAAATTTATATATATTAATATTGCAAAATATAATATAATAATTGGAGAAAATAAAGAAATATCGTTTTGCATTGAAGGAAACTGTAAGCTCATTTGCAAAACTCTGGTTGTTTTTAAAATTAATTCAAAATAATACCATTTATTCCGACATAAAAATTATAATTTAGATAAAAAAATTTTAAAAACACTATTTACAATCATAAAAAATTAATATATAATAATCTAGTGTCCGGGGGGCATAATAAAAAAAGAAATGCTGATGTAGCTCAGTAGGTAGAGCACTTCCTTGGTAAGGAAGAGGTTCGTGGGTTCAAGTCCCATCATCAGCTCCATAAAATTACTAGAAAAGCCTATTTCTTGCAGGTTGCAGGGGATGGGTTTTTATATTTTATTCAAAGAATTAAGTCTTCCCTTGAAAGATAAAAAAATGATCCTATTAAAATCTGTATACATTCTCTTTAATTTAGTTGTGATAGGCGAGAACTTCCCTAATAGAATAAAAAAAAATCACCCTCTATTGAGAGGGCTTAAAAGGGAATCCATTGATTAAATTAAGAGCCGTACGGGTAATAGAGGCCTAATTATTTTAATTTTGTTAAGGGCTTTATTGTAGGGCCTTCAACAATATCTCCATCACAGGTGAATCGAGATCCATGGCAGGGGCAGTCCCATGTAGTTTCAGCATCATTCCAGGCCAGCTCACATCCAAGGTGGGTACAGGTTGTATCAACTAAATGCAGCTCACCCTCTTGGTCACGATAGGCCCCGACCCGTTGACCCTCCCATTGAATGACCCTTCCTTCATTTTTCTTGATATCATCCACGAGGCTTCCTGGTACAATTTTTCCTGTTACAAAGTTAAGGGCTACATCGGCATTTTCAATCAAAAAGTTTTTGACTGAGGCCTTTGGGGTAAAGCGAGAGGGGTTATATACCTCAAGCCAAGGATTATCTCCCTGAGTGATTAAATCCTTTAGAAGTATAGCAGCCACTGTGCTGTTGGTCATTCCCCATTTACCAAAGCCTGTGGCGACATAGGTATTGGGGGTGGTGGCGGCTAATTTACCAACATAGGGTACATCGTCAAGGGTCATGCAATCCTGGGTAGACCAGCGATAAAGAACATTTTCCACCTGAAAGGTATCCTGGGCAAACTGTAATAGATTTTTATAATGCTTAAGGGTACTTTTTCCATGGCCGGTTTTATGGTGCTCTCCAGACACCAGGATTAACTGTTCTCCATGATGATGCTGGGAACGAAGGGATCGGCCGGGATCCTCTGCTGTAATATACATGCCTCCTGGAAAATCATCTTTAATTTTTACCCCTAAAACATAGGAGCGTTCAGGATATACCCGTGCAAAATACAGACCTGGCTTATCAAAAAATGGGTAGTGGGACGCCACAATTACTTTAGATGCCTTTACCTGGGGGCCCTTTTCAGTGTAAACTACAGTGGCATCCTTTTCTTGAATATCGACGGCCTTGGTGTTATGAAAAATATGGCTGCCATCCCCTGGAATCTGCTTTGCCAGGTGTAATAGGTATTTTCGAGGATGAAATTGAGCCTGTCGATCAAAGCGCAGAGCTGCCTTTACAGAAAAGGGGAGGGGAATCTCCTCTAAATAGCTTGCCTTAATCCCCAAACTTGAAGCAGTTTCTGCTTCATTATATATATTTCTAATATACTGGTTTGAATGGGTGTAGACATAGGCAGAGGTCCATTGAAAATCGCACCGAATCTGTTCTTTCTCTACTAGATCAGCAATAAATTGTATGGCAAATTCATTGGCTTCAGCATAAAGCCGAGCCTTTTCTTCTCCCATTTCGGTCTTGATCTTATCGTAAATTAACCCATGCTGTGATGTGATTTTGGCGGTAGTATGGCCTGTGGTGCCCTGTAAAATGCCATCCGCCTCAAGGATTGCTACCTTTAATCCCTCTTTTTTCAATAGGTAGCCTGCAGTAATACCCACCATTCCTCCGCCCACAATGGCCACATCAACATCAATATTTTCTGTCAGGGTAGGGTATTCAGGGGTTTCAGTTGAAGCCAACCAATAGGGGTTGGGTTTAATATTTTCAAGGCTTTTGGTCAAATCTTCCTTTGACATTTGAATCCTCCTGTCTTATTTGTTTTTAAATCCCGTTGAAATATCTTTATTTTGCCCTGACAAATTACATTTATTCCCGAGGTAAAATTGCAATGATTGTTTTATTTTAATTATTTCTTAAGGGTTTCTTTACAAAGGTATATTATAATGTATTGTAGAACGTATATTTGTGACAGGAGGAATTGTTGGTGAAAATTAGTAAACAACTAATCGTAACAGGCTTGGTCGTTTTCTTTTTGGTAACGATCCTGGCTGTTAGAGGTAATACTCAGGGCTTTTTAAGGGATTTAGAGCAAAATAATTTAGCAGATGAAGTTAATGCAGAAGATGATTTGGAAGAACCCATCGGGAATGAGAATGAACCCGTTGATGAGCCTATTCAGGAAAATGAAGCTGAAAATATAAAAGAGCCTGACCCGGAAGGGACTGAGAAAGACAATAAGTCAAGGCAGGATACCGTGATGACCGGCAAGACAGTATACTTAACCTTTGATGATGGGCCAACCGCCTTGACACCCCGTGTGTTAGAAATATTAAATCATTATGATATTAATGCCAGCTTCTTTGTCATTGGAAAAATGCTGGAACGGAATCCAGAAATTGCAATGGAAACCCTGGAGGCCGGGAATGCTGTTTTGCCCCATTCCTATTCCCATGATTATGCTATCTATTCCACCTTTGACAGCTTCTATGACGATTTTGACCGGGCCCGTAAGACCTATGAAGAGATATTGGGTAAACCTGCCCCTGTGCTGTTCCGTTTTCCTGGTGGATCTGGCAACCACAGCTCCTTTGAGTATGGTGGTGAAGCCTTCATGCCTGCCCTTACCGAAGA
>CBFGTV010000107.1:0-8030 GCA_965652145.1 uncultured Clostridiaceae bacterium
GCTTGGCCATGAAGACCATGAGCATGAGAAGAGATGACATGAGAAACAATGACATTTTGCCCATGGTTGCTTGCGGGGTCATTGGCTTTGGTTTAGCCCATGTTTTACTGGGCGCCATTGATTTGGTTGAAGATCAATGATAGAAGAAGATTGAATAAAGAAGTAAGGGTTTTACTCCCTTGCTTCTTGTTTTTTTGGGAAAACAACAACACTAATATTTTAGATTTGAAAAAAGGAGGATTTTTAATGTCAACAATGAAGGTTCGTATTGATTACATTCCCCAGGGTCATCGAAACAGGCCGGGTACAAAGGCCAATATGCAGTGGATTACCATCCACAATACAGCCAATCCCACCAGTACGGCAGCTAATGAGAGGAATTGGGTTTTGAATAGAATTGATAAGGCCTCCTTTCATTATGCTGTTGACGACCGTGAGGCTGTTGCCATTATTCCTGAGGATGAAATTGCCTGGCATACAGGTACTTCCCTGGGAAATCAGACCAGCATTGGAATTGAGGTATGCGAAAGCGGTAATCAGGAAATTACCTGGAACAATGCAGTGTCTTTGACAGCTCAATTATTGTATAAAAGACAATGGACGACAACTCAAGTGAGAACCCACAAGAGCTGGAGCGGTAAAAATTGCCCCAACAAGCTGTTGCCCCGCTGGCAGGAATTTTTAAATGCCGTGGAATTAGAATTAAAGCAGATCAAGGCAGCTAATGATCGATCTTGGAAATACGATGGCCTGAATTACTTACATGAAATTGGCATATTAAATGATTTAGACCTGTGGAAGGAAAAAATAGATGAACCAATGCCGGTTTGGGCTGTGACCCTGCTTATGAAACGAATTTGTGAAAAAACAATTTAAATTCAAAAAATATGAATAAAATAAAAAAATGCGGGCAACTTTAAAGGTAGTGTTCTGGTCAATTAAGATAAAAAAGTAAATTGTGGAAAAATTTTAAATAATTATCGCAATGGCTATTGACAAATTTGACTGGGCATGATACTTTTAATAAGTGTAAATTATTATTTTTTTTAGGAGGAACTTAAATGAAAATTGGTACAGTAAAATGGTTCAACAGTGAAAAAGGTTTTGGATTTATCTCCGTTGAGGGAGAAGATGATGTATTCGTACATTTCTCAGCAATCCAAACAGATGGTTACAAAACATTAGAAGAAGGACAAAAAGTTGAGTTTGAAGTAGTTGAAGGCCCAAGAGGTTTCCAAGCCTCCAACGTAACTAAGTTATAATCGTAAATTTCCCATAGAGAGCACAATTTCGATTATAGATTACCCTCTTATCATATAAGAGGGTTTTATTTTTTTATAAAAATTTAATTATAATTAGTCAAGATTTAAAGCTGCCTTAATAAACTATAAAAGGCAGCTTTTTTGCTGTTATAGGGCATAAAAAATATATTCTAAATTGAAAGAGGTCGATGAAATGAAAAGCATTTTACTAGCCTTAATGCTTACCTGTTCAGCAATTATTCCTTCAATACAAATGGAAATTATCGAAAATCCGGATTTGATTATTGAAGGGAACGACGTCATATTGGAAGAGGTTCAACAGGAAGAGCTGCATGAGGAAGTAGAAGATGCAAAGGAAGAAATTCAAGAGGCTCCTTTTGAAAGATATCAAGAAGTAGATTATCAAGTAGCCCTTGCAGATTTTGGCTATATTCGGCAGGAATACGGTTCAGAAATTGATCTGAGAAATGGAATTTTAAGGTTTCAAAGCCAACATAATTTAATTGTAGATGGCATTTTTGGTCCCCAATCCCAAACAGCCCTTGAGCAGTTCTTAATTACAGAGTCATTTATCTATCCTGATGTGGTAGAAAAGGCTCCTACAGAGGCTTACTGGATCACCATTAATAAAACCAAACGAGTTCTGACCTTGTATCAGGGAACCCAGGTTGTCAAGAAATATCCCATTGCCCAGGGGAAGAATGACTCCCTGACACCTGTTGGGAAATTCACCATTGTTAACAAAGTTGTAAATCCCTATTGGGGTGGTGCGGGAGTCGCCAAGCCGGTTCAGGGAGGAAGCCCCCAAAATCCTCTTGGATATCGTTGGATGGGAATATCCTACGGAGGAGGAGGCCGGTATGGTATTCATGGAAACAATAATCCTCGATCAATTGGAACAAACGCTTCCTTAGGATGTGTACGTATGATCAACTCTGATGTCGAGGAGCTGTTCGACATCGTTCCAATCTCCACCATCGTATGGATAGGCAGTGACGAAAAATTAAGGGAATGGGGAGTAAGGCAGGACAGTGTGTTAATAAAAGGCCCTCAACTGGAAGCAGCAGCTTTATTTGAAATGGACAATGGACTGATATCGTTAACAGAATAGCCATTGGTATGGCAAACAGGGGAGCGATTTGAAATGGGAGAGCTTAAATTCGATGTTTTAAAAAAGCTAGTTTTTGATTATTACGCCAAATTGAATTATGAGAAGTCACTGGATGTGGCCATCCTGGCGGCAGAGCATTTTCCGGAAAAAAAGGTGCAGACCAGCTACTGGCTCATATGTCTGTACAGCCGCTTAGGGCAAAGAAAAAGGGCCATTGAGCTTTTAAGGAACTGTATTAACAACGAAATATGGTGGTCACCAAAAAGACTAATAGAGGATGAAGACCTATTTCCTATACAACAGGAGCTTGACTTCCATGAAATTATTGAAAAATCAAGAGTTATGGAGGAGAAAGCGAAGGAAAAAGCTCGACCGGAATTGTTTGTCCATCTTCCAAAGGGATACGGCAGTCATCGGGAATACCCCTTGCTGTTATCTCTCCATTGGCAAAACGGAAATATAGCCGATTACCAAGTTCAATGGGTGAAGCATCCCCTTGCCAAGGAATATATTATGGCCTTTCCTCAATCTTCCCAAATTTCGGCTGTAAATGAATATAATTGGGATAACGAAATTCTGGGAGAGCAGGAGGTGGGGGAGGCCCTTAAAAAGTTAGTAGGTCAATATTCGGTCAATCAAAAGGAAATTATAATCGCAGGGGCTTCCCAGGGGGCCAGACTGGCTATTAAAATTGCCCTTGGTGATAATACCTATCCCCTAAAGGGCTTTATTGCTGTTATACCAACGGTTGAACGAATAGATGCTTTAATTTCCTCCCAAAGCTTAGCAAAGAGGAAGGGACTTCGGGGTTGTATTATTGCAGGTGAGCAGGACCCATATTTTCCATGGGCGGCCTCCCTTCAAAGGGCCTTAAGGCATACTGGTGTTCCCTGCAAGCTAATTAAGGTTAATACCTTAGGTCATTATTTTCCGTCTGATTTTACAAAGTATTTAAAAAGTGCGGTTGAATTTGTGTCATAGCTTTTTAATAGTATGTTGAATCGAGGTGGAATTTTAATGGTCATAAATGTCAATAATAATCGTATCAGATATTATGAAGTCCCCTAGTACCATTGTCATATTTATCGGCTTGTGTAGAATAATGTTTACATAAGCCGATAAAAAGGATATAATATTACGGTATGAATCTAAATATCGGGAGAGATTAAATGAAAATGAATGAATTTGAAAAACTGAATATTGGCCGAGAAATACTAAAAGTTATTGAAGAAATGGGCTTTGAAGCACCTACGCCAATCCAGGCCCAGGCAATTCCACAGGTGATCGCCGGCAAAGATGTAATTGGACAAGCCCAAACGGGAACGGGAAAAACCGCTGCCTTTAGTATACCCCTAATCGAAAAGGTCTCCACTAAAGATAAATCTGTTCAGGTAATTATTTTGACCCCCACCAGGGAACTGGCAATGCAGGTAACCGATGAAATCGGAAAATTTTCTAAGTATATCTATGGATTAAAGTCAGTGACCATTTATGGGGGACAACCTATTGAGCGTCAGATTAAGGCTCTGAAGCAAGGCGTTCAGGTGGTGGTGGGAACCCCAGGCAGAGTTATTGACCATATTAATCGAAAAACCTTAAAGCTTGGTAATGTTAAGGCCATTGTATTGGACGAAGCAGATCAAATGCTAGATATGGGCTTTTTAGAAGACATCGAGTTGATTTTGAATGAGCTTCCAAAGGAAAGACAGACCCTCATGTTCTCTGCAACACTTCCCCCAGCCATTGAAATGATTGCCAAGAAGCATATGAACCAGCCTGTTAAGGTTAAGGTGGTTCATAAGGAGCTGACTGTACCCCTCATAGAGCAATATTATTTTGAAGTAAAGCCCCATGAAAAAATAGATTCCTTAATTCGTATATTAGACATGGAAAAGGTTGATTTGGGTATTATCTTCTGTAACACCAAAAAAGGTGTGGATGATTTAGTTGAGAAGCTTCAAAATAGAGGTTATTCTGTGGAAGGAATCCATGGCGATCTACGTCAAACCCAACGTGAGCGGGTAATGAGAAAGTTCCGTGACGGTACCCTGGATCTACTGGTAGCAACCGATGTAGCCGCCCGGGGAATCGATATTGACAATGTAGCCTTGGTGATTAATTACGACCTGCCTGAAAACTTTGAATACTATGTACACAGAATCGGAAGAACCGGCAGAGCCGGTAAGGAAGGGCTAGCCTACACCCTGGTGGTACCAAGGCAAATTAGAACCCTTAAGGCCCTGGAAAGCTATACCAAATCCAGATTAAAGAGAAAGCCTGTACCATCAATAAATGACATCGTTGAAAAACAAAAAGAGCTAATTGGCAAGGATATTGCCAAGGCCATAGAGCAGGGCGGACTTTCAGAGTATGCCAATTTTGTTGAGCAATTGGCTGAAAACTACAGTACAATTGATATTGGTGCAGCACTGTTAAAGCTAATGATTAACTTCAATGAAGAGGAATCGCTGGAATCAGCGAAGGAAATTTCCTTCAACGAGCGGCGAAGCAAAGATGGTATGGTAAGAATGTTTATTAATATTGGGAAAAATCATGGTGTAAAACCCAGCAATATATTAAGCAGTCTGGCAACAGAAGCCGGCATAAGTGGTAAGCTGGTCGGTGTAATTGACATGTACGACAAATTTACCTTTGTTGAGGTTCCCAAAAAATATGAAATGAAGGTTCTGAATGCCATGGATAAAAACAGAATTAAAGGTAGAAAAATAAACGTTGAAGTTGCAAAATCTAAAAGATATTAGCATATCATGCATTAGGAGCAGACATTGTCTGCTCCTAATTTATATTATACATATTATTCTGCAGGGGGCGTAAAGGTTCTTTGGCTCAGCTCTGCATCCAGCATATAAATAGCGTGTCCATTTTCTCCAATTCGTTTTAGCTTGTTTAAAAGACCAGTAAACAATGAAAGCTCCTCTACCTGTTCATCAACAAACCAGTTAAGGAAGCTAATACAGGCATAGTTCTTTTCTTCAACTGCAATGTTCATTAAATAATTTATTCGCTCTGTCACAAATTCCTCGTGCTTCAAAGCATCTGCAAATACTTCCTCCAGGGAAGCAAATTCATTTTTAGGTTCGTCATAGGCGGTAATGACTGCCCGGCCCCCTAATTCGTTGATGAAATTAAAAAATTTCATGGCATGGAATCGTTCCTCATCAGCCTGCACTAGAAAAAAGTTGGCAAATCCATCCAGGTCTTCGTGCTTGCAATAGGCTGCCATGGCTAAGTAGAAATTAGCAGAAAAAAACTCGTGTTTAACCTGTAGGTTAAATTCATTTAGTAATCTTTCCGATAACATAAAAAACCCTCCTGTTTTTTTAAGATTTAGTTAATCTAATGAAATATAATGGTATAACCCCATTATTCATGTTAAAATGAAATCAGTTAAAAGTCAATTCAATAGCAACTATCTTATATCATACCCATCGTCCATCAATCCTAACAAGATATTAACAATTAACATTAAGCCATACAAGCTTTTCAGCTAGGGGAGGAATGTAAAATGAACTACCGGCTTTTAGCCACCGATATGGATGGTACCTTGTTAAAGGATAATAAAACAATTTCCAAAGAAAATTTAAGGGCAATTCATGAGGCTGTAGACCTGGGAATGGAGCTGGTGATTTGTACAGGCCGGCCCTTTGGAGCTTTAAAGCCCTATTTAACCCAAATAGGCTTCCCTTGCTGGCTGGTGACCAATAACGGGGCCGTTATACGGGACAAAGGCGGAAGGATTGTTCGGCAGATTAATCTAAAGCAAGCTGTTCTTAAAAAGGTGCTTGCAATATTAAATGACGCTGAAATCTATTATCATGGAGCAGATATTAATTATACTTATATTCGCTCCTACAAAGAACGAATTAAGCTTTATCATGGGTTTATGAGAAATCATGGACTCAACTGGCCCCAAGCCTCCATAAAAGCCTTAAGCACCATATTTTTAAAGGATAGCCATCGACGGATTAATATTAATGAATACGCAAACCAGGGAGTGCAATTAAACAGCCTGTTTATTTATGATGAAAATCCTGAAAAACTGATGGAGGTAAAAAAGGCCCTTGAAGAAATTCCCGAAATTCAAATCACCAGCTCAGGAAAAAATAACCTGGAAATATTAGATCCTATGGCCACCAAGGGCTCAGCCCTTAGTGAAGTGGCCAAAACAATTAATATTGATCCAGAAGAAATAATGGCTGTAGGAGATCAGCTTAATGATCTATCCATGATTAAATTTGCTGGCTTGGGAATCGCCATGGCCAATGCCGAAGAAGCTGTGTTGAAGGCTGCCGATTGGGTCACTAAAAGTAATGAAGAAAACGGAATTCAATATCTGCTAAAGAAAAAAATCCTTGATCCAAGAAAGCAGCTAGGAGAAAATCCCCTGTAATAAAACATATTTTCCAAATGAGCCCTCCAAATTTTGTTTATGATGCATATATTCAGGTAGAAATAAATATAATTAGAACCGCATCATTAACAAAGAGAATGGAGGGAATTAATATGAAGGATCTATCGACTCAATATATGGGAATTCAATTGAGAAATCCGATTGTGGCAGGGGCTAGTAGTCTGACAGGAGATATGGAGGCCCTAAAGGCCATTGAGCAGGCCGGTGCCGGGGCGGTGGTGATTAAATCCCTGTTTCAAGAGGAAGTTCAGCTAGAAAGCATTGATTTTGACCACAGCCTAAATCGGTATAATGACCTGCACGCAGAAATGTTGACCCATTATCCCCATTTGGAACACGGTGGTGCCAGAGAGCATTTATTCTGGGTAAAACGAGCCAAGGAGTCTTTGAAAATCCCTGTTATTGCCAGCATTAACGCTGTTGATGCAGATGCCTGGATAGAATATGCCAAGGCCCTTGAAGAGACAGGAGTAGATGGCCTGGAGCTGAATTTCTACTCTCTTCCCAGGGCCAGTGATCTATCGGCTTCAGAAATAGAGCAGCATCAGCTGGCGGTTTTAAAAGGAGTAAAGGCTGCAGTCAAAATACCTGTATCGGTTAAGCTAAGTCCTTACTATACTAATCTGACGGCCTTCACCAGGGCCCTTGAGGCCGCAGGGGCCGATGGAATTATCTTGTTTAACAGGCTATTTCAGCCCGATATCGACCTTGTCAGGGAGGAGGAAAAGGCCACCTTTGAGTTTTCTGATTCCTATGATAATAGGCTGACCCTAAGATGGACGGCACTATTGAGTGATGAATTGAAGGCAGATATAATCAGCAATACAGGGATTATAACAACTGATGATGTGATTAAAATGCTTTTGGCAGGGGCTGCAGCAGTACAGGTGGTCAGTACCCTGTACAAAAATAAAATAGATTACCTCTTTACCATGCTAAAGGAGCTTGAGGACTGGATGGAGGAAAAACAGTACAACAGCCTCAAGGATTTCAGTGGAAAGCTAAGCAAAAAGAACTTAAAGGACCCCTGGGCCTATGAACGGGTCCATTATATAAAAATGCTTCTTTCCAAAAAGGATATAAAGCTCACCTAAAGCGATAAAGTGTCATATGGCACCCTAATTAACGGGTGTCTTTTTTTGAAAATACTTTTCTAATTTTAAGACAATTATTATAATATAGTAATATAATTGCTTGAAATTGGCTACGATTAGGGGTATATCAT
>CBFGTV010000108.1:0-7552 GCA_965652145.1 uncultured Clostridiaceae bacterium
AACAACCTTTGTTCCAATTGAAAACAGCTTTGCCCTAGGAACAGTACAGGGAAGTGGCAGCTATATTGGCGGATTAGTTGGACGAATTTATGGGTCAAGTGCTAGCCACGTGGCGGTGAAAAATAGCTATGCTGGGGGAGCCGTTATTAATAGCAGTAATTATAAAGGCGGCTTATTTGGAACAATCAGCTCAGCCAATTATATAAGCAGCTACTTCAACTCAACATCAACAGGTATTACAACGCCTACCACCCAAGCCAGAACAACGGAAGAAATGATTCAGCAAATAACCTTTGTTGATTGGGATTTCTCAGAGGTATGGGATATAGAGGATGGAAGTTCCTATCCATTCCTTAGGGTATTACCAGTACCTGATCATGAGAATATGCCAGACAGGTTGATGCCAGTAGGGTTAAGGGCTGAAAAAATCGAGTCTAGATCAGTTCAGTTAACCTGGAGACCAGTTAATTGGGCGGAATATTACGATATAAGCGTAGATGGTGTGGTAGTAGCCTCAGTAACAGAGCCAGCTTACCTGCATGAAGGGCTAACACCTAGTACAGTGTACGAGTACAGAGTAAGGGCTAGGAACAGTGAATTAGTCAGTAGCTGGACACCTACATTAAAGGTCATAACACCACTGGAGGTGCCGTTAAACTTAACTGTAGAAAGGGTAGCCAATGGCTACAAGCTTACGTGGGACGCAGTGGATATGGCTACAATTTATGATATGGAAGTTAATGGCACAATTATCAAACATACATCAGACACCACCTTTATCCATGAAAATCTTGCTCCTGGTAGCCAATATGTATATCGAGTAAGGGCAAGAAATAGCATCATTAATAGTAAATGGAGTGAAATGCAAGTGATATTGCATTGGGCTGAAAGTACCCATGGACTGGCGATCACGGCGGTCAACTGGTTAACAGATGCTTCGACAGAGGATGAAGTAGAGATAGTTATTAAGGCAAAAGTGGAAGATTTATACTCAGTAATGTTTGACTTAACCTATCAACCACAAAACATGAAGTTTGTTCCAGGCAGTCTTGAAAATCTTGTATCGGAAGACGATATATACGATTATACTACAAGCAGTCAGCATACAGGCAAAATAAGAGTGTTGATATCCCGTACAGGGGATGTTGAAGGAAAAGAAGGCGAATTTGATTTAGTTCGGATTAAGTTAAAGGTAGCCACAGAAGATATGACTCAGTTGATCATAAACGAAGCAAAGCTGGTTAATGCTTATGGAGAGTACATTAACATTCCTGCAGTTCCAGCCCTAAATTACAAGGTACTACCAGAGTTTGAATTATTTCAAAATCAGTAAAGGGGGAAATGGAGATATGAAGAGAAACAAGACTCAGATAATTAATATATGCATTCTGTTTTTCCTTGTTATACTGATTCTCCCAATGTTTACAAACGTTGCAGAGGCCAGTACACCAGGTAAAAGCGTAACAGATGAAATTGTTAATAGTATTAATAACTTTCCAGATAAAAAGCAATATGACTCTGGTGGATACACAGGAGTGTTGGATAAGTACGGGTCTGTTCAACAAATTCTGGTGGAGCCAGAGGACAGGAGAACAGAAACAATTGAAATCTATACTGGTACTACCTATCCAGCCAATAGCTACCGCTATAATCAAGGTGGATATAGTGGTACTTTGACTAGAGTACAGGTAATTAGTGAAGAACTTGGCGGGGGAGGAGACTCAGGAGGAGAAACGAATGAGCCTCCTCGCCAGGAATTCATTAGAAGAGAAATGGAAAATATAGCAACTTCATACTATGATGAAAATGGCACCTTAATTAGAACAGAATATTCCTGGGATAATAGTAGTGATCATCCAACACTTTACGTAAATGATGGAAATTATGAAGGAGAAATTCCCAGGGTAGACCATTATTCAGATCCACCACAGACCTTTTATAACCCTGATGGCAGCTATAGAGTGGTCAGACGATTTGTCGGTATCTATGAAGGATATGTGAATGTAAAACAGCAGCCAGGTGGGGGCAGCAAGACAGTTTATACAGGGGTATACAGTGGCACTGTAGTTAAGCCCCCTGTATATGAGTATAAACAGCAGTATAGAGGAACAGCCTATACTATGAGTACAATAGAGGCTAATTATGGATCCCCGGCAAATTGTGAAATGGTGAATGAGCCTGTCAATATCGTAACAGGTAATTACTACGCCACAGATCAGGATTTATTGATTCCTGATCTGGGCTTACCCTTGGAAATTAAAAGGTATTACAATTCTCTAGACACTAGAGAAGGCATAATAGGCCAGGGGTGGCGATTAAATTACGAAACAGGAATTAAATTTGAAAACGGATACAGTACAGCAAAGGTCATCTATCCTGAGGGAAATACAGTAGAATTTACATTAGTTGGAGGCAGCTATCAAGCACCCGAAACTATATTTGATACTTTAACAAGAAATATTAACGGAAGCTTTGAGCTACGCCGTCAAAACAAAACAATCTATAGCTATAACTCAAGCGGTAAGCTTACGGCAATTACAGATAAAAATGGTAATCGTCAAACCATCCAATACGATGCTGCTGGCAATTTATTAAAGGTTATTGGAGCCAGTGGCAAAAGCCTTAGCTTTACAACAGAAGATGGAAGAATTAAAACCATCACTGATCCCATTGGAAGGACCATTGTCTATAGTTATTCAGGTCATGATTTAACTCAAGTTAAGGATACAGGCAATGGTATAACCCGATATAGCTATGGTGAGTGGGGAATTACTTTCATAACTGACCAAAACAACAAAAGATTTATTGAGAACATTTATGATGATTTCGGAAGAATTATCTATCAATACGACGAGAACGATAATAGAATTACCTATGATTATGACGATTACAATAGAATCAATACCTATTATGTTAACTCAACCGGCAGCAGGGTTCGTTATCAGTATAATGAAAAGCTTTATGTTACACGTATCTCCTACGAAGATGGAAGCTATGAAGAATATGGTTATGATCAATGGGGAAACAAAAATAGTATCAGATATAGAAACGGCCATACCTCCCACTATGTATATGATCAAAGGGGGAATCTTCTATCAGTAACCTCCCCTAAACCCTTTAATTATGTATCAACCTATCGGTATGATGCCAATGACAATCTTTTAGAATTTAAAGGACCAGAGGCTTCCGTCAATACCTATGAGTATGATGCCAATGGTAATCTAGTCAAGGCTACAACAAAGCTTGATCAAAGTACAAGCGCCATTACGATTTATACCTATGACACCTATGGAAGGCTAATAAGTATAAAGGATCCTGAGAATAATATAACCCTACTGGAATATGAAGGTTTAAACAGTAGCCCAATAAAAATAACTGATCCAGAGGGTGGAACAGTCGAGTACGGCTATGATCTCTTAGGTAGAAGAACCAGTGTATCTACTATATTAGGCACTACTGTCTTTAACTATAATAATAAGGATAAAATAGAGAAAATTGTTGATCCGCTAGGGAACATTACCAGATTGAAATATGATAACCGAGGAAATCTTATTAAACAAATTAATCCTGAGCAGTATAATACCCAGACCGATGATGGCTTGGCCTATACCTATGGATACGACGGCATGGATAGATTGATTAAGGAAATTGACCCCATAGGAAATGTAACTGCATCAATCTACAATGATGAGGGGCAAAAAATTAAGGATATTAACCCAAATTACTATAATGCTGCCACTGGGGATGGAATCGGAACCAGCTATCAGTATGACAGCAGTGGACGAATCATTAAAATAACCAATCCAACAGGTAAAAAGTCTAGAATACTGTACGACCCAACGGGTAATATAGTCAAGCTAATTGATGCCAATCACTACAATGAAGCCCAAGATAGTGGAATAGGCTATGAATATCTCTACGATAGTCTTAATCGGCTTATTACCGAAAAAAACCCTGAAGGCAATGTGATCCGAAGATTGGTATATGATGCTGAGGGCAGAATTATTAAGGAAATTGATGCAAAGGGATATCTTTCTGCATCAGATGATCAAAACCGATATGGTATAATCTACAAGTATAACTTGGTAGGTTGGCTGATAGAAAAACGAGAACCTTTAAAACAAGAAAATGGAAGCATTTATTATCAAGTGACAAAATACAAGTATAATAAAAATGGAAGGCTAATAGAGGAACGCCTGTCAAGGGATTATGCTCTTTTAACAGGGGAGCCCACAAGCTGGAATGTCATTACATATACTTACGATAAAAATGGTAGAGTAAAATTAGTGACCGATTCTACCGGAGCAAGAATGGAGTATTTATATGACCCGCTAGGAAATGTAATTCAAGAAAAGCTTAAAATTAGTAATGATAAATACAGCGTAACAGGATACGAGTATGATGCTGCAGGTCGTATTGTAAGAACCTGGAAGGAAATAGATGCAATAGATTTGGCAGAGGGTGGAAGCGGTAAAGTACTGGCAGAAACCCACTTAGAATACGATAAGAATGGCAATATAACTAAAATCGTATCGCCTGAGGGATATGTCACACGACTTTCCTATGACGCCGCCAATAGACTAATTGAAAAACGGGTGGAGGTAAATGCCCATAGTGTCAACGTAAAAGGAACCACTGCCTCGGTAAAATCTCAGCGAACCCATTTATATCAAGGGCAGACAAATGAATTTCAAGTGGTTTTAAATCCAGATGAAACTGTTAGCAGCTTTAGCCTACAAATAGACTACGATACAAAACTATTTGATTTGGTAGGCAGTAATGGTAATAATGGAGCAATCGTTGATACTGCTACACCAGGAAAAATATTAATTGATGCCACAGATGGTAACTACACTCGACCTGAAACGGTGGCCACCTTTACATTGAAAGTAAAGGAAACCGTCGCTGGTACCAGTGGAATTGTAATCAATAATCAGTCTGCCTATAGTAGTGATACAGGAACTTATCCCTTTAGTGGCTTAACAGGAAAGACCGTATTTGCCAATGGACCTGATATGAATGGGGATGGTAAGGTAGAACTGGATGATTTTACCCTAACTGCTCTATTAAAGGACATAACAAAGGATCATCAGCTATATGAAGAAAAGTTTGATATAGACTACAATGGTGTTATTGATACAACAGATTTAGATTTTATCAGAGATTGGATTTTTCAAGACCGTAGTAGTCAATTAACAAGAGTGGCACTAGAAAAGCTGTTACTGCAATATACTGGTGCTGTATATGATTTAAATGAATCGATGTCAGAACGAGTTACAACTTATCAATATGATAAGGCAGGGAATTTGATTAAGGAAACTGATACTAATAATAAAAGCGTTGAATATAGATATGATGCCTTTAATCGATTAATCTCTGTTAAGGACAGATCAGGGGCAACATCAAGAATCTTTTATGATGAGATGGGCAATGTGATTAAAGAGGTTGTACCAGAAAACTACAATGCTTCTCAGGATGATGGCCCAGGAACAGTGTATACCTATGATACAATGAATAGGCTGACAACGGTCACCAATGAAGAGGGAGAGGTTGTACAAAAGAATGTTTATGATCTCAATGGCAATATCATCAAAATAATCGATGGCAAGGGGTATCTGGCAGCTGGAAATGAATCTTCAAGATATGGCCTGGAATATAGTTACGATATAGGAAATCGACTTATAACCGCTATTACACCTGAGGCTAAACAGCAGGGAAAAACAACGGCTACCTACACCTATGATGCTCAAAATAACCTATTGGGTTATACGGATGGTGAGGGTAACACCACTACCTACTATCGAGACGATTGGGGAAGAGCTACCAGAATAGTTGATTCAGAGGGTGTTAATACCTATTACCAATATGACAATGCCGGTAATGTAACATTAAGCAGAGACGGAAAAAATAACAGTACTAGATATAGCTACAACAGTTTAAATCAATTGGCTTCAATTACTGACCCCTCTAATCAGACAATCACTTATAGGTATGATAAAGAAGGTAGAATGGTCAAGGAAACCAATCGAAATAACAAAACTATTTATTACGAATACAATCAGGATCATAATCTAATTTCTGTTGAAGTAGCAGGAAATAATGAAGACCAGTGGTATTACTACAACACAGATGGTACACTGTTAGCGGCGGCTAACGACACCGGAATAGATGTATTTGAATACACCCCAGAGGGATATTTGAAGAAGAAAACAAGAAATGGAAAAAGCCTGCTGGAATATACCTACAATAAGAACGGCAGTGTTACAGAAATAGTCAGTCAGGGCCAAAGTACCCAATATAGCTATGACTCTTTGGGGAGATTAGAATCTGTAAAAGAAGGAAGCCAACTATTAGCTACCTATAGCTATAACGTTGACAACACCCTATCGGCTATACAATACGGAACTGGAGTCAGAGTAGATTATGGTTATGACCGAGATCAAAATATAACCAGTATCCTGCAAAAAAATCCCCATGGGGAGATTATCAATAACTTGAGCTATACCTATGATGTCAGGGGAAATCAAGTTAGTAAAAATGAGAACGGAGAGACTACCCATTATACCTATGACAAAGTTAATCGATTGAAGGAAGTGGAATATCCAAGGGGAATCGTAGAAACCTTTACCTATGATAATGCTGGAAACCGGATAAGAAAACAAATTGGAGAAGAGATAACCACCTACGATTATGATACCAGAAACCGATTAACAAGAAGTACAAAAAATGGTACAATAACCACATATAATTATGATAACAACGGAAATTTACTAAAAGAAACAACAGCAGGGCAGGTTACCACCTACACCTACGACAGCTATAACAAAGTAATTAAAGCAGCATTACCCGATGGAAGCTATCAGCTAAATCAATATGATGCAATGGGGCTAAGAGTAGGTTTAACAGAAAATGGAATCAGTCATCAGTTTATCTACTCAGGAAGAAATGTAATAGCAGAGGTGAATAGTAATACAGGGGGTGTAACAAGATATGTTCGAGGCAATGGACTGATAGCCACCGAAGACTATAGAGGAATAACCAGCTATTACCTTCTTAACAGCCATGGAGACGTTATTAACCTGATTAATAAAGAAGGAGCAATATTAAACGCATATCAATACGATGCCTTTGGAAACACCACAAGCTATGCAGCCAAGGTCAATAATCGATTCCTATATGCAGGCGAGCAATATGACCCGGTAACAGGTCAATACTATCTAAGGGCCCGATATTACGACCCAGAAATAGGAAGATTCACCCAGGAAGACCCCTATCGAGGAGACGGATTGAATTTATATACCTATGTACATAACAATCCGATCAGGTATATTGACCCAAGTGGAAATATGATTGAAGATGGAAATGGAGGACGTTATTCTCCTTCAAAACCAAGCTCTATCAGTAGCACGAAGAGTAGTGCAAAAAATAGCATAACCAATGCAATAACTAATGTTACTAAGAGTAATGCATCTAATGCATCTGCTAAATGTGATACTAAGGGGACGGGTAATGGTGCAACTTATATGAGTGATGCAGAAGAGATTCAAGCAGG
>CBFGTV010000109.1:0-7473 GCA_965652145.1 uncultured Clostridiaceae bacterium
ACTTCCTTTCAGATATAAATATTATATCCTACTTTTCGTGTCCATGCTTTTATACAAACACCACGTTTATTTTATAGTACTACTGTGTATAGCAGATCAAATATACTTTACTACGACAAATTTTGTTAAAAATATTTAGAAAAAAAAGTGTTTCTTATATTACATTCTATATATTTTCTTAATCTGTATTTTACTAAATTTAGTTATAGTTATATAATCAAATTTTTATTCAATTTCTCAAATTTATATCTACTCATGTAGGCAGTTTTGTCTGTATTATGAAATTCGATAACATAAGATCTATTAACAAATTCAGTTATTCTTTTAATATGATCAAGGTTTATTATAAAAGATTGATGTACTCTGTAGAAATTATCAAACAATTGGTTTTCTAATTGTTTTAAAGTTTTGCACATTGTATATTCCGCTTGGGTTGTATGAACCATTATTTTTCTTCCATTTTTT
The DNA here is from genome assembly GCA_965652145.1 of uncultured Clostridiaceae bacterium. GTDB lineage: Bacteria > Bacillota > Clostridia > Peptostreptococcales > Natronincolaceae > CBFGTV01. The sequence goes on from CBFGTV010000109.1 coordinate 466, forward strand.
TCAAAATATATAATTTCTTTAAGCGGTAATATTATTGTAGAATTACTATTATCTTTAACCGAAATCAAATATGTTAAATCAAGTCTATCGCTATAATTTCTTATCTCTATCCTCTCTTTGAATTTGAATAGATAATTGTATATTTCAATTAGAGAATATTCTATATTATCTTCTATAAGTGTAGTTATAAGTATACTTTGAACAAAATGATAGAGCTTGGATATAAGTTTTAATATTTCAAAATTATTTACTTGAATTGTACCAATATCAATTACAACAATATCAATCTTAACATGCTCCAATAAATCAATTACATCTTTTATCTTTGTTACCATATACAGTTTAATTGTAAAGTGAGTTTCTTGGATATTTGTTTGTAATACTTTACCTTTATCTTCATCATTACTGTATATTATTATGTTATACATTTAACTCCTCCTAAGCTTTTAACCCAAAAATTCTTCAATGAAAAATATAAACAAAAATTATTATAGGCATTCATATTTGAAAATAGTCTTTACTAATATCAGATATTGTAATAAATTACAAAATTACAATAAAGTGAATTATTTGTATATTGTTATATTTTCTTCATATTTCTTGGAAATCCTTTTTATTATTGAAGTCAAAAAAGAATAAATTAGCAAAATCTTTCTGTGGAATTCTCTAAAGTATAAGCAATTTGAGTAATTGTCTGCACTTCTCTTTACTCCTTCTAGTACTTTGCGTCTATTAAACATTGTGATGGTGAATTATTATGAAAACCAAGAAATATAAGGTGTTCTTGAGTCAAGAGCAACGAAGTGAGCTTGAAGAAATCACAAAGCGTGGCAAACACTCAGCTGAAACTATTAAACGTGCTAATATACTGTTAAATCTGGACGAAAACCATGGTGCTGTACAACAGCAGGATTAGATAGCCAGACTGCTTCATACAACTACAGTAACTATCTACAATGCCAGCAAAAAATTGCTGAGGAAGGACTTGAAGCTACTGTCTACCGTAAAGTCCGCCAAACTCCTCCTGTACGGCGTAAGGTTACAGGAGATATAGAAGCCAAAATCATAGCACTTGCCTGTTCTGAACCTCCTTAGGGAAGAACCAGATGGACCTTGCGTTTACTTGAGGAAAAGGTTGTTGAGCTGCAAATAGCCGATTCCATATCAGATAATACAATTGGACGTCTGTTAAAAAACATCACTTAAACCTAACCTAAAAAAAGTGCTGGTGTATTCCTCCTAAACAAAATGCAGCCTTTGTTGCAAACATGGAAGATGTGCTGGAGGTATATCGTCGACCCTATGATGAATCCTGCCCTGTTATTTGTATGGATGAAAAACCTTATCAATTATTGGGTGAAAACAAGGAGTCAATTCCAATGAAATCTGGTAATGTGAAGCTGGAATATATCCGTCATGGTACATGCAGCATATTTATATTTACCGAGCCACTCAAAGAATGGCGGACCGTTTCTGTATTGGAACGCCGGACCAAGAAAGACTGGGCAAGGCAGATTGCAGAACTATTGGAAGTTCATTATCCTGATGTTCCTAAGATTTGCCTTGTAATGGATAACCTGAACATCCACTCCATTGCATCTCTATATGAGACTTTCCCCCCAGTTAAAGCTAGCGAACTGCCAGAACGACTTGAAATTCACTATACACCCAAACACGGAAGTTGGCTGAATATCGCAGAAATTCAGCTTAGTGTAATGACAGCACAGTGTTTAGACCGTCGAATACCTGATATGACTAGTTTGTCTGAGGAACTTACAGCCTGGAAAATTGTCCGAAATGAAGCCTCCAAAGATGTAAAGTGGCAGTTTACTAATTTGTTCCACTACACTTTTTAGCATAACACTATCGTGTATATTTCCAGGAGTAACCTCTAGCCCTAGAACAAACTCTCATCACAAGCAGTATGGCATGAATATGCAAAACATCTTTATTTCTCACTTTTAAAGAACATACCTGCCTCAGAATCAGTTTTACTAACTGTTACTTCTACTGTATCTATTTTCTCTTTTTTTAGAGGAGCTTTACCGAGATTAGCTCTTTCAATGTTAATCTCAGCTTCTAAATCTTTTTGATAAAACTTAGCAGCAGATTCAATTAGAACTTTATCAAACTTGTTCTTATTGGCATTAGCTTTAATATGAGTTGAGTTTAGAAATTAAGCCTCGCTATTTACCAAGCCTTGATTTAAACACATTTGCAATATTTACTCAAACAAAACCTTAAACAATTGATTTTCACCAAAGTACCAACGTAGTTTTTAATATATGTAGTGAAATGAGGAATTATCTCATCCAGGCCATAGCCTAAATACCACCTATGTACATTATTTAACATTAATCTCATTTAAAGTTTTTCATAGAGTAGGGTATACCAAATATCTTTTTAATTAGAGCAATTTTTCACTAATATAACAAGGTCTATACTAGGTTTTACGTTTATTTTAACAGTAAGAATCTTTAACTTTATCATAAACAAAGTCTAAATTTAAATATTTATCAAGTTTTCTAACCATATGATCCTTTTGCACAAGATTCTCAAGAACAGCAAGTTTAATTTCATTACTTTTATCTATTTCACGAATTGTCATTACTAAGTATATATTCGCCATAAGTCCTCAGAAGTGCATGAATGGTCCGCCTTACGCACTAGTGTTCTCAATTTGCTGGAGGCCATAGGGCTTACCCTTATTCAGTCGCCTGCCTGAATACCTATAGGATGTATCCATGAACCGATAGGATTGAGATTTCATCTCTGCCATCTTATTACCATATATAAACAATTGTGGCAATCATCCTATGCCCCTATTTCAGGTAAGGCGTATTATCTTCATTTCGCCTTCTATACTTGACGATTCTGCAATACTTCACTTTTGACTGCACTTGTAAGTCTTAACGATGCTTCTTCAGTTCTTTACTTCGTTCAGCTTTATGGCACACACCTGACAACTTATGCTGCCTTTTATCCATGCGCTCAGTACCATAGCTACAGCACCCATGGGTGGTTTCTGATCTGCACCTGTATGCCGACCACGGTAGGCCCACTTCCACCTCTTAAAAAGTAATGCTTGAAGAATTGATTCATTCCCCCTCTCGATATCCTCTAGCATTCAGGACACACTATGTGCTAAACTTGATTGTAAATTTGGGACATACCTCCTTTTAGTTTTAGAACGGTCGGCAAACAATCAAATGGAGGTTTTTTGCTTGAAGATAAAGCTAATGTTACCCACTTGCATAGAAAGCTTTTTTTGTTTTAAAAGCTTGGCAATTCAAAATACACTAAAGTGTACAAAAAAGAAAAAGCCCTTAAAGGGACTTTTTCATCAGTTTGACCCCAATTTAAAAATTGGGGTTTTACAACAATCTGAAAAGATTAGATTTTTTTGTGAATATTAAGGCTTATTACTATAAACCTAATAAAAGCGTAGCCACATTAAAGTAAACAATGAGTGCCAGGGCATCGACAATGGTAGTAATTAGGGGCCCGGCCATAATGGCAGGGTCCAGCTTGAGCTTTTTAGCCAGCATTGGCAGGGTACCGCCTACCACTTTGGCCATGACAATGGTTATACCCAGGGTGAAGGAAACGGTAATGGCAACATTGACACTATTCTTTAGCAATATCATTCTTCCGAAGTTAACCAATGCCAACACAATGCCCACCACCGAGCTAACCCTTAGCTCCTTCCAGAATACCTTTAAATAGTCATCTATGCCTACTTCTCCCAGGGCCATTCCCCGTATAATCAGAGTTGAGGATTGTGATCCTGCATTTCCTGCAGTATCCATCAGCATTGGTATGGAAGCTGCCAAAATCACCACCGATTGAAGCACCTCTTCAAAACGGTTGATAATACTACCCGTAAAGGTGGCTGAAAGCATTAGAATCAAAAGCCAGACAATTCGTTTTCGAGCCAGTGAAAACACACCGGTCAAAAGATATTCCTCTTCGTTAGGCTCCATCGCAGCCATTTTTTGAAAGTCTTCTGTGGTTTCCTGATCAATAACATCAATAATATCATCAATGGTTATAATTCCAACAAGGCGATGCTCTGTATCTACCACCGGCAGGGTAATTAAATCGTATTTTTTGAACAGGCTGGCCACTTCCTCCTGATCGGCCAGGGTGGTGGTATAGATTAAATCTTCATTCATAATATCTGATATTAAAAGATGATCTTCTAACAGCACCAGCTTTCTCAAGGAAACAATTCCTTCCAGCTTTCTGCTGGCATTAAGTACATAGCAGGTATAGATCGTTTCCTTGTCAACTCCGGTCTTCTTAATATGGGCCAGGGCCTCTTTAACGGTCATTTCCTTTTTCAAGTCAACATATTCAATGGTCATGAGGCTTCCAGCAGAATTTTCAGGGTAGTTCAGGAACTGATTAATCAGTTTCCGTTCCTCCTCCGTTGAAGCCTTTAAAATACGCTTGACTACATTGGCTGGCATTTCTTCTAAAAAGTCAATCATATCATCGAAGTACAGCTCTTCAATAATCTCGGTCAGCTTCGTTTCGTGAATGGCGCCAACAATATCCTTTCTTTGCTGTGTCGAAAGATAAGAGAAGACATCTGCCGCCTTATCCTTTGGTAATAGGCGAAACAAAATGATACTGTGTTTTTTGTCCAGTTCATCAATTACCTCTGCAATATCAACGGCAATCATTTCTGCTAACTCACTACGTAGCAATGAAAACTTTTTTTCTTCAATTAAGTATTGGATTCTTTCATTCATTCTTTCACCTCTCCATTATGAAGAGAGGAGCTTCCTGGCTTGTAGTGAAAACTTCCTCTCTCCTATTAATTTTTCCCGTTTTTGACTAGTATCCGGGCTGGGATCCATTTCCACCACCTCCTTAAATTAGGTCTATTTTAAAAATCAGATAGACATTTTTTTAGAAATTAATTTTATCACGCCTCATATTGACATTCAATATAAAGCCTAAGGCAATCATATTAGAAAGCATAAAGGTGCCTCCATAGCTAATAAAGGGCAGGGGTTTTCCCGTGACCGGCATTAAGCCGATGGTCATGGCAATATTGGCAAAGATGTGGAAGGCCAGCATAAAGGTAAAACCCGTTACCAAAAGGGCCCCGTAATCATCCTTTGCATCCCTTGCAATATTAATACAACGGGAGAGCATTAATATATAGCATATAATCAGTAAAGAGACTCCTATAAATCCTGTTTCCTCAGCAACAACCGAAAAAATAAAATCAGTCTGCTTCTCCGGCAGGAATCCAAATTGAGTCTGGGTACCATTAAAAAGCCCCTTTCCTCGGATCATCCCGGAACCCACCGCCAGCTTAGACTGAATAATCTGATACCCCTTATCGATTGGGTCCATTTCAGGATTCAAGAATACCCTTATACGATCCTTGTGATAATCCTTAAGAATTCCGGTAAACCATGCAATAGGCAATAAAATGATCCCTGCAACAGCCGTGGTCAGTATATATTTATAATTTAACCCTGCGGCAAAGAGCATCCCAAATATGAAAAATGCAAAGGCCATTGTGGTACCTAAATCTGGCTGTTTATAGATCAGCGCCATGGGCAATGCAGCATAGGCCAATATTTTAAATAATGTAGCAGGTTTGTTAATGTGCTCTTTATTTTCTACAATAATTCGAGCCATACAGACAATAATACCAATCTTGACAAAATCCGAAGGCTGAAATTGAAAGCCTCCTATTCTGATCCACCGGCTGGCGCCCCAGCTCTCTCCTCCGGCTCCAAATAGAATAACTGCCAGAAGCAGTGCATTACATAGGATGTAGATGGGTATATGAAAACGGGCAAAGGTATGGTAGTCAAAAAATAAGATCACACCAATGCAGATTAAACCCAGTACAATAGAAATTACCTGGGTCTTAATAAACCCCTCACTTCCCATTGACATGGTTGAAGTGGCACTGCCGATCATGATTACCCCAAAGGTACAGATAATTAAAACAATAATCAACAGCTTATAATCAATTTTTTTAATTAATCTACCGTCTATTTTCACTGCTTTCCCCCCATTTTTCAATGGATATTTTAAAGCATATATTTCAAATCTAATTTGAGCAAAGCCTTCCTCAGAAAGACCTATAGGTGGACTTTCTTGAAATATATTATGGAAACTTTAACTTATCTTCATGTATAAAGGATATAATTTCTCATCCATTACAAAAAAGCCTTCTTTTTTATAAAAGAAGTTATTTTAAGACAGCTTTCTCGTAGCCTGTCTTTCAACCCAAATCCCCTGGTAAAATATGCTGAAAGACGCTGTAAAGGGTTCTTCCTAAGTACATAATAAGTTTACTCTAAATTATTTCATTTTTCAACCTAAATTATGTTTAATCCAGTCTCTGTAATCTTAAAAAAATGATATAGTTTTTTGACAGCCCATTATACTGGCAAAATAAAAGCGAAGCCTAATGGCCTCGCTTTTATTTTTTTAATGCTTGGATATTATCTTCCACTCATAGTTCTTTCAGCATATTCTACTAATCTCTTAGTAATTGTTCCGCCAACATAACCATTTTGTCGAGAAGATAAGTTTCCTTTGTCGATTTGCTCGTAATTAGAGATTCCTAATTCATTAGCAATTTCAACCTTCATTTGGTTTAATGCTTGACGAGCTTCTGGAACCACGATAGTGTTTCTTCCAGTTCTGTTCACATCATTAGTTGTACCTGTTTGGCTAGTAACGTTAGGTGTTGTATTCATTTATATTGCCTCCCTTCGAGATGTGTTTTTTAGTAGCGCTTGCTACAGTAGTATTATTTGTAGGAAATTCACTTTTACCCATTGTAAATTTTAACACCAGTTGAATTATTTAGAAATTTCCTCAAGATCCTTTACAAACCTCGATTTAAAGCCATTGATCATCATAACCCAATACTATTATTGTTCAATTGAATTTAAAAATTATAGCAATAAAAAAGACAGATTTTAAAATATAGGTCTCCCTTTAGCAGGAGTCTTATATTTAAAATAA
>CBFGTV010000110.1:0-7331 GCA_965652145.1 uncultured Clostridiaceae bacterium
GGTGTGATTGTCTTACCGGTTAAAATTACTTCCAGGGCCTTTTGTCTTCCAATCCTTTCAGCTAGCCGAAGGGTGCCCCCCAGTCCAGGCAGAATTCCTAAATTTGATTCCGGAAGGGCCAAAATACCATTGGCCGTACAGACCCGAAAGTGGCAGCTAAGGGCAATCTCTAGGCCTGCACCGAAGCAGGCACCGCTGATGGCTGCAACCGTAATAATCGGCAGCCCTTCTATGTAATCTAAAATTTCCTTTCCTTTTCTTAGGCTCTCCCTTAGGTATTCCGGGCGATGTAGATTGGCTTTAATGTTATTTACATCAGCCCCGGCAGAAAAATGTCTTCCCCTTCCCTGTATGACCAAGCCTTTAAAATCTCCTTCACTTAGCCATTTCTTCAGGGCAGTCAGCTCTAAAAATTCACCCTGACTAATTTTATTCTGTATACCATTATCTATGGTTAATATGGCGATCTGATCTCGGGCTTCAAAAACCACGACCCCCGATTTTGTCCCATCTAAAACTTCCATTAGCTGGCAGACCCCAGGTTTACAATTTCGTTCTCATGTTCATAAATCAAATAAGCTGTCTCAATTACCTGACCAATGGTTTCGGCAGGATTCCTCAGTAGGTACTTGCCAATGGCCTGCAATTGAATATTCAGGTTATATTTCTTTTTCATTAATTCCACCAATTCTACAAATAACAAAGAGTCACCATCCAAATCATCTATAATGGAGGTTTCATCACCTAATTCCTCCAGTTCCACCTCGCACTCCTCTGAAAAAAAGCTGTAGATTAATTCCTTTAATTCCTCTTGAATTTCTGGTGTTAAATTTTTCATGATACTGTCTCCTCTCTTTGTTTTATTTCTTCAAATTGATTGCTTTTAGCCTTGGCCTTTTCCTTTAAGTACTTTTTCTTTTCACTCTTGTCCTTTAAATCCAGCAGACGGCACAGTAATTGGGAGATAATAAAGCCCTTTATTCGATCCCCCAGGGTCAGCTTAATATTTAATCCAACAGTTGTCAGCAGGACTTTTAAATTTTGTGCCTCTTTATGGTCCACCAGCTTTGTCTTATCGACATAATCCTCTAGCCCCAGCTCTAAAAAGCGCTGTAGGGTAGGCTTTCCATCCTTGGTCAGGCCCCTGTACAGGAAATATTCCGGCAGCATACCGGGCTCATCTCTAATATCAATGGTGGTCTCTTGAATATATTCCTCATCTATATCGGGGTCCTTTTTTCTTACGGGCCACTGATAATCCTCAAGGGTTAGGCCGCAATGAACGTTAAAGGCATTTTGAAGCTGATAAATTCGTTCGCCGGCATAGAAAATATCCTTATCGGTTAAGCTGTAGCCGTAAAGATAATTCATTATATTGGCGAAGTCTTGAAAGAAGGCGGTACCTGTATTGGGCAGTCCATGAATGGCGAAGATACAAATTCCTAGGCTGTCGACAACATATTTATAATTTTCATGCCACCACACAACTCGCCCTTTTTGATCAGGATGGGCCATTACCTTTTTCGCATCTACATTAAACACATGTTTTGCTACCACCTGGGCAAAATACCCGCCGGAAAGCATGGTATAGGGAAAGTTCTTTAAATGGTCCCCTCCCCTGGTGGAGGTCAGATAGCCCAGTGACCAGGCCAGTCGATCCTTAGATTGGGTGCCGGTGGTGGATTTGTTGATACAAAAGGCATAATCCTCAGCCCCCAGGGCTTTAGCTGCCCGATAGGTACCCTCGGCAATCAAATCGCCAATGCCTTCCCTGTCAATGGTTTTGTGAATCAAATATTCAATGGCTTCATCATCGCCAAATTGAATTTTTCGCCCATCCAGGTCAGCTTCTGTAATGATTCCCCGTTCCAGGCATTCGATAATTAAACCAATCACTCCCGCCATCTCAATGCTATCTACCCCTAAATAATCGGTTAACAGCTTCAAATGGATAATACTGGCCCAGTCAAATATCCCAAGATTTGGTCCTACACTGACGGCGGCTCCATAATCTATTCGGTCTCCCTTTTCGCCCTTATACTTCCCCTCTTTAATTTCATATTCCTTTGAACAGCCTACAGGGCAAGCATAGCAGGATTTTCTTTTTGTTTGAAAATCAGCCTTAAAGGAGGCAGGGTAAATATTCTTTGTCTTTTCATCATGGGCCGACTTACAGTTTCTAACGGGGATGTGCTTATCCTTGTCATAGGTTTCAAGCAAAAACAAGGTACCATTGACACTACCCATTTTTGATACCACTGAGCCGCGGCAGTTTTTAATCCATAAATCCCTTATTTCCTTAATTTTTTCCTGATTATAGATTTTGGGCCTTAGGTTACCCTTCTCTATTACAATGGCCTTAAGGTTTTTAGAACCCATTACACAGCCCATACCCATTCTTCCAGCAGCATGGCATTTCGACATAATTACGCTGGCATACCGTATGAGCTTTTCTCCCCCTGGCCCAATACAGGCTACCTCGCAATGTTCTCCATGCCTTTCTGTTAAGATATCGGTCACCTTATCGGTCCACATCCCCCACAGATCAGAGGCATCAATTATTTTGACCTCCCCCTGGCTGTCAATATGTAAATAAACAGGCTTATTGGCCTTTCCTGTAAAAACCAAATTGTCTATCCCCACCGAACGCATCCTGACTGTAAAATCACCACCAATGTTAGAGTCGCCATAGCGATCTGTTACGGGGCTCTTTGCCGTAATGGTACAGCGGTTACCTGCCAGCAGACCTGTCCCTACGGCGGGGCCCACTCCAAAAATCAACACATTTTTTTCGGAAAGGGCATCATTTATTATTGCCTCAGAATCATACAGGATCTTGGTATTAATTCCGATTCCACCGATGTATTTTTTTCTAATGTCAGGGGTAATTTCCTGTCGGGTAATTTTTTCATTGGTAAGATCCACATAAACAATATGATTATCCCTTGTTTTTTCCATTATTCTTTTTCTCCATTTTCAAATATTCTCAAGATAAAATTTTATAACTACTTGTAATATTCAGTTAATTTTATTCCCGCATCTACCATTTTTAGTCCCCCCTCATCCCTTAGGCATTTTTTACTATAACCTCCGGGGCCAGAGGACTAAAATTCTTCTTTAACCTCTTGATTTTGTTATAATTAAGAAAAGTCCAATCTAAATTAATTGTCTTGGAAAACTTAACAACAGAATCATCCAGACTCACTTCAATAAAGCTCTCGATGCCCATGGCAGCAATTTTTTCAATGGCCGTTTTCCAATACATTCTACCTGTCATGTTTTTAATTAATTCCCTTTGTAAATCCGGAGACTTTTGTAATATGCTATGATCAAAGCTTGATATAATTGGTATTTCACAATCATATACATCAAGTTCCGATACAAATTTTACAAAGGGCTCAATTCCCTTGGCTGCAAATTGTGAATGAAAGGCATAGGGGGCATTGACCTCCTTGACCTTTAAAGCACCCTTTATTTCTGACAGCCCCATGACCATATTAACTGCTGCTTCCATACCTGATATTACAATACAGTATTCGTTGTTTTCACTGCCTATCTCCACCTGCCCCAGTAGATTATTTTCTCGAATTATTTCCTCTACATCATGGCAGGTTAAGCCAACGATAACAGCCATGGCTTCATCCTCTCTGTTAGCCAGCTTAGGATATTGATAAATTGTTAAAAGCATATGTAAGCCAGCTTCAAAGGAGATTGATTTACCACAGGCCATGGCTGTGATTAATCCCATACTGTAACCTAGTAAAATGGCGGGTTCCATCCCTAGACTTCGATAACGCTGATAAACGATATAGTCACAGGTATATATGGCGATCCAATCAGTGAACATCTTGTCATGGCTGGTTTCAGCAGCATTAAATAAATAATTCCACAAATCCATATTTAATTCGTGTCGAACAACGGAGCAATAATAGTTCAGAATCTCCAGCTGTTCTTTGTCAAATCTAGTAATTAGTTTTTGATATTCTGCCCCAACTCCTTGAAATAGAAAGGCATGACGATCTTGAAGCATCGTTTCCATCTTGTCACCTCACTTTGTCTTAATATAGTATTACTTAGATTATGTCACACGATATCGCCAGATGCAAGTAATAATTTAATTTATTTTAACATTTTTATATTTAAAATATATTACTTAGTACTTATTACCTAGAAGATTTTTGTATCATTTTTGAGCTAAAAAAATAATGATTATCATCATTAATTCATTGTCAATAGTCCTGCTGTTTCAGTATTTTGAATTAACTCCTGTACTTCCCTATATTTAACAACCAATGGATATTTTAACATTATGATCATTTTACCTTTAAAATCATTGTAATTGGTTAATTAGATGTTATAAACATGTTAATATTTATACTGTTACATATTTACGCTTATTTGTTTATCTATAGTATTAAAGCCATCGAAGCACCCCCCTTGGAATTCTTCAATGGCTTAAAACTACGCATATTTATTTACTTAATTTTACACGCTGATCAATAAGCCTTATTTATTTTTAACATTATCTGACCTATTGATCCTGGCAAACATCAATCCAAGTGGCATTGGTCAATTGCTGTATTTCCTCTGGCGTTATTTTTAGGGCTGAATACCGGGACCCAGCTGCAGGATAAACGTACTCAAAATCCTTGATGGATTGGTCAATATACACATCTAAAGGCCTTTCAAGGCCGAAGGGACACAGTCCTCCCACAGGGTGACCCGTAACAGCTTCCACCTCCATATGATTTAACAGCTTTGCCTTAACCTGAAAGTAACGCTTGTATTTTCTATTATCAATCTTACCGTCCCCCCGGGCTACAATTAAAATATTTCGATCCCTTAACCGAAAGGCCAGGGTTTTGGCAATGAAGGCAGGCTCTACGCCGATGGTTTTGGCGGCTAAATCTACCGTGGCGCCGCTTTCAGCCAATTCAAAAACAGGATCAGCTAATCCCCTTTCCACAAAAAAACGTCTTACATTTTCTACACTCAATTCTAATCAGCTCCTCATCTTTCGGTTTTATACATAAAAGCTATTTCTATGTATAAAAAAAACCCCTTTCTTATGAAAGAGGAATATTTTTAGTGGTGGTTTTCCCCTCTCATCTTGCGAAATATTCCGCAGGAATTGGCACCGCTGCTTAAAATTCAAGCCGGTTGCCGGGTTTCATCGGGCCTTTTCCCTCCACCTCTCTGGATAAGAGTACTGCTAATTAAATTATATTATTTTGATTTTAATGGTTATTAAGGCTGTTGTCAAGCATTATTTTCATATTGTACCGTTATCTATGATTCATTTATGATAATATATTATTATACGTCAAATAATTATGTCCCAAATGATCGTTTCTATATTAGATTTAGGTTTATTAAGGTTACCTAAAATCAAGGTCTTACAACAACACTTTTTTAAATTAAAGTTTAAGCTCGCATCAGGCTTCTGGTGCTATGTTAAAACTTTTTTGGGGACATTTTCCAAAACGCTTGACACAATAATATACGTATCTAGAACTCAAAAAGCATTATGGGACTATAAAAATAGTCCCCAAGTCAGTTAGAAACCCTTAAAAAAGCGTAATACTTGATTTTAGCTATAGAAATTCCATATCACCAGTAACGCTATTAAGATACCTAACATCACCATCGATAAAATCGTCTGTCGCCTATTCCCTTTAGACGAATTGTAGGTATTTCGCTTTACCACTAAAAATAGCATCGTAATAAAGGCCAGTACTGTAAAGATAAGGTTGATGAAAAAATGTATTTTTATCTCATCATAGCTTCGGTTGTTATCCATCACCATACGTGCGCTCAGTAACAAACAGTTACCTACGAGGGATATTCCTATAAAATTCAGCAGACCAAAATACATCCGCCCATTTTGAAAAGAAATTCTATTCTTCTCTTTTCTAACAAGGCTACGTATCCATTGAATAAGATGAATCAACAACATCGTGATAAAATATAGCCCACATAGGGCGGCTGCAACAATGTATAGGATTAAAAAGGGCGTTGTTCTCCCTGCAGGAAGGGGCAGATAATCTGAGACCACTGAGGAAATTTGTATTACGCTGCCATTTTCCACCTGAAAATATAATTGAGGGATGGGATCAAACATAGAGCTTCCAGAAGCTTTACGATACACATTGGGTGCCGTTTGGATGTATTCAGCAGTCTCTGTCATTTGACTGACTTGAATTCGATTTTCTCCAATAGCCTCGACCTTTAAAGGGATAAAATAAGGATATAACTTAGCTACACTATGCTCTGGCCGTCGCGCCATCAGATATTTTCCCTCTAAGAGCTTTGCACCTAAACCCGTTCCTTCCATAGGGGTAATTGCTCCCCCCCGCTCTACAAGTGCCTTCGGTAAACCATAGCATAGATCGATTTCTCCCCCTTGATTCGTTAAGACAATTACTGCAAATCTTTCCTCTGGTACAAGATGGAAATTGCTTGAAAAGGCGATAGTATTACCTCCATGGGTTAACCCTCGTTTTTCCCCTGGGTACTCCCAAAAACCATGGGCAATATCTAGCATATTTTCGTTGGGCGTATAGCTTTGGGAAAGCATCTTATCTAAGGTTTCTCGTTTTTGAAATAAGGGGGTCTGCTCCTCAGGGAGAGGCATTAAGGCCATTGCAAAGGCTGCTAAATCTTCAACGGTGCCATTGGCAGCACCGCAGGGGTACAGTGACATATAGCTCCAAGAGGAGAGGCTAAACGCCCCTTCTCCCTATTACTCCTGGAGTGCTTACTGCTGGTATTGGTATTGATATGGATATACCACGGGATGGCTCCATCACCAAGCCCCCGCCATTTACATTGAATCTTCCTGTAAAATTTGGCCTTTTAAAGTTAATATCATAGGTCTTCATGGCCTGCTGATTGGCTTGTCCCCCGGTTTGGTTGATCATCATAAAGGGGGCAATTACTATTGTTTCTAGTGATGCCAGCAGCATTAGCCCTTCTTCTACCTTGGCTAGCTTTTCGTCATCTCCGCCTAATGCTATATCTCTTAATGGGTTAAAGGCTTTTGTTTCTAAATCTCCCTTTGATGCATAGTTTATTTCTTCTATTCCTTCTCTTAGCTTTGATGATGCTGCTGCTACTAATCCCAAGCCTGTTAATCCCGTGGCTATGGTGAGCCCTGTAACTGCTACTGAACCTATGGTTAACGCTGTGGCACTGGCTCCCAATGCTACGCCTATTGCTGGCACCATCATGGCTCCCACGCCTCCTGTTAATGCCACAAACATGCCTACTGCCGCTACCGCGGCCAACCCCAACACCGCTGCCCCTAGTATCTTACCCCAGCCTAGCTTTTT
>CBFGTV010000111.1:0-7140 GCA_965652145.1 uncultured Clostridiaceae bacterium
TCAGATATACGATATCTGCTGGAAATGGATATTTATCGTGGTGTAAAGGTAAGCCAGCTTATACCGTTTATATTCTTTATCATGTTTTACCTTAAATACTATGGCTATAAGCGTACTGAAGCCAGTACTCAGCAGAGAATGGGTATCTATTGGGAACTGAAAAAGCTATTACTGGAGGATATCAAGGTAATTTATGTGTTGATTGGAGCCGTTGTTCTGTTTGTCGGTTATATTTATATGGCCAGAACGGGGCATGAAACCACCGTACAGGCTTCGCAGCTGGAAATTTTAGTAAGAAACATGCTGGAAAACAAACTTTTGGCCAGACCCCGTATTAAGGAATTTTTGATTGGAATCCCAGCCCTGACCCTGGGAATTTATGCAGCAAAGCGAGGCTATAAAAATATCATCATCTTTGCAGCAGGCTTTGCAGCCGTATTGGGACAAACCTCCATCATTAATACCTTCAGTCATCTTAGAACACCCCTTTATTTATCTGCGGTGAGAACAGTATACGGGATTATCCTTGGAGTAATCATCGGTACGATCGGGATACTTCTATTGGAATTGATAAGACTATGCCTAGGCTATATGAAAAATAAATATGGAATTGAATAATTATCAAAGCACTGGTCCCATTCCAAAGCCAGATATATCTCCTAGAGAGGAAGAGACAAATGAAGAAGGTATTGTTATTCGGCTACTATGGCTACCAGAATACTGGAGATGAAGCGATATTAAAGACAATAGTAAAGCAAATAAAGGGAGCCATGGCTGATGTTTCCCTGAAGGTTCTAACCTATAAGGCTGAAGAAACAGAAAAAAAGTACAAGGTATCAGCTGTTAGTCGAAATCGTTTTATGGAGTTGATTCGAGCCATTAAAGAAAGCGATGTTGTAATCAGCGGGGGCGGCTCAATTTTGCAGGATGTTACCAGCAGCCGCTCCCTGCTGTACTATTTGGCCATTATTTGGCTGGCAAAAAAATTAGGAAAAAAGGTCATGTTTTATGGCAATGGCTTTGGACCCATCACAAAGGTATATAATAAAAAGTTGGTAAAATATATTATTAATCAGGTGGATGTGATCACTGTCCGTGACTTTCAGTCAAAGGAGGCCATGAAGGCCCTGGGAATTCGCCATGAGATACAGGTTACTGCCGATGTTACCTTTGCAATGGCGCCCCTATGCCGCAAGAGCGGCAGGAATATTCTATCAGATGAAGGCCTGGTACCCGATAAAAAAATCATTGGTATTTCGGTTCGTCCCTGGCGAGGAATGGAAAATTATAAACGAATTATAGCCAATACCGCTGATTACTTGCAGCATTTAAACTATCAGGTTCTATTTATACCAATGCAGTACCCCCATGATCAGAAATTATCCGTTGAAATTACTAATTTAATGAAAAATAATGCCTATGTTTTAAGCAGGCAGTATGAACCAGAAGAGGTGCTCTCGGTGATTAGCGAATTAGACCTGTTAATTGGCATGAGGCTTCATTCCCTGGTTTTTGCAGCCATTGCCAGGGTTCCCATGGTGGGAATTGAATATGATGATAAAATTAAAAGCTTCTTGGAGCTGGTAAATCAAAAAAGCGGCGGTATAGCCGAATCCCTTGAGGAGGTTGCCCTGTGGTCAACCATTGAAGAGGTGTTAAAGGACAACCAAAGGCATCGGGAGCAGCTTGAAAAGGTAACCGCTGATTTAAATAAAAAAGCCAATCTAACAAAGGAAATCCTTAAGGAATTTATGACAAGGGGAGAATAGCCTATGGAAAGAAAACGAATAAATATGCTTAATGTGCCCATAGATGCCTTAAGTGAAAAGGAAGCCTTTAAAAGGGCCGTTGATTTTTTAGAAGCAGATACCCCTAAAACTATTTATACACCAAATCCCGAAATTGTCATGCTGGCCCAGGATGACCCCCAATTAATGCAGATTTTAAAGGACGGGGATTTAGTGGTTCCCGATGGCATCGGACTCATTATAGCTTCTAAGCTGAAAAAGCGGGGGCTGTTGGAAAGGATACCGGGGATCGATTTAATGCATAGAATTCTAGTGTATTGTGGACAAAGAGGAAAATCGATCTATATTTTAGGTGGAAAGCCAGGCGTGGCTGATGTGGCAGTTATGAATATACTGACCCAATACCCCGGTATTAAAATTGCTGGCTTTCATCATGGCTACTTTAAGGAACAGGATGAAGCTGGAATTGTCAATGATATTAATGAATCGGGGGCCCAGGTGCTATTTGTTTGTCTGGGGGCTCCCAAACAGGAATATTGGATTAATCGTCATCGTAATCAATTGACAGCCCAGATTTTAATGGGAGTCGGGGGAAGTGTCGATGTATACGCAGGTACGGTTAAACGGGCCCCTGAAATCTATCAAAAATTGGGGTTGGAATGGCTCTACCGGCTGATTCAGGAGCCCAGTCGATTTAAACGGATGCTGCTTTTGCCGAAATTTTTAATTAACTTTATACTAAAAGGGTAAATTAAATAATGAAGTGTTGGAGGTGGAAAAAGTGCTTAAGCAAAAATATAGAACAGTCATCGAATATATTGGACTAACCATTGGAACTGCATTAATGGCCTTTAGCCTAAACTTTTTCCTGGAACCCAATGCCATTGCCCCTGGTGGAGTAACGGGTCTAGCCATTGTCATATATCGTGCTACCGGTATTCCCATTGACATTACTAACCTTGCCATCAATATTCCGCTGTTTATTATGGGAATTCTGGTGCTGGGCAAGGTCTTCGGAATCAAGACAGCCTATGCTACCATTTCCCTTTCAGGATTTATTCGATTATTTCTAATGATTTTTGGCCATGGCGCCATGGTGACAAGGGATTTGCTCCTGGCCACCATCTATGGTGGTGTGATTATGGGTATGGGCCTTGGACTGGTATTCCTCTATGGAGGGACAACGGGAGGTACCGACCTGGCAGGGGCCATTTTAAACAAATACTTTCCTTCCATCAGCACCGCCAAATTCATGATGGTTTTAGACCTGATCATTGTAGTAACGGCCGCCCTGGTGGAAAAGAACATAGAAACTGGACTATACTCTATCATTGGTCTGTTTATATTGGTAAAAACCGCGGATTTTATTGTAGAGGGTCTGGGATATGCAAAGGCATTTTATATTATCTCCGCTAAAACCGATGAAATCGGCAAGAAAATACTAGACGAGATAAGTAGGGGTGTGACGGTTTTAGAGGGACGGGGAATGTATACAGGTACCCGGCGAGATGTGCTGCTGTGTGTTGTTGATAGAGCCCAGGTGGCAAAGCTGAAAAAACTGGTTTATCAGGAGGACAATAAGGCCTTTATTATGATTTCCACCATTCATGAAGTACTGGGAGAGGGTTTTAAAGAAATAAAAAATTAATAAAGAGGAGGAGAAAATTTTCATGAGGGACTATGGGTTTTTGCAGGAAAAGGCAGTAAATATCAGAAGGTTAATTATTGAAATGCTACAGGAAGCAGGGTCAGGGCATCCTGGCGGGTCACTATCGGCGGCTGATATTTTAGCTGTTTTGTATTTTCATGAAATGAAGGTAGACCCCCAAGAACCTAAAATGGTGAATCGGGATAAATTTGTACTGTCAAAGGGGCATGCGGCCCCCGTTTTATATGCCACCCTGGCAGAGAAGGGCTTTTTTCCAAAGGAAGAATTACTTAAACTGAGAAAGATTGATGCCATGCTTCAAGGTCACCCTGAAATGAAGAAAACACCGGGGGTTGAAATGTCAACTGGTTCATTGGGGCAAGGTTTTTCAGCCTCCTGCGGTATGGCTTTGGCAGCCAAACTTGACAAGAGTCCCAGCAGAATCTACACCCTTTTAGGAGACGGTGAGCTGCAGGAAGGAATAGTTTGGGAAACCTCTATGGCGGCTGCCCACTATGGCTTAGACAATTTAACGGCCATTGTTGATTCCAATGGGCTTCAAATTGATGGTCCCAATGAAGAAGTAATGAGGGTTCAGCCTCTATTCGATAAATTTAAAGCCTTTGGTTGGCATGTCATAGAATGTGACGGCCATTCCCTGGAACAGATTATTAATGCCTTTGAAGAGGCCAGGGCTACCAAAGGAAAGCCAACAATGATTTTAGCCAAAACCATTAAGGGTAAAGGTGTATCCTTTATGGAAAATCAGGTGGGCTGGCATGGAAATGCCCCCAAGAAGGAAGAAGCAGAACTTGCATTAAAGGAATTGGGAGGGGAAAGATAATGAGTAAAATGATTGCTACAAGAGATGCCTATGGAGAAGCGCTAATTGAGCTGGGGCAGGAAAATGATCAAGTAGTGGTTTTAGATGCTGATTTGTCTAAGTCAACTAAGACCCATGGCTTTAGTAAGAACTTTCCCGATCGTTTTTTTAATGTAGGGATTGCAGAGCAAAACCTCATGGGAATGGCTGCAGGCCTTGCTACGGCAGGGAAAATCCCCTTTGCCAGCACCTTTGCCATGTTTGCCACTGGAAGGGCCTTTGAAATTATCAGAAACTCTATATGTTATCCTGAACTAAACGTAAAAATCTGTGCCACCCATGCCGGTATTACCGTTGGTGAAGACGGGGCCTCTCATCAATCAATGGAGGACATTGCCTGCATGAGGGCCATACCCAATATGACTGTAATTGTACCGGCCGATGGGGTGGAAACAAAAAAAGCAATCCATGCCATAGCAAAATATCATGGCCCTGTTTATGTTAGGTTAGGCCGATCAGGGGTACCCGTTATTAATGACGAAAACTATGATTTTGAAATAGGTAAAGGTGTTGTACTAAGGGACGGTAGGGACATGACCATTGTTGCGACGGGTATTATGGTCAGTAGAGCCCTGGAGGCCGCCGAAGCATTGAAGGAACAGGGGATTGATGCCAGGGTAATTAATATCCATACCATTAAGCCCCTCGATACCGCCCTAATTGCCCAGGCTGCAAAGGAAACAGGAGCCATTTTAACAGTGGAAGAACACAATGTCATTGGGGGCCTTGGATCAGCCGTGGCCGAGGCGGTGGTAGAAAACCACCCCGTACAAATGAAAAGAGTCGGTATGATGGATACCTTCGGTGAGTCTGGAAAGCCCAACGAATTATTAGAAAAGTATGGCCTTACACCCAAAGCGATTGTTGAGGCTGCTACTGAGCTTAAAAAAAGAAAATAAATCAATTTAGAGAAAGAGTAGAGACAGTATAGTGCTGTCTCTTTTTTTGCTCTTTTGTCTCTATCTTAAATAATATTTCCCTTAACAATTGAATATTTCACCATAACAATGAATAGACATAGAACAGAGACTAGTTTAAGGAATGAGGGGAGGGGCGTACGATGGGCTCAAAATTCAAATTACCCAAGTTTCCAAGGGTTAATTGGAAGCTGATTATTGCAGTTATTTTGATAATCCTGTTAGTTGTACTGGTGGTTAAGTGTGTACCTAGGTTCTTATCGGGTGGTGAACAAACTGTGGGCTATGAAATTGTTGATACAAATGAAACGCCTGAAAAACTGGAGCAAATAATACCAAGGTATAAGATGCTGGAAAGGGCACTGGCGACAAAGGTAGATGAATCAGTATACGTAATTGTAACAAGAGGAGAAAAATTAACCGGTGGCTATACGGTTGATATAGAAAAAATGACAATAGTAAAGGAAAAAGAGGAAGATAAGCTGGTGGTCTATGCAGTATTTAAAGACCCAAAACCAGAAGAGTTGGTTCCGCAGGTAATCACTTATCCCTATATTGTCTTAAAAACAGATTTGAAGGAATTGCCCCAAAAAATCGATCTACAGGTAAAATATCTTGAATAACTCCTTTTTTCGTCGGTTACCAGTAAAAGGTAATCGACGTTTTTATATATATGAATGACATTTTTTAGAGAGGCTTGAATTAACTGATAGGGCGACTTTCAATGATAATAGAGGAACAGTTGCTACACAAATGAAATATAAAAAATACATTGATTTAGCAACTAACTTGTAAATTCATTGTATTTTTTATAATCAATATCAAAAAACCCTGCCGTAGCAAAATATGACAAATCTCCTTATATTACCAAGATGTAGAATAAATTTCATCAAATTGTAATGTCTCTGTAATAGACATTTACTACAGTTGATATATAATAGGATTAGTCAATTACATGCTAAATTATGGCCAGCAGGGGAGGAAACACAGAATGAAGCAATTAAGAAAAAAAGCAGTAACAGTAATAACTGGCTTGCTGCTGCTATCCTTTACAACCAGCGCATTTGCCAGTAACGCCTTTTTTGAACGGGTAGAATCTGAAAGATTGTCGAGAGGGGTAACCCAAAAGCATATACAACGATTCACCCAGAATGGTTGGCTAAATGCCAATGTACTTTATGTAGATCTAACAGATGAGACTTCAAAACTAGATATTCTGCAAAGCAGTAACGGCTTGACAACCAAGGATACCTTAACGTCTATGGCCAATAAAAATCCAAATGTAATTGGGGCAATTAATTCAGATTTCTTTTATTTTTCAAATCCGGATTCTCCCATGGGAATGATGATTAAGGATGGAGAAATGGTCAGCAGCCCCATACTAGTAAATAATTTTGCAACCCTTTACGTAACAGATCAAAATACAGGGTTTGCAAACTACTTAACGGCCAGCATGAAAATTATCAGCGATAAGGGAAAAGAAGTAGAAGTCCAGGCCATTAATAAAATTACCTGGGAATATCGAATGACAACCATCATTGATCGTAATTGGGGAACCCATTCTCCAGGGGCAAACGAAGCTCGACCAGACCATGTAGAGGTTGTGGTGATCGATAATAGGGTTGAAGAAATTAGAAAAGGTCAAGGCCCTGCTGAAATACCTGAATCAGGCTATATTATTTTTGCCACCGGAATGAGGGCAAATGATCTGTTGCAGAACTTAGAAGTAGGTGATAGGCTAGACCTCAAAGTGAGCATGAATCCTGATATCGATAGTATCAAATTGGCCATTGGCGGCGGTACGCTGCTGGTTTCAAATGGACAACCTGTAACAAACTTTACCCAGGATGTATCAGGAAATCATCCAAGAACAGCTGTAGGAATTACCAAGGATCGACGCCAGCTTATCTTAGTCACCGTTGATGGCAGACATACCTCTTACAA
>CBFGTV010000112.1:0-7106 GCA_965652145.1 uncultured Clostridiaceae bacterium
GCGTACATAGCCAGGATTTTTTCTTCAATTCCTGCGACATCCTTCTGGCCTTTAGTTGGAACATTAATCTGAGTATCTCCCAACTGACCGATCACGGTTTTGGTACTGTGACCATTACGGCGGTTACTGGTGGTCGCTTGATTGTTAGCATTTTTGGCGTAGCCAAGGTGATCATCCAGCTCTGCTTCGAGCATGGCCTCCAGGGTATCAGCAAACATGTCCTTAAGAGCCTCCTGAATGTCCAGGGCAGACTTGATCTCATAGTTTTGAAACAGATACTTCATTACTTCGTCAGAAGCGGGATTACGTTTTTTCTTAGCCATAGTGTAAGCCTCCATTTTGAATTAGGTAGATTATATCATAAATCTACTTTACACAAATAATCTTACACCCTCTGGAAAGCTTTGGTTATATAATGAAACTAAATCATTTCAGAGAAGTATATCCAACACAGTAGAACTAAATGAGATAACATTAAGATTTTATGTAAGAGCAAAAATATATGACGTATTAAAAGACAAGTTAGGTGGAAGGGACTCAGTATAATAACTTGACCCTTTATAGTTCTAGTGAAAATGGCAAGGCCAGCGTCTTGGAGGCGCTGGCCGGTAACAACCTCTTATAGAGCTAGAGCAGACCACCTATTTTACGGATGTTATAGGTGGTCATGATTCTGAACTTTAATTCCTAAAGAAGAAACACTGTTTACGATCCCTTCCCATTCCTTTAGCATTCGATTTAGATATTCTAAACCGGTTTTTGTAATGTGATAGTACTTTCTTGCAGGGCCATTCAAGGATTTTCTTTGGGTTATTTGGGTGTAACCCGTTGCGTTTAATCGTCGAAGAATGGTATAGATTGACCCTTCGTAGACATCAGGGAAAAACTGTCGAATTGATTTCATAAGCTCGTATCCGTAAAGCTCCTCATCCTTCAGCTTATATAGAATACACATTTCCAGTACACCCTTTTTCATTTGCGTATCCATGATACAACCCCCTAAACTTCCACCACAATGGTATCAGCCAGCATATCATGGAGCGCCTTATGTTCTTTGGTAAACAGAATCGTGAATAGTGAGATTAAGGGTACAACTGGAATGGAGTTTATGAGGAATTTACCTAAAAACTCACGGCTAAAAATAGAACCCCTTGTTATACTTGATGTATCTGAGCGGCACACCTTGATGTGCATAAGCTTCTTGCCAACAGTCTGCCCTTTGAAAATCAGGGCGGCCCCCAATGAATAGAACATATAGAATACAAGACCGAATATTGCAAAGGCAATTGATGTAGGGGTTGGCCTTCTACTAATTTGCTGAATGTTTACTGCTCCATCTTCTGAAACCGATACTGTATTATGAAGGCTGGTATTAATAACTTCCTCTTGGGTAATGGTGTATCCCTCAAAGCTTGAATATCCCAGATAGCTTAATGTTCCCACTAAGGGGGTTGGGTACAGAATTAAAATAACATAAGACAACATAGCACTTCCTAAAACAAATGTAATGATAAAGGCAGGAACTACGGCTATTATGGCATCAATAAAGTAAGCACATAACCTGCGCCCTGGATTAGAGATGTGTTTATCTAATGGCGTTACTTGCTTTTCCTCATGTAGTTCAAGAAGGGATTTTACTAAAAATGCAGGCGAGCCAAGCTCTACAGATATTTCATCATCGGTTTTTCCATCTTCTCTACCAGATACGAAAAAGCTTTCGTAATCAGTTAAAATATCCTTTATAGCATCAGGCGGAAGCTTCCCTTCAAGATTTTCTTTCAGCTCATTCAAGTATTCAAATTGTTTCATTAATCACTCCTCCTTACTACTTATTGAACAGTAGCCTTTTTCCTATTGTATCACGCTACTATTTAATAATCAATAGCCTATATCAATATGCAAAATTCAAATTGTTGTACTCCAAACCAAGCTTATTTAAAGATTTGACGAACTATATATCATTAAATTTCAATCTTTTACCTTATTATTCCACCTTAAATATCGTCGTTTTATTTAATTTCTATTTTATTGTCAACTCACCCCCAGTATGGTACCATGAAATTAAAGTATTTCATTTTTTTTAAAACTGAATAAGAATTGAAAGCACTGGGAGAGTTGGAAAGGCCAACTGAGAAAAAGACCCTGTAATGTCTTTGATCCCCATATACCTGATCTGGATCATGCCAGCGTAGGAAAGTGTATTTAAGAAGCATATTTTATCATGCGTCATTAAGCACAAATCTTGCAATGGGATTTGTGCTTATTTTTATTTAAAAATTCAAGTAAAGAGGTGAAGCATGAATCTAAAAAAATTGACTGCGGCGGCACTGTTAAGTGCCATGGGAACAGCCACTGCCCACCTGTTTTATATTCCAGTAGGGGCGGCCAGGTGTTTTCCCATACAGCATACCATTAACCTGCTGAGCGCCACCCTACTGGGGCCGGCCTATGGAACAGGGGTGGCCTTTACCATATCCTTGCTTCGGAATTTCATTGGTACAGGTTCGCTGCTGGCCTTTCCCGGCAGCATACTGGGGGTTTGGCTTGCTGCTGTATTTTATAAACGTAGAAAAAAACTCATCTGGGCCATGGCGGGGGAACTGGTGGGAACAGGTTTTTTGGGAGCCTTGGCGGCTTATCCCCTGGCCAACTATTTAATGGGGAACGAAGCAGCGCTATTTTTCTTTGTGGGGCCCTTTATGCTAAGCTCACTGGGAGGGGTAATCATTGGGTTTGTCCTCTTAAATCAGCTCAAGCGGTTGGGCCTGGAAAAGTACATGGAAGCATAAAAAATCATATTCAGGAGGTTAACTATGGAACTAAAGGAGCATTTAGGAGGACTTTTAAAAGCAGTAAGGGAAAAGAAGCCCCTGGTACATCACATTACCAATTATGTAACCGTAAACGACTGTGCCAACATTACCCTGGCTGTGGGGGCGGCGCCAGTCATGGCCGATGACCCGGGAGAGGTGGAGGAAATGGCAGCCCTGGCCCAGGCCCTGGTGTTGAACATTGGCACCCTGAATCAACGAACCGTTGAGTCGTCAGTTTTGGCCGGTAAAAGGGCCAATCGTGCTGGTATTCCAGTGGTACTTGACCCTGTAGGGGCTGGAGCCACCAAACTAAGAACTGAAACAGTAAGCCATATTATTGAAAATGTTCAGCTGGCGGTTGTCAAGGGGAACATGTCGGAAATTAAAAATATCTATGGTATGGAAGGTCAGACCCGGGGGGTCGATTCATTGGACGACCCCCGGGAAGGCGGAAAGGAAATTGCCCTTTCTCTTGCCAGGAAGTTGAAATGTGTTGTGGCCATTACCGGGGTAGTTGACATTGTTTCTGATGGCAGTCAGGTTTACTGCATTGAAAATGGCCACGAAATCCTATCGAAAATAACAGGAACGGGCTGTATGACGGCTTCTATCATTGGAGCCTGCTGTACTGTGGGGGAATCCAACCTGCATGGAACCCTGTTGGGGATTATGATGATGGGAATAGCAGGGGAAATTGCCTTTGATCAATTGGCCAGCCCAACCCATTTAGGAAGCTTTCGCCTTCGGCTGATTGATGCCTTTGCAAGCCTTTCAAAGGAAATACTGATAGAAAGGGGAAAAATCTATGAAGCCTAATGTAAGCTACCGGCTGTATCTTGTAACCGATCGAGGTTTTCAAAGGGAAAAAAGCCTTTTGGCTCAGGTGGAGGAAGCCATTTTAGGGGGGACTACCCTGGTTCAATTGAGGGAAAAGGAGGCCGGTTCCCTTGAATTTTATCAATTGGCCAGGTCTATTAAGGCCTTGACTTCCAAATACCATGTTCCCTTAATTATTAATGACCGGGTGGATATCGCTTTGGCAGTAGATGCAGAAGGGGTCCATGTGGGACAGCAGGATCTGCCGCCGGAAATAGTAAGAAGGCTCATTGGGCCCCATAAACTGCTGGGGGTTTCGGCAGCTACCCTGGAGGAGGCCCTGGCAGCCCAGGCCCAGGGAGCAGATTATATTGGGGTAGGTGCGTTGTTTCCCACCAATACCAAGACCGACACCCGGCAGGTAGCTTTAGAGCTGCTGAAGCAGATTAAGGAGCAGGTCGCTGTACCAGTAGTGGGGATCGGCGGAATTAACAAGGAAAATGCCGATACTATATTTTCCACAGGAATAGATGGTATTGCGGTGGTATCAGCCCTGCTGGGAGCCCCCTCTGTTATGCTGGCCGCCCAGGAGCTAAGGGCCATTGCCGATAAACTAAAAAAATAAGAAAAATTTAAACTTTTTTGAAAAGGATTTCCCATAGTCAATAACTAAACTATAGATTTTTGAAAACGATACCAATATATTCGGAATATAAAATATATTCCGAAAAGTTATTGACAGGCCTACAGTCAGGTGATAAACTTGTTCCAATAGAAAATTCAAAATCCAAAGCAATGAACAGGATATGCTTTAGGTAATTTCATTCCAGAGAGTCGTCGGGGGGTGCAAGACGATATGAAGCCTAAAGCTAACTCACCTGGGAGCTGTTCACTGAAAGGCTATGGCCCAGTAGGTGAAACCGGCATTCCCCCGTTAAAGGGAAGCATATCGAAGTGGCTATAGGCCGTTTGATATGATCGAGGGGCTGCTTTGCAGCAACAAGAGTGGTAACACGGGGTATAGGTCTTCGTCTCTTACATTAAAAGGGGCGAGGGCTTTTTTAATTGTCTTTTTTATCATTTGAATTTTCTGCTGGTATGATTATCATTAATAATTTAGGGGTGAGTAAAGTGAATGGTGTATTAATGATGTTTATTGCATTTCTGGTATTAGGAGGGGCATACCTGACCTATGGCAGATGGCTCGCCAAAAGCTGGGGAATTGATCCACAGGCCAAAACGCCTGCCTATGAATTGGAGGATGGAGTAGATTATGTTCCTGCCAAATCAGGGGTTGTATTTGGCCATCAGTTTGCTTCTATTGCAGGGGCTGGCCCAATTAACGGGCCCATCATAGCGGCCATGTTTGGGTGGGTACCGGTGCTTTTATGGATTTTAATTGGGGGCGTATTTTTCGGAGCAGTTCAGGACTTTGCCGCCATGTATGCCTCGGTCAAGAACAAGGGGCGCAGCGTCGGGTACATTATCGAGCTATATATCGGGAAATTGGGGAAAAGGCTCTTCCTGCTCTTTGTATGGCTATTTTCTATACTGGTGGTGGCTGCCTTTGCAGATATTGTTGCAGGAACCTTCAATGGCTTTACGGCAGAGGGGGCATTAAATACGGCCAATGGTTCCACTGCCGCCACATCGCTGCTATTCATTGTGGCCGCCGTAGCCTTTGGTATCTTGATTAAGAAAAAGAAGCCTTCATCAATGGTTACCACGGCGGTGGGGATTGCCCTGCTGGTGGCATCCATTGCCCTGGGGCTGGCTTTTCCCATTTATTTTTCAAGAAACGCATGGCTGTATTTTGTATTTGCCTATGTATTTGTGGCCTCTGTAACACCAGTATGGGCCCTGCTGCAGCCCAGGGATTATCTTAATTCATTTTTACTGGTGGCCATGATGTCGGCGGCGGTTATTGGGGTAATTGTCTATAATCCCACCATAGAGCTGGCCCCATTTACCAGCTTTAATGTAAATGGCCAAATGATGTTTCCCATTTTATTTGTAACCATTGCCTGTGGTGCCGTGTCAGGCTTCCATGCCCTGGTATCGTCGGGAACCAGCTCGAAGCAAATTCAAAATGAAAGGGATATATTGCCCATTTCCTTTGGTGCAATGCTGCTGGAATGCCTTTTGGCGGTGATCGCCCTGATTGCCGTTGGGTCAATGGCAGTGGGGGGAAATTTGCCCCAGGGTACACCGCCTATCATCTTTGCCCAGGCCATTGCAGGCTTTCTGAATGTATTAGGTATTCCTTCCGCCACCTCCTTCGCCATTATTACCCTGGCGGTCAGTGCCTTTGCCTTAACCTCGTTGGATTCCGTGGCCCGGGTTGGAAGGCTTTCCTTCCAGGAGCTGTTCATGGATGCAGAGACCGATGAAAAAAATATGTCGACCTTAACAAGAATATTGACAGATAAATATTTTGCCACCGGCATTACCTTGTTTATGGGCTATTTATTGGCCGTCGGCGGCTATCAAAACATTTGGCCCCTGTTTGGATCGGCCAATCAATTGCTTTCAGCCCTGGCCCTAATTGCCTTGGCAGTATTTTTGAAGAAAACCAACCGGGCAGGCTTTATGCTTTGGGGACCAATGGTCATTATGCTGGCGGTGACCTTCACAGCCCTGGGTCAGACCATCTATAAAATTTTGCTGAAGCTCTTTGTTACCAATGATTTCGTACTTCATAGCGACGGCTTGCAGATCATTTTTGCCGTCTTACTCATGGGGCTGGGCTTTTTAGTTGCTGTTTCGGGCTTTAAGAAAATTGCAGAAAAGGGTGATTCAAAGTCAAAGTCTGATAAAAAGCTGGAAACGGAAAGGATTATAGAGGTATAATTAAAATAATATAGATACAATACACAGA
The DNA here is from genome assembly GCA_965652145.1 of uncultured Clostridiaceae bacterium. Classification (GTDB taxonomy): domain Bacteria; phylum Bacillota; class Clostridia; order Peptostreptococcales; family Natronincolaceae; genus CBFGTV01. Next base: position 6,508 of record CBFGTV010000112.1, read on the forward strand.
ATTCTGATGAAAAAAGGAGCTAGTAAGTAGGCCCTGGCCCGGAAAAGTGCTATAATAGATAAAAAGCTATATCAACTGACAATCGAGATAGCAAACTTTTGGAGGTTTCAATGGAGGGTTTTTTTCAAAGTGTTTATAAAATTGTTGAAAAAATCCCGGCGGGCAGTGTTGCCACCTATGGTCAAATTGCCATGATGCTGGGTCGCCCAAGGGGGGCACGGATGGTGGGGTGGGCCATGGCCAGTGTTCCCCGGGGGCTGAAGCCGCCCTGTCATCGGGTGGTTAATCAAAAAGGAGCCCTGTCACCAGATCATATCTTTGGAGGCCCTGGAAGACAGCGGGCCCTTCTGGAGGATGAAGGGGTTACCTTTGACCAATCTGGAAAAATAAATATGAAGATTCATCTATGGCAGCCAAACCTAGAGAAAGATCTCTAGGTTTTTCCATGGCCTTAAGAGGAAATAGAAAATATTACAATTCCCCATTGAATTTACTTTTTCAATGTCAATTGATACAATGATGAAGTAATAGAAATAAAATTTTTAAAATTATCATATTAAATTAAGAATAATAATTTCAAAGAAAAGGTGGATGAAGCA
>CBFGTV010000113.1:0-7028 GCA_965652145.1 uncultured Clostridiaceae bacterium
ACTCCCGCATGCTTTAATGTTACCCCACTATAAAGCATATGCCCCATGCAACCGAACTCCACAAGGGCAGCCCCTCGTATTGTGGCAAGGGTCCATAGAATCCCCATGCGACCCGAGGGCAGCGGCTTAAATCGATGCAGGCCCATTTTCAACGCCTCCTTTTCCTGATGCTTCTATTTCATCCAGTACATTTAAAATTCTCTCTAGCAGCCTGCTGGTTCGTCCATAGCCCACTTGTCCATAAAAATCAAACAGCTCTGGTACACAAGGCAGCGTATGACTGCGATCTTCCAAATAACCGAAGTATAGATCTGCAGCCAGCTCCTTTAAAATCGGCAGCGCTGCATCACTATTTACCATTCGGCAGATCAAAGGATTATGCCCCATTGTCCTAAGGGTATGGGCATGGCCCCGATCCTCAGGGTAGTATTCCTCTAAATGTAGCAGAAGTGGCTCCATTCCCAGTTTTGTAAGGTAGATAGCCAACGGAAGGGGAACATCGATTCTAAGGGCCAGGACAAATCGAAGTCCTTTCAGTTTTTTCTTAGCCTGATTTTGTAATTCCAGGGCTTTAAGGCGTTCCTCCCGAAGGGCCTCCCCCCAGGAAAAGCCAAATTGTTCCGCCAGGCAATCATAAGCTCTGTCGATTTCTTCAACCTCGTACAGATTATGAAGGGTCAGGTAGGGTACGCCAAATTCCTGCTCCATTTTAGCAGCAAGGGGTTGGGTATAGGGAGAAACCACCAGGTTCAGTGCAGCTTCCGGGGCCCCTTGGAAATCCTCCAGGGTTGCCCCTGGCGCCAGATAGTGCAAATTGATCCCCCTGTGTTCAAGGGCATACAACACCTCAGGCATGGGAATATGTTCTTCCCCGGGGGCACGCCCCAATACGTTGATCCGCCTACTATCCTTTTTCTTCGCCTCCATTAGTCTGCCAAGGGCCTCCATTGTTTTCCAGGAACCAGGCGGATAGCTGATGTTTTTAAACTGTCCCAGCATCACATAGGTAAGGCGTGCTGAAATTTCTGGCTGTACTTCACGGATGATGCCCTCAATATCCTCGCCAATTAACTCTGGTACACAGGTGACTATCAACAAAATAGCCTTTGCGCCGGCTTTGTCCATTTTCTTCAGGGCCTCCATCAGCCCCTCCCGGCAACCAAAAACAACCTCATGGCCGTCCAACGCATAGAGCCAATGAAGCTCTCCATGTTTTCCCTCGGGCTTAGGGCTGAAAAGTCGTGAATGGATGGCACATTCCTGTGTTCCCACAAGCAGCGACGAAAGCCCCTTAATATCCTCTACAATCACCGAAGCAATACGCATCGGACAATGACTACCAGGGGAAACGGCGGGGGTCAGGAATTTAATGCCGGTACTAGACTTCACTGCCGACAGACGCTTCAGGTGCTTCAGCTCATTCATTTCCATCGCCTCCCTCTAACAACAGCTTTGCCAGGGCCTTGTAATATTCTGTCATGTCAGAATCCGGAAAGGCTTCAACCACGGTTTTACCCTGATCCTCGGCCTGCTGCACCAGGGGATGTCGAGGTAAATGATAAAGAACAGGTGTTCCCATCTCAGTTGCAGCTTTATCTACCAATTCCCTTTCGCCTTCGATATTTTTGGCATTCAAAATTAGCCCCCGCAAGGAGGCGTAGCCCCGCTTTCCAAAGCTTTTTACCGCATGGGATATATTGGATGCAGCATAAAGAGACATCATCTCGCCAGAGGTGACAATGCACACCTCATCAGCATAGCCACCCCGAATAGGCATGGCAAAGCCACCGCAGACCACATCCCCCAACACGTCATACAACACCACATCTGGCTTATAAATGTCGTAGGCCTCCAGCTCCTCCAGCTTTTCAAAGGCAGTAATGATCCCCCTTCCTGCGCAGCCCACCCCTGGTACAGGCCCCCCCGATTCAATACAGAGAACCCCGGTGCTGCTTTTCACTACAAAGTCCTCAAGCGCTGCATCACCGTTTTCCCGTATAATATCCAGCACCGTAGGAATGTTTTTCCCCCCTGTCAGGTTACGGGTTGAATCGGCCTTAGGGTCACAGCCGATTTGCAGTACAGTTAGTCCCAGTGACGCCATAGCCGCAGCCACATTGGACACAGTGGTGGATTTACCAATGCCCCCCTTTCCGTAAATTGCTATTTTTTTCATTTTATTATTACTTTTATCTGGCATATTATCATTCATATTCTTGCTCCTTGTATCAAATTTTGATTAGTCATTAAAGCTGATGCTTTTAAATTAAAAAAACCAGGCACAGGCTATCTGGTAGGCTGTACCTGAGCTTTTAATTATTTTTTACTCTTCGTATACCTCTAACAATTTCTCAGCGGTTAAACGCATGGAGAGGGGCCCAAAGGTATTGAGGGAATCATCAAAATGAATCACCTTTCCATTTTTTACAGCATCCAAGGTCTTCCATAGGGCATATTCTTCCTGACTCTTAATAAAGGTCTGGTAAGTTTCTAAAAAGTCCTGAAAAACAATATAGTCTGGATTCATCTCGGCAATGGCCTCTAAGGAAAAGGCCTCATAATCATCTGGATACCCAACTGGCTTGGATATTCCAAAGGTTTCATAATACTCCTTATTACCACGGGAGATAAAGGATTTACCGTCTGTTCGGAAAAGGGCAAAGGTTTGATCCTTGTATTGGCTCAGCTTCTCCTTAGTCGTAGAGATGGCAGTTTCGATCTCCTCGATAAGTTCCCGGGCAAATTCTTCTTTCCCGACAATTTCAGCACAGGCCAGGGTTTGATCCTGCCAAGGGGCATCAAAATCCACTAATACAACGGGGGCAATTTGCACCAGCTGTTCATAAATTTGATCTACGTGCCCCTTAAATGTAACAATAACATCGGGATTTGCATTTAAAATCGCCTCTAAATTTAACTCCCGGGCACTTCCTAAATCTATTATTTCTGCTGTACCAGCATAGGGCTTCGTGGTTTCCCATTCATTCAGTGCCTTCATGGCGGTTCCAATGGAAGCACCGGCTGAAGCAACAGGGGGACTTTCCAGGGCAAAGAAATATTCTAAATACAATGAGTGAAGTATTGCAATCCGTTCAGGCTCCTTTTCCAACACCACCTCATTCCCTGCTGCATCTATAATGGTTCTGGGCCAAGCAGCTTCTTCACCATTATTTTCGATTATCTCTGGGGAACCTGTAGTATTTTCTGCAGGTGTTCCGGAACAGCCCGACAGTAAGCCCGTCAAGAGGGCAATTGAGGCTATCAATATCATGAATCTTTTCATAACCATTCCTCCAATAAAACTATAGTTTGTTATAGCTAACTCTCAAAAGTTAGTATAACAAAACTTTTATAGTAGGGGAATGGAACCATCCTGAAACTCATATGGATTATTCCTGAATTTTTCCCGCAGGCCACTGGGTGAAATGCCGAATTTCTTCTTGAATATACGGCTAAAGTGCAAGGCATCGGAGTAGCCTACGCCTTTGGCCACCTCCCCCACAGGGGCATTTCCTGTAATTAACAGCTCCCTGGCACGTTTGAGTCGGTAGGTCATCAAATACTCACCGGGTCCCATGCCGGTATATTTGTTAAATACATAGAATAACCGATTTTCATTGACTCCGTTTTGACTGGCCAGGCCTCTTACCGTCAGTGTATCCATATAATGATCATGAATGTAGGATGATACCTGCTCAAATAGATCTCGGCCAGCATTATTCATCTGATTTCGAGTACAAACAAAGACTTCCTCCAGCACACAACGAAATAGGGTTTCTGTTTGAAAGGCAGGTATGGCACCTGGTTGATTGTAAACCCTCCATAGACGCCATAAAAGCTCCGTTAAGCGTGGACTTTGACCAGTAACAAGCTGAAAATGCATTTTAGGCAGGCTCATTTCCCCGGTCTCTGGGCCATCAATTTGATAGAGTACAGAAAAATATTCCCATTTCACATTGCCCAGTACCCGTTTATCGAGGCTCATATTGGCACCACCATGGATCACCTTTCCCAAGCTGGCCAAATAAGGAGCACCATCGAAATGAAACTGGGCACTTCCGGCCAACGGAAAAATAAAGCCGGGGAAGGGGGTTGATTTTTGCCATCCTGTTGTCCCTGGCTCAATTTTATAGTGATATACCCCCTGTACCCGGAAAGAGATATTAATAAAATGCTCCACCAGCCTATTCAGTTCTATTTCCATAAGTCATTCCTCCTTTTGTATGGCATCAAAGTCAGTCCCTGTCACCTCTTAAAAGTAAATCTAATTTATCTTAGGCACGATGAAATTTCAACTTCCCCTTAACCCTCTAATAGTAAAAAAATAACTGTTGTAAATATATAGGAATCTTAGTATAATATTGAAGATCATCCATAGTTATTTTTAATTTTGGTTATTATTAATTATAAAGGAAAAGCAGTAGAAGGAGAAGATTACAGCGATGAGTAGAAAAAAATGGATTATTGGATTAATAATATTTTTCATACCCTTTATCTTTGTTACTGCCACAAAAAGTGATACAAGCATCACGGTTGAAGGAGAGATCAGTGAAGAAGGAATCGGTGAAATCATAGCTCCTGAAGAAGTATCCGGCTATACCCAGAATCAAAAAGTTATTGCCCTTATGTACCACCACATCTTAAAGGAAAGTGAAAATCAATTTAAAGAAAATGGGGCAGTTATTAATCTTGAAGCATTTAAAGAGCAGATGGAATATTTAAATAGTAAAGGCTACAATACCATAACCATGAAGGAGCTGGAGGAATTTCTATACTACAAAAGACCCTTGCCTAAGTCAAAAAATAATATCAGTATCCTTGTTACCTTTGATGATGGTTATTTAAGCAACTATATCTACGCCTATCCCATAATGAAGCAATGTGGCTTTAAGGGTACCATATTTTCTGTGACATCTTATATTCCAGACGAATCGATACATATCATCAATCCTAATAAGCTGGAAAGAATTAGCCTGGAGCAGATGAGAAGGTCAAGGGATGTATTTGACTATGAAAGTCATGGACATCATTTTCATGCTAAGGATCGGAACAATGTTCCATACCTGCTCTCGGCAAGCAAAGAGGAGATTTTAGAGGACCTAAAGAAATCAAAAGATAAGCTGGGAAAAACAGAGTACTTCTGCTACCCCTATGGCAAGTATGATGAGAAGGTCATAGAAGCATTAAAGGAATTAGATTTTAAACTGGCGGTGACCACTGAACAAGGGATAATTACCCATGAAACAGACCCCTATCAAATACCAAGATTCGGCATATTCCCCTGGACCTCTCTTGAGAGCTTTGATAAAATATTTAACTTCTAGTTCATTTGAGATTTTGATCATCACAATAGCAAAAAGCCAGGTTAAGGCCTGGCTTTTTGCTATTTATGATAAACCTTATCTTCTTTTTTACCTACGTAGCCTGCATCAATTTAGTCTATGATGTCATTACCTGACCGCCATTGACATGAAGGGTTTGCCCTGTAACAAAACGGGAATCATCTGAGGCCAGGTATACATAGGTGGGGGCCAGTTCAAATGGCTGACCTTGACGCTGCATTGGATTATCGGCTTGTGTTACAACATCCGCCGAAAAACTCGATGGAATTAAAGGAGTCCAGATCCTGCCGGGGGCTACGGCATTTACCCTGATGCCTTTATCAATCAGGCTATTGGCCAATGCACGGGTAAAGCCAACATTGGCTGCCTTGGTTGCTGTATAATCTATCAATTGATCGTATCCAAAGTATGCCACCACTGAGGTTGTATTGATAATGGCACTGCCAGCCTTCATATGGGGTAATGCGGCTCTGGTGGTATAAAAATGAGAGTAGACATTGACCTTAAAGGTATCATCAAATTGCTCGTCTATAATATCAAGCAGACTTAATTGCTGAAACTGAATTCCCACATGATTACAAAGTATGTCTAGTTGTTTAAATTCAGCTATGGTTTTCTCTACAATATAAATACATTGCTGCTTATTTCTTAAGTCACCCGGCAGTAAAATACACCTTTGCCCCAGCTCTTCAATTCTCGATTTTGTTCTATTGGCATCCTCATGTTCATCTAAGTAAGCAATGGCAACATTGGCCCCTTCCTTTGCAAAGGCTATGGCCACTGCTGCACCGATTCCACTATCGCCACCGGTTATTAAGGCTGTTTTTCCTTTCAGTTTACCACTTCCCACATAATATGGATTTTCGATTATAGGCCTTGGAACCATTAAATGCTCCACACCCGGTTGTCGATATTGCCGTTGCTCAGGAACAGTAATGGGAACCTCCTCATATCGGGTAATTTTCCCATAATTTGGGTGCATCGGATAATTTTCATCGGCATGGTTGACTGTATGTACTTGTTCAGACATAGGCTTCCCTCCTACAATACCACTTTATAGCCTATTTTATGATATGAAGGGAAATTGGGTGCATAACTTCTTTATTCACCGGATTATTCAGAGTACATGCACTTTATAATAACGGACTAATAATATATGAGTAATTCCATCAACTAATAGAGGTGATCAGATCATGATGAAAAATAATTTTTATTGTCCTGACGTATATTTACTATTAAAAAACCAATCCAATGAAAAGGTTCCAGTTTTATATAATCTAAATCCTTTTTCCTATCTATTACCCCAGATTGGCCCTAGACCTCCATATTACTGCAATCCCAGATGTGAACCATATTATCCCATCATTTAGCAAAGTATCTTGGGCACCATAATAAAAAACTTCTAGCCATACAACTGGTCTTATCAGGTATCAACGAACCCGCCTTGGCACCTGATAAGGCCTAGCGTATTTGCATAAAAGAAAAAAATCCCTTGTAATAATCCTTTGAATTTGATAAAATACATAGAAATGAATATTAAAATACTATTATCTAGCCACCGGGTTAGATAAGTTAGTGTCTGAACACATTCCATTAGGTCTTAGAAGGAATGTTGCTCAGGCTTTTTTTTATTAGGAGGAAGAGAAGAAATGAGTACCTTAAAGGATTTTTCAAAATATGTAAGCT
>CBFGTV010000114.1:0-6889 GCA_965652145.1 uncultured Clostridiaceae bacterium
AAGGCCTGTTATTGCAGGATAACAGGCCTTTGCGAGGATTAAAGTAAATAAACTATATTCAAATATAAGAATTTTGCTGTGTGTTGTTAAACCAGGGATTTTTCCCTTTGAATAAAGTGGATGATATTACCCTCCACATCCTTAAAAAATACCGTTTTAACTCCCTTACCATTATCTTTAAGGGCATCGATAATTTCAACACCATTTCTTAATAGGTTTTCATGTTGAGATTCTATGTCATCGGTTCCAAAGGCCAAATGCCTGATCCCCTGATGCTTGTTACTCTTTAGTACTGTTTCTTCCTCCATAGGATAAATCTCCAGCATATTGCCATCCTCCATCAGAAGAAAGAACGTAGGTTGAGGCTTTTGATTATTATAGACAACCTTTAGACCAAAAACCTTTACATACCAATCCTTGAGGAAAGCTGTATCCCTTGCACAAATCCCTACATGCTCCAACGTAAGCATTTTAACCCCTCCTTATCTATCAATATATTCGTCAATCCCCATAAATTCTTGCACCTGAACCAATGTAGGGAAGCCTTCCATGTCACCCCTCACCAGGGTCGCCATAGCTCCGATGGCATTGGCCAGCTTTCCGCAATCCACCAGAGACTTGTTACGAAGAAGTCCTGATAAAAAACCGGCAGCAAAGCCATCTCCTGCCCCTACTGTATCTTCAGGCTTTTCAATAATATAGCCTTCTATAAAGTGGGCTTCCTCCCGGTTAGCGGCATAACAGCCCTTTTTACCGAGCTTAACTGCCACCGTTTCACATCCCATTTCCAAAAAGGCCTCTGTAATTTTTCTGGGGTCATCGGTGCCAATTAAGTGTTTTCCTTCATCAACTCCAGGAAAAATGATATCTGCCTGCTGTGCCAGCTCTAATAAAACTGAGCGGGCCTCCTGGGGCGACCAAAGCTTCAGTCGGATATTAGGGTCAAAGGAAATTTTCACTCCCTTGGCCTTTGCTCCCTCAATAGCATAATTAACTGCTTCCCGGGCCTTTATCGACAGGGCTGGTGTAATTCCTGTAAGGTGCAGAATTTTACATGAGGTTATATAATCCAAATCAAGGTCACTGATTTCTATATTGCTGGCAGCCGAATGTCTGCGATAATAGTAGATATTGGGGTTGGCATGGGCAAAGCGTTCCTTAAAAATTAGCCCGGTATTGGCTATTGGGTCGATCACTGTTTTAGAAACGTCTACCCCTTCGCCACGGATCACCGCCTGTATATACCTTCCAAACTCATCATTCCCCAATTTAGAGAACCAGCCTACCTGATGCCCAAGCCTGGCCAAGGCAATGGCCACATTAGACTCGGCACCGGCAATTGATTTACTAAAGTGATGTACATATCTGAGGGGTCCTGTGGCATCAGGATTGAACAGGACCATGGTTTCTCCGAAGGTGATAACATCCATTTTATCTTTGTACCCTACCGGAGCCGTCACCCTTCATTAAGGTTTCAACCTCATCCTTGGATACCAGGTTGGCATCACCGGGAATTGTGTGCTTAAGAGCAGAGGCGGCAACTGCAAATTCAAGGGCATCCTGTAATGGCATTTCTGTTACCAAACCGTAGATTAGTCCTGATGCGAAGGAATCTCCGCCTCCTACCCGGTCAACAATTCTGACATCGTATTTCTTAGACAGATACGATTGTTTGCCATCATATAATAATGCCGACCATCCGTTATCTGAGGCTGAATAGCTTTCACGAAGGGTTGAAGCTACATATTTAAATCCAAATCTTTCTATTAGCTGCTTTGCAACGCCTTCATAGGCTTTATGATTAATTTCACCCTTGGTAATATCAGTATCTTCAGCCTTGATGCCAAAGACCATTTCTGCATCCTCTTCATTTCCAATACAAACATCTACATATTCCATCAGCTTTGACATAACTTCTCCGGCCTTTTGGGGAGTCCACAGCTTTTTACGGTAATTTAGATCTACAGAAACGGTAACACCCATTTCTTTTGCTGCCTTACAAGCTGCTAGGGTTATTTCTGCAGCCTGGTCACTTAAGGCGGGAGTAATTCCAGTAAAGTGGAACCAATCAACACCTTTAAAAATTTCCTGCCAGTTGAAGTCTGATAAGTTGGCAGTGGCGATGGCTGAATTAGCTCGATCGTATATTACCTTTGACGGTCTTTGGGAGGCTCCGGTTTCAAGGAAATAAATACCTAAGCGTTCTCCTCCTCTAGCAATATAGCTGGTGTCTACACCATATTTTCTCAAGGCGTTAATTGCACATTGTCCAATCTCATGCTTTGGTACCTTTGTAATGAATCTTGCATCTAATCCATAGTTAGCCAGGGAGATACATACATTTGCTTCTCCACCGCCATAGCATACATCAAAATTATCTGATTGAACAAATCTTTGATAGCCTGGTGAAGATAACCTCAGCATAATTTCTCCCAACGTAACAACCTTTTTCATTGATAAATCCTCCCCTTGTTTCATATCTTAAAATATAGTTTCATTATATGAAATTATGTTTCACAATTCAAAACTTCTATTACGCTAAATTATATGATTTTGGTTAAATTTCTTGTTTTTTCCCCAAAATTCTACTATATTCATTATTTTTCATTGTATTCTAGCTAAACACCTCTAGTAGCCAATACAATGATTCCAGCTGATCTCTGGTTAAGATTGTTTTCTCCCTTAAGCTTTTCTAATTAATTTCCTCATGCCTTATGGTAAGCAAGATGCTAGAAAAAAGGATTAAAGGAATAAACAACACAGTTGATATATTTCACTTTAATCCAATGATAAAATATGGGGGAATGTTGTGTCCTGTTTATCTATCTATCCAAATAATGGTTTGATTGTTATCTTACCATCCAGCCACCATCAACGCATAGAATGTGACCATTCATATAGTCTGATGCACTGGATGCCAAAAATACGGCGGCTGCGGCCAAATCCTCTGGCTTACCCCATCGACCTGCAGGGATTCTGCCTAGAATCTCGGCATTCCGTTTTTCGTCAGCACGAATAGGGGCCGTATTGGCAGTCTCAATATAGCCTGGTGCAATGGCATTAATTTGTACATTACTGTCGGCCAATTCATTGGCAAAGGCCTTGGTTAAGCCTGCAACCCCATGCTTGGATGCAGTATAGCTGGGAACAAACTTGCCCCCTTGAAATGACAGCATAGAAGCTATATTAATGATCTTACCGCTTTTTTGAGCTGTCATATATTTTCCTGCTACCTTGGAAATATAGTAAATGGCACTTAAATTAAGGTCAATGACCCTTTTCCATGCCTCGTTTTCGCCTTCAAGTATTGGCGCACGGTGAATGGTACCTGCATTATTAACAACAATATCGACTCTTCCATAGGCTTCAATACATTTTTCTACAGCCTCCATGGCATCCTGCTCCTTCATAAGATTTCCCTGAAAAAAAGCAATTTTACTACCCATGGCTTCAATTTCCCTGCGCATTTCTTCATCGCCTTCACTGGAATAGGTATAAATAAATAGATCTGCTCCAGCCTTGGCGAGGCCTGTAGCGATGGCCTTTCCAATACCAGAATTACCTCCTGTTACCATGGCCACCTTTCCCTTCAGGCCAAAGGTATTTAAAATAAAATCATTGTTCATCAGTAATACCTCCATTTCATCTGTCTATTGCTTATAGTAGATCGCGGTTATCAATGTGATCCATGTCGGTAAAGGTTTGGTTTTCACCAACCATACCCCAAATAAAGGTATATTTTTTGGTTCCAACGCCCGAATGAATTGACCAGGATGGCGAAATTACTGCCTCTTGGTTTCTCATAATAATATGCCTTGTTTCCTTGGGTTCTCCCATCATATGGAAAACCATGGCATCATCATCCATATCAAAATACAGGTAAACCTCCATTCTTCGATCGTGGGTATGGGAAGGCATAGTATTCCAAACGGAACCCTCTTCCAGCAGGGTCATACCCATAACCAGCTGACAAGACTTGCATACATTCGGATGAACATACTGATAAATTGTTCTTTGATTTAGCTCCTGCGGAGAACCCAGTTTCACCGGATTGGCATCCTTTATATTGATTTTTACCGTTGGATAGGACTGGTGGGCCGGAGCAGAATTAAGGTAGAACTTAGCAGGATTAGCTTCATCTACAGATTTAAAGGAAACATCCTTAATTCCCATTCCCACATAAAGACCATCACGTTGATCCAGCTCGTATTCCTTTCCATCTAAAATGACGATTCCCTTTCCGCCAATATTAATAATACCTAATTCACGTCTTTCAAGGAAATATTCAGCTCCAATTTCCTTTCCTGCCTCCAGCTTTAATTCCTTTTTTACTGGAGTGACAGAGCCGGCAATCATTCGGTCGTAATGGGTATAGACTAATCGTATGTCATCAGCTTGAAACAGTCCACCTACATGAAATTCCTCTCTCAATCTTTGGGTATCATAATTTTTGGCATCCTTATTGCTTGATGCGTATCTAATCTCTAACATAATATTTCCTCCTTTATTGTTTTAAATCTTCTACCTCCTGGAATGTAAAGGGCTCCCCCTTCGGATCCAGAATATGAACATTTTTAATGGTTACCCCCCTGGCATTGCCGATAAAAAAACCTGCTTTAGATTGTTTTTCTATATGACTCATCATAGCAGGATAATCTTCCCTTGCATTTCTGGCAAAGGTAACCTCGACATCCTCCAGATGAATATTTTCAATTTTACGTTCGGGCAATCCATAGAAGAAGCCTGCCGCTACTTCACTATCATAGCACTTGATATTTTTGTAATAAATATTTCTGATGGTTGGTGTGCCCTCATCAACAGGGAGCTTTTCTTTGCTCCATACATATTCTGTTTTCCCATCGGGATCGCAAAAGTAAAAGGCATTAATAACAAAGGGTGTTAAAACACGCTTCATCACGATGTTTTCGGCATGAATACCGCTGATTATTCCATCAACACCCCGACCCCTTCTGGTTTTTATTCTAATACCCCGATCCGTTTCTTCAAAAATACAATTTGATGCAGAAATATTTTTAATCCCACCTGCCATTTCACTTCCAATTACAATGGCTCCATGGCCAAATCTCATATGACAATTTCTGATTTCGATATTGATTGAGGGAGTTTTTAATTTTCTACCCAGGTACAGCTTTCCTGATTTAAGAGCAATACAATCATCACCCACAGAAAAGATTACACCTAAAATCAGAACCTCGCTACATGATTCCGGGTTAATTCCGTCTGTATTGGGTGAATCCTTGGGATTGATCACCTTTAGGTTCAATAGCTTCAGATGGTCTGAAAACAAAGGATGAATTGTCCATGAAGGTGAATTTTGAACTGTGATTCCTTCAATTGTAATATGACTGCAATCCCGTAAAAAGATTAACCGGGGTCGCCATGCAATGCGTTTTACCTTGGCATCCTGCCACCAATTTTCAAAGGAAGCATTCCCATCAATAACACCTTCTCCTGTAATGACAACATTGTGAACATTAATACCTGTAATCAAGCTGACAAAGCAATCCAACGGATCCCCCTCCCAGCTGCCCAGGTAAACCTCCTCATCCTTAGATTTGAAATTGATACCTGGCAATATAGGATAATGCTCCCGCACCGTACTGCCCAGCAACACCGCATTCTTCTGTATTTCCAAGGTCATATCACTTTTTAAAAAGAGGGGGGTTGTTAAATATACACCTTCCGGAATAACTACCCTGCCACCCTTTGGGCAGGCCATAATGGCAGCCTGAATTGCCGCCGTATCATATACCTTTCCTGCTCCGGTGGCACCAAAATCTCGAACATTAATTGACAGTACTTCACTCCGGGTTTTAAATACCTTGATATCACTGGTTTCCTTTGTCACAGAGTCTTTTAAATAAATTTCATACTCTTGATCAGGTTCCAACCCAGAAAGGGTAATAACATTTTGATTACTAACTGCAACCATTTCTTCATTAAGATAGATTTCCATTTTATGGTCTGAATAAACACATGATTGGTTTACCATTTCAATGGTAAGGGTTCTTGCAGTGATACTAGCAAATTGAAATTTCATGTTTCACCTCTAAAAGTCTATTTTTGGCATACTTTATAATCCCTTTGTCCTATACTATCCCTTTAAACCTGTTGTAGAAATACCATCGACAAAGTGTTTTTGTGCTATGAAGAATATAATTAAGGATGGCAGAAGAACAATTACCGACATGGCAATTACCTGGTTCCATTGTACCAATGCACTGGCATCCATAGACATTTTTAATGCAATCGACACAGGGTATTTCTCTACGCTGGAAAGATAAATCAATGGGCCAAGGAAGTCATTCATTGTCCACATAAACTGGAATAATGCAACTGAAATCATGGCTGGCTTCAGCATGGGAATTAAAATATAAACTAATACCTGTAGAGAATTACAGCCATCAATTACAGCAGCTTCCTCTAAATCCTTGGGTATTCCCCGCATAAACTGAATCATCATGAAGACAAAGAAGGCATCTACCGCAAAGGCAGCAGGAACCACCAGGGGTTTAAAGCTGTTTAGCCAGTTAAACTCACGAAACATCAAGTATTGAGGAATTCTCAGTACAACATTGGGCAAAAGCAATGTAGCAATTAAAATTGAGAACAGCAGCTTTTTTCCTTTAAATTTAAACCGTGCAAAGCCATAGGCTGTTAGCGTAGTAGAAATAACTGTTAAAATTACCTTGGGTACGACAATTTTAAAACTGTTCATAAAATAGGTTGAGAAGGTATATTCAGTGGAGGTCTTCCAGCCTCTTACATATCCAGAAAAATCCAATTCCTTTGGGATAAAGCCAATTGAAGTAAATATCTCTGCATTGGTTTTGAAAGAGGCACCAATCAACCATACTAAAGGATAGAG
>CBFGTV010000115.1:0-6821 GCA_965652145.1 uncultured Clostridiaceae bacterium
GTTTTTCAATGTTTGTAAAGCATTTTCTAAGTTTTGAGCAATCTGTTGGAATTCCTTTTGAGCATTTTGATCCTGGGTTTCCAGTGAAAAAGTTTTTAATGTTGCCGCCGCACTTTGAATACCAGCGATGGCTTGCTGCATTTGGGTTCCTACTGTCATTAAAATCACCTCCCTTCATATCAACCCTTGGGCTTAAATATTAACGATGCTAAAAAACCAAAAATAATTGCCGATGAAATACCAGCACTGGTAACTTCAAAAATACCTGTCAATACCCCGATGATTCCGCTGCGCTCAGCTTCACTCAAGGCACCTTTTACCAGGGAGTTACCAAAGCTGCTGATCGGTACCGAGGCACCGGCACCGGCAAATTTAATTAGGGGCTCGTACAGATCCAGCCCCCCTAGAATAGCCCCGGTCACCACCAGCGTACACATGGTATGGGCAGGGGTTAATTTGAAAACATCCATAAGGATTTGGCCAATTACACAAATTCCGCCGCCAACAATAAAGGCCCAAATAAATTGTTCCATATTAAAATCCCTCCTTATGCTTCGATTGCCACAGCATGGGCAATACAGGGAATACTTTCTTTTTGCTGATACGACATTGGAGAAAGCAATGCGCCGGTGGCAATTACTAATATTCTCTTTAATTCGCCCTTTCGCACACGCTTTAATAAATGACCATAGGTCACAGTGGCGGAACAGCCACATCCACTGGCACCTGCAAATACCGGCTGCTCAGGCTTATATATTAAAAGACCACAGTCAGTAAATTTATTGGCCGGAATGGTCAAACCATGGTCACTTAATAGGTCACTGGCTATACGATGACCGATTCGACCCAGATCGCCCGTTGCAATTAAATCGTAATAGTTTGGGTCAACATCCATTTCTCTAAAATGGGTCAAGATGGTGTCGACTGCTGCAGGAGCCATGGCTGAGCCCATATTAAAGGGGTCTGAAAGTCCCATGTCTACTATTTTCCCAATGGTAGCGGCGATTACCCTGGGACCATCGCCGGTGGCTGCCACCAGCCCGGCTCCAGCTCCAGTAACGGTCCATTGGGCCGTAGGGGGTTTTTGCGCACCATATTCAGTAGGATATCGATATTGCTTTTCTGCTGCAGCATTATGGCTAGAGGCGGCTGCCAATGCATTGCTGGCTGCACCGCTGTCCACCAGCAGTGAGCCCAGGGCAAGACCTTCCATAGCGCTGGAGCAAGCACCAAATATTCCCAAATAGGGGGCCCCCAGGGTTCTGGCTGTAAAGCTGCTGCTGATTATCTGATTCATTAAATCTCCGCTGATAAAATACTGTATGTCTTCTTTTTTCATATTTGCCTTATGAATGGCAATTTCACAGGCTTCTTCCAATAGTCTCTTTTCAGCCTTCTCAAAGCTGTCCTGGCCCAGCCAGATGTCCTCATGCAATATATCAAAGTCATCTGCAAGGAGCCCTTGAGCCTCAAAGGGGCCCCCGACGGCGGCTGAAGCAATCAAGACAGGCTTATTTTTAAAGACCCAGGTTTGATGTCCCTGTTGCAAAGTAATCACCTATCCTTTTATAATTATTTTTACTAATGCCACCACAAAGGCGGAAAATACACCATAGGCAATAACCGAACCTGCTATTTTGAACATATTGCCCCCAACCCCCAAAACGTAACCTTCACTACGATGCTCGATGGCCGCAGAGGCTACGGTATTGGCAAATCCTGTTACGGGAACTGCTGTTCCGGCTCCGGCCCATTGGGCCAGGTGATCATAGATTCCCAGGCCCGTAAGTAAAACCGATGCAATAATAAGTGTCGCTGTGGTTGGATTGGAAGCCGTAATTTCTGTGAAATTAAAGTATTTTATGTAGATCATCTGGATCCCTTGGCCGATTACACAAATAATGCCTCCAATTAAAAAGGCCCTTAGGCAATTGATCAATACAGGTCGTTGTGGCTCTCTAGCCTTGGCAAAGGCCTGATATTTTTGCTGGGTAGGGCTAAGCTTTTTCTTCTTTTGACTTGACAAAGCATTCACCTTCTTTCCTTAAAACAATAATCTTGAAATAGCTTCTTACTGTATTATTTCCAGTAGTAGGGGATGTATGCCATAAAAATTCAACAGGATTCACCATAAAATTACTTATGCATATAATAGTAGGAAGGGCTGGATTTTCTTACAAAAAAATAAAATCCGAATGCCTGAAACAATGTAGGCATTTCGGATTTAAGTAAAATAAGGTTATTGAATTAATACAGTATCGTAAATATTTGCAATCATGCAAAATAGAAGGGTATAATATATTATTTTTTATATTTAATGGGTTCCACATTCCCCTTCTATTCCCTTAAGAATACCAATACCATGGGAAAGGGCCGGTAAAACCACCTCGAGACTTTCTCTAACCCCCTTGGGGCTACCTGGCAGGTTGATAATAAGGGTTTGCTTTCTAATTCCCGCCACAGCCCTGGAAAGCATGGCCTTTGGTGTTATAGTAAGGCTTTTCATTCGAATGGCTTCAGGTATACCGGGAACCAAGCGGTCAATTACGTCCAGGGTGGCCTCTGGGGTTACATCCCTGGGGGAAAAGCCTGTACCACCTGTGGTTAACACTAAATCAAGCTTTAATTCATCACACATGTAAATCATTTTTTCCGCCAGTGCAGCACGCTCGTCGGGAACAACGGCATAATCCTTTACCGTACCGCCTATATCCTTTAAAATGTCTTCAATAAGGGGGCCGCTAATGTCTTTTCTTTCTCCCCTTGAACCCTTATCGCTGGCAGTGATAATTCCAATTGTAATCATATGAATCCTCCTTTATAAAAATTAGTACTTAGTTGCATTTAAAATTGGGGTTATTCCCCGGGGCTATTTCATCCGCCCCAGTGCCTGATTGGCGACAGCGACACTATGGGGAAGCTTCACCAGGGGTAATCATAACCTGAATGTCGCAGGGCACTAGAATTTAATCCGTAGACTGGTAAAATGTGCTGAAACCTACTATAATGATAGTATAGCACAGAAATAGGGGTATGAATATGAATAAGTCTGTAGCAAATAAGAACGCAGTAAATATGTAAGGAGGGACCCTCAATGAAATTTTTAGCTAGATGGTTTGTTAGTGCTTTATCGATTTATGTGATAGCCTATTTAATGGTTGGCATTAACGTAACCGGTTTTGAAGCCACCCTTTTGGCTGCCGCTATTTTAGGAATTGTAAATACCATAATTAAGCCTTTGCTTTTATTATTTACCTTACCAATTAATGTAATGACCCTGGGATTATTTACCTTTATTATTAATGGTATCGTGTTAAAGCTGGCAGCAGGCCTGGTTTCCGGCTTTGAAGTAAGAGGATTTCTTGATGCGGTTGTTGGTTCAATTTTAATCAGTGTTGTCAATATGATTTTAAGCAGTGTTTTAGGGGTGAAAAAGCGCTAAGCATGAAAAAAGCAGTGCGGTTAAGCAACTACACTGCTTTTTGTATTAAGACCATACTCCCTGAGGATGGAAGCAGCTTTTTGAATATCTGAATCCGTTGCATCTGGTATCGCTTCCAGCGGATAATCCAGTTCAAGCCTTTTCCATTTAAACTTTCCCATAGAATGATAGGGAAGTAAATCAACCCTTTCTACGGTTTTCAGGCCTTGAAGATATTGGGCCAGGCTGACTAAATCCGCCTTGCTGTCGGTTACTCCGGGAACCACCACATGTCTAATCCAGAGGGGAATATTGTGATTGGACATGGCCTGGGCAAAATCAAGTATTTTTTGGTTATCAACCGAGGTCAAAGCCCGATGTTTTGTGGGATTCATTTCCTTTAGGTCCAGTAGAACCAAATCAACATAGTTGATCAGATCCTTTACGGCTTCGAAGGCTACAAAGCCTGAGGTATCTAAAGCAACGTGAATTCCCAGGGCCTTCAGCTCCTTTGCCAGGGCGGTCACAAAGGAAAGCTGAAGGGTAGGCTCGCCGCCACTCAGGGTGACACCACCTCCGGAGGCCTGCATAAAAGGAGTATATTTTTTAATATCATTAACCAGTTCCTCTACAGTGGTTTCTGTCCCCCCCTTGGGGTCCCAGCTGTCACGATTGTGACAATACTGGCACCGAAGGGGACAACCCTGAAGAAATACAACATATCTGATTCCTGGTCCATCTACAGTACCAAAGGTTTCAATTGAATAAATTCTGCCTTTAATGGACACGGGTCATCACCTACCTTTCTAATTCCTTTATGAGCTAATAGCACCATGGAAAGTTCTATTAATTACATCCATTTGCTGTTCTCGGGTTAGTTTAATAAAATTAACAGCATATCCGGAAACTCGAACGGTTAATTGGGGATACTTCTCGGGATGCTCTACAGCATCCAACAGGGTTTCCCTCTCAAATACGTTAACATTGATGTGATGCCCATTTTGTGAGAAATAGCCGTCCAGCAGGGAAGCGAGAATATTGATTCGCTCCTCTGGTGTCTTTCCTAAGGCCTTGGGTATGATGGAGAAGGTATAGGAAATACCGTCTAATGAATGATGATAGGGCAGCTTTGCCACAGAGGACAGAGAAGCCAAGGCTCCCTTTTCATCCCTTCCATGCATGGGATTCGCTCCCGGTGCAAAGGGTTCGCCAGCCTTACGGCCATCCGGTGTATTACCTGTCTTTTTACCATAAACCACATTTGAGGTAATAGTTAAAACCGATTGAGTAGGCAGGGCATCACGATAGGTTTTGTTCTTTTTAATGGCATCCATAAATTTCTTTACAAGGGATGCAGCAATGGAATCGGCCCGATCGTCATTGTTACCATACTTAGGGAAATCGCCATCTATTTCATAATCTACAGCAAAGCCCGCTTCATTCCTTATAACCTTTACTTTGGCATGCTTGATCGCACTTAAGGAATCGGTGCAAACTGACAAACCGGCTATTCCGCAGGCCATGGTTCTTAATACATCACGATCATGAAGGGCCATTTGAATTCTTTCATAGGCGTACTTGTCATGCATATAGTGAATGACATTCAAGGTGTTTACATATAGCTTTGCCAGCCAATTGATAAAGGTATCGAACTTCTCCATGACTTCTTCATAGTCAAGTATATCTGTGGTAATGGGTTCAAACTTAGGGCCCACCTGAATACCTGCTTTTTCGTCAACTCCTCCATTGATTGCGTAAAGCAGAGCCTTAGCTAAATTGCATCGGGCGCCAAAGAATTGCATTTGCTTTCCGATTCTCATGGCTGAAACACAGCAGGCAATTCCATAATCGTCTCCCCAATGGGGACGCATTAAGTCATCGTTTTCATATTGAATTGAGCTTGTATCAATTGAAACTTTGGCACAAAAATCCTTAAAGTTCTTTGGCAGCTTTGTAGACCATAATATGGTCAAATTTGGTTCTGGGGCAGGGCCTAGGTTATATAGGGTATTTAAGATACGGAAGGAGGTTTTGGTCACCAGGTGGCGGCCATCAAGTCCTATCCCCCCCAAACATTCCGTTACCCATGCGGGATCTCCGCTAAAAAGATCGTTATATTCGGGTGTTCTTAAGAATCTTACCATTCTGAGCTTCATGACAAAGTGGTCCATCAGCTCCTGAGCTGCTTCTTCAGTCAAGATACCTTCCTTAATATCCTTTTCAAAATAAATATCTAAAAAGGTAGAGACTCGTCCCAGGCTCATGGCTGCTCCATTTTGTTCTTTTACTGCTGCCAGGTATCCAAAATAGAGCCATTGTACAGCTTCCTGGGCATTAGCGGCAGGCCTTGATATATCAAAGCCATAGTCATTTGCCATTTCCTTTAATTCCTTAAGGGCCTTTACCTGTTCCGCCAGCTCTTCCCGAAGTCTGATTACTTCTTCAGTCATTTGTTCAACATCAAGGGATTTTATTTGCTGGATCTTTTCCTCAATCAAAAAATCTATGCCATAAAGGGCAACCCTTCGATAATCACCAATAATTCTGCCTCGACCATAGGCATCGGGCAGGCCGGTGATGATACCAGCCTTACGGGCTGCCAGCATTTCAGGGGTGTAAACATCAAATACACCATCATTGTGGGTTTTACGGTGTCGATGAAAAATCTCACTAATTTCAGTCGATAGCTGGTAGCCATAGGCCTGGCAAGCGTTTTCAACCATACGAATACCACCATAGGGTAAAATAGCTCTTTTTAAGGGCTTATCGGTTTGCAGTCCTACAATTTTTTCACGGTTCTTATCAATATATCCTGGATTGTGGGAAACAATGGTTGATACAATTTCAGTATCGACATCAAGGGTACCCTTGTTTTTTCGTTCCTGATCCATCAATTTAGAAACTTGCTGCCAAAGCATTTTAGTAGCTTCGGTAGGTCCTGCTAAAAAGGAGCCGTCACCATCATAGGGGGTATAGTTAAGCTGAATGAAATCCCTGACATCGACCTCTTGGGTCCATTTTCCTTTAATAAAGCTGTTTGGATATTCCATTTTAATCACTCCTTTTAGAGATATAGTAGTTCTTTAAATTAAATGAAAATTATTATCTTTAATAGTATTCTACCACAAATTATGTATAATGTATACAATATTCCTCTGTATTTATTATGTTATTTTTTTACTTTTCTTTAATACAACAAAATACGGCATGATCTGCTTATTTACACCACAATGGCCTTCAAAATATAACAAAACTAGTGTTTTTTCTATGAAGGAGTTCACTTCAAATTAGTAGAATCTATAGGGGATTAAACTACAGAAGAGGAGGGGACAAGTTGTTACTAAACTACGAAATTATTGACAACAAATTAATCGTGAAGCTTGATGGAGACCTTGATCAT
>CBFGTV010000116.1:0-6751 GCA_965652145.1 uncultured Clostridiaceae bacterium
AGATTTGTTGACTATTTATACGTAAATGTTGAATATTTAATTTTCCTCACTAATAAATTTTGAATTTGTATTGATCCTTGCTTATCCAGAATACGCAAAATATAATTTGAAAATATTTTTGAATAAATATATCAAAAAATGATTGCATATTTATACACATCCTTTTATAATATTATTTATAAGATGATTATTTGGAGGGAAAAATTATGCAGAATGAAAAAGTCGTGTTGGCCTATTCTGGTGGTTTAGATACATCGGTCATTCTAAAATGGTTGGAAAATACTTATCAGTATGATGTTATAGCAGTATGTGTTGATGTAGGTCAGGGGGAGGATTTAAGCATAGTTAAAGAGAAGGCCCTTTCTACAGGTGCTATTAAGGCCTATGTCGTGGATGTAAGGGAAGAGTTTGTTACCGACTATATTTTTCCTACTCTAAAGGCCCATGCGGTTTATGAGGATGATTATTTACTTGGTACCTCCTTTGCCAGACCTTTAATTGCAAAAAAACTAGTTGAAATCGCTGAGAAGGAGGGGGCCGTTGCAATTGCCCATGGTGCCACAGGAAAAGGAAATGATCAGGTACGCTTTGAAGCTACCATCAAGGCAATGAATCCTAAGCTTAAAATAATTGCCCCCTGGAGAGTATGGAACCTGAAATCCAGGGAAGATTGTATTGACTATGCCTTAAAAAATAATATTCCGATTCCTGTTACAAAGAAGGATATCTACAGCCGTGATCAAAATATCTGGCATCTAAGCCATGAAGGCGGAAATCTTGAGGATCCATGGAATGAACATGACAGCAGTATTTATAAAATGACTACCGCTCCAGAGGATGCCCCTGATGAACCCACCTATGTGGAGATTCAATTTGAAAAGGGCATTCCTGTAGCAATCAATGGTGTAAAATATAGCCCTGTTGATATGATTGCCTACTTAAATAAAATTGGCGGTGCCAATGGAATCGGTGTAATTGATATTGTTGAGAATCGTCTCGTGGGGATGAAATCAAGAGGCGTCTATGAAACCCCAGGGGGAACAATTTTGTTCCAAGCCCATAAGGCCCTTGAAAAACTGACACTGGATCGTGCAACTTTGAATTTTAAAAAGATCGTTGCAGAAAAATATGCCCAATTGGTATATGATGGGCTATGGTTTACGCCTTTAAAGGAGGCCCTTGATCAATTTGTTGATAGTACCCAGGAATATGTTAGTGGGCTGGTAAGGCTAAAGCTGTATAAGGGAACCTGCCTAGCTGTGGGCACTTCGTCTCCTTATTCCCTATACAACGAAGAATTTGTAACCTTCGGAGAAGATGAAGTATATAATCAACAGGATGCAGAAGGCTTCATTAATCTCTTTACATTACCCTTAACCATCAGGGCCTTGAAGAGAATGGAGGGTCAGGAAAAGGAAGAGGAAATTAAAAACATTATATAGTGGAATAAAATAGGCTGTCTTTAAAAGACAGCCCATTTTTAATTTCTAGCAATCGCTAAATGCATTGAAAAAATCTAAATTCTGGCGACCCCTGACCGCTTAGCTGCCTCGGCCACTGCCTTGGCGACTTCCTCAGCAACCCTTTTATCCAGGGCATCGGGTATAACATAATCTTCTTTTAAATCTTGCTCTGGTATCATATTAGCAATGGCATAGGCAGCAGCAACCTTCATATCATCATTGATATCAGCTGCCCTGACATCCAAAGCACCCCTGAATATTCCCGGGAAGGCCAAAACATTATTAACCTGATTGGGGAAATCTGATCTACCCGTCCCTACAATTTTGGCCCCTGCCTTAATTGCTAAATCAGGCATAATTTCCGGAATGGGATTGGCCATGGCAAATACGATGGCATTTGGATTCATGCTGGCCACCATTTCTTCATCCACAATGTTTCCAGCAGATACGCCTATAAATACATCGGCCCCCTTCATAGCATCCCTTAGGGCACCTTGTTTTCCCTGTCTATTGGTGATTTCAGCCAGTTGAACCTTAAGCCAGTTGTTGTTGGCATCTGAATCCCTGTAAAGGATTCCCTCTTTATCACATACAATAATATTGGCTGCACCTAATGCAATCAGCATCCTTACAATGGCACTGCCTGCAGCACCAGCACCGTTAACAACAATATTGACATCTTTAATACTCTTTTTAACAAGCTTTAATGCATTGATAAGCCCTGCCGATACTACAATGGCCGTACCATGCTGGTCATCATGAAAGACCGGAATATCCAATTCTTTTTTCAGTCGCTCCTCTATTTCTATGCATCTGGGTGCAGAAATATCTTCAAGATTAATCCCTCCAAAGGTGGGCGCAATTCTTTTAACGGTTTCCACAATCTCATCAACGTCCTTGGTATCAAGACAAATTGGAAAGGCATCAACCCCTGCAAAGGCCTTAAACAAAACCGCCTTCCCTTCCATAACGGGCATGCCAGCCTCGGGCCCAATATCACCTAAGCCCAATACAGCGGTGCCATCGGTTACAACTGCAACCAGATTACCCTTGGCTGTATATTTGTATATGTTTTCTTTATTTTCATGAATCAGCTTGCAGGGCTCTGCCACCCCAGGGGTATAGGCCAAGCTTAAATCATCCTTGTTTTCAATCTTTACCTTGCTCTCAACCGACAATTTCCCCTTTTTTTCTTCATGAATTTTAAGGGACAAGCTCTGATAATCTAACATTATACTTCCTCCTTTTACTTTTTCTTTGCCACTCCCAATGTTATTCATCATGTTTAAAGTCTTTGTGCTTGATATTTGATGATATCAAAATTTCGCTCTAATGATATAAAGTTTCATTTTCTATGGATAAATATATCATATCAAAACAACCTATAAATTAATATTATATTTTTTCTATGATATAATAGTTTTAAGCTATGGTAGGAGGATATGGAATGGAATTTAGGCAGCTTCAATATTTTAGAACGGTTTGTCAATTAAATACGATTACCCGGGCGGCAGAAAAGCTTCATGTATCTCAGCCCTCTATAACTAACTCGATCAAAAACCTTGAAGAAGAGCTGGGAGTCAGGCTTTTCGATCGTAGCAAAAAGCAATTGCGACTTACCCCTGAAGGGCAATTTTTTCTGGAGCGTGTAGAGGGCATTTTAAATTCAATGGAGGACACCCTGGCTGAAATGCAGGACTATAAGGATTTGAAAAAAGGAACCTTGAAAATCGGCGTTCCACCAATGATCGGTACTTTTTTGTTTCCTAAAATTTTTGTATCCTTTAAAAACTATTATCCTGAAATTGAACTGGTCATTGTTGAGGAGGGCTCCCTTACAACCACTAAAATGGTTGAAAATGAAGAGCTTAATTTGGCTATTATTATTTTACCTGAATCTGCTAATTCTCTGGAAAGTCTATTACTGTTGAAAAGCGAAATGCTGGTATGCTTGAATAAGTACCATCCCCTATGCGAAAAGCCACAGCTAAGTATGGAAGATATAAAGGATGAACCGATGATTATGCTCAAAGAGGGCTTTTATCATAGAAAAAAAATAATGGATTACTTTAACAACTGTGGAATCAAACCCAATGTCATTTTATCATCCAATCAATTGGAAACCATCAAGAGTGTTGTATCGAAGGGGATTGGAATTTCACTATTGCTAAAGGAGATTATAGAAAATGATGATCGAGTTATCGGTCGCTCCTTAAAACAAACTATTCATATTCCCATTGGTCTGGTCTGGAAAAGGAATAGATATTTATCTAATGCCTCTAAAATTTTTATCGATTTTATTAAGGATTCCTTTATAAAGCAGGATTGATAAAATTCCAATGTAGTATTTTAAGTAGCAGAGCGACCTACCAACCTTGTTGATACAAAATAAGGATCATGGGTTTTATCACTCAATGATCCTTATTTTCTTAAATTTAACTCCCCTGCTTTACAGCAAGGTCTATGTTTTTAATCACCTTTTCAATATGGGCCTTATCGACCACCCGCTCAAAGCTCCTTAAACCTGCAAGCCGGAAGCCATGCTTCTGGGCCAGTCCTTTTATTTCATCAACCTTTTCTAGTTCTATTTCTCTCCCCAGGCTATAGCACTCATATTTTTGCTCTAGTGCCAATATCATAGTTTCTGCCATACATGCATAGGCCAGACCAGGCGGAAAACCAAAATTAAAACCAAAATTGGTTCCCTTTGGTACTTCGATCACACCACCCTCAATGACTAAAACGTCCTTTCTCTTTTCTTGTACCTGCCTGGAAACATCCCTTGGTCTTGCAACATCACATACAACAGCACCGGTTTTAATAAATTCCGGTTCGATAATCTCATGAACACTACTGGTGACGGTAATAACAACATCAGCGTTTTCAATTCCCTGTTTGATACTGGTATTAACATAGATATGCTTATTTAAATATTTTTTTTCTAATTGATCCTTAAGCTGATTAAGCTGGTGAATATTCCTGCCTATTAAATGAATTTCGGTCGCTTCACGACATGCCAGTTCGGCGCAGACCTTGCCAATTGATCCGTTGGCTCCAATAACTGCTACTACGCAATCAGACAGCTTCCTTCCAAGCAATCGGCAGGCCTCCCTTGTGGCTTCATAGGCCGCTGCAACGGTATAGGTATTTCCTGTGGTTACGGGAATATTCAAAGCCTTGGCAATGCTGATTCCTGCATCCCCTACAATGGATGTAAAGGCTCCTAGTCCTAATATTTGGGCGCCCAATTCTTCAGCGATTTTTCCAGCCCTGATGATTTTATTAATCACCTGCTCCTCTGGTAATGCCAGCATCTGTTTCGATGTAAGGGGTACTCCGATAAACCAACCCTCCGCCTGCTTTTCAGCACTGCTTAAATTGTTAATGGAGGAAACCGGTGAGGGCGGGATTTTTTCAATAATTTTTTCTACAAGGGCCTCTGGAAGATACTTTAATAATTTATACTTTCGGTAGATATCATTAATATGAATGGGATGTATTAAAAATGCAAACCGGTCCATTATTTCACCCCCTTGGTCAGGGAATTGAAAAGGTTCTTTCCAGATTGCAGGGTCATTCCTGTCAAGCTGAGCCTTTTTTGTAGTATGCTTTTTAAACTATTTATAAAATAGTCTATTTCCTCATAGGAGACGATTAAAGGAGGCTCCACCCTAATCACTTGTGGATTATTTAGCGTGTAAGCTGTAACAATTTGATATTGATTAAGCAGTTCAGAGGCAATCATTCCACCTGTGTATTCAGTTAAAAGATCTTCTCCAGGCATATATTTTCTCATAAAGCTACTCCCCAGCTCTTTAAATTCGATCCCAATCATGAGTCCCCTTCCTCTGACTTCTTTAATCAAACCGTGATCTTTTTGCAAATTTTTTAGCTTTTCAAGGAAGTATTCTCCCTTTTCAGCAGCCTGATTTATGAGATTTTCCTCCTGAATTATCTCCAGAGTGGCAATGCCAGCAGCACAGGCCCATGTATTTCCTCCAAAGGTAGAGGTATGAAGCAGACATTTGTCAAGGCTTCCATATCCTTTCTTCCATACTTTTTCTGTTGCCATATAGGCTCCGATTGGCATAATGCCGCCACCAAGGGATTTAGCTATGCAAAGAATATCTGGCTCTATTAATTCCTGTTGGCAGGCAAACCAATAACCAGTTCTTCCTAACCCTGTTTGAACTTCATCTATAATCAGTAAAATTCCCTTAGTCTTTAAAATGTCAGCAGCTTCTTTCAAATAACCCGTTGGAGGAAGGATTACCCCTCCTTCCCCCTGGATTGGTTCGATAATAAAGGCTGCAATATCATCATACCTGTCAACTACCTGTTGTAGGCTAGAAAGGTCTCCATAGATAACCTGTTCAGTCATTGGCATTAATGGATTAAAAAATTTTTTATATTTATCTCTTCCTGTTACTGAAAGGGCCCCATCGACTTTCCATGGAAGGAGCCTTTGCAATAGATTATTCTCGCTTTACCCGTAGCTATTTTAGCCAGTTTAATAGCCCCTTCCACAGCTTCAGCACCACTATTGCAAAAAAAAGTATGCTTTAAATCACCAGGCGCTATTAAGGCCAAATTTTTTGCCAAGGCCACTGGAATGGCGTTGATTGAGGTTTGTAATAAATTCGGTAATTCCATTACCTGCTTTAGACTCTCAATAATTCCATCGTGATTATGACCAAGATTTAAGGCTCCATAGGCCCCTAAAAAGTCCAGATATACCCTGTGGTTTTCATCCCACAGTTTATTTCCTTTAGCCTTTATGAACTTTTTATTAAGGCCCAAAAGCTTTAGTAATGTAACAAAATGGGAATTGATATAGCTCCTATGTCCTTCCTCGGTTTCCGCCTGAGTCATCTCTAAGGCTGAATCAATTGAAATTAACCTTTCTTCTGCAATTTTTTGCATTTTTATAACTTCCTTTCCTTTATGATTAAAGGATTATGATTCCTTTGTATTTAGAGTAATTTCCATTTTTATCAAGTTTTATTCGATAATAAAAAAAAAGCCGCCCTTGGGCCGGCAAGGCATGGTATATTTTAACCATGCCTTTCTTGTTCATATGAATTTAAAATTTTTTGACGAATATTACAGTTCAAAAAAATAAAAAACGCCTATAGTTGGCGTCTTTTTAAATTGGTGCCCAGAGGCGGAATCGAACCACCGACACGAGGATTTTCAGTCCTCTGCTCTACCGACTGAGCTATCTGGGCAAATAAAATGGTGACCCATCAGGGGATCGAACCCTGGACACCCTGATTAAGAGTCAGGTG
>CBFGTV010000117.1:0-6588 GCA_965652145.1 uncultured Clostridiaceae bacterium
CGTTTAGGAACTACCTATAAGGATTTGGAATTATTGCAGGCCTTTTTTTCTGTTTTGATGTGGGTTTTGATTTTAGGAACTACCATAAGAACCTGAACTACAATTGATATACTGATTCAAATATCATCTGCACTTGGGTTTTAGCAATGGGCCTTTATTTGGCTGCTAAAAAGGATGTATGAAAAACTATTCATACATCCTTTTTCTTTTTTGAACCATAGAGTAAAAGCGTATTGACATTTCAAATAAAACATAGTATAAATATAGGAATACTATGTTTTTTATTTTAATGCCGGCAGCCATTGGAAAATAAAGAAGTTAATTGTGGCAGCTTGGTGGTAGGCAGCGTGTTTTAGGGAAAAAAGGAAGGAGAAGGTTGATTGAATGAAGAAAAAAATTAGCTTTTTATTGATTTTAGCCCTCAGCTTTACATTACTTATGGGCTGTAGCGGTAATGAAACCTCCGGTGGTGCCGAAGGTGACGTTATTAAGATTGCTGTGGCAGGCCCCCTAACAGGAGATAATGCTGAATACGGTATTGGTTTTAAAAATGCCGTTGAACTCATGGTAGAGGAATGGAATGAAAAGGGTGGCGTATTGGGTAAGGAAATTCAAGTGGTGTCCTATGATGATAAAAACTCTGGTGAAGAAGCTGCTAGCATCGCCCAGAGAATTGTCAGTGACAAGGATATTATAGGGGTGATCGGACACTTCGCCAGTGGCGTTTCTATGGCGGCTTCCCCCACCTATCAGGAAAATAAGATGATCGAAATTTCGCCGACGGCCTCACACCCTGATTATTCGTCAGAGGGAGATTATATTTTCCGGAACAATACCGTTATCAGTGCAGAGGCCGAAATTGGCCTTGATATTGCAGTGACCAATCTCGGTAAAACCAACATTGGTATACTCTCAATTAAAACCGACTGGGGTACTTCGACAGCTAATATTACCCGAGATCTAATTCTGGCTGATGACAGGCTGAATCTGGTGGCCCAGGAGGAGGTTATTGAAGGCTCCGATGATTATAGCGCTGTGGTAACCAAATTTGTTAATGCTGGGGCCGATGTAATTATTGTTGCCGGTATGTACAATACCCTGGCACCCTTTGCCAGACAATATAAGCAGGTTGACCCGGATATTGCACTGGTGGGCTTTTCCAATGCCTATAGCCAGCAATTAATTGAGCTGGGCGGTGATGCAGTGGAAGGAATCACTTTTCCCATCAGCTTTTTTTCGGGCAGTACTGACCCCGACATTCAGTCATATGTACAGCGGTATACAGAAAAATATGGTTCCGCCCCCAGTGCCCTGACCTCCCAGGCCTACGACAGTGCGGGAATTTTGCTCCAGGCCATTGAAAATGCCGGTACAACCGACCGTGAGAAGGTAAAGGATGCCCTCTATGAAATCAACTATAAGGGGGTTACCGGTGACACCACCTTTGATGAAATCGGTGACGCTCAAAAAACCTATATCAGAGCCACCGTTAAGGATGGTACCTTTGTGAATATTGAATAAATTTTTAAGCTATCATGGTAAATTCAGTCAGTATGGATTATTCCATGCTGACTATAAAAATCCATAGGGAAAGGAGTTTTACTGTCATTTTAATATGACAGTGATATAGCCTATGATCTTACAACAAATAATCAATGGCTTAGCCCTGGGAATGGCCTACGCCCTCATTGCAGTTGGCTATTCCCTGGTATTTGGAATATTACGGCTGATTAATTTTTCCCATGGGGCTGTCTATGCCTTTGGTGCCCATATGGTTTTGCTTTTTGCAGGCATGAGCCTTGGCCTGGCACCCTCCATATTGTTGAGTATTCTCTTGACCGGCTTGTTGGGCTTAGTCATTGATAAAACGGCTCTTGAGCCCCTTAGGAGGAAAAATTCAATCCCCATGGCAGGCCTTATTACCACCATTGGGGTTTCCTATATAATTCAAAATATGCTAATGATTTTATTCGGAAGTGAAAGAAAATCCTTTCCACCCCTCTTTGATCGGGGAATGGTGAGCATATTATCGGTACAAATCAGCTCTACCCAAATCTTTATGCTGGTGACATCTATTGTGCTGCTTATCATACTCACCTTTGTTATCAATCGAACGAAAATAGGCCTGGCCATGAGGGCCCTGTCTCAAAATGTTAAGGCAGCCCATTTAATGGGAATTAATGTGAATTTTATCATTGCCTTTACCTTTTTTCTGGGTGGTGCTTCGGCAGCCATAGCCGGTACCCTGATTAGTGGGTATTATCAGATTGTCTACCCCACCATGGGCTTTGTGGCCGGGCTAAAGGCATTTTCAGCTGCCGTACTGGGTGGAATTGGCGTATTGCATGGGGCAGTGATCGGCGGCTTAATCGTAGGGGTTTCAGAAAGCCTGGCAGCAGCCTTTTTGGGGGGAACCTATCGAGATGCGGTCTCATTTATCATATTAATCATTGTTCTTGTTCTAAGGCCCCATGGCCTATTTGGAAAGAAAGGGATTACAAAGGTGTAGCCTATGGAAAAATTAAGTATGAGTATGAAAATTACGAATCAAAAATATCGGTTTATTTTTATAGTCGGATTGATTGTGGTGCTGCTCCTGCTGCCATTTTTAGGGCTATCCCAATATGTCTTGCGAATTATGATTATGATTGGCATCTATGCCATGCTGGCCCTGGGGTTAAACATTTTAACCGGCTATACCGGCCAGGTTTCCCTGGGGCACTCGGCCTTTTATGCCATCGGGGCCTATGTATCGGCTCTACTGGCCACGGGCCTTCAGCTCAATTTCTTTGGGGCCATGCTGGCAGGAATCATAGTGGCGGCCCTCAGCAGTCTTCTGCTGGCTATAACTACCCTAAGGCTGACAGGCACCTATTTATCCATTGCCACCCTGGGCTTTGGAGAAGTGGTCAGAATGATTCTGTTTAATTGGGAATCAGTTACCAATGGCCCCCTGGGGATTCGAAATATTCCAAGGCCTGCCATATTTGGCTATGAGCTGACCCTCGCCAATCATGGGTTGTACTATTTGATGCTTGCTTTGGTGGGCCTTGTTTCCCTGATTTGCTACCTGATTATTCATTCAAAGATCGGCAGAGCCTTTATATCCATTAAAGAGGACGAAATGGCAGCCCAATTCATGGGAATTGAGGCCACCCGTTATAAAATATTGGCCTTTGTCATATCCGCCGGTATTGCTGGTATGGCAGGCAGCTTTTATGCCCACATGATTCGCTATATTGACCCCAATACCTTTACCTTTGATACCTCCATACTCATTATCAGCATTGTTATTTTAGGGGGAATGGGTACCATGAGGGGAATGTATGCAGGAGCAGCCCTTTTAATTGCCTTTCCTGAGGTGCTTCGGTCTTTGGCGGAATACAGATTCGTAGTCTATGGCCTCATTCTGGTTCTGATGATGCGCTTTAGGCCCCAGGGGCTATTGGGCTGGCGATCAAAGGCTCCCTACCGTCTTCCTAAAGAAGCGCGGGAATACCAAGCCCACTTGGCAAAGAAAGGGAGCGGGGCAATTCGTGGAAAGGAGGAAGCTGTCAAGGGATAGAGCTGAAAAGCACTCCATGGCAGCACACACAAATGGCAATTCTTGAGGTGAATTCAATAAGTAAGCACTTTGGAGGGCTTGTGGCGGTTGATCAGGTCAGCTTTAAGGTAGACCCAGGGGAAATCATCAGCATTATTGGCCCCAATGGAGCCGGTAAAACAACCATATTTAATATTTTGACAGGGGTTTACCAAATTGATGGAGGAGAAATCCGCTTCGAGGGCAGGCCCATTCACGGTAAAAGTCCCCAGGAGATAGTAGCGGCTGGAATATCCAGAACCTTTCAAAACATAAGGCTTTTTTCCAATATGCGGGTTATCGAAAATGTTCTGGTGGGAACCCACCTTAATACCCGTTATAACCTGTTTGATACCATATTTCGAACGAAAAAATACAGAGCCCTTGAAGCTGAAAGGACTAAAAAAGCCATTGAAATTTTATGGTCCATAGGATTAGGCCATAAATTACATGACTATGCCGACAGCCTTTCCTATGGTAACCAAAGAAAGCTGGAAATTGCCCGGGCCATTGCAACCGGTGCAAAGCTGTTATTGTTAGACGAACCGGCAGCAGGAATGAACCCCCAGGAATCGGAAGAGCTGCTTCATTTTATTAGGGCTCTGAGGGATCAGGGTTATACCATCCTTTTAATCGAGCACGATATGAGGGTTGTGATGAATATTTCTGACCGGATCTATGTGCTTGATCATGGAAAGCAAATTGCAGAGGGGCTGCCCCTGGAAATTGCCAATGATCCAAGGGTAATAGAAGCCTATTTGGGGGGAGAGAAGAATTATGCTGAAAATTAATCAACTCAATACCCATTATGGTAATATACATGCCCTGAAGGGAATTGATGTGGAGGTGAATCAGGGGGAAATTGTCTCTTTAATCGGGAGCAACGGAGCAGGAAAATCAACCACCCTGTTGACCATTGCGGGTCTGTTAAAGGCCTCAAGGGGGAAGATCACCTTTCAAGGGAAAGAGATTTCAAACATGGCCCCCCATGAAATTGTAAAGCTGGGAATCAGCCTGGCACCCGAAGGGCGGGAGGTCTTTCCTGGTCTGTCGGTATCTGAAAATCTACAGCTGGGGGCCTTTATTAAAAAAGATAAGAAAAAAATACAACATTCCTTTGAGCGGGTCTATGCGCTGTTTCCCAGGTTAAAGGAAAGACAAAATCAAGCGGCAGGCACCCTTTCAGGGGGAGAGCAGCAGATGCTGGCCATTGGAAGGGCCTTGATGTCAGAGCCCCAGCTATTAATGCTGGATGAACCTTCATTGGGGTTAGCCCCCAATATAGTTGCCATGATTTTTGAGCTGATCCGTTCGATAAACAAGCAGGGTACTACTATTATGCTGATTGAACAGAATGCCAATATGGCCCTGCAGGTAGCTCATCGGGCCTATGTATTGGAAACAGGGAAAATCACATTACAGGGTGACGCTAAAGAATTAAGCAATCACCAGCAGGTTAAAGAGGCATATTTGGGTCTTGTAACCTGAAGCATTTTAATTAAATCTGAAGGAAAAGAGGTTTTTAAATGATCAAAAATAATCCGACACCAAAAAATAAGGCGATAGAAGATTTAAGGGCTGCCTTTGAGCATCGGGCCACCTGGTTTTATCTTCTCATTGAGGAAGCTAAAAAGGAAGGCTTAAGCACAGATTTTGCAAGAAGGGCAATTTTTAACTGTGGCTGCTTCCATGGCCAGGTAAAGCTGCCCGAAACCGATGATTTAAAGGAATTTACCGAAGCCTTTGCCAACGAAAATGTAAAGGACATCTTTGAAATGGATGTACAGGTTTCAGAGGAAGCCTTAAACATCGAATTTCACTATTGCCCTCTGGTGGCAGCCTGGCAAAAACTCACAGATGACGAAGAGCTCATTGCAGAGCTTTGTGATATTGCCATGGAGGGAGACAGAGGTATTGCCAGTGAATTTGATGCCTTTGAATTCAATTTAGGCAAAACCATTGCCCAGGGCCATCATGTCTGTGAAGTCGCCTTTAAAAAGGTAAAATAACTGTTAAATTAAAAAAAAAGGAGCTATATCTCCATGATTTTAAAAATCATTTTAAGACATTCCCCGATCTTATCCAGTATCCTTACCGATGATAACTGGAGAAGCTAGGGTATAAAATCAATCATTAGTAAGTGTATCAGTTATTCATTAGTGTCTAATGAACCCGCCGTATATCGAACGGTACTCTATAAAAAGAAAGAACTAAAATAAAATTATTGTTTAAATATTCAAGCAAGGCTAATAGAAATAAAAGAGTAGATTCGTAATTAATATTAATATTGACTGGGGCTGTCTCTAAATGATTAATTTATCATTGGAAAAGGTAGCTCCTTTTTCATTTATTTAAGGAAAACACGACAAAAAGAGATTCAGAGAACCTCGATTTTGATTAATTATATAAGGGACTTTTACATCAAACAATGAAATACTCCACCTGTTATTATTTATTTTGTTATGTAATTTATATATCTTAAGCATAAAAGCATAAATTCCGTCTTAACATTCTTTTTCCTACGAGGTAAAAAACGTCTGAAGCCATAGTCTTCTTTTAATACACCAGAGGCTCCTTTCTATTTCAATAGAGCGATTTACCCTTAACTTTATCTTCACTGATTATATTACTTAACGAATTTTCTCTTACCTTATAAATTCTATAATACCATAGAGTGAGGGCACAAAATAAAAAATAAGTTATAATAAACATATGAAAAAGAGAAATCAATATACGCGAGAATTCAAAAGTAAAATATTGTTAAAAATTTTAGCAGAAGCCGCAAAAGAGCTAGAAGAATACGTTGATTTCTTAAACAATTAGATTAATTATCTTCAAGTGTCAAAATCGATGATAAAATACCAATAAACAACGGTTGAAAATTCCCTCTAAAAAACGGTATACTCTTTCCAACGGGGAGATTTATGGTACAGACAGCCATACTTGATCAATTACTACACCATTCAACAACCATCAATATCAAGGGAGACAGCTACAGAATCAAA
>CBFGTV010000118.1:0-6462 GCA_965652145.1 uncultured Clostridiaceae bacterium
TTACGTAACCTCCTATTTATTCTTAACCGATGGAACCATGTATACCCTGGCCCAGGGCTTATTTGGCTGGGCTGCAGACTTTAAAACCGTATCATGGGGGGTTTTTTGTGCTGGCTCCATCATTATGGCTCTGCCCTTAACCGTGATTTATATGCTATTTCAAAAATATATTGTCAGTGGTTTAACCGTTGGGGGGGTAAAGGGCTAAAAAGGAAAGCGTCTTACAGATAAAAAACCTTACCGGAATCTATTGTTAGATTCGGTAAGGTTTATGTCTGTAAGTTTTTATATTATATATTGATATCCTTAATTGATTTACCCAGACCATAGAGTAAAAAGGTTGAAATAACCGATACAATTCCCTGGGCCAGGGCTCTGCCTGGAATTAAGGCTAAAAAGCCTGTACCATAAAGCTGAGAAAGCCAATAGCTGTTTAGCCCCAGGGAAACAATGATATAAACCAAAAGATTAGAAGCCCCAATGGTGATGAATGAAAATCGTTTTTGAGGACATATCATTGCCACAAGGCCGGGAATAACACAGGTTAGGGCTGAACTTAGGGTAAAGCCAGGATGAAAGGCTCCCTGTGAAAGGATCAGAACCCCCAGTAAATCACTGATGATTCCCGTTAAAGCCCCTGCCAAGGGCCCCAGCAACATACCGGAAAAAACCAACGGGATGCTTCCAAAGCCCAAGCGAATGGTTCCACCCGCCAGCATAATAGAGGCAAAGCGAGTAAGGATAATATTTAAAGCAGCTAAAAAAGATGCCATCACCAGCTTTTTCGTTGTCATTCTGCCCCTGATCAATGCTCGATGGGTTTCATTTTGAGAGATTCCC
The DNA here is from genome assembly GCA_965652145.1 of uncultured Clostridiaceae bacterium. GTDB lineage: Bacteria > Bacillota > Clostridia > Peptostreptococcales > Natronincolaceae > CBFGTV01. The sequence goes on from CBFGTV010000118.1 coordinate 841, forward strand.
ATAAGAACACCTCCTTTCTCTTAAGTTAGGCATAGGCCCCACACCTAAGAGAAATAGAATGAATCTCCCAAATGTGACAGCGGACGCGGTATTACATCGCGAATAAAAACTATTCTTCGTTTAGGAGCAACTTCCCATCTCCTAACACTTAACGCGTAATACCTACTCTGCCTACCATTCCATCATATAATGAACCAGTTATTCTGTAAATACTCAACCAGAAACAGGCAAAAATAATTTGTTATATGCTGTAGAAGAAGTTAATTTAAACTGGAATCAGAATACTTTTAATTAAATCAGTTGAAGCATGAAGCCATTTGCCCAAACCAGTATTCAGCTCAAGCCAATAAATGATCAGGCCAAAAAGCAGGGCAGGAATAGTGGTAATTATGGTGGCCCAAAGGGCTGAGCGACGGTCAATTGCCAGTAGGGGCAGTAGTGCATCACCATCCTGTGAAATAGCATTTGCAAATAGGGCTGCAAAGGGGACTAGTCCCCTGGAAAATAATGCAACAAAAATGATCTGAGGCCCGCAGCCAGGAATCAACCCAACAGCTGCACCAATTATAATTGATAAAACACCTGTTGCCAATAGGGCTGATTCAATAAGCTGTTCACCTGCAGCATAGTCTCCGCTCCCCATGGCCAATACTAAAAATTCGTAGGCCAGAAATCCAATAAATACCCAGGTGATGACAAAGGCAGTGTCCTGAGCATTGTGAATAAAGGTTTCCTTTAGGCTCATCAGCTTTAGCTCAGCCTCTTCATGGGTGTCGTCCTGTAAGAACTTTTTTCCCATAACCATCATGGCGATAGAAAAAATTGTTCCTGTTACGCCAAAAATCAGGCCTAAATTAGGTATAAAAAGCTCATTTACATCCACCTGTAGTAAAAGTAAAACACCCAAAATTAATCCAATAAAAATAAAACCCCAGTAGAGATAATAGGCACCATGGGTAAATTTATATCCTAGGGTATTTTGCTCCTGGTGGCCCTTTAAGCTATGGTGAAGCATTAAATCCAGCTCATCACCCTCTTGATGGCCGATGTGGTCAATGCTTGTCTTGTCTCCCTTTCCCATCAAGGTCAATTCATGTTGATGAACGTGGTGGTCAATGGCCTGATGCTTTTCCTTAACCGTTTCAGCTTTAAGTTTTCTTTCATTGTATCGGGTCAAAATAGTATCACCAATAGAGGTCTTATCTACCAGGTATCCGGTGATAATGGCTACAATCAATGATAGAATACTCACCAATATATATTGAATTGGGTTGTTGGCAATTAAAACAAAGGCAGAATCCCCCATGGTTGCTATCAAAGTGGCAATTACGGTTCCAAAGGTAACTACCTTTTTAAAATATAGCGGCATGACAAATATTGCACCACCGCAGCCGGGGGTTAATCCCAACAGGGCCCCGATAATGGGCTGCCATTTTTTTGATTTTTCAATGGTAGCTATGAAACTTCCAGACATTTTATAATTAATAAAGCCAAATATAATCAAAACACTTCCAACAAAGGCGCCTACCTCAAGGAAGGCGCCTTCCGCACTATCTAATATTAGTTGAAGCAGCTGCAAGTTAATCCCTCCTTTAGTCTTTCTTTAATTATACCCTGACTAAAGGAGCAGTAACATACTATTTTAGCTTTCTTTTATTAATAATATTTTCTCGTATTTCCTCATCCTGATGAATTTCAGAGGAGATTTCCCAATGAATGACATAGGTTAGTACCACCCTTAAAATAATAATGGCTGCCAACACCTTTATTTCACTCAAGGTACGAACCAAGATAGTCCTGAGAATTTCTCCCCCCAGCTTAAATTCCAATCCCAGGGCCAAGCCCTTGGCAATTTCAATTTTAATACATGTATCATTGAATTTTAACTTTTGCCTGATGTAGTTAAAAAATCCCCGTATGCAGGAATAGGCAATAATAAATATTCCAATTCCCTCTAAAAGATAAATAATATAAATGGCAAATGTCTCAAGATAGTGCTCAATGTTGAAGCTCATCCTTTATCCTCCGGTAAATATCATTTTATTTTAGTATGCCCATATAATGTTGAAGCATGAAATTAAAAAAGTCTAATTAACCCCATTACAATCAAAATGATTCCGGGAACGACGGCGGTTCGTTCTCCCAGGTGTATACCCAAATAACGCTTTCCCAGGTGTATGCCAAATAGAAGCAGTATAAAATTCATAATGGCTGCAATCAATAAGGTCAATACAATAGCGGCAATAGAGGTAATTGAAAGGGCAATACCCACTGCCAGGGAATCAACCGCCAGGGCAAAGCCGAGTATTACGGCCTCTTTAATATCAATAACACCAGAAATATCCAGGTCTATTTGAGTCGGGTCCCTTAAAATATTAATAGCAATCCCCAGAGATTTTATACTGATGGTGGCAATGGCAGTAGCCTCTGCTAAGCTCTCCCTTGGATAACGATGATTCAGATAACCCTGAATTAAATACCATATACCAATTAATAAAATAATAAAAGAACCTAAAAGGTCGGTAGATCTTGGGGGCAGAAACCTGCTTAAGAAATTGCCTGCAAAAAAACCACATCCCAATAATAAAACAGAAATGAAATTTAGGACGACAATTGATCGCAGGGGTACTTTGATACGTTTGATTCCAAAGGCTACACCAACACTAAAGCTATCTATACTAACGGCCGCTGCAATGAAGAAAGCCTGTAGCATAAGAACCCTCCTTTTGTCATTATTGACTACAATATGTAAAAAAAACAATAAAGGTACCAATCAATATTTGCTAAAGGCCATAAGGAGCTTATAATTACAGGCATAATTTAATTTTTTATAGACATTTAAGAGGTGTTGAATAAATACAAGTATAGTAAAACATCTGTAATCATGTAAAATAGAGGGTAAGTTGCATATTTATAAATGACCCATTTTCGTATAGGGAATTTTCTAACATAATAAGTCATTGAATACTAAGCAGGAAAGTTCTTATTTTATATATCAATAACTAACTTAAAGAGTAGATATAATATATTTCAACAACCCATTGGGTTAAAGAATATCTATAATATAAGAGCAGTAGCATAATTACTTTTTAGACTTGTTGTTAATGGAATTTTATGATATTGTATAAATGACAAAATAATATGACCTTCAGGGCAGGGTGAAATTCCCGACCGGCGGTAACGCGTATGCGAAGCCCGCGAGCCGAAAGGCAGATCTGGTGTGATTCCAGAGCCGACAGTACAGTCTGGATGGAAGAAGGTAGAGAAGACAAAAATATCAAAAGCTAGTATTCAGCTATATATTTTTGTGTTTTCAGGATTAAATTAAAATTATCATGCCCTGGGGTTTATGCCTCAGGGCTTTTTATTTTGAATATTAAAGAGGTGAATTTAATGGATGAAAAAATGATGGAAAGGGCCCTTCAGTTGGCCGAAAGGGGATGGGGAAAAACCAGGCCTAACCCCCTGGTGGGGGCGGTTGTTGTGAGGGATCAACAGGTGATTTCTGAAGGCCATCATGATCGGTTTGGAGGAGACCATGCAGAGCTGGCGGCACTGAAAAAAATCGATTTCCAGGGGGAGGGGGCTACCCTTTACGTCAATCTTGAACCCTGCTCCCATCATGGAAAAACTCCCCCCTGTGTAGAGGCCATCATAAAATCTAAAATCAAACGGGTGGTGGTGGCCATGACAGATCCCAATCCCTTGGTGGCGGGTAACGGCATTAAACTTCTTAAAAACCATGGTATTGAAGTGACCCTTGGTGTATTGAGGCATCAAGCTGCCACATTAAATGAAATTTTTATCAAATATATTACCCAGAGAAAACCGTTTTGTATTTTAAAAACTGCCATGACCCTGGATGGGAAAATAGCCACAGTGACAGGAGACGCTAAATGGATTTCTGGTCAGAAATCCAGGGCCTACGTACATCATATTCGAAATCGGGTTTCAGGAATTATGGTGGGGGTCAATACAGTCATCGCTGATAATCCCATGCTCAACACTCGAAAATCCGGTCAAGAGGTGACGCACCCCACTAGAATTATTGTTGACAGCCATTGTCGTATCCCCTTAACCTCTCATGTTGTAACCACAGCCAAAGAACAGCCAACCATTATAGCATCCACAAGGGATGTTGATTCCCATCGAATTGCCCAGCTAAAGGAGCATCAGGTGGAGGTAATACAATTACCAAGTCGAAACGGACGGGTAGATCTGGTATCTCTAATGGCAGAGCTGGGAAAAAGGGAAATAGACAGTGTTCTCTTAGAGGGAGGCAGCACCTTAAATGGCAGCGCATTGGAAGCATCTATAGTCGATAAAATTATGGTTTTTGTTGCTCCTAAAATTCTGGGAGGGGAAAGGGCCCCTACACCAGTTGGCGGTAATGGCATTAAGCAGGTTATTGACGCCATTCAACTGGAAAATATAACAGTAAAAAGCTATGCAGAGGATATATTGATAGAAGCCTATGTAGAAGGGAGAGACAATAATGTTCACAGGGATTATTGAGGAAATCGGAACAATTAATAGACTATCTCGAAATGGTGATGGGGCCAGGCTGTTAATCAATGCAAAAAAAGTTCTTAACGATGTAAAGCTAGGTGACAGCATAGCAGCCAATGGAGTCTGTTTGACGGTAACTGCCTATAATAGCCATAGCTTTCAGGTGGATGTTATGGCAGAAACCATGAGAAGAAGCAATCTGAAATATTTAAAGGTGGGTAGTCCTGTCAATTTAGAGCGGGCCCTAAGGCTGGGTTCAAGGCTGGGAGGCCATTGGGTCACCGGACATATTGATGATATGGGAACTATTGTATCCTTTCAACAGGAGCATAATGCCCAGTGGATCACCATAAAGCCCCCAAAGACCCTGGTGCGGTATATGATTCTTAAAGGTTCTATCGCCATAGATGGTGTCAGCCTTACTATTCAATATGTCGATTCAGAGGAATTTAAAGTATCCATTATTCCCCATACAAAGGATGAGACCCTTCTGCTTCGTAAAAAAATAGGAGATTCAGTAAACCTGGAATGTGATCTGATCGGAAAGTACGTAGAAAAGCTGATAAAAGTTCAAACAGAGGAAAAGAGTCAAAATAGCGGGCTTACCATGGAAGTGCTAACTCAAAATGGGTTTAATTAATGAAAGAAGGAGGTCAATTATGACATATCAATTCAATACGATTGAGGAAGCCATCGAAGATATTAAAAAAGGAAAGATGATTGTTGTCATTGATGATGAAGACCGGGAAAATGAAGGAGATTTAGTGGCGGCAGCGGAAGTAATCACACCTGAGATGATAAATTTTATGGCTCAATATGGCAGAGGCTTAATATGTCTCCCCATGACGCCGGAACGTTTAAGTGAGCTGGAGCTACCCCAAATGGTGACACGAAACACCGATGATTTTGGAACCGCCTTTACTGTTTCCATAGATGCAGCCGAGACCACCACAGGCATATCAGCCCATGAGCGGGCCCTAACAATTCAAAGGGCAGTGGCCTCCGGCGTAAAGCCCGTTGACTTTAAGCGACCTGGCCATGTTTTTCCCCTGGCAGCCAAGGCTGGTGGCGTATTAACAAGGGCTGGACATACCGAGGCGGCTGTTGATTTAG
>CBFGTV010000119.1:0-6277 GCA_965652145.1 uncultured Clostridiaceae bacterium
GCTGCAGTTACTAGTTCAAACTATTCATTTTTCATAGTCATATTATACTAAAAGTATTAAGTTGTTTATAAAAAGAGACGAATATAGTAATATATTGAAAGGAGCTGAAAATATGTTAAGCATGCAAGCAGTTAATGACTTAATGACAGTGGTTAATCAACTAGATGCAAGGATTGAAAGCCACAAGGAACAGATCAGTACAAGAGAATTAGAGTTTATGGCTTATCAACGTATCAAAATTTTGCAGCTAATTGATGATTTACATGCCAAGGAAAGCTATTTTAAGGATTAAAACCCCTGCTGTATTGTATACGATCAGCTGACCGCCATGGCTTTTTGAAAATGAAATAGATTGGAGAATTTTATGGAAGTTAAATATATTAATCCCTTTCTCGAGGCCTTCACTAAAACTTTGGAACAGTTAGGCATTATGAATATTAAAAGGGGGAATATGACTAAAAAAAGCAGTTTTTATGTTGATTCTGATCTTTCTACAATAATTGCCTTAAAGGGTGATCTAAAGGGCAACATAGCCCTATCCATGCCCCAGAATACTGCAAGTAATATAGCCTCAGCCATGATGATGGGGATGGCTCCCACAGAGGAAATGACTAAAAGTGCCATTGGAGAGCTATCAAGCATGATTGCAGGTATGGCTTCCACCATGCTGACATCTGCTGGATTAACACTGCAAATTAGTCCACCCGCCATTGTAATGAAGGCTGCCGATATTGATCCTCAAGAAGCCTTGACAATTGATTTTGAAACTCCGTCGGGGAAAATTGAACTTAATATTGGATTTAGTATATAGTATTACCTCAAAACCAATTTACTAAAGTAAAAGATTTTAAATTTTAATTCTTTCTTTATTTATCTACTCTCAAAATAGTAAAGACCGTCTTTTCAGGCGGTCATTACTTATTTTTAAGGATAAATATAATTTATCATCTAAGCATTTAATGGTATGGAATATTATGCATAAACATACCATAAATTTAACATCCTGAAAACTTAGACTCTTATAATTAGATAGATTCCCCCTTGAAATCCTTGAAATATTTATCAAACCTGGAGACAAAGAATAGGTGCCTTGGCATTATAATTGATGCCTTTCATTTCATACCTTTTTGGGGACTTTACCCCCTAAATATTGGTGTACTGTATTCATATCCTTATCTCCCCTGCCCGATAAATTCACTACAATAATCTCCTCTTGCTTGGTTTGAGGCGCCAGCTTCATTAAATGGGCAATGGCATGGGCACTTTCAAGGGCTGGAATAATCCCTTCCTTCTGAGTTAGATACTGTAGTGCCTCCATAGCTTCATCATCCGTCACACTTTCATAAATCCCCCTTTTTGTCTCATGGAAAAAGGCGTGCTCCGGCCCTACACCGGGGTAATCAAGCCCTGATGAAATAGAGTGAACTGGCATAACCTGACCCTGTTGATCCTGCAACAAATAGGTCATCATACCATGGATCACTCCTACCGAACCCTTGGTGAGGGTAGCTGCATGTTCACTGGTATTGATTCCCTTCCCTGCTGCCTCTACCCCGATCAGCTTAACTGCTAATTCTTCCTTAAAGGGGTAAAAAAGTCCCATTGCATTGCTTCCGCCCCCTACGCAGGCAATCAAATAATCCGGCAAGCGCCCTTCCTTTTCAAGGATTTGTACCCTCACTTCGTCCCCAATAATTCGCTGAAAATCCCTAACGATGGTGGGATAGGGATGAGGCCCCACCACTGACCCAAGGAGATAAAAGGTGTCCTCTGAATTGACAATCCAGTCTTGAATGGCCTCATCAACGGCATCATTCAGGGTGGCGGTTCCTGAGGATACACTGTTAACTTTGGCCCCCAACAGCTCCATTTTTAATACATTCAAAGACTGCCGCACCACGTCCTCCTTTCCCATGTAGATCTCACAGGGTAAATCAAACATGGCACAAATGGTGGCAGTCGCCACCCCATGCTGGCCTGCTCCGGTCTCGGCAATAATTCGCTTTTTCCCCATTCTTTTTGCCAATAGCACTTGGCCAATGACATTATTAATTTTGTGAGCTCCTGTGTGATTTAAATCCTCCCTTTTTAAATAGACTTTCCCACCCCCCAGGGCTTTGGTCAGGTTTTGGGCATAGTATAGCGGTGTAGGCCTGCCGGAGTATTCCCTGACATAATATTGATATTCCTTGATAAATTCTACATCCTCTCTGGCAGCTAGGAATTCCTGCTCCAGATCATTTAAAGCATCCATCAGAGTTTCAGGTACGTACTGGCCGCCAAATCTACCGAATCTTATGGGTAATGTCTTTTTCTTCATTTTCTTTTCCTCCCTTATTCTATTTCTTTTTCTTAACTTTACCGATCGTCCACTATCTGTTTACTAATGACTAAAGGGTACTTCTCATTTCCAAGAGCTGACCGTCATATTTAAGTCATTTTGCCAAATCCCCCCTTTCTATATAATAAAAAAAGAGCATGCCATCCCTAAAAAAGGGACGGAATACTCTTTACTCCGCGGTACCACCCAAATTAGACAGTTACACCCATCTTCCTAAGCTCTTTGATACAAAAAAATAAACATTTCATCCTAATTATAGGACGAAATGTTATCATTCCGCGTTGCCACCTAGCTTAGACAGATGTAATCTATCTCACTTTTCCAGGTACGGAAAACAAAGCCTTGTTTTCGATACCCTGCCTCTATAACGTGAGGCCTACGGCTTCATGATACTCTCCATAAGGATTTCCCACTGCTTCTCCTGGAGCCATTCCATAAGCACCTTTGCATCAGGCTTCCACCATCCCCGACTCGCTTGGCCATCGCTGCTTATCTACTCTTTCCAGTCATCGAATTTGAACTTATTTTGTATGATTATACAGTATTCATTTAGGGGTGTCAATGGTTATTAATTAAAAATTTTAGTCCCTAAAACCCATTTCATTCTGAAAGGATCTTAGGGACCTTCTTGATACCAGGTTCAGGCGAGAGCTAATACCTAGCCTCTAAATTAAGGGGCTATCGTAGTCAAATTCCCCAATAGTGGTACTAGTCTTCTTCCCTTAATATGTTGATGTTTTTCCCTGCCATTACCTTGTTCATATTCCTCATGGCACACATTTTACCACACATCGTGCAGGTATCTTCGTGCTCTGGGGTCGATTCTTCCCTGTATCTTCTAGCCTTTTCAGGGTCGATTGCCAGTTCAAACATAGTATTCCAATCAAGGGCTTGCCTTGCCCTGCTCATTTTGTTATCCCATTCCCTGGCTCCCTTTATATCCTTCGCAATATCAGCAGCATGAGCCGCAATTTTGGCAGCAATAATTCCCTCCCTCATATCTTCAAGATTAGGCAGCCGTAAATGCTCAGCCGGGGTTACATAACATAAAAAATCGGCTCCATTGGCGGCGGCAACAGCTCCTCCAATGGCGCTGGTAATATGGTCATAGCCTGGTGCAACATCCGTCACCAGGGGCCCCAGCACATAGAAGGGGGCTCCATGGCAAAGCCTTTTTTCCAGCAGCATATTAGCGGCAATTTCATTCAGCGCCATATGGCCTGGCCCTTCAATCATAACCTGTACATTTTTTTCCCAGGCTCTTTTGGTAAGCTCTCCCAGGGTAATAAGCTCTTTAATTTGACTGGCATCAGTGGCATCATGTATGCTACCGGGCCGGCAGGCATCCCCCAGACTGATGGTAACATCATATTTGGCACAAATATCCAATACCTGATCATAGTATTCATAAAAGGGATTCTCTTTGTTATTTAATTCCATCCAGGCGTACAGTAATGAACCACCCCTGGAAACAATATTGGTCAGCCGAGGATTTCGCTTAAATACCCGGGCGGCTTCTCGATTGATTCCAGCATGGATTGTCATAAAGTCAATTCCGTCAATTGCGTGCTTTTCCACCACCTTAAGAAATTCTTCCGCTGTTATATCCTTTAACTCCTTATCGTAAAACCCCACTGCATCGTAAATAGGTACCGTTCCAATCATGGCCGGTGACAGATCAATCAAGGCCCGTCTAAATGCTTCGGTCTTACCATAGGAGCTTAAATCCATGATAGCCTCGGCCTTCATATCAATGGCTGTTTTAACCTTTTCCATTTCCATGTCTATGTTGACACAGTCTTTAGAAATTCCCAGGTTGACGTTGATTTTTGTCCTGAGGCCCTGGCCAACTCCCTCGGGGCTAAGGCCATGGTGGTTTTTGTTGGCAGGAATAACAATTTTACCTTCTGCCATCAGCTCTCGAAGAATTTCCACCTCCATTTGCTCCTTTTCTGCTACAATTGTCATCTCCTTTGTAACGATTCCCTTACGGGCTGCATCCATTTGGGTTGTGTAATTCATTTTGCCACTTCCTTTCAAGTTCATCTTAATCCTAACAGTTATGTTTTACTGTATAAAAAAACACCAACCCATAGGATTGGTGTTTAAAACATAAGCATATCAATATTTCTTCAACAGCATTATGCCAATAAACAACTCCCTACGCTAGTATTATCTAGTTCAGGTAATTAGGGTCAAAGAAATACGGTTCTTAATCTCAGCTGGCCATTCCAGCCCCCCTGTGCTTTTTAGTAATTATTTAATTTTACTCTTTTATACTAGCATAGTTGACTCTTATTTGCAATTGGCTTTAGATAGTTCTGTTATTGAAAAATGTACTATTTTACTGGAATCCAGATTTCCATATAGGAATCGTTCTGGGTTGGATCCTCACTGATATAAACTTCGAAGGAATCGCCCCCTGTGTGTTCGTAGCCGTTTGATGGAAACCATTCTGAAAAGATTTGCTTCCAAGCCCTACTGATACTATCGGGAACTGGGCCCCTCACTTCAAATACCGCCCATTTGGAGGCAGGCTGCATTAATACTTCAAAATCCTCCCCAGGCTTTAGGGTAGATTCCACTGCGATCCAGTAATCCATTTTGTTTTCTTCTGTATTATAGTCTGCACTTAGGCCCATTACTCCTTTGATTTCTCCATTGTTTAACCTTACCAGTTGTTCCACTGTGCCGTCTTGATTAAGCTGGTTCCAAAACCTGCTAATGGCTTCACCCATATCATCAAAGGAAACCGTCTGCTTTCTACCCACTACCTCAAAGCTTTCTTTTTCAACAATACGATACTTCATTGGTTCCGCTCCTTTCAAGTTTACCTGAATACTCAGGCGATTATAGGATTCCAGCCTTCCCTTGCCCCTTCGTGCTTCAGTGGGAGTAATTCCATGATGCTTACGAAAGGCTTTGGAAAAGGCCTCAGGAGTGTCATATCCATATTTAAGGGCTAGGTCAATCACCTTACAGTCCGAGCTGATCAGCTCTTGGACGGCCAGGGTTAGCCTGCGCCTTCTTACATATTCAGCCACTGTCATATCGGTTAAGATCATGAACAGCCGCTGAAAGTGAAAGCTCGAAAGGTGGGCCTGTCTAGCAATCCCTTCAATTGTAATTTCATCCTGCAGGTGATTTTCTATATAATCTATTGCCCTCTGTAAAGCCTCTACCATTGTCATATGCCTCACTCCTTGATTCCATTTTACCAATGAGTATTGTTGATTACCTGTCTTTTTGTGCGTTCGTTGGACTGGATTTGTTAATCATTTATATTGATTAATCCAGCTTTTACATACCCGCTTCTTTTATCATACTCATAGAGTTGAATAGCACCCATAGCATTCAATGATGTACCAATCATATAGGCCAATGGTAAAGGCCCTGCATAAAAAATATGAAAGATAAGCCCATTCCCCCAATCATTTGTACATTTTAATATTTCTTGATATATTTGCTGAAGGATATCAAAGGCATGTTGTGCATTTTCCACAGAGTCTTCTCCCAGTTCTTTATTTCTAATGCTGATATGGCGTTTATAATCGAAGGGATTAGACCTTCTATATGCTTCAACCGCAGAACTTACATCCCTTGTAATACCTATCTCAACAATAATATTTTTACTTTCTTTTTCGCCATCACAGTAATCTACAAACAATGGCATAGCGTCCTTAACCTTTCCATGGTTTGTCCAATTCTCTTTATCTTCGTCACCAAAATATAATTTATAGCCTGTTCTTTTATGAAAAATCCTACCAAAGGCAATTCCCACAGAAAGTTTAGCATTTGATTGAATATATATTTTTTTAGGTCCATTCAGCATACAATTTTTAATATTGATAATACCAGGTATAATAACCTGATTCCATTCTTCTTCAGTTGGATTTCTGCTTTTATCTGTAAAATCATTTGGATTTTCAAAATAAT
>CBFGTV010000120.1:0-6202 GCA_965652145.1 uncultured Clostridiaceae bacterium
GGAAAGCTATAGGGTAAATAGACTTGCTAAGTTGATAGTCATATCATAAAATGTTTACAGAGGAATGACCTGAAAGGAAGTTAATCAATGAAAAATAGAAATCAAATAATTGTAATTGGGGGCGGTGCCGCCGGTTTAACGGCTGCCATAGCCGCCGCAAGAAACCGGGCCCAGGTCACGATTTTAGAACAGCTTAACCGGGTGGGTAAAAAAATATTGGCAACAGGTAATGGCCGTTGCAATTTAACCAATATCCATACAGGAATTCAGTATTATCATGGTAAAAACCCTAAATTTATTCATGGGGCCTTTGGTCAGTTTGATGTACAGCAGACCATGGATTTTTTTGAATATCTGGGGATCCACTGTAAGGTAGAGGGGGGTGGGAAGGTATACCCCGCATCAGATCAAGCCACTAGTGTTTTGGAGGTACTTCGGTATGAGCTTCAGCGGCTGGGGGTTAAGGAACGCTGTGAAGCCGAGGTGGTGGCGGTGGAGGCCGCAGGGTCAGGCTTCATAGTTACCCTAAAGGATGGCGAAATTCTCAAGGCCAATAAGGTTATTGTGGCCACCGGTGGTATGGCCAGCCCCCAGTTGGGTTCAAATGGCAGTGGCTATCATCTTTTAAAGTCCCTGGGGCATCATTTAATCAGTCCTAGCCCTGCATTGGTTCAGTTGAAGCTGAAAAGTCCCTTTCTTAAGCAGCTTAAGGGAGTAAAATTTATAGGTCAGGCCACCCTGGGGACAGGAGAAAGGGTCATAAGAACAGAGGACGGGGAAATTCTATTTACCGACTATGGCATTTCGGGTCCCCCTATTTTACAACTAAGCAGGATGGCCGTTCAAGCCCTTAACCAGAATAACCATCCCTGGCTGAGGCTTGATCTATTTCCTCAGTTCAGTCCAGATCAGCTTATGGAACTAATTCAGCTGCGACTGGCCTATCAGCCTGAAAAACCCCTGGATTTCAGCTTTGTGGGGCTATTAAACAAGCGGTTAATCCCTGTAATGTTGAAAACAGCAGAAATTAATCCCATTACCATGTCGGCCAGGGCCCTCAAGCCCCATGACCTTTCAAGGATTTTATCCCTATTAAAGGGATGGACCTTCGACGTTATCGGAAGCCAGCCCTGGAGTCATGCCCAAGTTACCGCCGGAGGAATGGATGTTGGCCAGGTGAATCCCAAAACCATGGAATCAAGATTAGTAAAGGGGTTATATTTAGCAGGTGAGCTGCTGGATATTGACGGAGATTGCGGTGGCTTTAATCTTCAGTGGGCCTGGTCATCGGGTTATGTGGCTGGAGATCATGCCTCTCAATCAATCGGCGATTAGAAGAAAGGGTGAAAAAATGCTCCGGATAGCAGAAATTAAAATACCAATCATGGAAGAACAGAAGGAACAATTAAGAAAAATTCTTATCAAAAAATTAAAGATCAAGGAAGCCGCCCTGAAGGACTATCGAATCTATAAGAAGTCTATTGATGCCAGAAGAAAGGATAATATACAATTTGTCTATATTGTTGATGCCGAGGTGGAGGATGAAAAAAAGGTATTGGCCCGGTGCAGGGGAGCCCATGTTTCAGAAACACCAGATATGGCCTATCGTTTTGTTACCCCAGGCTCAGACAAGCTAGCCCATCCCCCGGTGGTTATCGGTACTGGTCCTGCCGGCCTATTTGCAGGGCTGATATTGGCCCAGATGGGTTATTGCCCTGTGATTGTGGAAAGGGGAAGGGCGGTTGAGGAAAGAAGCCAGGATGTAGATCTATTCTGGGAAACGGGAAAACTAAACCCTGAATCAAATGTGCAATTTGGTGAGGGGGGAGCAGGAACCTTTTCCGACGGGAAGCTCACAACACAAATCAAGGATTTACGCTGTCGGAAGGTATTAGAAGAGCTGGTGGCGGCCGGGGCTCCAGAGGAGATTATTTATTTCAGCAAGCCCCATGTGGGAACAGATCATTTGCGCAGGGTGGTTAAGGCCCTTCGACAACAAATTATTGCCCTGGGGGGACAGGTTCTTTTTGAGCATAGAGTAACAGATATGAAGATTCAAGATGGACATATTGCTGCCCTGGAAATTAACCATAACAGCCTTATTCCTGCCGAGGCAGTGGTTTTAGCAGTGGGTCACAGTGCCAGAGATACCTTCCAATTACTCTATGATCGTGGGGTGGACATTCAGCCTAAGCCCTTTTCCATTGGGGTGAGGATTGAACACCCCCAAGCTCTGATCAACCAAAGCCAATATGGAAGTGCTGCAGAAACCGGAAGGCTGGGGGCCGCCGACTACAAGCTATCTTATCATTGTCAAAACCAACGGTCTGCCTACACCTTCTGTATGTGCCCCGGTGGCAGGGTGGTGGCGGCGGCATCTGAACCGGAAACCGTAGTAACCAATGGAATGAGCTATTACGCCAGGGATTTGGAAAATGCCAATAGTGCCCTGCTGGTAGGGGTAAATCCCCAGGATTATGATAGTGATCATCCCCTTGCAGGGGTATTTTACCAGCAAAAATGGGAAGCAATGGCCTATCAGGCGGGAGGAGGCGGCTATCGGGCACCAGCCCAATTGGTAAAGGATTTTCTGGCCGGGGTGCCCTCAAAGGAATTGGGCAGTGTTACACCTTCCTATACCCCCGGAATTCAACTGACAGACCTACGTAGCTGCCTGCCGGACTATGTCGTCGAAGCCATGAAGGAGGCCCTATTGGAGCTGGATAAAAAGCTCAAGGGCTTTGCCCTGGGGGATGCCATCATGACTGGAATCGAAACAAGAAGCTCTTCTCCCATTAGAATTATGAGGAACGAAAATTTAGAAAGCAATATAGGGGGGCTATACCCTACAGGGGAAGGGGCAGGCTATGCCGGAGGAATTATTTCTGCAGCCGTAGACGGCATCAAGGTGGCTGAAGCCCTGGCCAGGCGATTTGCTCCAATAGGAGGAGCGGGGAAATGAGAATCGGTATTATATCCGATACCCATCTTACCCATAAGACCGCAGCCAATCTACCAGAGGGTATTCCTGCCGCCCTCAGGGAGGTGGATTTATTAATTCACTGTGGAGATTATACCCACAGGGAGGCCCTTGAATATTTTCAAAGGCACCATAACTTTGCCGGAGTCTGGGGGAATGCCGATGATCAGGATATTCAGGCCATTCTGAGGGAAAAGCTGGTGATAGAAGCTCATGGCCATCGAATAGGTGTATTCCATGGCCATGGAAGCCACAGAACTACCCAAGACAGGGCCCTGGAGGCATTTCAGGGGGAATCGGTTAATATTATCGCCTATGGCCACAGTCATCAGCCCCTGATTCAGACGAAAGGGGGAATTTTAATGTTAAACCCCGGTTCCATTACCAATAAGAGAAAGGAACGACTGTTTTCATATATCCTGTTGACTTTAGCAGAGGATATAAGGGCAGAGCTTTGCCTTTATTATAGATAGCCAAATTTAAAACCAAAAGGGAGTGTAAAAATGAATGGGAAAAGGAGCTTGGTGATTTATTATTCTTTAGAGGGCAATACAAAATTGATTGCCGAAACCATTGCCGAAGCTGTTCAGGGGGAGCTGCTGGAGCTAAAACCAATTAAAGATGTTCAACCGACGGGATTTATGCGATATGTCTGGGGTGGAAAGCAGGTTATATTTAAAAATAAGCCTGCCCTGCAACCATTAGATAAGAATCCTCAGGAATATGATCAGATTTTTTTAGGGACCCCCGTTTGGGCGGGTACCTATGCCCCGGCCCTAAACAGCTTCTTTGCTCAGGTTCCCCTGACCGGAAAAAAAGTTGCGCTGTTTTGCTGCTATGGCGGCCAACCGGGCAGAACCTACGAAAGCATTAAAAAGGCCATTCCCCAAAATCAATTCATAGGGGAAATTGGGCTGAAGGACCCTAAAACCCACGAACAACAGGCTCAATTGGAGCGGGTTCGACAATGGGCGGCAACAATGTCAGCTAACCTATAACAGACTGCATGTGGGCGGCAAATTGTCGGGCCTTGTCTTGAATATTGGGTATTTTTAAAACACTACCGGGGTCATTGGCCGTCTCCATTAAGGCAAATCGGGGTGGCAGGTAGAAGCCTTTATTGATGTTCAAGGCGTCTATCAGCTGCCTTGCAATGGAATCACTACCGGAATTTCCCGAGACGATAACGGTAAAAATAGCCTTGTCGTAAAATTTGATTTGCCTGTACAGGGTGGTTAAGCGATTGATTACAGCCATTAGATTAGAAGAAATCGAGTCATTGTAATTGGGGCAAATCCATACCAGGATATCTGCCTCCTCCACCGCAGGCAAAATCTTTTCTGTCATGACCCCTCCATAACGGCAGCTTTTTCTTTGGCCATATTCAACACAGGCCCGATAGGAACAGCCGAAGCAATCAAAGACTGATCCATTTTCCACATAGAGCTCCTGACAGGGCCATCCTTGAAGATTGTCTGCAATCAGCTGCCAGAGGGTCAATGTATTGGAGGTGGCCCGGGAACTGGAATGAAGGTAGACAAGCTTAGGCTTTTTGAAGGTCAGGGGTTGGTGCCTTAGCAAACGATTTCCCAACTGCCTTGACAAGGTTAGGGAGATTTCCCCAAGGCTTAAATCCATTGTTTTTTGCCAGGTGGCAAAATTTTTTAAGGAATCGGTAGCCTCCACCATCGGATGCCCTATGAAGCTGGCGCCCAATTGATTGGTAATAAAAATCAATTGAGCGGCAGCACTTTTTGTATAAAGCTCTCCCTGGCTATGAACCAATAGGGCGGCGGTAGCACCGTCTAAAGGTGCTTTGTCCCTTTGACAAAGGGACTTAAGTATATCCATCATGGGGTTAAAACCCCCGCAGGAGTCGATCTCCAGAGCAAAGATAATCTTTTTGTTTTTTAAATTCGTCAATTCAGATGGTTGAGTAATGGTCATATGCTCGATTTCTGATAGGGCAGCCCCAGCCATGGCCCTCAATTGCTGAGTAACCTGCCCGGGCATGATCAAATAAATCATAGTAAGGCCTCCAATCGATCATAGGTATTTTGCAGCCTGCCTACTAAGGGCGCCGGCAGCCTTAATTGCTCCAGCTCGGTACCGGCAGCCCCCAGGCGATTTTTGGCTCCCATATAGACACCGCCCATAAAGGTGGCGCTATAGTGCCATTCTCCCCTAATGGTGGCTAGAATCGAAAGGGCGCCAGAGGAAAGGGCCGGGGCAATATAGGGCTTAAAGCCGGTTTTTCGAACTGCTAAATTGGCTGTACGGGCTTTTTCCGTTAAGATCAGGGAAAGGGACTCATTATAATTTTCAATACTGTCGGCTATAACCAAATCTGCTCCGTGGGGGCCAAAGGCTCGGCCTTCGCTGATGTAATGGCTCATTTCAGCATGACGGCCGGCATAATACAGGGCCCTGGCATGCATGACCCCCAGTCCGTAGCCTCGAATTTGCTCCGGCACCAGCCCCCGGCCATCCCAATGCCCCGAGACATTCCGATTACTGGCCAGGAAAACAGATTTACACAATAGATCAACAGGATCCGAAACCACAGCAAAAATTCCCTTAAAATGTCTCTCTCGGGCCATGGTACCGTATAAATTGATAATCTTGGCGTTTTCCTCCAGCTGGACCATCCTGACGTCTACCTTTTCCTCCCCCAGGGCAGGAACCCTGGCGGCAATACAAAAGGCAAATAGATCACAATCAAAAACCTCCTCCTCCCGTAATATATGTACCGGGGGCATGGGTACAGGGCCTGGGCCATTGATCTGGTTCAGCTCAAATTCCCAACGCTTTAGCTTGTTTTCATCCCGATCGTATATGCCCAGGGCTTCAATGGAATCTGCCCCCATCAGCCTCAGGCCCATTAAAAGGGTACCGCCCACATCTCCTAGGCCCGCCACATTAATACGCCACTTCCCAGGTAAAGACCGACTTAATCCCTCCTGCCAGTTATCATAGGCTGTGTTTAATCCAGTTACCTGGCCTTGAGCCATTTTCTTTAAAAGCCATTGAGGGCATATAACCTCATTCTCCTCCCACAGCTGAAGAAGCCTTAAATCCTCCTGGGGCAGATTCAGTTGGCCGGAATGGGTTATAGCATAGCTTCTTCTTGAAGCAGCAGGGGGTAAGGGCTTTATGAAATAGATGATCCCCTGGTCCCTGGCGGCCTCCTCCTCAGAAATGGAAGTCAGCCCCGCCTGCTCC
>CBFGTV010000121.1:0-6195 GCA_965652145.1 uncultured Clostridiaceae bacterium
GGCGAAGGATGATTATCAGCTTTACGGTCTCCTGTGTATTGGATAAAATGAATAATATTATTGGCGTAGTCCTATTGTTTAAGGATTTAACTAAAATAAAAATGATAGAGCTGGAACTTAGAAGAGAGGATCGTATTCGTACCCTAGGAGAGCTATCGGCTTCCATTATTCATGATATTGGTAATCCCTTGGCAGGTATGAGGAATCTGATGGAGATTTTAAGGGATGACTCCTATGATGCTGTAAGTAAAAATGAGGTATTAATTACTTTACAAGAGGAAATAGAAGATTTAAATAAGTTGGTTATTCACTATTTAGACTTTAGCAGAGCTTCGATACTAACAAAAGAAATTATCAACATAGCTGATTTGATCGATAACATTGTCTATCTTTTCACAGCTAAAGCCAGTGAGAAGGCAATACAAATAAAAAAGAATTATGAACATAGATGCATTTCCCTAAAGGGGGATCGAAGAGCGCTTAAACAAGTCTTCATAAACATTTTTAAAAATGCTATAGAGGCAGTCAAAGAGGGTGGAAACGTTTCCATCAGTATTCAGGGAAAGGAGAAGTCTGTGTTAATTTCGATTCAGGATAATGGTATTGGTATAGATGGGCAAAGTCTCGACAAAATATTTTATCCCTTCTATACTACGAAAAAGGATGGAAATGGTTTAGGACTTTCTATTGCTTATAAAATAATTAAGGAGCATGATGGCCTTGTTAATGTAGACAGTAATGAGGGGGTGGGAACTAAGATTAGCGTTGAGCTACCTACAGATGTGTAAGCTGTCGTTAAGCGGAGGTGAAGCTGGTGAAAATATTAGTTATCGATGATGAGAAAAGTATAAGACTTTCACTGAAGATGGGCTTAGAAAAGCTAGGATTAACGGTTATAGCAGCAGAAACGGGAGAAGAAGGTTTAAAGGTATTAAAGAATGAATCACCTGACCTGGCTATAGTTGATATTAGGCTGCCAGGCATAGATGGATTAGAAGTTTTAAAGCATATTAAAAGCATAAAACCCACCTGCATTGTAATTATGATTACTTACTTGAACGAAATTAAGCTGGCAGTAAGGGCAATGAAGGATGGTGCCTATGATTATTTCGTTAAGCCCTTTTCCTTAAACGAAATACAGCAATCCATTGAACAAACGCTACAGTATATACGTATAAAAAAAGAAATAGACATTAGCACTAGTAATACTTTATTAATTGGCAACTCTGAGAAAATACAAGCTATTAGAGAAACCATAATGAAGATTGGGCAACTACCCTATGATACATGTATTCTTTTAGAGGGAGAAAGTGGAACCGGTAAAGAGGTTGTTGCCAAACTAATTCATAGCTTGAAGGTTGGAGATAATCATAGGTTTATGGCCATTAATTGCGCAGCTATTCCCAAAAATTTACAGGAAAGTGAGCTCTTTGGCTATGAAAAAGGAGCCTTTTCAGATGCAAAATCTTACAAAGCCGGACTAATAGAGGCTGCCAATAGAGGTGTGCTTTTCCTTGATGAAATTGCTGATATGGATATTGAGCTCCAGGCCAAAATGCTAAGGGTGTTACAAGAAAAAAGTTACCGAAGCGTAGGCGGCTTAAAGGAAAGGAAATTTGAAGCTACCATTGTAGCTGCCACCAATAAATACCTTCTTAGAGAAATTCAAAGGGGAACCTTCAGGGAAGATTTATATTATCGATTGAATATTGTTCCCATAAATTTGCCTCCCCTTAGAGAACGTAGGGAAGACATCCCTATTTTATCTGCCTATTTTCTTGATGAATATAATAAAAAGTTGAATAAAGCAGTTATTGGAATTGACCCAGATGCTATGGCGGTCTTAAGGCAATACAATTGGCCAGGAAACGTAAGGCAGTTAAGAAATATGATTGAGAGGGTTATGATTTTTCAAAAAGATGAGATCATAGCTTTAAAGGATATACCTAAGGAAATTGTAAACTTTATTCCAAAGGAGCCAAAGCCAGAGGACTTTAACAGCTTAGAAATTGCTGAGGAAGCTATTATTAAAAAGACACTGGAAAAGCATGATTGGAACATTACCAGGACGGCAGAAGACTTAGGGCTTTCTAGGCTTACCCTCAGAAGGAAGATACAAAAATATAAATTAAGCATATAAAAGAATGATTAAGGTGGTAATGTTTTTACCAAAGTGGTAATTTATTTACCACTTATTTTTATTTTTTGATACAGTAATGCCTAAATATCCTCATAAATAGGGACCTAGTAGCTGGTATGAACTTTGCAATGTAATTAAAATGATTAAAATAATTACATTTAAGGAGGTATGAAAATGAAACAGGCATTAGCAGGCATAAAGGTGCTAGACCTAACGAGGGTTTTGGCAGGGCCCTATGCAACAATGATTTTAGGTGATCTGGGGGCAGATGTAATTAAAATTGAAGTCCCAAAAACAGGAGACGATTCCCGGCAGTTTGGTCCTTATATTAATGAGGAAAGCGCATATTTTATGAATATTAACCGAAACAAAAAAAGTATTACCTTGAACTTAAAAAAGCAGGAGGCAAAGGACCTTTTTATCAAAATGGTGAAGCAAGCAGATGTGATAGTAGAAAACTATCGTCCAGGTACCATGGAAAAGCTGGGCTTGGGATATGAGCTTCTAAAGGAAGTAAATCCTCAAATTATTTATGCAGCTGCCTCTGGATTTGGGCATACAGGTCCCTATAGTAACCGCCCTGCCTATGACGGGGTAGTGCAGGCAATGGGAGGAATTATGAGTATTACGGGAGAAAAGGGCGGTAGACCTACACGAGTTGGCCCATCCATCGGCGATATTACAGCAGGATTGTATACTGCTATAGGTATTTTAGCAGCCATTAATTATAGAAATATAGCTGGTGTAGGACAGAAGGTGGATGTGGCCATGCTGGATTGTCAGGTATCCATATTAGAAAATGCAATAGCAAGATATTTTGCCACTGGGGTTGCACCTAAGCCAGAGGGGAATAGACATACATCAATTGTTCCATTTGAGCCCTTTGAAACAGCAGATGGAGAGATTATGATTGCAGCAGGTAACGACACCCTGTTTAGAAAGCTATGCGTAGAAATTGGTAAGGAAGAGCTGGCAGATCATGGGCTATTTAAAACGAATCCATTGAGGGCAGAAAATTATAATGCCCTACGGCCGGAGCTGGCAGAAGCAATTAAACGAAGGTCTACCAGGGAATGGC
This sequence comes from uncultured Clostridiaceae bacterium, assembly GCA_965652145.1. GTDB lineage: Bacteria > Bacillota > Clostridia > Peptostreptococcales > Natronincolaceae > CBFGTV01. Next base: position 3,219 of record CBFGTV010000121.1, read on the forward strand.
AAAGCATATTGGATGATGCAGGAGTTCCAAATGGACCTATTAACAATATGGAAGGGGTTGTTAATGATCCACAGGTTATTTCTAGAGAAATGCTGGTGGAGGTAGAGCATCCAAAGGCTGGAAGCGTAAAAATACCGGGGGTTCCGATTAAAATGTCAGAAAGTCAAGGAACCGTTAGGATGCCCGCACCTGTATTAGGACAGCACACAGAGGAAATATTGAAGGATTTTGTGGGCCTTACCCATGAAGAAATTCAGCGGTTGAAGGAAATGAATATTTTCTAGCACCAGTATTATAAAAGCTAAAGGAGGCGGCAAAGTATATGGAAATATATGGTTTGGGCCTGGTGGCACTTTGTATGTTTATTGGTACTCTTTTTGGAAGAGTATTGGGAAGTATTCTTGGCGTTCAGGGTGATGTGGGTGGAGTAGGCTTCGCCATGCTGCTTTTAATTTTAATAAGCAATTACTATGAAGGGAAGGGAAAAGACTTCAGTCAAAAGACAAAAAATGGTATTTTGTTGTTAAGCGCCCTTTATATTCCTGTTATTGTGGCTATGTCATCTATTCAAAATGTAGTATCTGCCTTTTCAGGAGGCTTAGTAGCCTTTGTAGCAGGGGGAGGCGCTACTATCGGTGCCCTGTTTTTAGTGCCTTTGATCTCAAAGCTAGTACCCCGGGAGGAATTTCCGGACGACAAGTCAATCATCAATTGATTAAAAATTAGTACCTATTTGGATAAAAGGGAGATGTGAATAGAATGGTCAAGGATCATATTGTAACAATATTTACTTCCTATGGATTAGTGGCTGCCTTTGGGCTAATTGCCTTAATTATGCTTGTCTCCTACGGGCTTACAAAAAGACTCAAGCAGGAAAGAATGAGCTCGGCTGTTGCCATTATAGTGGGGTTAATATTAGCCTATATTGCAGGTAAATATACCGGGGGTTCCCGTGGTATTGCTGATATACCAATATTCGCCGGTACAGGGCTAATGGGAGGAGCTATGCTGAGGGACTATACAATTATTTCTACAGCCTACGGTGTTAAAATGGAAAATTTAAAGAAGGCCGGGCTGCCAGGGATTGTATCCCTGCTGGTAGGCGTGTTTTTCTCCTTCTTTGTAGGAGCTTTTGTAGCTGTATTACTGGGCTATACAGATCCAGCAGAGATCACAACGATCGGTGGGGGCACCCTTACCTTCATTGTTGGTCCTGTAGCAGGAACAGCCTTAGGGGTAAGCTCTGAAGTCATCGCCTTATCCATAGCTGCGGGAGTAGTAAAATCTGTTTTAACAATGGTAATTACACCCTTTATTGCACCTGTAATTAAACTTAACAGCCCAACGGCTGCCATGGTCTATGGTGGGTTAATCGGTACAACCAGCGGTGTCGCTGGGGGATTAGCTGCCACCGATGCTAAGCTTGTCCCCTATGGGGCGATGATAGCGACCTTTTATACAGGGCTAGGAAGTTTATTGGTTCCTTCGATAGGATTCATGATTATTAGGATGATATTTGGATAGATTCAACGAAATTAAAGGATTTGAGATAAGAGGATGTGTATCTGTACCGGAAGCGGTAACGTACGGTATGTTTTATAATCAATTCATAGAATTTATTGAATCAAATAAATGGTTATTTGATGGTGGAATAAACGAAATTGTTGATGGTTTTTATATCAATTCGGATGGTACAAGAGGAAAAACATGTTTTTAGAGGATGACGGTCTATACGGAAAGAATAAAGAATTCGCCTTGAGCCAATTCTTATTTTTTTGTAATTTACCTAGTATACAATATAATATAGGTGAAGCCTATCAATTATAGTCAAAGAACATTTTTGATGATCTGGAAAAAATAAATACCTGTACAAATGTTGTTTAATTGAGGGAATTTTATATTTGTGTGATTTATAAATGCGAAAAGGAGTAAAGAAGGAGGCTCATCATAATGAAGGGCCTCCTCATGATATTATTGCTTCCATTTTAAAAATTTGTTTTCAAGTCTGGCAATAAACTGATACATTAATGCTGTTGCCACAGCTAGAATGATTACCCCTGCCATGACAATATCTAATCGAAAGACCTGCCCGCCATAAACGATCAAATAACCCAATCCTGCCTTGGAAACCAGAAATTCACCAACAATTACCCCAACCCAGGACATACCTATGTTTATTTTCATGGTGTTAATCATATTGGGAACATTGGCGGGAAGGACGACCTTTTTTAATATTTGTAGCTTAGTGGCGCCAAAGGTTTTTAGCATTTTTATTTTTTCCTCATCTACCTCCTTGAAGCCATTGTAGGTGGCCAGAATTGTGACCACCAATGAAATTGTCAGGGCAGTTACAATAATTCCCCGCATTCCGGCACCGGCCCAGATAATGATAATAGGGCCCAGGGCAATTTTAGGTAAGGCATTTAATACCACCAGGTAGGGGTCAAAAACCCTGGCGGCGAAATCTGACCACCATAGTAAAATAGCGATTAGGGTGCCCAAAACTGTCCCCAATAAAAATCCCATAATTGCTTCAAATAGGGAAATGCCCGTATGCATAAAAATTGAACCATCCTTTGCCAAGTTTACAATGAGCTTGACAATGGAGGTGGGTCTGCTGGTGAAAAATGGGTCTATCCATTTCAAATGGGCTGCCAGCTCCCATAATACCAGAAGAAAAATCAATAGACCTATTTGAGAGAGCAGGATTTGAGTTTTTTCCATTTTTAATCCCTTTAAATAGGCCAAGTGGCTGGGGGAATATTTTTCATCCTGTAGCTTCTGTCTACGATTATTGAACATAAACATCCAACTCCCTCCATATTTGATTAAAATAGTGTCTGAACTCGGGGGCCTCTCGACATTTAATCGGCGAAGCCTCTCCGTCCTGGCAGGTGAGCTTGATATCATATATGCTCTTGATAGTGGCAGGGCGATTGGAAAGAACCATAACCCGGTCTGCCATAGAGATGGCTTC
>CBFGTV010000122.1:0-6146 GCA_965652145.1 uncultured Clostridiaceae bacterium
GGAACAAAAATTCAGTAAAATCTGCACCCTTCGGAGTATTCAGACACACCCTAGTGTTTTTTCTTTTTCTCATTAATAATATTGCTATCTTATTCTATCATATCAAGATTAAATGAATGATAGATTATTTTTAGTAAATACTAACTTAAAACTAAAATAAGGAGGCTTTATATGCAAAATCTCTCTACAAAGGAAGTGAACTACATTAAGGATATATTGTCCTGGGAGTTACTTACTTCCAAAAAATGCTTTCAATATGCCAATCAGGAGACTAACCCCGGCCATAAAAAGGTTTTTTCTGATACAGCAAGCATGCATCAGCAAAACTATCTGGAACTTTTAAACTATGTGGATCAAATAATTAGCAGTCAAGGAGGCCAGGTACAATGATGGACTCTCAGTCAACAGTTACCTCTAAAATGGGGGTACAAAAAATTGGTAAAACTGTTTCTCAGGAACTCCCTAAAGTAAAGGATGTAAACTTAAATGTCAGGGATAAGCTGAATGATATTCTGTTTTACGAAAAGCACAACCTTGTAAACTATCAGATCGCTATAAATGAAATCATCAATGATGATCTAAGGGCGCTTCTAATAAATAATCATAATAAAATACAGAATGCCCATACGACCCTCTTTAATGAGCTGTTCAACCTGGGGGAATACCAGGCTGATCTTGCAACAAAGCCCCAAATAAGTGATATATCTGATATTTTTAGCGGCTATAAGACTCAGCTTCCATTTTTTCAGCAGCAATAAAACACAGCCCGGGTTACCGGGCTTATTTCATTCCCAGCCACGGAAATACTTCGTTTAAAGGCACTCCTACATATCCATTACGAGTGCCAATCAACATCATTTTTTATGGCCAGAAGGATGGCATTCGCCTGCCTATCTTTATCTATAAAGCGGATCGTTCCCTAGAAAATCTTTTTCCCATCATATGAATCAATCCCTTCATTATACTTCCGAAAATCTTCTTAAAAGGATTAAGCCTCACATCGTAGAAGTATTCTTGATCAAGCCAACCCATTTGCTCCCAATAAATATAGTCGGCTTCAGAGGTATAGGTCTTGCTTCTTAGACAATTAAACATGAAAATATCGTAAAATGATGGTACTCTTTTTTCAGCGGTTTCTGCACTTTTCCATAGCTTTTCCGATACCAGTCTAAGCTTTTTATGGTTCTTCGTAAAATAACTTTGGCTGTATTTAAAGGCTCCTTTAGACTTGCGATTTTCAAAATACAAAGGGGAGATAATTTGTAGGTTACCAACAATCCCCAGGCCCCATCCGGATAGGGTCATTTTAAGATATTTATAAACCTGCTTGCTTCCGCCACCATCTGTGGTTACAACAATTAGTGCAGGCTTACCGACCAGTTCCTGCCGATGAAACATATAAGACATTCTGTCGATGAATCTTTTGAGCTGTCCCGTAACCTGATAAGCATACACTGGACTTGCAATAATCAAGGCATCGGCCGAAATAAGCTGATCCTTTATCCGCTTTAAGTCATCGGCTTTACAAGGACAATCATTTTCACTTTTTTGGAAGCAAGTACAGCACCCCTTGCAGTCTTCGATATGATAATCATTAAGAAAGATGTAATGAAACTCAACTGTGTTATTACCCTGATTAATTTGCCCCTCAATCTCTTTACAAATGTTAAAGCTATCTTTTCTTCTTGGGCTTCCCATTAAAGCTACAATTTTCATTTTATCGTCTCCCTTCAATGTATCCAACATTGGATACTATCTTAAATTTTTATTCCATACCGTTGAACAATATGGAATAACTATAAAAACTAATTTAATTAAGTTTACTATTCATTTAAAATTGAAAAGTCCACCTTTTTTATCAGATTCGAAACCTTCTTAGACAATGAAATTGTTTCATCAAGATGCTCTGCTAAGGCTTTATGCCATTCTATTTGGTTCTCTACAGTACTTTTCATCAGCTTGAAGGTAGCTTTTTCTACATTTTCAGCCGTTTTATGCTTCTTTTGATACCAATCATTGATATCACAAAGCTGTTTTTTCAGGCAGACAATATGTTCTTCAATTGCTGTAAGCATCTCTTGCCTTGTAAGATTCGCCATAATGGGATAAAGTAAAAATTTCTCCGACGAGATACCCCCTAATGGCTTTTTTAACTCATGCAACGCCATTTGAGCCAAATTACTGCGCCCCTCATCGGTTATCTCATAAATTTTTCTTGCTTTTTCATTATCACCTACTTTATCGACAAGTTTGATTAATCCGTCTTTTTCAAGTTTACCCATGGCATAATAGATTGAACCAGACTGTATACTGTTCCATTCCTCCATGTGATTAAGCTGTATAAATTTCTGAATTTCATAACCGTGGGTTGATTTAAGGCTAAGATAGTAAAGTATTAGTAACTGAACCATTTGTTCTCCTTCTTTTTTATTATCCAACATTGGATATGATATTGTAATTATAAAATATATTTATGGCTCTGTAAAGTATTTTTCTATTCCGCAGGGTAATGGTGTTTCGTTTTGTTATATGATAAACTGGTGATAAAGCTGAGTAATTGTAAGGATAAAGAAAACGAGATGTAGTGAGGCAGATTCATGAAAAACATAAAAAGTAATAAACGAAGGGAACTAGTGACAGTTCTATTGATTTTCCTTGTACCCTTTTCTATCTGGGTTTATTGGGGCAATACCTCCATACTAACAACACAAATCCATATCAGTAGTAAAAGCCTTCCGGTTTCCTTCAATGGGTTTCGGATTGTTCACGTATCTGACCTGCATAATACGGAATTTGGAGTTAATCAAGAGAAATTACTTGATGCAGTTAAGAATGCATCTCCGGATCTAATCGCCATTACCGGCGATTTAATTGATTCCCGCCGCACAGATCTTCTAAAAGCTATGGATTTTGTCAATGGTGCCGTCAAGATCGCTCCGGTATATTATGTTACGGGTAATCACGAAGCACGAATTGACGAATATCTAAAGCTGGAAGAAAAAATGGCAGAAGCGGGCGTTGTTTTATTAAGGGATAAAGGCGTAACAATTAAACGCGGCGAGGATTTTATCCGACTGCTGGGCTTGGATGATCCTTCTTTTATGAAAAAAAACGATAAGATTGAAAACAGTATAACATTGACCGATGCAAAGTTAAAAGACCTGATGGATGAAAACCAATATACAATCCTATTATCCCATAGACCGGAGCTGTTTAACGTGTATGCAGCCCACAGTATCGATTTGATCTTAAGCGGCCATGCTCATGGCGGACAGGTTCGCTTACCCTTTGTTGGAGGGCTAGTGGCGCCGAACCAGGGGCTCTTTCCCAAATATGACGAGGGCATTTATGAAATTGGCCCATCAAAAATGGTTGTCAGCCGGGGCTTAGGTAACAGTATTTTCCCTGTCCGTATCAACAACCGACCGGAATTGGTAGTTATTACCTTTGGACAATAGCAGCGGCAGCCCGGCTTAATTCGGGCCGGACTACTAGCCTTTTACTGGAAACCAAACATAGACTAGTCAATAGTCAATAATCAATTATGAATATTTTATCTCAGTCTAAAATTAAAATATCTCCCAAACTATCGGTTTGGGAGATTCCTTTTTTGCTAATATAATATTTGTTTAAAGCTCGTCAACAATAATTATTTACAACCCCTTTTTTCTTCCCAAAGCTGTTGGCGTTCTTCAAAGCTCACTTCCTTGTGTATTTGGTGTAGCATCCACTGATAACCAAAGGGATCTGTAAAGATAGCATTTGATACGCCGTAATCAGGCATTTCGGTTACTGCCTGTACCTCTAGACAGCCTGCATTGATGGCCTTTGTGAAGGTTTCCTTGATGTTAGGCACAAGGATGTTAAACCAAATCGACTTGGGTTCCTGCTGAGTTGGTGCTTTCAAATAGAATTTTGGGTTTTCGTCCAACATGTGAAAACGAACCCCGTACAGAGTAAAAATTACTTCATTTTCACCCTTCGGGAAATCAGTAACCTCAATTCGCTCAATATCAAACACTTTTTCATATAGTTCCAGTGCTTTTAAGCTGTCCGTTACAACCATATCAATTTCTACCCCTACCATTTTCAGGCCACTCCTTTGTTATTAAAATAATAAGCAAAGCTGTTTACTAAAGTTTGTATATTCTAATTATTATATCACAGCTCCTTTTAGAAAATCCACCTGAATTCAGAGTCAAAATACCAATTATAACCATCTAAAGTACTAGCCCTTTCAGTCAGCATATTTATAAGCTGTGAAAAAAGGAGTACTATCGTACTATTTTTAGCCAATACAAGGGGATATTTACAAAGATTTGGAAGTATACTGGAAAATTATGAAAAGTGATATTGAATTTCTATAGTAATCATGATACGATAGGGTTGATACAAAATTAACAAAACAGGAGGGCAAACTATGAAAAAGATTATTACATGGTTACTTGCGTTTTCTTTAGCTTTCACAGTTGGGTGTGCATCAAACACGGTTAGTAACGATGACACCAATACAGAACCCAACGTAAGCAATACATATGAAGGCAAAGGGACGGGGTATGGCGGTGAAATTAAGCTCGAGCTAATTACCGAAGGCGATAAGATGGTTGATATAAAAATCATATCAGACGCAGAAACCAGTCCAGTAATGACAAGGGCATTCCCAGTGATAAAGGAAAGAATTCTCGAAGCGCAAAGTCCCATAGTAGACAGTGTAAGCGGAGCTTCGTACACTTCCTTTGGTATTAAGACTGCTGTTGCCGAGGCCGCCAAGGGATATGGGAAAGACTTTGGAAAAATTACCTTTGACACCCAAGGACCCGAAAGTGAACGTAGAGATTTAGAGGCTGTCGAAACTGAATTACTGATTGTTGGTGGTGGACCGGCAGGACTTGCGGCGGCAATAAGTGCGAAGGAAGCGGGAATAGATGATATTATACTGATTGAAAAATTAGATATTTTAAGCGGGAATGGTAAGTTCGACATGAACTTTTTTGACCTGATTAATTCCAAAGCCCAAAAGGAAAATGGAATTAATATTACAGTAGAAGATTTTATTCAAAGAAAAGAATCGGTTGATGATTCCAAGGAACGGGTAGAAGTATGGGCTCATGGTGCCAGTGAGCTAGACGAATGGTTAAGAAGCTTTGGTGTTAATTTAAATTATAACTATGGCGACACGAATCATATGGCCGAGAGCGATGCTTATGCAGGAGAGCATATTCAAGATGGTATGGAAAAAAGGATTAAAGAGCTTAATATTGACGTTAGAACCGGCACAAAGGGACTAGATTTAATTTTTGACGGCGATAAGGTTGTTGGTGTTAAGGTTCAGCATAAGAATGATTATTACGATATTTTAGCAGATGCTGTGATCCTGGCAACGGGTGGATTCTCAGCAAATAAAGAACTATTAGCAAAGTATGCGCCCGGAGCTGAAATAGTAGAAACCTCAAACCAAATGGGGGCTACGGGGGACTTTATTCCATTGTTTGAAAAATATAATTTTCAATTAGAAAATATGGATACGCTTTCTGTATTTAAGATGATTAATAAAAGCAATAGGGAGCTTACTGGAGCTGGAGACGGATTTATTTTCGTAAATGAAAACGGTGAGCGGTTTGTTGACGAAACATCGGGCGGACTTGCGTTAGCACATACAATATTAGAGCAGCCCAACGGAAAAGTTTTCTACATCTATGACCAAAGACTTTATGAATCCTTTTACAGACTAAAGAAGCATAATAATTTAGGCTACCATCAAAAAGCTGATACTTTGGAGGAATTGGCTGAAAAACTTGGAATTAACGGCGAAAACCTAGTTAAAACGGTAGCCACATATAATCAAGCTGTCGAGGGCGAAATTAAAGATCCCTTTAGAGAAAAGCCTTTTACTGAAAAGTTTGGAGAAAATGGTCCCTATTATGGGGTACAGGTGGAATCCGCCATTCATATGACAAAGGGCGGCGTTTTAGCCAATGAAAAAGCCCAGGTTTTAAATACTAACAAGGAAGTGGTAGAAGGATTATATGCGGCAGGGGAAGTTACAGCTACAAGTGGTGCATACAGCGGTGCTGTGGTTTTTGGCAGGGTAGCAGGTACAGAAGCCGCTGAATTCATAAAAAACAAAAATTAATAACTGATTTTAA
>CBFGTV010000123.1:0-6118 GCA_965652145.1 uncultured Clostridiaceae bacterium
GTAGAGCGAACTCATCTTGTTCTTTTCGAGAAATATCAAATTTTTCAGCAATATAGGTTTCATGAGGAGCACCGAAGTCTTCCCCCCACTCAAATTCAAAGCCTCCCTCTTGAAGCAGCTTAACTGCCTCGGTATAGGTAATTCTGGGGAAGGGAGCCTTAATTTTTTCTAGTAGCGTTGTATCTCTTTGAAGCCTTTTGAGCTCTATCTTTTTATGCTGAAGAACTCTTTGTACGATATATTCCACCATTTGCTCCTGAATTTCCAGGTTCCCTTCAAAATCAACATAGGCCATTTCAGGCTCCACCATCCAAAATTCGTTTAAGTGCTTTCTGGTTTTGGATTTTTCTGCCCGGAAAGTGGGCCCAAAGCTATAGACCTTGCCAAAGGCCATGGCGGCGGCTTCGGCATAGAGCTGACCAGTTTGGGATAGGTACGCATTTTCACCAAAATAGTCGATCTCAAACAGCTCTGTGGTTCCTTCACAGGCAGCAGGGGTGATGATAGGCGGCTCTACCAGCACAAAACCCCTTTCGTGGAAGAAGGTTCTGATAGCCAGATTAATTTCGTCACGAATCCTTAATATGGCATTTTGCTTCGGTGAACGCATCCATAGGTGTCGATGCTCCATTAGAAAATCAGTTCCATGCTCCTTTAAGGATATTGGATATCCTTCAAGGGCTATGTGGATTGGTTTGACAGACTTCACTAGTATTTCAAAGCCGCTGGGGGCCCTGTCATCCTTTTGAACCAGTCCTATTACTTCAATTGATGATTCCTGGGTTAATTTTTTGCATACCTCAAAAACTGATTCTTCTACTTCTGCCTTTACCACAACCCCCTGTATAAAGCCGGAACCGTCTCTTATCTGTAAAAAATGTATTTTTCCGCTGGAGCGCTTATTAAACAGCCAGCCCTGTATGGTCACTTCCTTGCCATCATGCTTTGCAATTTCCTCTATTGTTGTTAAAACTGCCATTTATGGCACCTCCATCTCTATAATCATTACACCTTTAAATCTACCTTAAGACCAAGCAGATTCTTATTTTCTTCTATAATGGGATGAATATACTCCTTTAGAAAGTCTTCTACCTGTTGGGGCGCTCTGCCGATAAAGTTTTTAGGATCAAGCAATTCGTCCAGCTGTTCCCTTGTTAGGTTAAAGTCTTGATCTTTCAGTATTCTTTCGATTAAATCATTGGGCCTGCCCTCGATTTTTACCTGCCGGGCGGCTTCCATGGAATGAAGTCTGATTTTTTCGTGAAGCTCCTGTCGGTCTCCCCCTTGTTTTACTGCCTCCATTAAAATATTCTCTGTGGCCATAAAGGGGAGCTCGTTTTCAATGTGCTGTAGAATCATTTTTTCATAGACCACCAAACCACTACATACATTGATGGCAATTTCCAAAATGGCATCTACTGCCATAAAGGCTTCAGGCAGGACAATTCTTCGGTTGGCAGAGTCATCAAGGGTTCTTTCAAACCACTGGACTGAAGCAGTCATAGCTGCATTTTGAGCTGCCGCCATAACATAGCGGGCCAAAGAAGCGATCCGTTCACTTCGCATGGGATTTCGCTTGTAGGCCATGGCCGAAGACCCTATTTGCCCCTTTTCAAAGGGCTCTTCAATTTCCTTCATGCTTTGTAAAAGCCGTAGATCGTTGGTCATTTTATGTAGGCTTTGGGCAATGCCGCTTAATACTGTTAATACCTCGTAATCCAGCTTTCTTGAATAGGTTTGTCCTGTTACAGGGAAGGTTTTTTCAAAGCCCATCTTGTTAGCCACTCTTTTTTCCAGCTCTTTGACCTTTTCATCATCATTTTCAAACAGCTTGTAGAAGCTGGCCTGGGTTCCGGTGGTTCCCTTAACGCCCCTTAACTTCATTCTATCCAATTGAAATTCTAAATTTTCATAATCCATTAATAAATCCAACAGCCACAGGGTACCTCTTTTTCCCACTGTGGTCAATTGAGCCGGCTGAAAATGAGTAAAGCCCAGGGTAGGCAAGGCCCTATAGGTTTGGCAAAAATTCTCCAGCACGTGAAAAAGATTTACCATTTTCCCCTTAATCAGCCCTAGGGCATCTCGCATAATAATGACGTCGGTGTTGTCACCTACATAGGCGCTGGTGGCCCCCAGATGGATGATTCCCTTGGCCTTGGGACACTGCTCGCCATAGGCATATACATGGGACATAACATCGTGTCTTGTCTCCTTTTCACGCTGGATGGCCACCTCATAATTAATGTTTTTCTGATTGGCCTTTAACTCTGCGATTTGTTCGTCGGTAATGGGCAGTCCCAATTCCTTTTCGGCCTCTGCCAGGGCGATCCATAGCTTTCTCCAGGTGATAAACTTATTATCAGGAGAAAAAAGGTAGGTCATTTCCTGGCTGGCATATCGTTCAATAAGGGGATTTTGGTAAATAGGCTTGTTCAATCGTTCCTTCTCCTTTCATTCCATATCGGGTTGCTTCAAATGATATGTATAATAATGGGCTATTTTTCAGGTAAGGTTTTACTACTCAGAAAAGCCAGCAAACACAGCGTATACTTATACGTAAGGATGCTGGCCTGAATCTTTTTAACTGATAATTGCCCTTATATTTGCTATTGCTTTAACACCGCTTCAATTCTCTGAAGACCTTCCTTAATGTTCTCCATTGAATTCGCATAGGATAATCTTACATATTGATCTACGCCAAAGGCGATTCCCGGTACCACAGCCACATGGGCCTCATCCAGCAAAAGCTCTGACAAATCAAGGGAGTTGTTAATTTTTTTACCCTTTACAACCGTTCCTAATATTTTAGATATATTCATCATAACATAAAAGGCTCCCCTGGGGGGGATACATGACAGCCCCTCGATCTGATTGATCCGTTCAACCGTGTACTTTCTTCTTTCATCAAAGGCCAGTCTCATTGTTTCTACTGAGGAATTATCCCCTAAAAGGGCCTCTACACTGGCATATTGGGCAATGGTATTGGGATGGGAGGTGGCATGACTTTGGACATTCCCCATTATTTTCGCAATTTCACGGTTGGAAGCGGTATAGCCTACCCGCCAGCCAGTCATGGCATAGGCCTTTGACATTCCATTAATCACAATGGTTTGGTCCTTAATTTCATCATTTAAGCTGGCAATACTGATATGCTCTGCTCCTTCATAAACCAGCTTTTCATAGATTTCATCAGAAATTACAACAAAGCCATGGGTCACAGCCAGATCTGCAATTGCCTCTAATTCTGCCCTTGTATATAATGAGCCGGTGGGATTAGAGGGGGTGTTTAAGATTAACGCCTTGGTTTTAGGGGTTATGGCTGCCTTTAGGCCCTCGGCCGTAAGCTTAAATTCATTTTCCTCTGTACACGCTACAAATACTGGCTCACCGCCTGAAATTTTCACCAGCTCTACATAGCTTACCCAATAGGGTACTGGAATAATCACTTCATCCCCGGGATTGCAAAGGGCCTCCAGGGTATTATGCAGGGCCTGTTTAGCACCGTTGGTAATAATAATCTGCTCGGGAGTATAATCTAAATGATTGTCTTGCTTCAGCTTTACACATACGGCCTCCTTTAGCTTTGGGTATCCAGAAGCCGCTGTATACCGGGTAAAGCCTGCCCTCATTCCCTCTACTGCAGCTTGAATAATGTTTTCGGGAGTGTTAAAATCCGGTTCACCTACCCCGAAGCTGATGACATTTAAACCCTGTGCCTTCATTTGCTTTGCCTTGGCATCAATAGCCAGGGTAACTGACGCTGCAATTTTTTGATTTTTCTCTGAAAGCTTGATTTTCATTGCAATCCCTCCGACACCATAGTTTCATTACCTATGTTATTGTTTTAAGGCTTCAATATCTATCTTATTTTAACAAATTTTTCTGTTGATTTCTACAGGTAATTCAAACATTGTATGGATTTGAAAAAACTCGGGTCAGACTACCTGGTTTTCAGGATGGCAGCGATGGAATCAATCGAAACCCCCTTGCTGCCTAGATCGCCATGGTACCCCTCTTGATTGGGGGGATGATGAAAATCTGAACCACCGGTTATTAACAATCCCCTGCTTTGGGCCAGGCTTCTGTAGGCTTCGGTGGCCTCCTGTCCATTGTCGGGATGATAAACCTCGATGCCGTCGACTCCGTAATCCACCAGCTCCTTTAGGATTTCCTCTGATTCAATTAAACCGGGATGAGCTACCACAGCAAATCCCCCCACCTTCTTGATCAGATCAATGGCTCCATAGGGAGACAGCTTAAATCGTTCAACATAGGCCGGGCACCCCTTGGATAAATACTGCTGAAAGGCTTCATAGGTATTTTTTACATAGCCCTTTTCCACCAGCACACCGGCAATATGGGGTCTGCCTAGAATTCCCTGGCCAGCAGCAGCCTTGACCTCATCTATTGTGATGGATAACCCCAGGTCCCTTAATTTTTCCGTAATTTTAACGGCCCTCTGTACCCGTTGTTCTTTAAGGGTACGTAATACTTCCATGAGTTCCTTGTCTTCATAATCTATCCTATACCCCAGGATGTGAATTTCTTCACCATTGATTTCTGTACTCAATTCAATACCGGGTATGACTATAAAATCCTTTTTTGTTTTTCCATATTTCAGGGCTTCCCCAATTCCTTCCACTGTATCATGATCTGTAATGGCAATGCCGGCTAAATCTCGCTTAACAGCCAAATCTATAACCTGAGAGGGTGAATAGATGCCATCAGAGGCAGTGGTATGAACATGCATATCGATTTTTTTCAAGATGACGCCTCCCATCTATAAAAGATACTATATTTTATTATAATTCTATTATTCCCCCCTTGTCAGCATCTATCTGTATTCTTATAATATATTCCTTTAATAAATAGAAGCCGTTATTTTAATTAACATATATTATCAATATGCCTACGGAAACACCATAAAAAAAAATCTACTAATTTCTTAGTAGATTTTTATGACTTTGTAGGCTATCTGGGCTCTACAATTAGCTTAATTGCCGTTCTTTCTTCACCATCAATCTCAATATCTGTGAAGGCAGGAATACAGATCAAATCAAGGCCACTTGGTGCTACAAATCCTCGTGCAATTGCCACTGCTTTAACTGCTTGATTTAGAGCGCCTGCTCCAATAGCTTGGATTTCAGCTGCCCCACGTTCCCTTAGAACGCCGGCCAACGCTCCAGCAACAGAGTTTGGATTTGATTTTGCTGATACTTTTAATACTTCCATTTAAGATGCCCCCTTTTGTAATCATCTGGTTTACTAGATTTTGGATACATTGTATATTATTCTCCTTTTTTTGTTAAATACCTGCCATATTTTTAAAAATCTTTTTAAAAAAAGTAAATATTTACATTTTTTCAATTTATACCAATAAATCGAAATAATTGTTCCGGGCTTACCACCATACAAATGGCTATAGCCATTACAATACCACCAGCCCAGAGCTCTAGCATTGCTTTTATAAAACCATACTTAACTGGCTCAAAGACCAACCTTTCATTTAATTGTTCCATAATGACCTTAAACTCCGGCAGATCCCCCTGATTACTGACAGATAAACTGTAGCTGTTTTTTCTATAGGCTCCCTGCTTAAGGGATATGACTGAAGAAATATACTGATCTTCAAAGCTTATTTCGTAATGACCTTCTTTTTGCTCCAGGGAATGATTCAGCCTTTGTTGATTGAGCAGTTCACCAAGCTCACTGGTAAGATACTGGCCTTCAACGCCTTCTATGGTGTAACTGTCCTGGCTTACTTTCCATACCGCAATACAGGCCAGTATAATTATAGTTACGACAATAACAGTTAATTTGGGGGCATCAGTACCCTGTCCTTCTGTCTGAAATGAGTATATTGATCCGACAAAGGACAAGGCAGCGTTGAATAATGAAGACATTAAGGAAGATTGCGTAATTCTTTCTCCCTTTATAGACTTTAATCCTGACCTCGTAAAATCCAAGGCCAGAATGGCTAATAAGAGAGCATTAAAATAAAGAACATAATCCATGCTTTTTCCTCCCAGATCCGTTTCTCTACTATTAGCTCTATTCGATTTCCACCAATTAATTCCTTCAAAAAAAGAGAATTAACCTCTTGGCTAATCCTCCT
>CBFGTV010000124.1:0-6103 GCA_965652145.1 uncultured Clostridiaceae bacterium
GAGCTAATGTTGGCTCTAAAACTGACACCCTAATTCCTCCTTCCCTTTATGCAGCTCTGGGGTTTGCCCCATTGGGAGGTAATTGCCTACTTGAAAAGTATTCGACAAAGTTTATTATTTTCCTTCATGATTAACTGGTGTGATTGTTTAAAGGGTAAGGAAATTTTAAATATTTCAACATCATCTTGACTTTGGGAATTTATATTAATTTATTTCGCTCCTTCATGTTATACCTCAGTATTAATAAATGTAAAATCATGAATGTCTGTAAATAGTATCACTTGCTCTCCTAACGTAAATATGAAATCGTATTGATCGTATAATGGATCATCAACGTAAATGGATTTTTCTAAATATTTATCAGTATTCTCTTTTCCAATCCGATTTTTTATATCTCTAATTGATATTTTAAAACGCTTTAAAAAGCTCTCTTTATTTTCTTTATCAAACTGAAAATAATAAATACTTTCATTATTTCTAGCCACAATAATTTCGTTTCTATTATCTCTCTCAAATACCAAATCAACACTTCTATAGTACTTTAATCCATGTTGATTTTTTAGCCATTTTATGAAATCATTATCTTCCAATAAATGAGTATAGCTCCTATATACGTAGACCCCTTCTGATGAATTAATAGCATTAATAATAATTTCGTCAATTATATTTGTATCGTCATCACAGTTCCAAACCTGAAATTCTGCAATATAAAGCTGCTTTTTAATATCATTGTCTTCTGTTTTCATAGTTATAAATCCTTTCATTCAGTTAATTTTTTTAAAAACATGTTATAGTCACCAGATTCCTACTCACAAAATTTTCAAACAGAAGGATGTAAGACCAAAGGGGCGTTTTGTTTGCCACTAAAATTATTTAATTTTATCTAATACGCCTCTTTCTATTTTTAATACTCTTGATAACTGTCTATTACTTGCATCAGTAGTCTCTTTTATTCTTTTAAGTAAATTATCTCTAGATTGTTTATCTAATGTTTGTAGTTTGGGAAATATCCTCTATTAATAAAGATAGTGTTTCTTTTAATCCTTCTCAATATATCTTTTTTCATTAATATACTTTAAATTTTGCCTTTTCCTTTGATTTTCTGACATACTCAAAAAATTTTTCATAGTCGGCCTTTCAAGGCAATATTTCTTTCATCTATTCTTCTAAGCATTATATGATATATTTTGTTTCACTTTTTTCTCTTGCTGTTCTTGCCATATTTTTCACCCATTTTTATTCTGTCATGCCAACAGGTATATGGCAAACAAAACGTCCCCTTGGCCCTTTATATGGATTTTATCAAGTTTTATTAGGTTTAATTTAAAAGGAATTGTTCTGATGTAATCAAATAGCGGGAGATATTGTTTTTTTGAATGACATCTTCCCCAAGATATGGTAAACTAGACGAAAGGCAGTCAAAAAAGCAGGTGTGGTTGCCGCTTCCACTTCACGATGAAGGGAGGTGGTGCGGATGGATAGTTACCAGGCAATTTACTTAATGATTGCATTTGGTTCATTTATCCTGGCATTAATCTCCTTGATTATTAGCCTGATCAGGATAATAATTAGAGATAAAAAATAACTACCCTGCTGGCACAGGATAGTTATGTGTAAATAACCAATCTTGTGGCAACCGCACCTTGCGGTATGACTGCCTT
Source organism: uncultured Clostridiaceae bacterium (assembly GCA_965652145.1). Taxonomy (GTDB): domain Bacteria; phylum Bacillota; class Clostridia; order Peptostreptococcales; family Natronincolaceae; genus CBFGTV01. Next base: position 1,662 of record CBFGTV010000124.1, read on the forward strand.
TTTTATATTATACCATAAAAATCAAAAAGTAAAACAGTAGAAAGAAAAGTTTCTTTTATAATTGATCACAAGTATTCTCTCTGATATTTATCGTTTGTGTTTTGAGATTCGTGAGAGATCAAGTACCTTGTCAATTATTTCCTTCAGTCATTCAAACTTTTCATCTTCGAGGGTCTCCCCTTCTTTTAGGTATCCTTTTTCCTTTAATAACTCAATTATTTCATTAGCGATAGTCTCTTCGCTAATTTTTGTACTAATTTTTGAAGTATCTTCCCCCAATAGAAAAGCAACGGTTGTGGGCCAAGGCCAAGGGGACGTTTTGTTTGCCACTAAAATTATTTAATTTTATCTAATACGCCTCTTCCTATTTTTAATACTCTTGATAACTGTCTATTACTTGCATCAGTAGTCTCTTTTATTCTTTTAAGTAAATTATCTCTAGATTGTTTATCTAATGTTTGTAGTTTGGGAAATATCCTCTATTAATAAAGATAGTGTTTCTTTTAATCCTTCTCAATATATCTTTTTTCATTAATATACTTTAAATTTTGCCTTTTCCTTTGATTTTCTGACATACTCAAAAAATTTTTCATAGTCGGCCTTTCAAGGCAATATTTCTTTCATCTATTCTTCTAAGCATTATATGATATATTTTGTTTCACTTTTTTCTCTTGCTGTTCTTGCCATATTTTTCACCCATTTTTATTCTGTCATGCCTACAAGTGTATGGCAAACAAAACGTCCCCTTGGCCCTAGAAACGTCCCTAAATCTTTTTATAATGATAACATTGCTAGGGATTTTTTTATGTCCTTTGTATAAGTACCTCCATGATAGCATATAATTTTCTCGATTTCATAATTTATTAGCTTTTTAATAGTTCTTTTTGCTTCTTTAATATCTATCGTATATTCTGGAAACGGAACCGCTAGTACACCCTTGTCTATTACTACGGCATCTCCTGCAATAAGTGTTTTACTATCTCTAACATAAATCGATATATGTCCTGGCATATGTCCTGGTGTAGAGATTATCTCAACACCTCCACAACAATCTAAAAAGTCCTTGTCTTTTAAGCATATATCTACATTACAGGGTTCTACTGATTGAAGCATGCTATGAAAATCTTTAGCATGTTCTTTTTCCTTCTGTGATAAAGAATGGTATATAATTTCTGCTTGTTGTAATCTTAATGATTTCATAACACCACTAATATATTTTTCATCATCAAAAGATGCTAATACTTTTATATCAGGATACTTTCTCTTAAATGCTGCCAAAGACCCCATATGATCAAAATCATGGTGAGTTATGATAATTTTAGTTAACCTTTTTATATCAATACCTTTATTCACTGCTTCTCTTTCTATTAGGTTTAAAAAATTTGGATATCCACAATCAACCAAGATCATCTCTTTTTCATCTTCCAATATCACAGGATAGATCGTATTTATTTCATCCTTAAAATTAAATTTGATTTCTAGAACATTTATTTTGTTCATACATAATCCTCCAATGCATATTGATTCTTCTATAAATGATATATTTTTTGAAATATAATACTAAACACAAGCAAGACACTTTTCATTATCACTTCCATTCCACCAAAAACCTAAATAACCGCTGATTAAATTCCTTTGTTTCCTCCTGGGCACCGTGGCCATAGCCTTCAAATAGTGCCAGTTGGGATTTAGGTATTAAAGCTGCCATTTCTTCTGCTGCTCTCTGCCCTACAATCTGATCCTCTGTACCACCTAAAATTAAAGTAGGCTGACTGATTTTGGGCAGTTCAGAGAGGGCCTGGTGATTCATACAGGCCCTGGCCTGAATAATAAAGGACTGGTAGGAATTAGGACGATTGATTTTCTTAATCATAGGATACAGGGGTTTGTATTCATTAATTTTAGCTGGTGTAAAGGTCTTTTCCAATATTTCTGTCACCAGATGGTCTCCCTCATTAGCCTCTGCCAGACTGACCCAATGGTTCAAAATGGCCTTCATTTTCTCGGTTACGTTGGCCGTAGTCACCGCCAGGGCCAAGGAAGCAACCTGTTCCGGAAAATCGATGGCCAGGTATTGGGCAAGCATGCCTCCCATGGAGCTTCCCAGTACCGCTGCTCTGGTTAGACCCAGGGTTTTAAGGGCAAGACCTTGGGTTTGGGCCATTTCTCTGATGCTACTGGATGGAGCAAGGTTTTTGCTTCTACTGAAAATATAGACTGTAAAATCCTCTGTAAACTGGTCATATTGCCAACTAAGGCTGACGGCCTGCCTCTGAACCGGTCGCAGGCTATCGTTGATGCCTGGCAAAATAATTAAGGGGGTATCCCCCCTGCCAAACACAATATAATCCAATTCCTGGCTATTTACAATAATTGTCTTGTTTTCTGGTCTGTTCATTTTTTCCCCCTTTACTATTATCTACGAAAACCAAAGGGCTATTTCCCGCTCTGCTGCAGCCTGACTGTCAGAAGCATGGATAATATTTTGGGTAAGGTTGTTGGCGTAGTCTCCCCGAATAGTACCGGGAGCAGCCTTTTCTGGGTTTTTATCGCCAATCATGCTTCGAGTAACGGCCACTATATTTTCTCCCTCGATCTCCATGATTAAAAGGGGCCCCTCTAAAATATACTGAACCAGCTCTTGAAAAAAGTCCTTTCCTTGTTACTATTTTATAATAATTATCACAAAATTAAAAATATTTTATTGCTACAATGACACCCAATTAAAAATAGGATGCCTTGAAGGTCTTTATTTTAAAGAGGATTCTCTCTTAATTGCTCTTCTTTTTCCTGAGCTGGTGATTTGAATTTCGGGAATTTCTACAAGGGCCTTTTTTACCTCCATCAGTTTTTCAGGATTTTCTTTCGTGATATATTTTGTTTCACTTTAAATTTTTCTAAACATTTTTGAGCTTCCATTATTAATTATTTATAGTCTTTTTATCTTAAAATCACTGTGGTTTTATCAATTTAATGTTAAATTAAAATCTTTAAAATTAAGTTTTGGATAATACTCCTCTACAGGACTATAATCGAGTATATGATTTTCATTAAGTAGCAGCGTTTCTAATTTGCTAAGCCTTTTAAGAGGGGTTATATCAGTTATTTTATTATTATTTAATTTTAACTCTGTTAGATTTACTAACCCACTTAGAGCTCTTATGTCTGAAATCTGATTATTAGACAAATCTAATTCTGTTAAACCCTCCAAATTGCTAAGAACACCTATGTCTGTAATCTCGTTATAAGCTAAATTCAATTTATTTAAATTCTTTAGACTTTGTAAAGAACTTATCTCACTTATTTCTGCATCGAACAAAATTAACTCAGTTAAATTCTCCAGTTTATTTAAAACACTTATATCTCTTAGATTACTTTTACCTCGAAAAAAATAACTAGATAAATGTAATTTTTGAAGATTGGATAGATTGCTTAGATGACTTATGTCTGCATTCCCATCATAGTCTAAATACAATTCAGTCAAATTAGTTAAGGTCTTAAGAAAGCTCAAGTCAATAGACTCATAGAATCCTAAATTTAACCAAGTTAATTTTGTTAATTTATTTAAGGCTTCCAAATCAGTAACCTTATTTAGATATAAACTAAGGTTAGTCAAGTTTGTTAGATTATTTAAAAAATTTATGTCACTTAATTCATAATTATAGAAGTATAATTCGGTTAAATTATTCAACTCTCCTAATACATCGATATTTTTCAAATCAATATGCTCACAATATGAAATATTAAGTATCTCCAATTTGGGTAAATTCCTTAGAGATGTTATATCCTCAACCAAGGTATTTCGTATATTTAATTGAGTTAAATTTTTTAAGTCATCTACAGCACTTATATCGCTAATATAATTATCAGACAGATTTAACTTAACTAAATTGGTCAAATTACTTATATTGCTTATATCCCTTATATCATTAAATGATAAGTTTAATTCTTCTAAATTGATTAAATTTTCAATTCCACTTAAATCTTTTATATTAGCCGAAATAACCTCAAGCTCAGTAATATTCTCCAAATCAACTTTATAAATTTGACCTATTGGCTTTGATATCTTTTCTCTAATTGCTTCCTCTAAAGAAGAATCAGCAAAAGCAATAGAATCATTATCGTAGTTTTCTGTAATACTATTAGAACTTTGGATTAGTCCCCTAGATCTACCTTGATTATAATGCATACCTATCCATATTATACAAATACAGGCTATAATAACGGCAAGATATCTTTTCATTAAAATCCCCCTTACACATTAAAAATCTTATAGTGTATATTTGTTTTATTAAAATTTAAAAATAACTTTTTCTCATAAGTATTGTTTGTATAAACCTACATATGTATTTTAAAAGAAATAGCCAAGAGATTCTGCATGAAGTTCTTAGCCTCTGCCAGACTGACCCAATGGTTCAAAATGGCCTTCATTTTCTCGGTTA
>CBFGTV010000125.1:0-6063 GCA_965652145.1 uncultured Clostridiaceae bacterium
AGAGGAGGAAACCCCTCCAGTTTGAAGTGGGAGATATCGTATATCTGAAAGTATGGTTGCCACATAAAAGGCACCAATGACCGAAATTAACGAGGTAACGATGACTCCCTTCAATACAGGTAGTATGGTCTTTTTCCAATCCCCCTTGTCCTCATTTTCCAGGAGCCTATGGGTTTCCTGACAGAAATAGGCCATACTCAAGGAGGCAAAAATGATTGAAGCCGCCAATGCCAATATTTTGTCTGCCAGAGATGGCATAACCAATATCATGGCAGGTACCCCCAACAGGCAAAGGGCCAATAAAATCAGTATTTGTTTATCTTTAAGCCCAAGAAGCAAGTGAAGCAGCAGTACGCCGGCGGCGGCTATTCCCCACCCCAGCAGGGTATAGTGTCTTACCCTGATTTTGGGAACCTCAAAGGTACTACTTTCCCCTAAGGTCAAACCATGCTCGGCAATCCTCTCTTCAAAATGATTCAACATAATTGAATATTCCTCTGCCTCTGTAACATAACGATAATTGTCGTATTTAAAGGGCTTTAAATAAATCAGCCGAATATTTCTTTCTGTTACAGCTCGATACAGGGTATTTTCTATTTCTTCGGCACCGTCATAGCCAGCATATTGGAAGCGTTCCTGTACATACTTTTGCAGAGAATAAATTCTGACGGCATTATACGATACGGCGTCGGCTAAAAGGTTAATGCCTTCCTGCTCCATATGCTGACGCTGTACTCCAGTTTCAATCAAACCGACTTTGATTTTTTCATTTCGCATATGCTCTGCCACGGGATCTAAATGTTCAGGGTATCCCATTACCTGATGGCCGTCGAAAATATATACCGGCGGGTCAATTCCATAGGCTTCATATTCTGCCAGGGTGGCATTAATATGCTTTTCAGTGGACCAATCACCATAGCTATAGGGCCTTGCCATGACTGCTAGGCCATTTTCTTGAATTATGGCCACCTTTTCGGGGTCAAGGCCCAGGCCCAGCCGGGTCAGCTTGGAGGATTCCAGCCTTGATTCACTGACAAAGGCCTTGCCTGAGGTTTCCATTAAGCTTTGATTCTCAATAAATAATGCATCATACAGGGTACCCTTAATGACAATAACGTAGTCATCCTGACCCTGAAACAACTCAAAGCGGTCCTCTGGATAACGCTCCTTTAATCCCTTGGCAATAAAGTCATATAATTCTTCTGAATCGGTATATGCTACTACATCATAGGGATTCACTTTCTCAGGATCAACAGAATTAACAAAGGCCTCCGGGTATTCCTCGTCCCAATTCAGCTCCTTCACCAGGTTTCCCATCATTGTTACGGTTAAGGGCTTTCCCTCCTCCACCATGGAGCTTAGGGATTCTTCCCTTAAGGCCACATACTGAATTCCTTCCTTGCTAAAGTAGTTGAACCACCATGACAGGGGTTGCTCTGATTGTCTGGCCATCTCTGCAAACTCGTAGTAGTCCAGAACAACTTCAACACTTTTGTTATCGCCTTCTATTCTTCCTCTGCCCACCAGTAATGAGCCCATAACCAGAAGGCTGACCAACATTACCACTAACAAAATTTTTATCCCCTTCATCGTGTCACATCCTTTATGGTTTTTTATATCTTATCTTCTTTTCTATTGTTTACTTTATAAATATATTACTTATATTTAAGCCTGTAAAGATTTCTTTTTAATTTTGGCTATTTTTTTCCACACGATTGACTTCTTTACATAGTTTGATATAGTTTGCTTAAACCTATTAGGAATTTGCCATGGCCCGGGATTGAAATGTCTTTTTAAGGAAAGGCAGAATCAACCTTAAATAGATGAATTCCATCAGAAAAACACCACCATAGACAATCATCACGTTGAGCAAAAACCTTCTGGAAATGGATAGCAGCCCCAACCGGTTCAGCATCCCCTCTGACAGGTAAATAAAAAAAGGATGGCTCAGATAGGTGATAAAGCTGCATCGGGAAACAAACTGACCAACTGCCTTGATTTTTTCAGTAGCCCTTGGCACAATCAAGCTGCTGATTTGATAGCAGAAGCAGATGGATACAGTACAAAAAATAAACCACATTAAATCTACGTATACCACGTTAATGGGTCGTTCCATGGCATAGTAATAATAGAACTGACCTGCGTACAATAACGCGGCAGCCCCATAGGCCCCATAGACCAGTTTGGCATACTTTTTCAACAGTACCTTGATTTCATCAAAATAATAGGCCCAATAGCAGCCAAAGCTAAAGAAGAAAATATAGTTTGTAAAAAAACGATCTGAGTACTGAATATTTAAATAGTTTAAGGATATCAAATTAATGATGGCAGCAGCAATCAAAAGCACATGGGGATTAAATCGTTTAAAGGCGTGATAAAACAGCCCAAACAATAGATAAAATTGTATAATAATCACCATGAAGTAAAAATGGTAGCTGATTCTGCCCAATAAAAGGCCATTGATCAGGAACTTTATATCAAATACATAGATTCCCCGGCCCACATAAAACAGATAGTAAAACAGACTCCACCCCAGGTAGGGGATTAAAACTGAATTTAACCGTTTTCTTAAAAAGCTGAAATATTGAAAGGGTCTGTTTTTGTAGCTATAAAAAAAGATCAGCCCACTTATAAAGATAAATACGGGCGAAGTAAACTTTAACCCCCGATTAATCAAGGTAAAGAGCGCCATGGCAAGGCTGTCCTTTCCCAGGGTATCGATGGGAATTGCAGATAAATGTACCATCACCACAGCCAATCCGGCCATTCCTCGTAAATAGGGTATCTCTTCAATTCTTTTTTTCATCGCTTCACCAACTTCTATTCAATAGTTTTTCCATAAAAAAGACTTCCTTTACTTCGTTCAGGGAAGTCTTTGTCGGGATAAAGCAGAGACAAATTTTCCAGGGGTCAGACGAAGGAAGGAAATTTGCCTAGGGGTAATCCGTTAATTTAGGTGTACTAGGGCTGCTGAATAGTATAACTGCCCCTTACCATAAAAAATGTATCGTTCTTTGCACGAACGCCTCTACCATCATCCCTTGGTATGATAATTAAATGGTTTGTAGGTATTGCTTCATCGGCCGTAATGTCTCTGGCCCCCGTTACATCGGCCAGTCCTCCCGATGGGCTGTCAATGGCCACTGCATCGCCGGAACGCAGAATAATTTCTGTTCCCTGGGCGCCAATTAATGCTTCACCCTTTTTTAATTCCACAACAACCAATTCAGCCCCTTCTGGGGTACCCTCGCCTGTTTGAGGAGTTCCCTTTAACCGTTCGTCGACATAAAACTTTATTTGTTCCAGCTTTTGTTCAACAAAAGATAAGGTTACCAAAGGATCATCAGCAGTGCCAGGCTCCTTGGCGGCTGCATAAACCACTTGTCCAACCAATAGGACGACTGTAAGGGCCAATAAACCTATGATCATTCCCTTTAACTTTTTCATTTGTCTACCTCCTGCCTTGGTCTTCTTGCCTTTGATCTTTATTATTATACTACATATTCACAGTGAATTGAAGTTGAAAATGACGGCAATCATAACAAAAGACCTAAGAAATTCTTAAGCCTTGTTAAAAATCTATTAATCCTAAACTAATCATCAACCCATCATTGATCTTTTCCATCATTTCTTCATCTATGTGTCCAATCTTTTCCTCCAATCGACGCTTGTCAATGGTTCGAATTTGTTCCAAGAGAATAACCGAATCCTTCGGCAGCCCATAATCAGTTGCGGCAACCTCTATATGGGTCGGTAATTTGGCTTTATTGATTTGGGATGTGATGGCAGCAATAATGACCGTCGGGCTATACCGATTTCCAATGTCGTTTTGTATCACCAAGACAGGTCTTACTCCCCCCTGCTCTGAACCAATGACAGGGCTTAAATCCGCATAATAAATGTCTCCTCTTTTAACATTCACGCTATTCACACTCCGCCATTTTAACTTCGTATTTTTCCAACGAAGACACATCCAAGCTTAATCCTAGTTCTGCAAGGGACAGATTAATGGTTGCCATTTCCTGATAGCCTTTTTTCATTTTCTCTCTTAGCTCAACCTTGGTTTTTTCACGAATGTATAAATGCATGGCCTTTCTGATAAATTCACTACGATTCGTTTTTTCATTACAAACGATGTAATCAATTTCCTTTAACAGGCTGTCGGGTAGGCTTATCATAATCCGTTTTGAATCAGCCATTTCGCACCTCCTAGAATTAATGAATGAAAAGATTTTTTGAAAGGAAAATACTATAAATGGTATACTTTATATTAGTATTCTTATAGACGAGCAATATATACCCAATTATATATTTTCATTTAAATTGTGTCAATATAATGACTAAATTATACGCGAAGAGAAAAAAATAGCTTTTTTTCCCTTCCATGGCCAAGTCAGCCCCTTTAAAAAACGTGGACCTCCTTATTCTAACAAACTATCACGAACCTGTAAAAGGCTATTATTTTCCATGTAGAGCCGTGGTACCCTTCTTCCAATCATGCAGACAATCTCATAATTGATGGTTTGTAATTGATGGGCCAGCTCATCGACAGTATTTCCAATTTGAGGATCATCGCCAATAATGGTAACCACTTGTCCCATTTCTACATCGAGCCCCGTAACATCCACCATCATTTGATCCATACAGATTCGCCCCACCACCGGAGCCTTTTTCCCTGCCACCAATACTTGGGAACGATTGGTGAAAAGCCGGGTAAAGCCATCGGCATAGCCTATGGGAAGGGTCATAATCTTTTGTCTTTCTTTGGTTCGGTAAATTAAACCATAGCTGATTCCCCGACCTGGGGGCAGTTCCTTGACCTGGGCAGCCTTGGCCTTTAAGGTCATAACCTGCTTGAGCTTGACCCGTTCATGGTCAACTTCCTTTGAAGGATACATTCCGTAAAGCATGATTCCAGGTCTGACCATATCTAAGTTCATATCTGGCAAATCAATGATGGCAGCACTATTGGAGGCATGCTTGATGGGAATTGAAATTCCCTTTTGCTCTAATTGATCTATTATAGTCATAAAATGATTAAACTGTCGATAGGAATAGGTTTTATCTTTCTCGTCAGCCACTGCAAAATGAGTGTAGATTCCCTCCACCTCTAGGCCTGGAAGACAGCATACCTGCTCAATCCCTTGAATGCCTTCTTCCATGATAAAACCAAGGCGTGACATACCCGTATCTATTTTTAGATGTACCTTCAATTTTTGATTTATACTATCAGCCTGTTCTGAAAGATACCTCGCTTGCTCCATGGTATAGACTGTTTGAATCAAATTATATTGAAGGAGCATCTGCCAACATTCAACAGGAGTATAACCGAAAATCAGGATCGGCAGCTTCACCCCTACCCTTCTTAGTTGAATCCCTTCCGTCATGGTAGCCACTGCCAGCCGGTCTACCCCATGGTTGACCAGGGTGTTGATAATTTCCCTGGCGCCGTGGCCATAGGCATCGGCCTTGACGACGGCACAAACCAGGGTGTTTTTTTTAATGATTTTTTTCACTTCATTCAAATTATGCTTTAAATGATCAAGATTAATTTCTGCCCAGACGGGCCGTAAAAGCTGTTGTTCCATGATTCTCCCCCTATACCAGTATAGGCTGTTGGTTTATTCTTCCCACTTGGGCTGGAAAATTTCATCATCAAGCTCAGGATTCAATTCAAAATTCTCATATTCAACCTTGAATCTTATCATTCCACTTTCGTCTACAATTTCAAGGGATTGGGGCATTAGGCTGTCTACATCGATCCATAGGCGCTGCTGTTGAAAGTAGTAACCGCCCCCCGGTAGAGGAGTGGTAATCCCCACCTGTTCCCCCGTTTCCACTTTACGCTGCTCCAGGGTTGATTCCTCTGAAGCAAAAAGATTTCTCATAAAATAACCTATAAACATAAGCTGCTCCTGGCTCTTTTCAAAGGGTTCCAGCCGCCAATATTGATTAATGGAAGGGTTGTGAAGCCATGTGGTTTTACCATTGGAGACCGTCACATTGCCCTTTAGCTCCTCTGGAGCCAATACCTCCAAATGATAACGATCGGGGTATTGAAAG
>CBFGTV010000126.1:0-6012 GCA_965652145.1 uncultured Clostridiaceae bacterium
GTTTAGAAGATACCTATAAGGAATTGAAACAAATTAACCTTCATTTTGATTCGCTCCTTTAAATTTTGTTTAGAAGATACCTATAAGGATTTAAAACATCCGTTGGTCTAGCTCCCATAGCTTTTGTTCCTGGGTTTTAGAAGTACCTATAAGGATTTAAAACAAACAATTCTTCCTGTGAATCCTATCATTTCAGCAAAGTTTTAGAAGATACCTATAAGACTTAAAACTGCCTAATGAAGTGTAGGTTTTATAAAAGTTTCTTCATAGATAAAGGAATATGGTCTATTGTTAAGAAATAAACAATAAAATCAGCATTGCTTAGTTATTAACCTGGATACTTACAGCAAGCCCATATGTGGTGTAAAGGGGAGGCACGGCGATGAAATCAGAAGGCTTTAATGCCCACAGCAGAAGCATGATTTTAAAGTATGCCCAAGCAGAAAAAAACGTTTCCCATACCTGTAGACAGTTTGGTATTTCCAGAACAACATTTTATAAATGGCATAGAGCCTATCAAAGACATGGCTTAAATGGCCTAAAAAACAAGGAACGAAAAAAGCCCCAAATGCCTAATAAGGTGGACAGAGCCATTGAAAATGAAATTTTAGCCTATGTAGCCGCATACCCGGCAGACGGGCCAAAAAGAATTTATTATGAGTTAAAGTCCCAGGGGGTTAACATTAGCGAATCTGGTATTTACAACGTTTTAAGACGTTATAACCTGTCACAAAAAACCCAAAGAATCATATATTCAAAAAACAAAAGGCTTCATCCTAAAAAGCAGCAAAATCAAGACATAAAGTCAGACCTTGACCAAAAGCAAGAGGTGGCCTATCCGGGTCAATTTGTTATACATCGTATTGATTATATTGGAAAATTTGATGGAATTGGGAAAATTTATCAATATTGCTTATACGATGTCTACTCTAAACTGGGAGTCGTCAAGCTGTACAACAGGAGAAAAGACATCGATATTTGGTACCACTTTCAATTAAAGATTGTCTATTTGCTAAAGACCTTTAATCTAACAATTGATCATTTGGTCACGATCAAATCAAAGGAATTAATGGTTTATTTTTTAAAGGGAAATAAGTATCAGGAAATAATGGAGCACTTAAATATAAAGCACAGCTTCGTTGAACATGACAAACATTCCTTATTGCATACTACAGATGATTTTATTGAAATTTTAATTAAAGGCTTTTATAGCAGAATTGGAACAGATTACAGCCTTGACTCCTTTGCCAAGGCTGAAAGGGAATTCAATAGGTTTTTGAGGCACTATAACTTTGTCAAAACCATCGCCAAAGGCTGTAATGCTGGTAAAACACCGGCAGAGGTGATTCTTGAAAGGGCAGCCCAAAACAATGTAGACTTTGATACACTGCCCCTCTGGATTTTATCTTTATTAAATCAGCCAAAGGGAGTTGATTACGATGGATAAAACAGGCTGCAGGGTTGCAGTCATCGGAGGAGGCCTTTCTGGACTTGTTATTGCAGCAGATCTACAAAGAAAGGGCTATCAAAATGTAACAGTTTTTGAAAAGGATAGTCGGGCTGGGGGAAAGCTGCATACCATTTGGTACAGGGGAAGACCCTATGAATTGGGAGCCCTTTTTGGTTTACCTGTTCAAAAACATTTAAGGGCCTTGATGAAATCATACAATATAAAAATTGATGGCCTGAATTTGTCTCGAATCAATTATGATATGTACGGTAACAAGGTTAAGCAGATCCCTAAATCGGACCTTAAAAATTTTCTTCAGGAGGTAGATCGGCTTCCAGAAGTACTGGAGGGCTATCGGTCCTTAGAAAAGATTAATATAAATAAGCTGGAGGCTCCATTAATGTGGCCCTTTGCTAAGTGGTGCGAATTTCATCAGTTTAAGATTTTAAAAAGTGTATATAGACATTATTTTACCAGCTATGGATTGGGAGACATAGACCGGGTACCTGCTCTATATGTACTACGAATATTAAATTATGATACAGTCATGTCTTTTTTAGAACTGCCGGAGTTTTTCACATGGAAATCCGGCGTGTATGCCTTGATTGACTGCTTAAGTCAGACCGTTAAAGAGTTAAGGCTAGGACAGGCTGTAACACAAATTGAATTGGCAAAGAATACGAAGCTAAGTGTGTATACCGAATTTGAAGAGCTAAAATTTGATCGTGTGATTATTACAGCTGCCCTTGATCAATTTAAAACGCTATTTAATGAAGATGAACAGATGAAGGAATTTTTATCCTGTATTCAATATCAAGATTACAATGTATATGTTTTTGGTTGCGAGAAGCTGCCGAAGGGATGCGGATGTATTTTAGAGAACCTAAATGCAAAAAGGAAGGGGCATCTTATCATATGGAATTCTCGCTGGGATGTTAGTCAAGACCAGGGCTTATTAACTGTATATGCTTACCAGCATCCTGAACTCACCAGGGCAGAATCCTTAAGGATGATCGAAGGAGATTTGTTAAAGCTGGGTATTTCCAATCCAAGGTTATATCACTTTAAAACCTGGAAACAGTGCCCATATGTTGATACACCGGTATTGCAGCGGGGATTTTATGATAAGATGGAAGAAATGCAGGGGAAGCATCATATTTACCTGGCGGGAGAAATTATGAGTACCGTTTCCATGGAAAATTGTATTCGATACTCAAATTATTTGGTTAATCAATATTTTTAGTCGAAAGTTGCTTAGATGATTTTAATCATTAAAGCAACTTTTTTACTTTCATGTATTGTTTACACCCCTTAACATTAAAAGCTGTATCTTAAATGATTTAAATGGAGATTGAATTAATAAGATGATGTAAACCAGACTTAAAATATAAAGTGGAAAAAAGTATCAAATTTCAAGGATTTTTCATATTTTGACAGCCCTATTAACTTTTCATATACTGAAAATGATAAATAATTAACAATACTAGAGTGGATAAGACTAACGGAAAAAAGGGCAAACCCCATGAAAAAGGAGGAGGGTATATGAATGACTTTAAAGTTCTTGAAATTAAAGAAAGTGTTTTTCAAGACAATAACCGGCAGGCTGATTTGTTAAGGCAGGAATTGAAAAGAAGCAAGACCTTTTTATTAAACCTGATGTCGTCACCGGGGTCAGGAAAAACGACAACTGTTTTAAGGACGATTGAAGCACTGAAGGAGGAAACCAGAATCGGCGTTTTAGAAGCAGATATTGACTCCGATGTAGATGCCCATAGGGTGGCTAAAACAGGCACAAAGGTGATTCAATTGCATACAGGAGGCATGTGTCATCTTGATGCAGATATGACCAAACAGGGGCTTTTTGGGCTGGGAATCGAAGATGTTGATTTTGTTATTTTAGAAAATGTAGGTAACTTAGTTTGCCCGGCAGAATTTGATACTGGTGCCTGTAAAAATGCTATGCTTTTAAGCGTTCCCGAAGGGGATGATAAGCCTCTGAAATATCCTCTGATGTTTTCCGTTGTTGACATTTTATTAATTAACAAAGTAGATACAATAGACTATTTTCAATTTGATTTAGCGGCTGTAGAGGAGCGTGTTAAAAAATTAAATCCTAATGTAAAGATTATTCCCATCTCTGCTAAAACGGGGGAGGGAATGGAGGCATGGATTGACTGGCTGCGTAGCGAAATTAAAGGCTGGAATGAAAATACAGTAGGCTAAAATTCATAGGGGGGATTTACATTGGTAAAAGACAGGGTCTTGGATCTTGCCAATCATATTAATCGATCAAAACGTGGCTCAAAATCAGGTATCAAGGCGGATGACCCGGAATATATGATTTTAGAGCCTGTTGTAACGGATGAAATGGCTGAGGTGGGCCTTTGCCTAGAGCTAAGGAAACCTAAGACAGCAAAAGACGTTGCCCTTTTATGTGGTAAATCAGTAGAAGAAGCTTCAAAACTCTTATGGGAATTGGCTGTTGCCGGTGTTTGCTTTGTGAATCAAATCGATGGGGTAGATCAATACTGGCTTGACACATGGATTCCAGGTGTGATGGAAATGATGGTGAATAATAAAGATAACGTCAACAGGTATCCTCAAATTGCCCAGGCCTTTGAAGCCTATGGACGGGTGAGGGGGCCCAAAACGGTGGGGAATTTTCCCGTAGGGAAGGGCTTGATGCGGGTAATTCCCATTGAAGAATCTATTCAGGGGGAAACCAGAAGGGCTTCCTACGAGGAGGTTTCTAAATACCTTTATGAGAATGAATTGTTTTCTGTATCGGATTGTTCTTGTCGTACGGCAAGGGAGGTAATGGGAGAAGGCTGTGGTCATTTAAAGGAAGACATGTGTATACAGATGGGCCATGCGGCTGAATACTATATTCGTACAGGTCGGGGGCGGCAGATCACCCGTGAGGAAGCCTTTGAAATCATCAAGAAAGCTGAAGAAAACGGACTGGTGCATCAAATTCCCAATACCGATGGTCCCGGAAAAACCCATGCCATATGTAACTGCTGCGGGTGCTCCTGTCTATCCCTAAGGACTGCTGAAATGTTTCTGAACACCGATATGGTACGATCAAACTATGTTTCCAGGGTTGATAAGGACAAATGTGTTGCCTGTGGTGAATGTGTAGAAAACTGCCAGGTAAATGCCTTAAGGCTGGGGCAAAAAATCTGTGCACCAACCCCCATTGAAATGGAACGACCCCTGCCCCACAATACGGAATGGGGCCCAGAGAAATGGAACCCGAATTATCGATCTAACAGACGGGTAGTAGAGGGGACTGGAACAAGTCCCTGTAAAGCAGAATGTCCAGCCCATATTGGTATTCAGGGTTATATCAAGCTGGCCTCCCAGGGTCGATACATCGAAGCCCTTGAATTGATTAAGGAAGAAAATCCCTTTCCGGCAGTTTGTGGTCGAATTTGTCCAAGAAAATGTGAATCGGCCTGTACCAGAACAGAAATCGATGATCCTATTGCAATTGACGAGATTAAAAAATTCATTGCAGATCAGGAATTGAATTCGGCCCACCGGTTTATACCAAAAAAGAAAGGGCAGCATACAGAAAAGATTGCCGTCATCGGTGCAGGCCCCGCAGGACTTTCCTGTGCTTACTACTTAGCTGTACAGGGCTATCCCGTAACGGTATTTGAAAAGGAAAAGGTCCTTGGTGGGATGTTAACCCTGGGCATACCCTCCTTTAGACTGGGCAGGGAAGTGGTAAAGGCAGAAATTGATATTTTAAAGGAATTAGGTGTGGAATTTAAAGTAGGTGTCGAGGTTGGTAAGGATGTCAGCCTTAAAGCCCTGAGGGAACAGGAATACAAAGCATTTTATCTGGCCGTTGGAGCCCAGTCAGGAAGAAGCCTTGGCCTGGAAGGTGAAGAAGGAGAAGGTGTCATGACTGGTATTGATTTTCTTCGCCATATTAATCTTAATCAGGGAAAGAAAATTGAGGGGCCGGTCATTGTGATTGGTGGTGGAAACGTTGCCATTGATGTTGCCCGGACTGCCATTCGAATTGGTGCTTCACGGGTAGATCTGGTTTGTCTGGAAGGCAGAGGGGAAATGCCTGCCCTGGAAGAAGAAATTCAAGAGGCCATATCAGAAGGCATCTCGATTAATAATTCCTGGGGGCCAAAGAGGATTTTAACAGAAAACGGCCGGGTGACAGGAGTAGAATTTAAAAAATGTACTGCTGTCTTCGATGAAAACAATAGGTTTTGCCCTCAATTCAATGAAGCTGAAACAAAGGTGATGATGGGAAACCATGTGTTGATATCTGTCGGCCAAGCAATTTATTGGGGGAATTTAATTGCAGACAGCAAAATAGAATTAAATCATAATAATACGGTCAAGGCTGACCCCATTACCTTTCAAACTGCTGAGTCCGACGTGTTTGTGGGGGGAGACGTGTTTACAGGGCCTCAATTTGCCATCGATGCCATTGCACTGGGAAAGGAAGGGGCCATTTCCATTCATCGATATGTCCATCCCGGTCAGAGCCTAAGCCTTGGCCGTACAAAGCGTGAATATAGAGCCTTTGATAA
>CBFGTV010000127.1:0-5750 GCA_965652145.1 uncultured Clostridiaceae bacterium
GTTCCTAAACACAAGAGGTAGGACTAATTGGGTAGGGAGAAGGTTTTGTTTCAAATCCTTATAGGTAGTTCCTAAACGAATGGTGAGCAATGGATTGTTTAGGAAGGAGGTGGTTTCAAATCCTTATAGGTAGTTCCTAAACACGAAATATCAATAGAAGAAGCTCATGCCTTGTTGAAGTTTCAAATCCTTATAGGTAGTTCCTAAACTTATAAAGTTGTCCCGATATGTCCGTTTTGAATGTGAGTTTCAAATCCTTATAGGTAGTTCCTAAACCCGGTAGGATATACATTAGTTGAGTGGAATTGGAGGTGTTTCAAATCCTTATAGGTAGTTCCTAAACAAAGATGCACAAAGAGTCATGAGGGGTGAGTAGATGGAGTTTCAAATCCTTATAGGTATTTCTAAAACCCATTACATATATTGATACTATCATAAATACTATTTTCTGTCAAAAGAGATTCTGTAATTTTATGTAAACTTTCAAGTTGTATTTTATGTACTTTCCCCCTTGATATTACTCATTTCTTTCAAAAAATTAAAATGTCGTCGATCTCCCGGGTTTTTTACGCTATTGGAGGTCGACGACAAAATATCATTTTTATATTTATAATGGTTGAGATTCGACAGGGAGTCTCAAAACCGTCTTAAGCTTTTCCGGGGCTGTTTTCCTCGGGTCCGATAGATAGATTTCGTGATGCTTGCCCTTTATTCCTGTCATATTCTTTAGATTATTTTCTATGACGAATGCTGTAGCAGGTCTATCGTAGCAAGCTCCTGGCTATAGGGGCCAAGGTGCATCATTTGAATGCATAACCCTTCGGTAAAGCTTTCAAGTCTGGCTCGACTTACATCTAAATCCTGCTTTTTTTCACCAACCTCATCTACTGCCCAATTAAATACTTCCATTGTAACAAATTCTGGCTGCCGTATCATTGATGTCCAGTGCCATTGGTCCCTTTTTTTTAGATCAAAGTCACCGACTGCCCACCATAGACC
Organism: uncultured Clostridiaceae bacterium; assembly: GCA_965652145.1. Classification (GTDB taxonomy): domain Bacteria; phylum Bacillota; class Clostridia; order Peptostreptococcales; family Natronincolaceae; genus CBFGTV01. The sequence goes on from CBFGTV010000127.1 coordinate 1,000, forward strand.
CTCTAGGGGAGGAACAACATATTCAAAATAACCTTCAAGTGCCACACTTTTTTTATACTCATTTTAATGGTATATTTGTAGCACTCCCTAGTATTTTAAATCAATTATATCATGATAAATAAGACATCAGTATATCCTAATTGATTGACATTTGCCAAAATCTGTATACTGTACCTCTCTTGATTTAATTAGTTTAGCGACAGCTTTCCAGTGGATTATAAAAAAAGAGCATCTATTCTAATTTACCAAAAATAGATGCTTGTACATTATATTAAATAAACTTTAAGGGGGAATCCTTAAAGAGTCTGGCTATTTAAATATTGGTCATAAATTACGTTAAGCTCTGCTTCATTTAATGTTTCTTCCTTTAGCAGTTTCTCAGCAATAGAGGCAACCAGGGGTAAGTGCTTACTAATTAGCTCTTTAGCTTCATTATACAGTCTTTCCATTTCACTGCTAAGGGCTTGAATCAAAGTCTGATCCGCCCCATGCTGCCCCAATAGCATATCGTAATTAATTAAACCCATTTTTTCCGACATGCCAAAGCGTTTTACCATGGTAGACAATATTTCCGTTGCCCTTTGAATATCGTTGCTGGCACCGGTGGTAATATGATCTTTACCAAAAACCAATTCCTCCACGATCCTTCCGCCCAGGGCAATTTTGATATTGTCAAGCATTCCTTTTTTAGTATGAAACATTCTGTCAGGCGGAATATTCATGCTAAAGCCACCGGCTCCATTGGTGCTGGGTATAATGGTAACCTTGGTTACTCTATTTTCAGGGCATAACAGCTTTGTAACGGCTGCATGGCCTGCCTCGTGGTAGGCAGTAATTTTTCGATCGAGCTGGTTAATACTGCTTCGATCCCTTTTCTCCTCTCCTGCCACCACCTTGTAAAAGGCCTTGTCTATATGATCTTCTGTAATTTGCTTGGCGTTTTCTCTGGCAGCATAAATCGCCGCCTCGTTGACCAGGTTTTCCAGCTTGGCGCCACTAAAATAGACGGTTTGGTGGGCCAGGGCATCAAGATTGATTCCCTCGCTTATGGGTCTATCCTTTGTATAAAGTGATAAAATTTCCACCCTTGCCTTGTAATCCGGAAGCCCTACCTCAATTTGCCTGTCAAATCTTCCCGGTCTTAACAGGGCTTCATCAAGGGTATCCAGACGATTTGTGGCAGCTAAAACGATGATTCCTGAATTATCCTTAAAGCCCGACATCTCAGTTAACAGGGCATTTAATGTTCGGTCTGATTCATCACTACCACCTAAGCCGCTTCGGTCTCTTTTTTTCCCAATGGCATCGATTTCGTCAATAAATATAACACATTTTTGTTTTTCCGCTGCCTGTTTAAAAATGCTTCTTATTCTGGCAGCCCCTACCCCTGCATAAATCTGTACAAAGTCTGAGCCTGAAACAGCTAGAAAATCTACCCCAGCTTCACTGGCCAGTGCTTTAGCCATTAAGGTTTTACCTGTTCCCGGAGGGCCATATAAAATCACACCCCGGGGCATTCTGGCACCATAAAAGGAATACTTTTCTGGATTTTTTAGAAAATCCACCAGTTCAATTAGATTGTTTTTGGCTTCCTCATTACCGGCAATACTACTAAAATTAATAGATTGATTTTTTTGAGAGGAAAATTCCATGGAAGACATTTTGTCATATTCCTTTGATGCTTGCTTTACATTGTTTTTAGAAAGAAAAATCGCCAGAACAACAAAGGCTGCCATCATTAAAACAAATGTAATAATCTGAGTAATTGAATATTGTCCATTAACCTCATTTACCTCAATCCCTTTTGTCAACAACATTTCCTTGAGATGGTCAACCCTAGGATTATCTGTAACAAAGGTCTCCCCATTTTTAAATTCACCTGTTAGTTCCGGGGAATCCGATAAATTTACCTGAATAACCTCTCCCGTATCTATCTTGCTTAAGAAAAGCTGATAGGTAATTCTATTCTGATCTTGTTTACCATAATAATGATTTACCCCAAAGGCTATTGCAGTGATCACTAATATCAGTATCGTCAGGCCAATGAGATATCCCCTGTATTTCTTAAAAAGCAAAACAAAAACCCCCTTCCAATTTCTTACTTCCTTCAAAACAATCAGTGATTTTAGTTTACATAATATATTAACATAAAAACACAAAAAAATAAAGCCCTAAAGAGGCTTTATTCATATGGTAATCATCACTATATATCATTTTATTTAACCTGACAGCTTCCTTTTTTCAGCTTCTTGCTGACGAATAATACTTCTTTTTGTTTGCTTTGTCAATATTTCATAGTTTCCTGTGGCGGCCGTGGCCACCAATAGTGAATTAATTATACCTAGATAGATGCTTCGAGCATTGATTTCTTCAAATATAACAATATTTGCTACAGATATGATCATAGCAATTCCCAGGGTTATAATTTTATAATCGAAGGATTCTGGAAAATAATCCTTTACAAAATGGGTAATGATGGACGTAATCAATACTGCTCCTGTAAAGCTCCTTAAAAAATCTGAAGTAATATAATTTAAACCCTCTGTCATCATAATATTGCCTCCCCTAACCCTAGGCTTTGGTATATTATATGACATTATAAGAGAAAGCGTAATTATGAAATTATTTAGATACTTTTTAGATCCGCTTGATTAATTTGAATAAAATCCTTCTTGACCTTAACTAAATTATTATACTCACTTTCGTTTAGTATTCCCTGTTTCTTACATTCAAGTAGTAATGAATTCATCTCAATAGAAAGCAAAATTAATTCTTCCTTAATTTCGCCTAAATCTCCCATTTCATAGCTGGTATCTTTCTTTTCCATTTCCATTTCTAATCCCCCTACTCTTATAAAACATAAAATTTAATTAATCATGCTTTTTGATGACATATTTGTAAACTTTTTTTGTTTTACAGTATTATATGAAACTTTGAGAGGGAATATGTCATATTTTTTGAATCTTTCTCTATTTGCGATACCTTTAAATACAGCAATTATTACAATAAATTTATTTGTAGCTAAAACACTCTCAATTGCATATTCGTTAAAACTTGATTAAATCCTTCTTACCTTTTAAAAATTTATTACATAAAATTTTTACAGGTAGTCAACCAAATAATTACTGTATTAAATTTGAATATATTTCCACTTTCCTGTTCGAAATCTCCAATATACGATTAAATACCTTATCACCTGATCGATACAAATACCCAGCCAGGCCCCTACTAACCCCCAATTAAAGCCCAACACAAAAATATAAGCCAATATAATCCGAATTCCCCATATACCCGCCATGGTAGAATACAGCGGCCATTTTGTATCACCGGCTCCCCGCAGAGCCCCAGAAATAATCAGCTGTGAGCTTTGAAAGGGCTGAATAATGGCAATCATCTTCAATACTTTTGATGCATTAACAATAACCTCTGGATCATTACTAAACAAGGCCACAATCTGTTTTGAAAAGATGAAAAAAATGACAGCTATGACTGATGCAACTATACTGCCTATAAAACGAACCTCTTTACCATATTCCTCGGCCAGTCTTCTTTTTTCTGCCCCCAGACTTTGTCCAATCAAAGTAGAGGCAGCCATACCAAAGGCCATTCCAGTGGTGAAGGAAAGATTCAAGATGCTAAGTGAAACCTGATGGGCAGCATAGATCACTGTTCCCAGCCCTGCCACTACTCTGACAAAGACCAAGGTGCCGGTTCTTAAAACCAATTGCTCCATAGCTGATGGAAAGCCTATCCTAATCAGCTTTGAAACAATTTTTTGATTCCAGTTAAAAATCTTGGAAAAGTTTAGCTTGATATTTTTTCTTCCTAGACATAATATAGCGGTTAACCATATAAAGGCAATTATACGTGAAATCATGGTGGCTACCCCTGCTCCCGTAACGCCCCATTGGGGAAAACCATATTTACCAAATATCAATATATAATTCATGATGACGTTGGCTATATTAGATATTACATTAACCGTCATAGGAGTTTTAGTATCTCCACTCCCTCTCAATACTGCCGCACCGGCTAATGAAAGATTTTGAAAAAAGACCCCTATCAAGGCAATTTTAAAATAATTTAAACCTAACTGAATCACCTCGGTGTCGGCCCCCATAAACCGATATATATTTTCAACATAGAGATAAGCTGGTGCAATCACAACTACAGAAAGGACCGCTGTAATAATGAATAAATGTCGTGTAGCTTCATTTGCTTCAGAATAATTTTTTGACCCAAAAGCCCTGGAAACCACTGCTGTTCCACCAATATTTAAGGCCTGAAAAACGGCCATAATTAAAAAAATAGGTTGATTTGTCAACCCGATTGATGTAATGGCAGCAGCCCCCAGTTTTCCCACCATAATCATATCAATAGCACCAAATAACGAGATTAATATGAGCTCTGTAACCGCAGGCCATGCAATTGCTATAACATTTTTTCTAAGTAGCTTCTTGTTTTCTGCTTTAATTTCAATGACAGAAGCAGTATCCATTTTTTAAGTCCTCCTTATATTTCGATACTCTAATTATATTAATATGATACCAAAGTTTTAAATTATTGACAAATTTTTTCTCTTTTTCTCTGCCCATCATTTTTTATTTTTTTTAATTTTTCTCTTGACTTTTATTTGTATTTTTAGTATGATTTTATTTGTCGGTAGTACTTGCGGGGGTATAGCGCAGTTGGGAGCGCGCTTGACTGGCAGTCAAGAGGTCAGGGGTTCGAATCCCCTTATCTCCACCAAA
>CBFGTV010000128.1:0-5386 GCA_965652145.1 uncultured Clostridiaceae bacterium
TTTAGGGTAATGCCTGTTTCATCCTCTAAACTGATTAGCAGGGGTTCTGGGCTGCCGCCGGTGATAGTGATTTCTGTTGGAGTCAGGGCCAGCTGACTTCCATGCTCGGTTCCAAAGTAGCGGTTGTTGGGGTTGGCTGTTTTTTCTGCTGTGGCTCCGTTTTTTCTGATACAGCCAATGACCTTGGCCCGGTCTGCCGCAGCAGCCTCCGGTAGGTAGAGGCTGGCATAGGTGCCAAGCTGGGGCATGCTGTACATCATATTCCCGGTGGGGGGTGCAAAGGGAAACCAATGGGCGGTTTCCTTGGGCTGCTCCTTGTCTATACTCAGATGCAGCTTGACGTCCTCCCCCTTTACATCCAGTACCTTTCCTTCCAGGGTAATTCCCTTTAGCTTTTTGTTTTCGATGGGCTCCTGCCAAATTCCTTTTCTCCTTGATAATTGGTAGCAGTATACCAGTTCGCCCTTTTCGAGCCTGACCTCTACCTGGGTCACATACATTCTTTTTTTCTTAAACCAGATTTCGTCCCCGATTTGGTAATGGCTCCGGCTCTGTATGTAGTAATGAAAGAAATCTGTGTCGTGAAAGCCGGCTTCGTAGCCCCCTGCCCTTTGAAAGGCCGCTAGGTCTTTATCGGCCCTGTAAGGGATATCTTCTTCGATTCGATAGTTTTTTCCCTGGGGAAACCCAAAAAAGAACCTTGGCTTTTTTTCCATTATATCACAGACAATTACTGAATTAAACTGGCTGGCCAGACGTTTAATCAGCTGCCAGTCGGTTTCCTTGTACTGTATAACGGGGCTTTTAATTTTAGTACCATCACCCATGGTATTAATATAATCATGACCCGGGTATTCCTCAATGATTTCCTTTAACAGGGCAGGATATACCATATTGATATTCTGAAAGGAGCGGCTTTTTTTCCTTGTATCTAAAAGTATGCTGCCGCTGGTTCCTTCAATCTGAATTTGGTAAATACCCTGCTGGTTACTGGTCTTGACCTTGGTCACCAGCCCCTTAAAAAGGGTTTTTTCGCCCCCCTGTATGCTGTAGATATGGATGGTGTCCTCCAGGGTGGCATTAATGGTGCTGTTTACATTAGCCCCTTCGTCTAAAATAGCCTTCATATAGACCGTGGCGTGGTCATTCAGGGGCCATTTTATTTCAAGGGCCTCTATTGTTTTAATGGGATAGGGTACCGATACCCTGATTTGATCAAAGCCTGCCATTTCTCCACACCCCCTTATTCTTCCTGCTGCCCGTCATTCTCAAAGGCGATGACTCCGCCAAAGGCACAGATTAGTTGTGAAGCTGTGGTAAGGGCAGGCTTCCTCTCCACCAGGGCATCCTCCTTGGTGTTCAGCCATTTTGCCAATATTTCTGGCTGACAGGGCTTACCGCTTACTACCGCTCCATCTTCTCCCACCAGATGTATTGTTTCATTGCTGGGATTAGCAGGCCCACTACATATTCCAAAGCTAGAAATATTATCCTCCTTATTATCCTCTTCATTAAGCATGGGTTTTTGGTTAACAAAGGAGCCGTGGCTAACCGGAAGATTAATTCTTCTCGGGTGGCTTCCACATCTACACCTCATACTTGCCCCTCTTACAACATATCCCTGTATATCTGCCATTGGTTGTTCCCCCTTTACTCGACAGCTACTTTTTCCAGACACAGACCTGAAAAACCCCGTCTTAAAAGGCTTTCAGCCACATCAAGTCGTATTACCACCTGGGTCGCTGTCCCCTCTTTAATTTTAAAGATTCTTTTCCCTTTTATCTTCTCTTGATCTAACACTAATTTGGTGATCACACTTTTATCAAGGTTAAATTCACTGCTTGGGCCCAGGGCCTCCACCTCTTTGAATATGGGTAGGTAATAGTTTTCCTGTCTGCGATGGATCAAATCTATTAATGGCATGGTCTTAAAAATCAAATCAGGCTCATATTTTTCTATGATCTTTTTCAGTTTGGTGGAAACCAGATAAAGCTGTCTGTCTAAAAGATCTAAATAACAGCTTTCTTCATCTGCCTTAACATAAAAAATTTTGGTATCTTCAATTCGATGGGCCCTTAGCTCGTTAATATCCCTTAGATCAATTTGCTCCATTAAGTCCATTAAAATTGGCACATTGGTATACCGCCTATCCTGCTTTAATAAAAAGTAATCCATATTATACCTTCACCTCGCCCCCTGCATATAATATTTCACTTTGATCCATGTATTCACCGGCTAAAATATGAAGCTCTTCACTGCACTTTACACCCTTAAAGGCCTCTTGCTCCAGTAGGGCCGGCAGTTGCTCACGTATGAATTCAATTACCAGCATATTGTATTTAAAGGCCTCAAAGAGCTTAAAATGCTCAATATCCATAGCGGTTACCTTCCGGGCATAGGCTTTTCTTTTTTCCTCCAGCTCCCTCATATGCTGGAAAAGGGAGTGATAAATAAAATCTACATCCCAGTGACCACAACATTCTTCATTGTCTAAAAACCAATTCTCGTCATAGAAGTCTATACGATAGGTGGATTTATTCTCTAAAATGCTTGTCCTTAAAAAGGAGAAGTAAATGTAGTGTATTGAACCCTTACGTTGCTGATGCTGTAGAAGTTGAGCTTGGTGACATACCTTAACAAAGGCATCGGTTAGTTCTTTTTCAATGGACGCTTTGTTTTTGGCATATCGCTCGTCAATGGCCAGCATTTCATCCTGCCATCTGTCTATTACATACCTTTCCATAAAATCCTGTATGGCTTCCTCTCGATTCATCATTCTATCTTCACCTTCGCTCCACTGATGGTGACTTCATCTAAAATGGTAAGGGCGGCATCCCCCTGGGTTAAGTCAACTCCTCCTTCACCCTGCAGCAATATTTTGGCTCCACCTGTAATTTCTATATCTTCTTTAGCCGTCAGCATAATTTTCTTGTCACTGTTGATTTCAATACCTCCATCGTCGGTCAGCCGCATAAGCAGCTTACCATTGCCAATGATCTCAATGGCACCTTTTTGAAAAACAATTTCTTTACCATATTTAGTACTAATGCTCTTTACCGATGGGTCACTTCTTTTTTGCGGGTTAGATGAGCTTAGGTTCACTGAGCTGGCAGCAAAGGCATTTTTTTCATCATCATCTGGAAAATGTACCCTAATCTGATCCCCAACCTCAGGCATACAATACCAGCCACTGCCATCGGGGGAAGAATAGATGGTGGAATAAGGAAACCACATGGCCTTGCCCTTGTCCTGTTGACCGTCTATTTCCAGTTGAATTTTGAGATTATCCTTGGCTACGTCTAGTACCTTTCCGAAAAGCGATACCCCTGCCAGGGCGACATTGGTGATTTTTCTTCTTCCCATCCCCTTTTTGTCTCTTAAAACGTATCGATTGGTCAAAAGTCCATTTTCCATTTCGGTAATAGCTTGATAAACGAATAGAGTTCGTCGATTAAAGGCTACTGGGCTGCCCAATTCAACCAATTGGTGACTCGCAATACTATAGCTAATCAAATTTTGTTCATTTAACCCTGGCAAATCGTTCTCTGTCTTGAGCCTGTATCCCTTAAGGTCCTTTTCAATGGTATAATGGTATTCATCAAGGCTTTGTTTTTGGAGGTCTTGGGGCAGTCCTACAAAGAATTTTGCCCCATTAAATCGACAATCGGGAATTAAGGGAGCATTAAAATGGGAAGCCAATCGCTTTATAAACTCCCAGTCGGTCTCCTTGTACTGAACCAAAAGCCCTCCAATGGCCTTACCCTTGGTTACCTTATCAATGACATCGGAATGGGGGTAATCCTTGGTCAGCGATTTAAATATCTCACCATAGGTCATGGCATGATCCTGAAAGGATCTATTTTTTCTTTTCACATCCATTAAAAATGTACCGCTTAGGGCCTCAATGGCTATGCTTCTGACATCACCCTTTGCCTCAACAGACAGCCTTGTTACAGTTCCCTTAAAAAGCAGGGTTGAACCATCATCCCCCTTAAGTTGAACCTCGATGGTTTCTTGGCTGTTGGCGTTTTCAACATATTCGTCCAGATTTTCCTGGGGTACAACCCCTTTAATGGATAGTTTGGCGTGTTCATTTAAGGCCCTAGTCAGCTTAAAATCAATTATCTTCTCAAATTGATAGGGGGAAATGACGATATCCCCATAACTATAGACTGATTTACTCATTTCTGTTCCTCCCTTCCCCTATTCTACGGTTCTAATAGATTTGATTATCTGAAAGGCAATGTCTCGCCAGTCTTCATAGGCTGCATATCGACAGCTGAAGGTGCCCATAACCAGCTTTCCCTCCAGGGCAAAGAAGAACATAATATTATAGATGAACTCGTCTAAGGCAGGGCTTTTAAATTCAAAAAAGCCAATGTTTTTTTCCCCAACCCTTTCAACCCCGTCGCTGTAAAAAACATTGGCGGGATTGACCCTTTTAATAATGTTTTTCATGCCCTTTGTCAGCTCCTTGACCCCATCTTCGTCTAAATCTTCGTCAATGGGATTAAGGGTGATGTTCACGCTGCCTGTTTCATCGGTTTTAATAATTTGGGGCCTTTGCTGAGCGGGGTATTTTATTTCCCGCTGGGCCTTGTCCATTTCTTCAAAGTCCTCTGGCAGATAGAGAAAGAGTTTTTCCTGAAAAAAATCTCTCTCGATAAATTGATACATTCTCTGGCCGATTTTAATTGGCCCTGCAGTAATATCTCGGTTTTCCTTGGCTCTTTCTGCTGCCTGAATAAAATCAATAATTTTTTCATCAATGGGTTGCATTTCCATACCTCCTTGTGTTTAGTCTATTAATAATCTCCTATTAAGACACTGGCGGGTAAAGCTATTTGCGTTAAGCCAATTATAGGTGAGTATTAAAGAAATTTTTAAATTTGGGTTTTTGGGGTAATTTTTTAGATAGAATAATCAGGTACTAATCAATAATATACATACGTAGCATGGTAACTTTAGATCTAAAAATATTATAAGGTATACAGTAATGCCACTTTTATCAAGTAATTTGAATCTATTTAGTTTCATAATACTACCATCTTCGCCATCGTGTATTGATATATGTCTTAAATGCATCCATATACTTGGGGTTATGGGGAAAATTCTTTAGGTATATAAGTGTTATTGCATTCATTACTATTCCTGCATAAAGTATTAATTCCAAGGAAACAATTCCATCATCAATATCATCGATTAATAAGTATCTATTTATGAAAAAACTGTTTATATCAGGATTAAATAAGATTAGTCCTACCAAGATATTTACTATAATTCCTATCGTCACCCCAAACACAAGCCATAGTCGCCACAGTAAGACAAATCGCTTCATTGTTCCAGCATTCAGGTAAAATAGAATTCCTATTACGACCGATGCTAA
>CBFGTV010000129.1:0-5338 GCA_965652145.1 uncultured Clostridiaceae bacterium
ATAATAATCTAATATCTCAGATTTATCCTTAAAAAACGTTAAATGATATGGTAAATAAAGTGGATACGACAATATCTAACTTACGAGCCCTTAATTATTTTGACGATCATAACAAAATTACTTCTGAAGGCCTGATGTTCTTGGAACGTAGTCAATATAAGGAGAAGGAAGGGCGTATACAACTTCATTCACCTGGATATTTAGAGAAGCAAATCTTGACTGAAATTTCCCAGGGGGTATATACCTTTGAAAAGATTCGCCTTGGGGATTTAGATCAGGAAAGTGTGAATTATATTTGCAGAAGTTATATGCTACATTTGTATTCGCAAGGCTATTTATCTTTTGAAGATGGGAGGTTTGCTATTACTGACAAGGCTAAGGAGCTGCTCTATAAAGACAATTATAAGATTACTAAATACGATGCAAAAAATATTGTAGATGCCAGTATTGAAGGGGTATTTACATTTAACAGCTACCTTTTACATCAACGCTCACTTGGAAAGTCAGAAGAAGAAATCATGAAGGGTTTTGAGAGTATTACAAAACGCTTAGAAAATCACATTTACCATGGAATGGTCCAGTTTGATGGGGACAGATATATCCTTTCCAATGAGTTTATTCAGGCTTGCGGAAAGAATCCGACCATAGTGAAAAAGGACTTTAAACTGAACGATTATGATAAAAATATCCTGACCATGATTGATCAAAAAGTTTTTTCAATGGAAAAGGCCTTGCCTGTCTTAGAAGCGGTATATCGGGATGAACAGGAGGCCAAGCGTCGCTTTTATATCATGCGTTCCCGAGCAAAGGCCCTGGCCCATGCTGGATATGTCTCCATTAATGCCAAGGGATTTTATGCCCTTTCTGATATGGGAAAAGCTGTTCTCGAAAACTTTGATTATTCCTTATCTTATTTTGACTATAAGACATTTCTGGAAACCTCCATTGACAGGGTATTTTCCTTGGAGTTTTATACTGCATACTACATGCAGCGAGGCTTCACTAAGGAAGAATTAGATAAGGAGTTAACTAGAATAAAATCTCGCCTGGAGTTACACCGATCCAGTGGGTTATTGGAGCCGGTTGAAGGATCAGAAACCCTGTTCTTTATCTCTGACCGATTTTTGAATAAATATAAAGAAGATCATATGGCAAATAAGGAGTTTCAACTTGGTAAATTTGATCAATTTATACTCAGGCAAGCAAAGAGTGGGGTGATTGATATAAAGGCCTATGTGGAGGGTTTACGAGGCTTAGAAAATAGACTGGACGATAAAGCTATCTACAACAAAGAGCGTATGTTTAAGAATCGTTTATTTCTGCTAGAAAGGGAAGGATATGTGGTTTTAATTGACCAGGACAAGTATCTGACCACTGGTAAGCATTTAGCAATGAAAGATAAAACCACCGGTGAAGTTATCAAGCTTGGAAAGTTTGATAAACAGCTATATCAACGATTTGAAAAGGCCGGATTAACGGAGGGGTTTGTCCTAGATGACATTAAATATAGTTTTTCTGAACGTGACACCAGGTTCTTCACAGGTCGGTGTGTGAAACTGAAAAATAGTGGCTATCTTGTTGAACTTAACGATAAACTATTTTTTTCTGAACGCTTTAAGGATGAGATTATGGGAAAAATACCTGAATTTCAGTCACGAGAAAAAAAGGAAATAAAGGTCAATCGCTTTGATGTAAATAATATATTTCGATGTAATCATCAAGGAGTATCCTTCTCAAAGGAATCCTATACTAAATTCTACATGGGTAAAGAAGAAGACTTTGATAAGTTCTGGAAACGGGTTTCAAAGCGGGTTGAGAATCTTGTGGAGCAGGGCTATCTGATTCCAATGGGGGAGGAATATCTCTTTGCAGACAAATTCACCGAAGCCTGTCGAGAGCATGAAAGAAAGCTAATAAGAATGAAAAATAGGGACCCATTGGACTTGAATCCAGAGCAGAGATTTATTTTGAAGGAGCTACAGACATTTTTAAATATTACTCAGGATCAATTCAATATGAAAGATGACTTGGCTCCCGAATTGAGAAATCTATATAATCGGGGGATTATTGATTACGAAAATCGAGTGATTAATGGTGTGAATACAAAGGTATTTTATCTAACTTCCGAAGGTAAACAATTGACTTCCAAACTAACCGGGGTTCAAGTGGCTAACATCTATTCTTCTAAAATTCATAGTAGACCAGAAGAACTTCAACATGATGTTTTGGTCTACAGTGCTTATAAAGATGCAGAGATAAGGCTTATGGTAGCTGGTAAGGCAATAGTAGGAGTAAGATCGGATCGTCAAATGAGAAGTCAGCTGTATGCTGATAAAAACTATGAGATTTCAGACTTAGAGATTGAATATGAGGATGTAAAGACTGGCGAAAGGGGAATTGTGAATATCGAGGTTGATTTAGGTTACTCTGAATCCACTATTAAAAGTAAGGCAGAAAATATAAAAAATTTGGTATGGTATTCAAATTCTGAATCGCAGCTGAGGAAAATTGAAAGGGCAGTACCAGGAGCCAGGACTATAAAGCTATAGCGTAGGACGTCTTCTGCGGCAGATCCAGCTGCAGCTTCCTGGATATGTCCGACGGTAAGATAAGTAACGGAGGTAAAATGTATAATAATGAAAAATTTGATTTTAGCAGGAATTTGGTTTGTACTTGGATACATTATTTACACCGATATACGATATATGAAAATCTATAATAAATCTATCATCTTTTTATTGAGTCTGATTTTAATTTACCTGTTGTTTTTTTCTAATGATGATGTATTTCAAGGAATTTTGGGATGTTTTATAGGGGGCCTACCCTTGTCTCTGACCTATATTATTAGTAATAGTAAAGTAGGGTTGGCAATCAACCGGAGGGCCGGTTCCCTTGGAGGGGGAGATGTGAAACTAGCGGGAGCTATAGGCTTATTATTAGGTTATCACAAGACTTTGTTAGCAATATTCTTCGGGTGTATATTTCAATTAATGTTTCTGATTTTAAAGAAAAATAAAAGGAGCAGGCCTTTTGCCCCAGCTATTTCTATTGGCTGTTTTCTCTCTTTTTATTGGGGAAATGAATTTATTTTATTTTTACTGAATCTGATATTCTGATATTAATAGGGGTTAATAGCCAAAATTATTGGAATTAATGGGGTTATTTTTCTAGTGTCGGACATAATTCACCAGCTGCCGGCGATCCTGGAGGGTGAATGGTCCTACAAATAAAAAGTGAGAATTTATAAAAAATTATTGGGTTTTTTGATAAATATTGTGTTAAACTTAAATTATTGAGATATTATAATGAAATGGAGGAAGGTTATTTGAAAAAGTCTTTTTCTTTAATAATCATATTAGGTATTATACTATGTATTTTGATGACTTTATTTAGTTGCTCACGCTCCGACGAAAGAATTTTAAAGCAAATAGGGTTTAAAGAGCATAAGGAAAAGGCTATGGATGGTCTATTTTCTGAAATAGCAGGAATATTTAATGAGGGTTTTGAAAATAAAGTTACCCTTAATGGTACCGAATTTACGGCTGGAGAAAAAATCTTAGTCTCAGGAAATGCTGGAAAAGATAAAAAGAGTGTTGAGGTTATATTTAGCGGTTATTATCCATTTCTCGATGAGGTTTATGTTAGGACTTTAGAGTCTAAGAAGGATAAAGTATTTAAAATCAAAGCTAAGGACATAAGTATATCAAAGACATGGAACTAAAAAATTGTCGATTTCCTATGAATTGGAGATCGACAATTTTAATTTTATATATCATTTTAGCCTTTGTCTATTAACTGAATGAGGGATGTCTAGTATAAAGAATAAGAAGCAATATAGGAACAAGCTTCTTCTTATGGTATAATTTAGTCAGGCTTCCGAAAGGAGGTGAAGCTCCAATTGAATCCTCAACAACAAAAGAGAATGACAGAAATCTTACTGGCGATTGCTGCCCTTATTACTGCAATCGCAACACTGATTCAAGCGGTAAGATAATGAAAAAGCAGGTGTAGCCGCACCTGCTTTTTCTTTTGCTCCAATTGATCCTCAAAAATATTTATTGTTTATACATAAAGTATAACCAAGTCAAGAGTAAATTACAAGGGTTTTTAGAAATTTTCTTGCACAGCCTTCTATTTCTAGCTATTTTGACTATTTTATGTATATTATGGGCTTATATAAAAATTTTAAACATTTCTAAACATTGCTGTAGGACATTTTTGAAAGATCTGGCCACACTCCAGGAGAAAAATTGTCTTACGTTGGGCGTTTCCTTCGGACCGGGGGGTCCGTTCCAAATCGCCAAAACCGGGCGGATTTTCCACTAAACCCCTAACGCAAAAGAGCTAAAAACAACTAAATTAAGGATAAGACTTAGCGTTCTTGTCAGAACCCTAAGTCTTTTTTGATTTTATATTTTTTGCAAGAGTGACCTCACACTTGCCTTTTTCGCCCCTCTCCCGTCTCCCCTCCGGGGAGAAGCCTACTTGGGCGCCCAAGTAGCAAGGCGTATACCCTCGCCGGTGGGCAGCCCCTCAACGTGTCGTTGAGGAGCAGGGCAATAGGGTGAGGATGAGGCCAGGGTGAAGTGCTTCTGAACGTCAAGGCCAGGCTCTGTACTGGAAAAATTTTTTATAGGAAACCACTATAAAAATTTTTTCCAGTAGCCTTGACGAAGGTTTAATATTAAGAAAAAAACTCCCTACATCAGGGAGTTTTCTTCTGCAATATTTCGGCCTATATATCTAAGAAAGTGATAAATATCCTTATTGTAGAAATCCAATCGACGAATTGCGTTTTCTAAAATTTTTAGAATCCCTTCGTCAGGATAACTAAGGATATAGGATATAATTGTTTCAGTGTCTATAATATGCAGACAGTTATTAGTTTTGTAGTGGAATTGTCTGTATTCCAGTTTCTTTTCTTCAAAGTATGTAGAAAGAAATTGATTTTTACTTTCATAATTTTTTTTATTCTCATAGGCTTCTTGGGCCGTTTGTATTTGTTCTTCTGTAAGGGATTTAAAATTATAGTCTTCGTCTACCCCTACAATAAAGAATGTACCATGAATTCCCCTGTCTCTGGGCAGTTCATCTATTAGGCCACAATCATTACATACAAGGACCATGTTAGGAAGCTGAATTCTTACAATTTCTATCAAACCGTCAACTATCTGTTGATAGTTTGTTATATGGTCTTCAACCTCCAGGATATAGGATTTTTTGTAAGGTTCAAATACTAAAACTTTAACTTTTGACATTTGTAAATCCTCCTTAAAATTAATTTATTTATCTTGGTAATTTTATTATATCAGAAATATTGAAGTTTGTAAACATATAT
>CBFGTV010000130.1:0-5245 GCA_965652145.1 uncultured Clostridiaceae bacterium
TTGAGTGGGTTTTCAGACACGCCCTAATCTAATTGTAATAAACCTCTGTTAAAAATAGCCCCTGGGCTGGTACAGTAATTCCAGCTGCGTCTCTTTTCCCTTCCGAGAAAATGTCATCAATTGCCTCTGGCTTTAGCTTCCCCGATCCTATCTCGATTAAGGTTCCCACCATTATTCTAATCATATTGTATAGAAATCCATCTCCTATAAAGGAAATTTCCAGCAGGCTTCCCTTCCTGCTGAAGCTTATGTCTTTGATGGTTCTAATGGTGGATTTTTTAGTTTTTTTAAGGGATGAAAAGGCAATAAAATCATGGGTTCCCAGGAGTTTTTGAGCCCCAGCCTCCATTGCCGTCATATCCAGGCTTTCCGCCACATGATAGCTGTATTTTCGATAAAAGGCTGAAGGAATCCAATGATTCCATATGTTATAGACATATTTTTTCCCCGTAGCATTGAATCTGCTGTGGAATCCTTCGGAAGCCTCCCTTAATTCCTTTACTACAATATCTTCAGGTAAATAATGATTAAGGTAACTCAACATCTCCTTTTCAGGCATCCTACTTTCGGTGTGAAAGTTAGCCACCTGGGCCAAAGCATGTACGCCCCGGTCGGTTCTTCCGGAGCCGATTACTTCTACATGGCTGTCGGTCATTTTACCGATCACATTCTCCAGCTTACCCTGAATAGTTTGATCTGTATCCTTTAACCGCTGCCACCCCCGATACCGGCTACCATCGTATTCTATGATCATTTTAATATTTCTCAAAGACTTCACTCCTTTAAGGGGCCGGTATTACTAAATAGTAGCTTTTTCTTTAAATAAGTAATTGGGTACTGTAAAGCACTCTACTATGCTGCCAATAATATTCTGGGTACCCGTTCTCGTATAAATTCCCTGTAGCTTCTCATTATACATGAAAAGACCAATAATATAATTGTGGGGAATAAATTCCACATTCTTTTCATCGATCCGGGCCATGGGTAGCTTGGGTACCTGGCAAAATTCCTGTAGCAGATACGACTCCCTTGCCTCCTCTGAAATGATACGCTTCCATTCTTCAAGGGAATAGTCGCTCCCTACCCGAACACCATTGGAGGCATATTTATCCATGGGCTTTAATACCAAACGATCCTTATTTTCTATCGCCTCTTGTACCAGCTGGCTATTTTGATTGTCAAAAATCCTCGTATAGGGTATATGCTGTTTAATGAATTCCCTTTCCTCCTGGTTCAGGAAGGGGGTCTTTTCAGGGTCATGGAGTATGGCGAAGATTTGCTTATTATGAATCACCTGAGACCTCAAAGGCCCCACAACACATACATCACCGGCTAGATAAGCATCTATTAACGGTCTTACCGAATCGGCATTTTCAATAATTTCCCAGGTTACAGCCCTTCGATAGACGCAATCGATTTTAAAATCCTTGAAGTATAGCTTGCCATTGACATAGGTTAACTCTCTGGGGTCGGCAATAACGGTTTTGCAGCCGGCCTTTTCAAAGGATTTCTGAAACTCAAGGAACTCACTGGGTGGGTTAGCCTTCATAAAATCAACAATCGCTACCTGGGGCTTATCTTCAGATTGACTATATTCTTTGTAATTAGTAAGTAA
The DNA here is from genome assembly GCA_965652145.1 of uncultured Clostridiaceae bacterium. Classification (GTDB taxonomy): domain Bacteria; phylum Bacillota; class Clostridia; order Peptostreptococcales; family Natronincolaceae; genus CBFGTV01. The sequence continues at coordinate 1,616 of CBFGTV010000130.1, forward strand.
TGCCCTTACCCAGGAATCAAATATCTCAAAGCCCTCATAATGATACTGACCGTCAAAACCCTTCAGGGCCGATGAATCAGCCAGAATTTGCTCAAGCTCTCGTTGTTCCACCATGCCGGATGACCCGTCGGCATTGAGCTCACAGAATTGAAATTGATCATTGTAATGATAAAAAATATCAAATCTGCCCATGGGTACCTTCATTTGATAACCCGGGTCTTTCAAAATCAGCCTTTCAAGAAGAGGTGAAAAACCAAAATAGCTTCTAAATTGTTCATTCTCAAGGTATTGGTCTATCACCTTATTTAAAATTTTCATCAGCTTCCCTGTAAGGGCTTCAAATCGTTCCATGTCCTCCTGGGCAAAAAACATTGGCTGATATAAAAATTCCACCGGCTCTCCTTTATACTTTGCCGGCGACTGGGCCACTCTGGCGGTTACCTCCTTAAGGCTTTCTCGAAATTGTTCAGGATTTTGCAGTACCCTCTCCTGGTACTCCTTAAATAACCTCTTTGCTAACATTTTTACTCCCCCCTTTTAAACCACACCAATCCAATCCTTCCATTCCCCTCAGCCGAATGGCTTCCTTCGATACCATGGCTGGGTTTTTTCCAGACTTGATCATCATTTTTAACGCCTTTAAATATTCCCTTTCTTCTTTGTCAAGGCCAGCCTCAGCCATATCAAACAGTTCACCGATAAATTGTCTAAGGGGCTGGCCTATAAACTCAGCATCAAAGCCCTGTTCAATCATACTATCCTTATATTTTTCAAGGGTCTCGTTATTTACAGCAAGGCTCTTTTCATAGAGGGCCTCCAGAGCCTCGGGCTGATAAAAGATTCCCTTGATTAAAGCTCCATAGGATAAATTCAGGGGATAGGGAAGGGAGTCGCCCATTCTGATTTCAATATATCGTTTTACCCTTACATCGGGAAAAACCATTGTAAAAACATGCTCCAGCTCTTCCTCAGTCAGTTCATGCTCATCTAACACATTACCGATGGTCTTGTCTTCAGTGGGTATATATTGACCCGCCTTGGCAATAAAAATAGGAGGCACCTGTAATAGGTAATTAGCATAGGCTTCATAGCCGAACCTTGTATCCATGACTCCCTTAACAATTCCGCTTCGGTCAGCATCGGTATTTTGCCAGATGACACTTCTCACACTGTTTTTATTATAGAGGGTACCTTCAAATATAGGAGAATTATCAGAAATTAAGGCCAGGGCAGGAGATAAAAAATTTGCAACCCGATATTTTTTGATAAAGTCTGCTTCGTCACGATAATCTATGGCAACCTGAAGCGCCGCTGTCCCCTTCATCATGTTATGGGCATACTGACCGGTCTTTTTAAAATAGTTTGACATATATTCATATCGTTTTTTCGGATTAAAGGGAAGCTCACTTATTTTTGTTTTGGGATGATAGCCAACGGCCATTAAAAGCTGGCCATTTTTCCTTAATAGGGGGAGAATATCGGCTAGAAAGGCCTGGTATAGCTCATCCGCCTGTCGCAGCCCTTCACAGGGAGCTATACTTAGCTCCAGTTGTCCTCCAGGCTCCAGGGTAATGACCCCGTAGTCCATTTCCAGGCCCACTAAATACTCCTTCTCATATTTAGGATCATACCCCTTGGGAAGTAAGGCCTTCAGTATTTCCTGTATTCCATTGTCTTCGTAGTAGTTTACCGTCTCCAGGGTATCCTCCCTGACCACAATATGTTCAAATTCCATACCAATTAGGAGTTTATCATTATGTTTTTCACCTTGTTTAATGATTTTTTGTATTGTTTCAAGCTTACACGCATATTCCATCCACTCATTCACCTCAAATATGAAAATTTTTATACAATGGAGTACATTCCTACATCCCTAAATCCTTTAAGTAATACTTCCATAGTACACCAAAATCATCAAAAATCAAAATCCTTTCATCGTTATTATTCTCACTTGTTTTAAATCAAGAAAAGTCAGCCTAAGCGTAAACTAATCTGCTGACTCCCTTAAACCAATATTTTACAGGCCGAAACCCACTTAAATGTGGGTTTTATGGGCTGAAGCTTTTTATTGTATAGGAGGTTTATATTTTAACTTACCCCATAATTAACTTCCTAAAACATAAATTTATGTAAACCCAAAATTATTTATATTTTTAAGAGATATACTTCCCCAGCCCGGTTGATAATTACCATCGTATTGGTTTCATCATCGAGAAAGACAGAAAAAACCTCCCAGGGAAATTTCATCAATTCCCTTTCTTCCCCCTGGGCATTGAATTCCACGAGGGTTTTATTCCTCACCATATAGGCTTGGTCCTGGTGGGTAATAAAATACATATCCTTACTGTTCAAAATAATGGCATCATCATATTTTCTTCGTTCATTATCTTTAATGCTTACCAGCGCCAAGGGCTCCTTGACTCCCAGGTTTGTACCGTAGATAAAATTGTTAAATACAAAGCCATAAAAATTATAATCCATTGGTTCCAGAATCAGCTTTTCATCTTCCTTTAAATCATATACTAATATTTTATCATAATTTAGTCTTTCAAAATATTCCTCGGTCTTGATAATTTCCCCCTGGGAAATGGCCACTCGACTTCCATCATGGCTCCATTGTATATTTTCGATGGGGTCAATGAAGCCCTCCTCCTCTCTAAAGAGGGTGGTTCTTGTATGGTTCTCTAGGTCAAATAAAATTAGCTCTCTTCCCACAAAGGTATGCCAATCTCCGATGGTAATTTCATTTAAATCCTTATTCCTTGGCATTTTAATAAAGGCTATATGACGGTCATCAGGCGACCATTTGGAAGTGGTTCCATTCAGGGTGGCCACCAGCTTCCCTCGATGATCATAGACCTGCTGATGGTAATAGATAAAATAATGACTATGATTGCTCCATTGGGTTGTGAAATGAAAGGTATTAAAGGCCTCTTCCTCCATTTCATCAATGACTTTCTCCGGTCTTCCCCCTTCCTCAAACATATACCGATAGAGGCTATGCTTTGATTCAACTTTTTTTGTATATAAGACCCCCTTGCCATCGGGAGAAACCAAAACATTTGGACTATTTAAACCCGATATTTCCTCATCCAGCTTAATATTTTCATTATCTCTCCGATAATATAATTGGTTGTCCATATCAACATAGACTGCCCGTTGATGATCAAGGGGGATAAAGGATAGGAACTGTTGTATTTGATCGAAATGAAGACTCAACCTGCCAGTGGCAAAATCAAATGAATAATAGCTTAAATTTCCCTCTGGCATGGCGGTAAAATAAAATTTTCCGCCTTTGGCCTGGTACCCGGTGATTTCTTTAAATTGCTCCAGCGCCTCTGCCCTTTGCAGTTCACTAGTATCTGCCGGGGGTATAGACCGCTTTTGTTGCCCACAGCCATTTAATATGATTAATAGTAGTATCATCACCCAGGTTATTTTTTTCTTCAATGACCTCCACCTCTTCCATGGAATTTATCTTTATTTTTCCCAGGAAATTGTCGATTAGTCATTTCAATAAAAAAATAAAGCCTAAAATGAATTTAAGGCTTTATCCAAACTAGAAAAAAACAAAATGATTAGGGTGTGTCTGAATACTCCGAAGGGTGCAGATTTTACTGAATTTTTGTT
>CBFGTV010000131.1:0-5057 GCA_965652145.1 uncultured Clostridiaceae bacterium
AAATCACCATATGAATGTTTCCCTTAAGTCTTCTAATCTGCTGTTCAACATCCTGTCCGCCGTAGGCAGCCAAAAGATTTACTGCCTTAGCAGCTGTCAGCTTTCGGGCCTCGGCGGTGATTTGTATGGCCAATTCCCTGGTGGGTGTAACGATTAATGCCTGAACATCATCCTTAGTTAGATCAATTTGTTCAAAAATTGGCAGCACAAAGGCCAGGGTTTTACCTGTACCGGTTTGGGCCTGGGCAATCACATCCTTTCCCCGCAGCAGTTCTGGAATAACCTGGGTTTGAATGGGGGTAGGGTCTGTAATGCCATTCTCCTTTAGCACTTCGACCATTTCAGCCTTTATTCCTAAATCTAAAAAATCTTGCTTCATAGTTTTAAAATACCTTCCTGTTTTTTAATATTATGTTCCTTTATTTAACAATCCATTCTGTCATTTTATCACAGCCCTTGACAAATAGCAAAGACTTCCTGATCAGGAGGGCACTATAAAAAAATAAGCAACTAGTTTTTGCCAAGCTGCTTTTTTGAACTTATTAAATTATACTGAATATGTCATAATCATTCCCATTATAGAGGTTATAATCAAAAAATCCTAAAAAAATTAAGTATTATTTAACCTCAATAACAGCCTGTATCCTTTTTAGCTTTTCCTCCACCTCTATATCTCCTTCTATTCTAAGTACCTTACAATTTAACTTGTTTAACCAATGGTCGTGCAGCTTCTTACTCCTGATATTTAAGTCTCCCCCATCATACCTTGATGCCCATTCTATAAATTTTAAGTGGTTTTCGTATTGCTTTCCGCCAGGATTAATTTCTCGTCCATATCTAGTCTTTTCTCGCTCCATTAGCCTGACCATTCTGATTTCCTCTGGTATCCATAAAAATATTACCAGATCAAAATAGGGGATAAATACATCTCCCCAGCCACATAGGGAACCCGACAGCACCCATTTTTCCGTATTCTTTAATTGTTCGCCTAAGAGCTTTACTCGTTCTCCTACTTCACGTATTTGCCTGTAGGGTGGTTCAGTTTTAATCCAAAAGAAATCATCGGTATCAAAATGTCTATAGCTTAGCTCCTGGCACATTCTTTCTGCCAAGGTGGTTGTTCCTGAACCCGAAGCCCCCAAGATATGAATTCGATTCATCTACTTATACAGCTCCTTTATCGTTTCAGTGTTAAAGGGATAGCAGCATTGAGAACTAACTATCTTTTATCTTTTTTCTGTCATTGAAAATTTCAGCTGCAATTAGAACAAGTAAATAAATTACTATTGTTCGTAATAATATACGAATAAAATCCGCTTGAAAGGTATGGGTTGAAAATCTGAAGCCCTTAAAACTAATTTGGGCTACAATATATGAGCCTGCCAGGTAAACTACTTTAATAACACAATTCCGTGCTGTTTCTCTGTTTTTCAATAACAACCATGCTATAAAAAACACTGCTAAAATAAAGATAGCAAATAAAAAATAATAAGATAACGTCAATCTTGGTAATATAATTTCAGTTTCCATGCCTTACCCCTCCTTAAATATTAGAATTTCTTACTATAGAAAGCCAGTAAACTGCTTTTCACTGTATAAAGTCAACTCTATTTCAATCTATATTCTTTATATACAGCATTATATTCTCAATTCTTGAGCCGCTTATAAACAAGGAATAGAAGGTAAATGATCCCCCCCAATACAATCAAATTTAATTGCTGAAATAATAAACCAAAGGTTATTTAAAACATTTTTAAACCTTCTGAAAACAAATCTAAAGCAAATACATAATACTATATATGCTTTAAACAAATAGAGCTGTTTTTTATGGATTCCCTCATGTTTCTATTCTCGATATTTTTTCTGTTTCCTTCAATATTTTCTATAATTCAACAGATGGATTTTGGAGAAATATTTAAAATCAGAAAAATTACAGCCCCCTAAAGTATTTTAGGAGGCTGCTTGTTTAGCTATCTTAAATTATTTTTCTGTTGCGGCACTTTCACCAGCAATTTTTCCAAATACCATTATATCAGCAATTGCATTTCCGCCCAGGCGATTACCCGCATGGATTCCACCAGTTACTTCACCGGCAGCATATAGGCCTGATATAGGTTTACCGTTTGTACTAATTACTCTGGCATATTCATCTATTTCCAGCCCTCCCATGGTATGATGTACCGAAGGTGATCGGGGAGTTGCATAGAAGGGGCCTACCTCGATTTTGGGCCCAAAGTTCTTCTTGCCAAAGTCTGGGTCACTTCCATTTTCTATATAAGAATTATATTTATTGATTTCAGACACCAGTACTTCGGGGTCCATATCCAACTGAACTGCCAGCTCTTCCAGAGTATCGGCCTTATAGACACTCTTGGTTTCGATAAGATTATCTATACTGTCACCCCAATTGTTTTTTTCGCCGGGTTGTGGGTTTCCAGCGGTTACCTGATCACAAATAATATAGAACAGGCCATCTTTTTGTTCTAACGCTGCGGCTGCTAGCACGTCTCTGCCTGAATACTCATTGACAAAACGTCTTCCCTCAGAATTTACAAAAACCTGGGATTCAGCACTGCCCCATAGTCCTCCTGACAAAGCCCCACTGGTAGGATGAGAGCTTGGCATTAATTGAATGAAGCCCATACCCACTAAGTTGGCATCTACCGCTTTACCCATTATAATTCCATCACCGGTTGAGTCGGATGAATTTGTTGTAGGCATACTAAGGGGCAAATCAGGCCAGTATACATTATATTCCGCCCTCATTTCAGGGTTGGCTCCAAATCCACCTGTTGCAATGACAACACCCTTTTCTGCCCTTAGGGTAACAGGTGTACCGTCGCTCTTCTCTGCCTTGACCCCAACAACTCTGTCATTTTCAACAATTAGTTCTAAGCCCTTGGTTTCAAGCATTATTTCTACACCCATCTCAGTAGATGCTTCGTTAAGTGTTCTGATGTAACCTGATCCAATTGCCTCAGTTGTACCATGGGTTCTGGGCCAAAGGGCACCCAATACGGTACTAATATCATCAGAAAATTTAAGGCCATAGCCTTCCAGCCATTCGATGGCCTTGTATGAATTTTTAGCTAGAATTTCTATCAGGCTGGTCTTACCGGTAATAACTGATCCATCAAGACCCTCACGTTTGCCTCCCATGTAGGTTTGTACCATATGTAACTCAACAGAATCAAAAAGAACACTGGTATCACCCTTAAGATACTCCTGGATTTGACCCTTTAGTATTTTCAAGGTAGGAGCCATATCTCCAAAATCTTCTTCCTTTAAATCCAATATAGACCTTAACTCATCTATAAGGGGCTGAGTCATTTCAACAGCACTTTGTCTTTTAGGATCAACAGCATTGTATGCGCCCCCTGCCCGAAGGGTATTTCCACCCAGGGCAGCTGCCTTTTCAATCAAAATAACGCTGGCACCATTTTCAGCAGCTGATGTGGCGGCTGCCAGCCCTGCACCACCACCACCAATAACGACTACATCCGCTGTCTTATTGATTTCCTCACCGGCACTCTTAATATCCTTTTTGGTTTTCAATGCCTGAACATCGCCACCAGCTTGAATGACACAAGCTTCAACGGCCATTAGGAACCCATTACTGGTATTTGTAGCCCCTGAAATTGTATCAATGGCCAATGTCTGCCCATTAATAATTTTCTCTGGGAAATTAGTAAAGACTGGCTTTGCAATATCCTCTGTTTCATTGTGACTAACAACCTTAATCTCTTCAATCTCTGTTTCACTGAAGGTAACTGATACGGTTATATCGCCAAAGTTACCCTTTGCTGAAGCTGTGTAGGTTCCTGCCTGATACAAGGCATCAGAACTGGCGGGTGTCTTGGTATCTGAGCAGCCCACCATTAGCATCATAATGAGGCTTAGTACTAGGCATATTGCCACCTTTGACCTGTGTTTTTTCAATGTAATTCCCCCTTGTCTAAATTGCTTATCAATTTTGCACTGTTAGTTATTTAATTAACAATTGCTAATTTAACTGTGATTTATTGATAAGCTTGCTTTTTTATTTGCCTCTACTATATTATAAAGCCTGTATCTACTCCAGAGTCAATGTTATAATTTTTATTATTTTTTTGTAATAAAAGTACTTTTTAGATATTTACATAGTTAAAATACTGAATTTAAATTATTTTATTTTCTTAACTGGAATCCATAGTTCAAAATATCTGGCCAGTTGATTTTTATCGTGTTCTTCATTTATAATCCATCCAACCACCTCTCCATTTAGTTGTAGACCCTGCTCTCGAATATAGTTTAAAGCCGGCTTCAGTCTATAGGGCTGTAGTATTTCATCATTACTGCATTTAATAATCGTATGTACACAGAGCTTAGCTTCTATTCTTTTTGAATAGTTTAAATCCAATTGATTAATTTTTTCCTGATACTTTGTGCTAATGGCATACCCCCAAAAAACCTGGGTACCATCTGGAATGTCTGCTTCAAGTATATTCAGTGCCAGCCAAATAAAGGGCATATGTTCCAACCATTTTCGTGTTACTTTTTTTTTCGTTTCTACCTCGCCCTTTTTAAATTGATGATTCACCTGATTGTTAAAAAAAATCAATTCAGGACCTTCTTCAAGTACATAATTATCTACCAATCTTTCTATATTATTAAAGGATTCCTTCACTTCTTTTATTCTTACAGACAGCTCTTGATAGTGCTTGATTTTATTTTCAATAGCTACTATTTGTTCCGATAACCTGGCAGATGCTTCACGAAAGTTATAATTATCTAAAAAATCTATCGCCTCATCTGTGGTAAAATCCATATTTCGATAATATTTATAGGCCACCAGCTTATGAATATCCATTGCATTAAAAAGCCTATAGTTATTTTTTTCATTTTTTTCAGGCTTCACAATTCCTCTTTTTTCGAAAAAGCGTATTGTTTCGGGAGCTATTCCTATAATTCGTTCTACGTCTCCTATTTTGTATTTCATGTCATTACTCCTCCAATGCCACATGAATATTAATTTAACAGTTATGTAATTATTATTCCATATTAAATTGTTAATTCCT
>CBFGTV010000132.1:0-4863 GCA_965652145.1 uncultured Clostridiaceae bacterium
AATACTCAAGATTTCATAAAATTTCTTTTATGAATGTGCGACTGCCTGTCGCACGCAAAAGCTATTGGCTGTATCCTGCCAATAGCTTCTTATTTTATCTGGCCATTCCCTTTTCTACCTCCAGGGTATAGCCCACCACATTATAATTAGTAAACTGAAATTCTCTTTGGTCTATTCCAACGCTATGTTCCTCCCCGTAGATCACAAAAAAGGTCAGGCCATCCAATACATTAAAATGACCATAATTCCGAATGTACTCAAAATCTACCGATGCAGGATTTTGTATTTCAACAGCCAAAGGCACCCCTTCATTAAATCGACTTGTTTCAAAAGCAATCCTTTCATTAATACGATTAATAATTATTTCTTCCCTTTCAACCTCTGTCATATTTAGGGCAGTAATTTTAATTAATTGCTTTTCGCCTTTTTCATTGAAGGTATAGATTTCGTTAAGGGTGGTTAAATAATAAAGCTGCCCTTCGTGTACTACATTAAAATAATAGGGGGGACTCCATCGGTCCTGTTTGTCAGCTATATAGAATCGATCATAATAAACCAGCACCTTTAACAAAATGCGATCCTTTACGCTTTCATATGCTTCAGGATTGTACAGGTTTCTGTATAATATTTCATAAAATTCCGTCAATAATAAACCGTGATCAATATCAGGTTCTATATTTTCTTTAAAATAGCCCAGGGCAATATGCTCTTGATTAGTTGTTTCCAGATTCACTGCCTTTGCCAGGGCCTTGGCAGATAAATTCAAGCTGTGCTTGACATCGGCGACAGCAAAGCGGTTTTGTTGCAAATGAAAGGCTGCAAAAAAAAGTAGTATTAAGAAGATCATAATGATAATTAAAGATACCCCTTGTCCCATAAAGGCCTCCTATTGTTGAATGAACTTAATAAGCGTAAGTTCACCTAAAGCATCGTATTCCAAATTCCGTATAAAGTCACCATAATCATAGATGTAATTAATGCCTGAATTGGCCTGTTCGTCTTCATCATCTCCATAATATCGATTGGTGACATTGACCTCTGGATGACTGCTGGCACCATAATATTTTCCCGAACCTGTCATTTTAGTTTGCACAAAAACTGCCACCTGATCTATCTGTGCTTGCCGCTCTATTTCAACAATCACATCATAGCCCTTTACCAGATCTTTGGCGTTTTTTGCAATCATCGCTGTCTTAACAGATTTAATTCGATTTTCCGATATCCTATCCGGCTGGAAACCTAAAGTGTTTGCCGACATCAGTCGCCCAAAAAATGTTTGGTTTTGATCCTCCAGATATATGGTAATACGATCACCTATAGCCAGTCGTTTGTCGATTATATCCTCATAATCAAAATAAACATCGTAGACCCCCGGTTTTATCTGTTTTTCCAGTTTTAGCCTGACAAAGTAGCTTCCATATCTTCCAATCTGATCTGAAAAACGATCAAAAAGACTCTGGGTTAATATACCATTGGTGGCGACAACCTCAGTCATATGATAATTCAATTCATTGATTTCACCCTTCACCGTCTCCTGCAGAAAGTATAGGGAGATTAACACCACCATAAAACTGATTAATATAACAGATACAATTCCAGCAATCACTTTTCCTATCATGTTAACCTCCATCCTTTCAGAAATTAGTTTATCGACTTAAGTCAATTTGTTCAAATTTAATGCTTTCCAGCTCCCCATTAGCATTATAGGATTTTGTCATTTTAAACAAAGCTCCCTCCACAACGTTGGAAATGCTTAATCGATCATTATCCGCATCTCTAATATCCAACCCTATTCCAGTACCACTGTAGCTTTTGACAGTATTACCAGTAACAATATTGGGATCTTGAAGCATTTGATTTACCTTATGCTGTTCAATGGCAGCCCGGTCCCCCATATCCTTGGCCCCCGATACCTGTCCCAGTACAGCATATCCAATCAACCCCAATACCAGTACAATTCCTACAATTGTTGCAATTGTTTTATCCATTTTACAAGCACCCCTTTACTCTTTTTGTAAGTACGCGATTTTTTTAATTTTAGTTTCCTCATAGATAATTACAGAAGAAAAGCTTTCTTCGTAGGAAATTGAAAATTCATCAGGCACATATGATTCGTCAATATACTGTTTTGTGATCCCCCCTACAGTCACTTCAACCATTACCTCTGGATCCCTGCTATAATAACGTATAACTGAAACTACGTCACCTCCCTTCACCAAATTTTGATCCAGTGAAAGCATGCTGGTGACCTTGATCTTTTCCAGATCCTCAACCTTCCCTGCCGCTACATTGATTAATTCCATATTATTGCGCCAGAGCTGAATTCCAACCATTGTTAGTCCAAGTAACATTACAGAAATTATTATTGTAGCTATAACTGTTTTCATGATTCGCTCCTTCTTCTATACTAATTGATTCATATCGTATGCCGTTAACCACGGTCTAAGCATATATACTGTTAGTAATGCAATCAACAGGAAGCTCCCAATAATTCCCCAGGCATGAATAAACTCTATTTGCTTTCTTACCTTTCTGATTTGCTGTCTTCGCTCCAGCTTGAACTCATTTTCTATATTGATAATGGCCTGGTCAAAATCATAATTATTTGCCTGATCGAGCTTTTCCAAAAATAGCTTAATGTCAATATCCTTTTCTCGATGAATAAACTGACGATAAATTGTTTGATTGGAAACTGTATTTTTCTTATTTTCTCTTTCAATAGCCCTAAGCATTTTTTCATAATACTTGGATTTATCAATTAACCGGACTAAGACCTCAATAAAATCCACCGGCTTAATACTACCATTGAGAATAATCAAACGTTTTAGAAAACGAAGCTCCCTTTTTTTATCTCCCTTAATCATCAAGTTATAAAGCCCTAACCCCATTAGAGGAAAAACATTTAATATGAGAATTGTTATTAAAAATTTAATATTATGATATTGCTTAATTTGATAAAAGTCTCTGAGTCGATAATAAACCTTATTGGCAGTAATCTGATTTGGTTGAAGCTGCTCGTTATTCGATTGAGCAATCAAATCATAAATGATTGCCTCTACCTGTATCTTATCAAGATTTTTGAATTTTCCAGGCGACAAAATCGACAAAGCCTGATTTAAAAAATAAACTTCCTGCTCTAAGGCTGATTCCTTCATCTCCTCTGGAATACTGAGGGAATAGATGGGCTCCATATAATATGAATAGCTGCGAAAAATATGTTGACTGTCCGCCTTGATGTCTGTAACCCTGATGATTCCTGCTGCCATAAGAATTAAGACTAAAAATAACAGTCTCCAGATAATATATTTCGCCACTGACCACGATGTATATTTCAGCCTTTCTTCATACCATTGGTACAGCCTGTTTTTCTTTAATGGAATGAGCTTCCTTTCCAGGGTGAAAATCAATCTTTTATAAAGGCTTCGTTGCCGAATGACCTTTAATGCCTTTATTTTTATATTCCGTCTATTGAAGAATATATAAAACGAAATAACGATGGCAAAAAACAAGGGGATAAGGAATAGAAATTTATCTATCTTCATGGGGTTTGCTCCTTCATTGGGTTTTTTCCATGTATAACAGTGTGCCGATATAAAAGATAATTGTAATTAAAATCATCAATTGCATACGTTCTGCATAACCACTCCGTAAAAACTCCGTCGACTTTTCCCCCAGGGCAGCCCCATTGAATTTGTTAATGAGTGGTAATCCCAGGGGAAGTAATATACCCAGCAGCATATACATCCTGCTGGTCAAGATTAAGTCCTTTTTATTTTCAATATCCGTTAATATTTCTTCGGTAATATTTTCAAACTGCTTTTTAATACCTTCCTTCCCCCCCTTATAGTAGGCTTGACTAATTAAATTTAACAGAAGGGTAAAATACTCGTCTTGGTACATTTGTTCCAATAGCGAAAAGGTTTCATCTATCTTTTCTCGGTTATTTTTTCGCAAAACATTTCTAATGCGAATCATTTCTCTTTGTATTGCACCACTAAAATCTTCTACGGAAATATCGATGGCCTTTAGAATGTCTCCTTCGGTGGTATATCGACTGTTAAGTATCTTAAAGGCCTCGGGCAATTGTAGCGTAAATTTTAACAATACAATGGAATTTGTCAGATAGGTCAATAATACCAATACCAGCATACCCATCAGCAAATACAGCACCTTAACATACCACAAAACCGTTTGAACAGATAAGGTCACTTTTAATATCCAAGCTGCGATGATCAATAAGAGAATTAGCATAAGGGAACTGTATTCTCTATTTTTTTCCATTGAGTAATTATTATAGATTCCGATTCTGATGGCGATGGTATTTAATATTTTTTTGAATTCATTGTTTTTTTCTAAAGCAAGCCGAAGACTTCTTAAGGGATTAATGCTTTTTTTACGGACTAAATATTTTCGTTTACGAAATACCAAGATTAACTTTGTAATTAAGAAAATAGCGAAAAGCCCTATGGCTGCCGTTAAGCTAATATACCCTATGATCATTGTTTCAGCACCCGCCTTTGGCCTTTTTATCCCTAAAGCTACGCTTGAAGGCTTCAATTTCTTCTATCGAAACAAATTGCTGAAGCTTTTTAAAATAATTGTCTGAAGGCAAATTAACCGGAAGCCAACACATATGCCCTCTATCAAAGCGAATAATTTCGTTATAGCGGTAGCATTTTTGATAAAGGTATTTCGATAGGGCGATCTGGGCCATATTAACTAAATTCGATAGCCTTTCCTCCATGGGCCCATCTGTTTCAGGGGGAAGATCGTAGTTTTTTTCAAGGTAACAAATCTCAACAACCCTCTCAATGATGATTTTACCGTCCTCTAGCTTACTTAGATGAAAAATCAAATCAATTC
>CBFGTV010000133.1:0-4720 GCA_965652145.1 uncultured Clostridiaceae bacterium
TCCGTTTATGTCTATTCTTATTTCCTTTATTTCACCATTGATATTATCAATTTTTCCGCTTAAATCTACATACATTTTTTCCAGTAAATTAAAGGCTTTTTCATCCATACGATCAACCCCCCTTTAATTATATTTTATCATAGTATTATCCTAATAGAATATCAAATTTAAAATTATTCATTTATCTCCTATAGTCTTAAGAGCCTAAAAATAGCATTAATATTTCGCTCCTTGTGGAAGCACCTGGAAAATGATATGATATTATAAGGGAATATTTAACTATATTTGGGTATAGGACAAGGAGCTAATCAATATGGAGGTAATTATTATTCCACTTCTTTTCGTAGCAATGGCTGGAGTCTTTTTTAAGGGGCAGCTAAAAAAGGTCAACTCAATTAAAATACTCCTGTTGGGGATAGAGTGTACCATTTTAGGGGCAGTTTTTTATATTGGGGGGCCCTTTAATTTCCATGTAGGGATTTATGGGGCATCAATGTACCTCATGACAACCGGCTTTTTTGTTAGCCTATTAGGCTTTTTGATTGGAAATAACCAGTCTTAAGAAACTACATCAGGAGGGATTCTATGAAAAAGACAAGGATAATTGTAGTTTTAATCATGATTCTGGCGTTAACAGGGTGTTCCAGAGAAACCGCCAACGATATACAATATAACAGCTCCAATACTGCAAACGGAGCAATGTTTGACACCGACGGGCAAAATCTGTATATAGCCCTCAATGGTATTTATCGATTTGATAAAAATCTTCAAAGCCAAGATACAGTGACAGCGGAAGGTTTCGTAACACTGGTTTTGGATGGTGACTGGATCATTAGCAAGATAAATTCCGGTCATAATAGGGGGATATACAGATTAAAAAAAGACGGTACTAACCTTGAACAGCTTACAGATATACCAGGAGTTTACCTTAGCAAGACAGGTGAAAACCTTTATTTTGTTCATGATGGCATATATCAATTAAATGTTGAGACCCGAGACATTGAAAAGCTGTCAGAGGATGATGCACAATTTTTAAGTTTCTATCAAAATCAACTCTTTTACAGCAATGCAGCCGATGAGGGTAGAATTTATCGATTCCCTCTGGATACCTTAAAACCCCATCAATTAACCCAGGAGGCTGCCACCTTTATGGTAATGGAGGGTGAGTGGATATATTACAGTACCGATGGAGCCCTTTATCGGATCAAGGACGATGGCAGTGGAAAGGAGGTCGTACAGGACAATTTTGAAGCCATTGTAACGAGCATGGCGGTAAAGGATGAAATCGTTTATTTTAGTGTCAGAGATGTGGCGGCCGGCGGATGGAGGCTATACAGAGCGGCACCCCAGGAAGATCTCGAGCTTTTGCACGAAACTCGTAATCAAATCAGTAATCTGCATTTAATCAATGACTATTTGCTCTACCGGGAGTCTACCAATCTTCACTGGATTAACCTGGCCAATGGAGAAAAAGGAATTTTAGAGGGAATAAATTGACAACCGCTGTCAAATACTATAAAATAACTAAAAACAAGTGAGTGTACCTAAGGCTTTATACAGGCTGAGCGGTACAGGGAACACATCCTACACGCAGTTGCCCCTGCGGAGTCACTTTTGAGTGATTCCCCAGGGTTTTTATATTATATACTTTTATAAATTGCGGATCAGTTTAATTTCCGTACTGTATTTTAAAAAAGTCTACCTATAGATTTTTCAGAGGAAGACTTTGTTCATATTGCTAAGGAGGGAAATACATGTCAAAGGAAACAAATTCATCAACGACTGAAGAAGTGGTATCGAATTATATTTACCGAATTGTTGAACAGGATATCGAGGAAGGAGTTTACCAGCGGCAGATCTGTACACGATTTCCTCCTGAGCCCAATGGCTATTTACATATCGGCAGTGCCTATGCCATTAATGTAAGCTATGGGGTGGCTGAAAGGTACCAAGGTAAATTTAATCTCAGGTTTGACGATACCAACCCGGCCAAAGAAGACCAGGAATTTGTCAAGGCCATTATGGAAGATATGCAATGGATGGGCTTCGACTGGAAGGATCGGTTATTTTTTGGGTCAGATTACTTCCAAGCAATCTATGAGGCTGCTGTCAGGCTCATTAAAAAGGGTAGTGCCTATGTTTGCGATCTAAGCCCCGACGAAATGAGAGAATATCGTGGCACATTAACTACATCGGGCAAGAACAGTCCCCATCGAGATAGGAGCATCGAAGAAAACCTAATGCTATTTGAAGCTATGAAGGAAGGAAAATTTCCTGAGGGTAGCCGGGTACTTCGGGCGAAAATAGATATGGCCTCCCCCAATATTAATTTAAGAGACCCGGTTCTGTATCGAATTCAATATATAAGCCATTATCGTACAGGAGATCAATGGTGTATTTATCCCATGTATGACTTTGCCCATCCTTTGCAGGATGCCATAGAGGGAATTACCCATTCCCTTTGCTCTATAGAATTTAAGGATCACAGGCCCCTTTATGAGTGGGTACTGAAGGAACTGGAAATCTCTAATCCACCAAAGCAAAGGGAATTCGGCAGGATGAACCTTAAGGGGGTTATCACCAGTAAACGATATTTAAGGCAGCAGGTTGAGGAGGGCTTTGTTACAGGATGGGATGACCCTCGAATGCCAACCCTTCGGGGGC
This sequence comes from uncultured Clostridiaceae bacterium, assembly GCA_965652145.1. Classification (GTDB taxonomy): domain Bacteria; phylum Bacillota; class Clostridia; order Peptostreptococcales; family Natronincolaceae; genus CBFGTV01. Next base: position 2,665 of record CBFGTV010000133.1, read on the forward strand.
TTCGTCGGAGAGGCTATACGCCGGAAGCCATTAAAAGCTTTCTTTCAGAAATAGGTGTATCCAGGGCGGAAAGTGTGGTGGACCCTGCCATGCTGGAGCATAGCCTACGGGAGGATTTAAAGCTCAAGGTACCGGTAACAATGGCTGTACTAAGGCCTTTAAAGGTGGTCATCACCAACTACCCCGAGGGTCAGGTGGAGTGGTTAGAGGTGGAAAACCATCCTGAAAATCCAGAACTGGGAAAGAGAAAAATACCCTTTACCAGAGAGCTGTATATTGAGGAAGCAGATTTCATAGAGAACCCACCCAAAAAGTACTTTAGGCTGTTTCCGGGTAATGAAGTTCGATTAAAGTATGGCTACTTTATTAAATGCAATGAGGTCATCAAGGAACCGGCCACAGGAAGGGTCCTTGAGCTTCACTGTACCTATGATCCAGAGACCAAAAGTGGTACAGGCTTTACTGGTAGAAAGGTGAAGGGTACAATTCATTGGGTATCGGCAACGATGGCCCAAAGAGCAGAGGTAAGACTATATGGGCCCCTGCTGCTTGAGGCAGAGGGCCAGCAGAATTGGAAGGATCGTTTAAATCCAGACTCTTTGCAGATTCTAAAGAACTGTTATGTAGAGCCTGCAATGAAGAAGTCAGGGCCAGAGTCAAGGTTTCAATTTATGCGACATGGTTATTTTATTGTAGATTCCCAGGATTCTACACCGGGACAACTAGTATTTAATCGAATTGTAGAGTTAAAGAGCTCCTGGAAATAACAGGTTTATAGGCTGATGGAATCGTTTGGAGCTGTAGCTTCAGGAAGTTGTTACATGCTTAACAATATATACTTCCCTTATGGTATAATAGATGGTGGGAACCATGATGATGCTTTTAGGGGGACAAGTATGAACCTACAATATTTGCGGTCGTTTTATGTGACAGTAAAATTAAATAGTATTTCAAAGGCGGCCAGGAGCCTGCATCTTACTCAGCCGGGCTTAAGTATTCAAATTCAATCCCTTGAAAAGGACCTGGGGGTAACACTGTTGACCCGAAGCAATAAGGGGGTTGAGCTGACCGAGGCGGGGGAGATTGTTTTTGACTACGCAGAGACGATTCTTTCCATGAAAGAAAACATTGAGCGGGATCTGCAAAATCTAAAGGATAACAAAAAGGGCCTGCTGCTGGGCTCCTGCAAGGCCATTGGAGAGTTTGCCCTGCCCTGCAGCCTGTATATATTTAAGCAGGAGCATCCTCGAGTAAATATTCAGTTCGATATCTCCAATACAGATGAGATTATTAATAAAATCAAAAATCGTACCATTAACCTGGGGATCATTCAAGGCAACCCCATGGATGAAGCTCTGTATACAGAAAATATCACCTGTGACAGGCTGTTATTGGTGGCATCGATCCCTTCACAGAGGGAAGAAATTTCACTGAATGAGTTAAAGAATCTGCCCCTCATCTTCAGGGAGCCAGGCTCAGGAGCCAGACAAGCTATTCAACAAATTTTAACCACCAGGGGAATTGATCTGGAAGATTTAAATGTAATCTACGAGTTAAATTCCATGGAGGCCATTAAGGCTTCTGTCATCTCAGGCAAGGGGATTTCCTTTATTCCAGAGCTGACAATTAAAAGAGAGCTCAAGGATGGGATACTAAAAGAAATTAAAATAGAAAACATTGATTTTTATAGCCACTATTACGTAGCCTATCGAAAAGATCATTGCTTAAATTCCGAAGAAAATCAATTTATTCACTTCATTAAGTCGAGCAATCGTGGTTTTTGCTAGCCTTATAAAAGATACCTATATAGAATTTTACAACCGATCCAGGCGCCTACGAACATAAAGGCGCCAAAAACCCATCCATGCAGCGAAAATGAGGGTATAGCACTAAAATAGGCCCCAATATTACAACCAAAGCTGATTCTAGAAGCATAACCCATTACCAGGCCGCCCCCCAGGGCAAAAAAGGCCTGCTTTTTATTTTTTAATGGTTTTAATTTCAGCTCAGAGGCCAATAAAACAGCCAAAAGAGAGCCTGCAATAACAGCCAGGTT
>CBFGTV010000134.1:0-4686 GCA_965652145.1 uncultured Clostridiaceae bacterium
ATATATGTTTACAAACTTCAATATTTCTGATATAATAAAATTACCAAGATAAATATTAGTACATAGGAGGATGTTAAGATGACAGTAATAAGTTTAGGTAATAATAAGGGAGGCGTCACAAAAACCTTTTCAACAATGCAGCTAGGGGCTGTATTGAATGATATGGGTAAAAAAGTTTTATTGATAGATTTTGACCCCCAGGGTAATCTATCAAAGAATTTAAATAAAAAAGATTTAGAAGCCCCTTCCATTTCTGAGGTATTATTAGGAAGGATAGATATTGAAACTGCTATAAAAACAACATATAGAGAAGGGCTTGATATAATCTCTTCTGATCTTCGATTAATGGAAGCTGAAGATTATATTAAGTTGGATAATCGGAGGTCAGATAATCGCTTACAAAGAGCGTTAGGACCGATAAAGGAAAAGTATGATTATATTTTAATTGATAACTCACCGTCAATTTCAACACTCTTTATTAATAGCCTGGCGGCAAGTAATCATATTCTAATTCCAATTGAATGTGATGTTAATTCTTTAGAGGGATTCCAGCTTATCACTCAAAGAATTAATCAGGTTAAAGAGGATTCCAATTCGGAATTAAATATTTTAGGAATATTCATTACTAAAGCAGAAGAACATACTTCCTTACATAGGGAGTATATTTCAGAGGTGAAAGAAGCCTTTGATGAACTTGTATTTAATACTATTATTCCGAAAGCAGTAGTAGCTGGAGACTCTTTGTTTAGTCAACAGTGCTTAGTAGATTTTAATAAAGGTCATAAATTGACCAAAGCCTATAGACAACTCACAAATGAACTCATAAAAAGATTAGAAAGCTTGGCTTAAAAAACATTAGAAAATAGGGAATTGTAAACAAATATGTTGACAAATTCCCTATTTTTCGATATAATATAAATACCAAGATAAATAAATTAATTTTTAAGGAGGATTTTAAAGATGGCTAAAGCAAAAGCAAAACGAGATTTGGGAATAGCACAAGCAGTAAATGAAGTTAAAGATAATTTAATGTCTATTGAAGAGTTTAAAACAATGAAAATCACCATGTTAGAACTAAAAACTCTTGTAGAATATCCAGATAATGAAAAAGTATTCGGAAATCTAGAAGGACAGGATTTCCAGGATTTATGTAATTCAATCAAGGATAGGGGAATATTGCAACCTATTATTGTACAACCCATGGAGGACCAATATCAAATTCTAGCAGGGCACCAAAGAAGTAGAGCTTCTAAGGAAATAGGAGAATTAAAGATTCCTGCTATTATAAAGGATAGTATAGATGATGACGAAGCGAGGTTAATCTGGCTAGAAACCAATATAAGGGGTAGACAGCTTAGTGATGAAAAAAGGGGAAAAGCCCTGTTAGAAGCTCAAAAAATCATTGATAAAAAGCGTGGAACAGGAGAAATACAATACACTGGAAAGACCAGTGAGCTACTGGCAGAAAAATTCGACATGAAACCCCGATCTGTGGAAGATTTACTGATGATAGCAAAAAAGGTAGCAGAGTCAGTACAAGAATTAGGACTCAACAAGGCCACTATGAAAGAGTTTGCTAAGTTGGAAAAGGCAGAACAAGAAGCTCTCCTATCCTTGTTAGGGGAGGATACAGTCAAGGAACTAACGGCTCAGGAGGTTAAAAAGGCTGTTGAAACAGCCAAATTAGAGATTGATAGTACATATAAGGAAAAATTAAATGATGTACAATTAAAGGTACAAGAGAAGGATAAAGAATTAAACAAAATTAATATCACATATCAAGATATGAGAATGGAATTAGGAAAAATTACTCATGAAAAGGCCAATATTCTTTTGGAAATTGAGAACGAAAAGGCCGAGAAACAGCGACTAGAAAGCGAGTTAAAGAAAGCCAATTCTACAGATAAAGAAGCTTTAGAAAAAGAAATTCAAAAGAAAGAGGATGAAATTGCTAAGATGATGGCTAATTCGGAAGAGCTGGCCCAAAAATTAGAGGAAATCAATAAAAAAATGGAAGATGTATTAGACGAAAAGAAAGTTCTAGAAGAAGATTATGCAAACCTAGAACATGATTATCAAATGTTATATGAACAGAATAAGAAGCAAATACTAGAAAACGTAGAATTAAAGAAAAAGCTAGAAGAAGCAAAAAAACCATCAATTGAAATAGAGAAAATGAAAACGGAGTTAGCGGAATACAAGAAAAATGAACAAACAGAGCATACGCTTAGAAAACTACTTTCCGAATTTAGCAATATTAAAACAAGCGTAAGTGTTGCTGCAATGGCGACGAAAGATTTAAAATGTACTACCGATATACAGATTGAGCTGCGGAAAAAACTCAATTCCGCAGCAGATGAAATTTTGCAAGATTTACAAAAAATATTAAAATTTTAGAATAATCCTCCTTAGTTTTAGCGCAAAAATTGCGCTACTTTAAAACAGATTACAATATGTAGTCTGTTTTTTTTTATTTTTATTGAAATACTCGAAAGACAGAAATGACTAGCGCAAAAATTGCGCTACTAGTCAAAAATATTGAAATTCATTTTTTTATTTCAATAGAAACATGATAGGAATATAGTCTTATGTAAAAGTATGGATATAATAGGAGTTTAGACCTAAATTGCCATATAATTCGACACAGAATGTCATCATTCGACATAAATTTTTATCTATAATTAAGACTATAATGATAATTTTTAGATTCATTTTTAAATCTAAAAATAATTTAATATAGAGGGGAGGAGATGAAAATTCCAGAAAAAATATTGAAAATTACGCCTTTAAGGAGGGGGTTGGTACAATATTTAGACGATGAACAATTACACATTCTCAAAAAAAAATGTGAAATCGAAGTATTAAGATTTATTGGAACATACCATGTTTTAGATGCAAACTGCTTAGCTTTTTGCAGAAATAAGATACAAAAATATGTATTCACAGAAAAATCGGCTCGATATAATGCCGTCAAACATTCCAGATTGTTGTACAATGAAAGTTTGCTTGATATTTATACTGTCAAATATGATGATGAAGCAGGGCGAGGTTCAAATATATATTGCATAAATGAGAACGGATATCGGCTCCTTGGAATTCCAGAAGAACGAAGAATAGAATTCAACTTAATAAATATAGAACAATACTTATATCGTTCTCAGTATGCAATATATAGAAGTGAACAATTGATTCAGGATGGTAGTTTTATCCTAGACACCCTAAGTGATCAGGATAAAATACACATTAAATATTCTAGCAATGAGGATATTTTTAATGAGTATATATTTTTAGATCATCTTAAAATCGAGAGAACTTTGCAATCTTTTATTACCAACCATATTCCATATAACGATAGGTATGTAGTTTTAATTAATTCTGAATTAAGAAGAAAAGAATTAAATCGGATTATAAAGCTGCAAAATGTTGAACCTTTATGCTTAGACAATATATATAAGCTTGAAGAACGTAGAAATAGTCGAAATAGCTTAAATCCCAGACCAAAATTAAATTGGAGGTTAAAAGTATGAGCGTGAACGTGAAAAAGATAAAAAGAAATATATATAAATGGTTAGTCCCACTATTATTTATTACTAATACATCTAGTGTTTTCGCTGATGATGAAATCACTAGAAAAATGAACACAGGAAAAAACTGGGCAATGGGTGTATTAACTATAGCTTCAATAATAAATGCCGGATTTGCGATTGTTGCCGCAGGAAATGCAAAAGGTCAAGCTGAAGTAGAAGCGACTGAAAAAAGAAGAAAAAATGCGTTTTTTGCTGTTGGTGGAATAGTTGTATTAGACATTCTAGTAGCTCTATGGCAATCATGGTAAAAAAGTTATCAATTATTTTGATTTGCATATTTTTAATTACGATAACGATAAATGAAACTGCTGCAGCAGAAAATTATTTATTTGGAAAACCAGTGGAGACAGGGAGAATATCAAGCTACTATGGGAAAAGGAATTTATTTGGAAGAAGCTTTCATTATGGATTAGATATAGCCGTTCCCCAAGGAACCCCTATATATGCAGCCGAAAGTGGAACGGTAACTATATCCCGTTATGCAGGAGGGTATGGTTTTCTGGTAGAGCTTCAGCATGAAGGGAGCCTACGTGAATATAAGACTCGATATGGCCATAATCGAAGGCTTATGGTGGAAGTTGGAGAAAAAGTAAGCAAGGGGCAGATCATTGCCTATAGTGGTAATACAGGAGACTCAACAGGCCCTCATTTACACTTTGAGGTTAGATATAAAGATGCTCCGATAGACCCTTTACCTTACATTGATACCAGTAGTTATAGCCAATCATCTATTCCACCAGTTTCAGATATTTTTGATTATGGGATTATGGGAATTGAAAATTTAGTCATTACATTTTTTAATACTATGGAAGAAAAGGTAGCTAGTCCGCTCCTACATAATCTTCCAACGATAATGACGGTTGATTTAAATGTACATCATATTGAAATTGTTAAAACACTTCATGCTGGAATTAAAAAAGTAGCTTTTCTGCTGCTGCCCTTCATAGTTTTAGGCTATGTTATTAAAATGGCTATTTTGAATTTGATTGGGCAGAAGCAAGAATTTATAAAGGATACTTTTTATAAAGTTTTGAAAGCATCATTGACTAAACCATTGATTCCTAAATATGAAAAAGGTTTTAGAACTTCAACCAACATC
>CBFGTV010000135.1:0-4578 GCA_965652145.1 uncultured Clostridiaceae bacterium
TTGACTCAGGTCCACTAAAAATGCCAAAAACCAATAGGCTGCTTACTAAGGCGACAACCGTTGTAAATAGGAACACAACAATACATTTTGCAAAAAAGAGCTTTTTTCTTCCTATTGGATAGGAAAATAATAAATAGACACGATTGCCTGTGTATTCTGTTATTACCATACGGCCATACATTACCGCAGAAAGTACTGCAAAGCATACCATTGCCAAAGATGAAACAAATGCAACTATTGTATCGTAGCTAGTTAATATTTTTAAATCAGGTTCATTTTCTAACATTGTCATATTGGGCATTATAGCAAATAGGTAGATGAATCCCAGTAAAACTAAAGTGATAATTCCACTGGCCATTAAATAGGTTTGAAGTCTGTTTCTCTTCCACTCTAATAACATTAACTTAAGCATTTATATTTCCCCCTTCCATCATACTTAAAAAATAATTCTCCAGCCCACCAGCATACTGCTTTCTAACAGCAGATAAGGAAACCTCTTGACGAAGGGCGCCGTTTACAATAACACCAACTTTATCTGCAATATGTTCAACCTCACTGAGTATATGGCTGGAAATTAAAATTGTTTTTCCATATTCCTTAGCCAGTATAAGAAGTAAATCCCGCATATGACGAATCATCATAGGGTCAAGACCATTTATAGGCTCATCTAATACTAGAAGCTTTGGATTATGAACTAAGGCCCTGGCAATCCCCAGCCGTTGGCGCATACCAAGGGAGAAGTCTGAGACAGGCTTTTTATTTATATGGTTAAGACCCACCATTTTCAATATCTCTGATAAATCCATCCCCTTTACGCCCATATAAGCTAAATGCAACTCCAGATTTTCTATTGCCGACAGATGCTCATAAAACACTGGCATTTCAATTATACTTCCAATATTTCTTAAAATTTTAATCTTATCCTTCCTCATATCCATTCCCAATACCATTACCTCACCAGCTGTTGGCTCAAATAGCCCTGTCAGAATATTAAAAATTGATGTTTTCCCTGCACCATTAGCACCCAATAATCCGTATATCGTCCCAGTTTCAATCGTCATACTGCAATCCTTAATGATCTCTACTCCAGAAATTGTCTTAACAAGATTGCTTGTTCTTACTGCTATTGATTGATTCATTCTGTTCACTCCTTCATTAATGATACCGACTGAATGTATGTATAATATTAAAAAAATAATCTGCCTTAAGCAGGTTATTTTTAAAAACTATTTAGTAAGGAATTTGCAAACCCATCACATTTCTTTAAGATATCGTTATCTATAATTGGAACACCAATACGCTCCATCAGGTCTTTTAAAAAACGAAATTTATTCATTAATTGATCTTTGTCCACCTCAAAAATCATAGGATTACACCAGACATTAATTAGTAGCATAATCACCTCAGCGGCTTCCTTAGGTTGATTAGTATGAATTGATCCGTCGGCAATTCCTTCTTTCACTAGCTTTTCTACCAGTGGAGCAACAAAGGTAATCGTATCGGTTAAATGTTGGGTTATAAATTTAGGATTTTTCGTAAGGGAGCTCATAGAATGAAATAGTTGGAGCTGATTTTTATCACTTAATGCTAATGAAAGTATTTTTTGTATTTTCTGTAGCCCATTTAGTTCTGTTTCCGCTTCAACGGTGCCGAACCAATTATTTTCTTGAAAAATCCTTTCAGTGACTGCATCAATAATTTCTTCCTTAGATTTAAAATGATGATAGATGGCTCCCCTGGTAAGTCCCCCTAAATGATCTACAATATCTTGAATAGTGGTCTGGTCATAGCCCTTCTCTAAAAAGAGCTTTAACGAAACATCTAAAATTTGATTAACCGTCTCTTCCGGATACTTATTTCTAGCCATATTTTATCTTCATCCTTTTCATACATTCATTTGGTATGTTTGAAGAATATCATGAATTGATTTTATTGTCAATCAGAAACTTTCGTAATATCACGATGCCAAAGCTTATTGCAATACAATATATTGTTACTATTTTAAAATCTATTTCCAATGCGCTGGTCGAATCAGTGACTCAGGTATTCTGGTGGCGGCATCTCCCTTGGCTGCATTAATTTGAGATTGGATAAGGAAAATGCTTTTAAAAAGATCGGCCCCCCTTAGGTCGGCATCTCTGAAATCAGCTCCGATAAAATTAGCCCCTGTTAAATTACTCCCCCTCAAATCGGCAGCAATCAAGTAGGCACCTCTAAAGCTGGCTCCGACGAGGTCTCTTTTTCTAAGATCGGCACCAATTAAATCAGCTCCCCGTGGGAAGGCTTTCTGGGCCTTCATGCCCCTGCGTGCATCGGCCTGTACAAGCCGACTGACACTAATGAGCAGTTCATTAACATCCGACCGATATGGTTCTAAATCAAGGTTCATCAGATCATCGGCGTTACGGTGGGTTAGTTCCTCTATCCTGCCGAACATTGAACGAATCAGGTTATGAATAGATTGGGCTGGCTTCAGCCTTAAGGACTCCGCTAAATACCACAATAACTCATGGAGCTGCCGCATGATTAAAAACACCTGAAACATTTGTGAGGAATGTCGATTATCTTCCCAGCTAACTCCTCTATAGGTTCCTTGGGCCACCTTTTGGCCCGCTCCAATACAGTCAAAGCCTATACAGCCCGTAAAACCACGGTTCTTGAGGTCTTCATGGACACCGCATCGAAAATCGGCCTGTAAATATTGACAAGGCTGGCCCGGGGCTTTATCCACCGGAAAACCCTCTGAGGCAGAAAAATAGAGTGCAATACAGCATAGCCCAAAACAGTTTTTGCAGTCAGCCATGAGGCTCTTGACAGAAATATTAGTCGAGGAGGTCGATATATGCTTTGAAGATGGGCCCTTTGAGTTATTTTTATTTGAATATTTCATATTTTCACCTCATATGAACATATAAATTAGTCTTATGTTCCATTTTATCATAGTTCATAAACAATAGAAAAACATGATATAATAAAATAAAAAATTGAGGCGATAAAAATGATCATATTAAAATCAAAGCGAGAAATAGAAATTATGCGTCAAGCAGGCCGAATCGTCGCTGAATGCCATGCTTTGTTGGCTGAAACCATTAGGCCTGGTATTACAACAAAAAAGCTGGATGAGATGGTAGAACGGCATATTGTCAAAAGTGGCGCAATTCCCAGCTTTAAAGGCCACCATGGTTTTCCGGCCTCTATTTGTGTAGCCATAAATGATGTGGTCTGCCACGGGTTTCCGACTGATCTCCCCCTACAGGGAGGCGATATCGTAACCCTTGACATTGGTGCCCATTTTCAAGGCTATCATGGGGATTCTGCCTGGACCTATGGTGTAGGAGAGATTACAAAGGAAGCAAGGAAGCTAATGGAGATTGGAAGGCAATCCCTCTTTATTGGAATTGAGCAGGCTATAAAGGGCAACCATTTGGGGGCCATCGGTTTTTCCATTCAACGCTTTATTGAATCGGAGGGCTACAATGTAGTTCGTGATTTTTGCGGCCACGGAGTAGGCCAGGAGTTATGGGAGGAACCACGAGAGGTGTTACACTACGGCAATAATCCAAAGGAGGGAATCAAGCTAAAGGCAGGCATGACCTTGGCTATAGAGCCAATTATTACTGCTGGGAAATATTATACCACAATCGATAACGATGGTTGGACGGCTCGAACAGCCGACGGGTCCCTTTCAGTTCAATACGAGCATTCAATTGTCATTACAGAAAATGGCCCCGAAATATTAACTGCCTTGCCTGGAGCATAAATAGCTATCAAAATGGACAGCACCAATTGTAGATTGGGCTGTCCATAATTTGTTTTTACAGTTAGATTAAAGTCATTGCCCTTACCCCTGTCTCCTCTGGATTCGAGTAATTCCCTTAAACAGTATTGGTGTGACCACAATGGGGATGGACATATAGCCTGAATAATTGTAGCCCTTGGCCACCAGGGGAATCACCCTTAAGAGCAATGACCTAGGCAATTAAGACAGAATTGTAATTTTTAAAATAAATGCTCCCTTATGCCAGTAGAAATTAATATAATTTTCAGAAAATATTGTTAGATTTTCCGTTTAAACAACCTCTTCCTGGAAATATATGAACTAGTAACAAATAATTGCTAAGGAGCTGATACTATGTTTAATTGGACACCGGATTTGGCATTGGGTAATACAACAATTGATAAGCAGCATCAGGAGCTAATTGAGCATGCATCTAAAATCTATGATGCTTTAAGGGCCGGCCAGGGCAAAAGTTTAGTGAGGGAGCAGACGACATTTTTGAAAAAATATATACAGGAGCACTTTGAAGAAGAAGAGAGACTTCATGCTCAGCATCAATATCATTATGCTCAAAATCATCGGGAAGCCCATCGAAATTTCCTGAAACATGTTACAGAACTAGAAAATGAACTGCTTTCAGCCGGAGAGTCATCTAGTCTTGCTATTAAAATCAATAAAATTATGAATATCTGGTTTAAGGAGCATATTAAACGAGCTGATAAGGATTTTATTGATTTTATGGCTAAGAAAAAGGCATAGGCCTTTTAAGATATGTGTTCCTGTTGAAAGCCACCCCAGGG
>CBFGTV010000136.1:0-4552 GCA_965652145.1 uncultured Clostridiaceae bacterium
TTGAGAAATTACAGGAGGAATGGGAGGGGTTAAAGCCTTTCTTTGCAGACATCATTGATATCATCCTTCAGATGATCCAGCATAATGCATTACCTCCCGACGCAGTAAAAACCTCATTTTCTCCCTTTGGGATTAAGGGAGTTATTGATGAAGCTGCATTTAATAATATTTTTTCAGAAAATCCTATGCTATCAGTTTTAGAATTTAAATTTTTGCCTGGCAAAATTCAGATGCAAATACCTGAAAAAAATCTTAAGCTATATGGTAATTTTACGATACAGGATGGTAATGTATTGTTGTTAGAAATAAAGGAAGGGAGCTTTTACGATATGTCCCTTGAGGACGCTTCCTTGACTGACCTATTCAATGGCAAAGCCATTACCATTGATTTAAAGCCCCTAATTGGTGGAAGAAGGCTGAGAACCATTGAAATTAAACAAGGTTATGTTGAGCTTCAGGCCGGTTTATTTTAGTAGAAGGAGCGATAAGTATGATCGAGGCAAAGAATGTGGGATTAACCTATCCGGAGGGTACGGTTGCACTTAAAAATGTGAATTTAATCATTCAGCCCGGTGAAGTAGTTTATCTAACAGGCCCCAGCGGTTCAGGAAAAACTAGCTTGCTAAAGCTGTTAATGGGAATGGAGTATCCAACCTCAGGGGAATTAAGTGTTTTGGAACAGTTCATTTCAAAAAATAATCAAAAGGACATAAGACAGCTGCGAAGGCTATTGGGACCCGTATTTCAGGAGTTTAAGCTGATAAGGGGCAGAACAGCCATGGAAAATGTAATGCTGGGAATGCGGTTTTTTAACTACTCTATTGCCGAAATAAAGGAAAGGGCTAATTCTGCCCTTTTAAAGGTGGGGCTAGGGCATAAGGCCTTTAGCCTGGTGGAAAATTTATCCTGGGGGGAGCGTCAGCGGGTCGCCATTGCCAGGGCTGTGGCCAGGAAGCCAAAGCTAATTTTGGCCGATGAACCCACGGGAAACTTAGATACCAAAAATGCACTTAACATTTTAGAGCTTTTAATTTCCTTTAAGGATCAGAATACGGCCATAATTATTACCACCCATGCCACCCATTTGATTGACCAAAAAGACGGACGCCTGATTTATGTAGAGGCAGGCAGGATTTTTGAGGAAGGATTAGGGCTAAACATATGAAAAACTACTTTGCTAATTTAGGTTATTTTATCAGGGAAGTTAAAACAATTTTTAAATTAAATCTTTTATCAAATGCCCTTTCACTATTAAGTACCGGTCTAATTTTTTTCATACTTGCTATGGTTATTTCGGGCTGGTGGGTAAGTAATCGCATAATTGAGACCCTTCAAGGGGAAGCTGAAGTGAGTGTCTATTATCACGAATCGATAAATGAATCGGAACAAAATCAGCTTGTTGAGGAAATAAAATCCATCAAGGGAGTTCAAGGGGTTCGAAGGGTTGATGAGATCGAGGCGCAAAATAAAATGGAGGAAATTTTGGGTCAAGAAGCCAAGGTATTGGCGTATTTTGATGAGAGCCCCTTTAGTGCTTATATAGAAGTTAAAATTTCCCTTGAAGAAATGGATGAAATACTGGAAAAAATTCAGCTGTTATCAGATATTAGCTATGTAAGAGATAATCAAGAGGTGCTGGATCGGTTAAAAAACATAGCAGAACTATTAAAGCTATTTGGTTATTTAATGGTCATTGCCGTGGGAATTTCAACTCTGGTGATCATTTCCCACATGATTCGATCGGGTATACAGCATAATCAAGATCAAATAAACACCCTTAGACTGTTGGGGGCTCCAGAGCCCTTTATTAGTTTTCCTTTTCTATTAGAAGGTGTTCTTTTAACCCTGGGGGGTGGTATTTTGGCCATTATACTTTGGACCTCTTCGATCACTCAACTTTATCAAAGGTTGACCGGTCCGCTCCCCTTTATTCCCCTTCCCCCTAAAAATCTTCTAATATCAGCCATTGGAATACAGATTGGAGCTTTAAGCGGGTTATTGGGGTTAGCAGGCAGTCTTTTTGGGCTGCATTCGTCAAAGAAGCTGGAGCATTGAATCGAATCTTAAAGTATAGAAGCCCGGAAGTACCAGACATAACAGATGAAGAAAGAAAGCTAAAATTAACCCTGGTGGAAGCCTAGATCAGGCCAATTGTTTTAAAAGATTAAGATATATAATTTGACCCCATTTTAACATGGCAGTATCCAATCGGTGCTGGTGAACAAAATGGGGTTATTATATTGCAATTTTTTATATTAATCCTGTTCGCCAAAGATTGGTCAGGATAGAAGCCCCAGGAAAGCAAATACTAACATTACTTAAAGAAGCATTGAGGAAGGTGAAAAGAACTTGATTAGACTTTTGATTATTGCCATTGCGCCGGGCATTGCCCTGGCTGGTGCCCTCTATTTAAATGATCGCTATGATCGAGAGCCTCTGTCGCTGTTGCTTAAAATTTTTGCCTTAGGGGCCCTTTCAGTCATTCCTGTATTATTTGTAGAAAGATTACTGTTGCGCTTTAACTTTTTTACCGGGCTTTTGGGTATTGCCTACACGACCTTTATTGTAGCAGGATTTACAGAGGAATATTTCAAACGGGCTGTGGTACTGTATGGAGCCTATCATAGTAAATATTTCAATGAAAAGCTTGACGGCATTGTCTATTGCGCCTTCTCGGCCCTAGGGTTTGCCACCGTAGAAAATATTATGTATGTCGTAGTTCGCTATACAGGAAACTATTATGTGGGCATAATGAGAGGATTATTATCAGTACCAGCCCATACATTATTTGCCGTTACCATGGGGTATTATTTATCACTGGCTAAATATGCCAGAACACCGGCAGAAAAAAAACGATATATGAGTCGCTCCTTATTAATTCCTATTTTCTTGCATGGACTGTTTAATTTTATATTAATGGCTCAAATTCCAATTTTAATGCTAGTATTTATTCCCTATGTTATTTTTTTATGGGTGATCAGTATAAAAAAGCTAAACGAATACACTCGAGACAGTAAAGAAGCCATTGATCTCATTGAGGATGAAAAGTAGCAGCAAATAGTGTACAATGGTTATAGAAAGGGGGAAGACGTTTTGTTCAAAAATATTAAGGGTGTAATCTTTGATTTAGATGGAACACTGGTGGATTCCATGGGAATCTGGTACAAAATCGACGTAGAATTTTTAAATAAGCGGGGCTTTGAAGTGCCTGAAAACATCAATAAAATGACAGAAGGAAAGAGCTTTACTGAAACGGCCCAGCTATTTAAAGAGACCTTTATGCTTCGGGAATCCATTGATGAAATAAAGGCTGAGTGGATTAAATTGGGGAAGGAATATTATTCAAATCAAGTTCCCTTAAAGCCGGGAGTGAAGGAGCTGTTGGCTTTGTTAAAGAAGATGGAAATGAAACTGGGCATCGCATCCAGTTGTTCCCGTGAGCTATTGGAAGCAGTTTTGAAGCAGCATCAAATTCAGCATTATTTCCATACGATTGTTACCTCATGTGAAGTAAAGCAGGGAAAACCCTTTCCCGATGTGTTTATGAAGGCCGCTGAAAATTTAAAGATTTCAAATGAGCAGGCCCTGGCCTTTGAAGACACTGTTGCCGGGGTAATGGCAGCCAAGGCTGCGGGAATGAAGGTTATTGCTGTATACGATGATCACGCTAAGGGGGATGAAGGACGCCTTAGAAAAGAAGCAGATTATTATATTGACTCAATGGAAGCCCTGTTACGGGAAGAAGAAAGGGTCGGATAAAAAAAACCAGCAAGGATATGTATAGTTTAAATTCCTTAGCTGGTTTTAATTTGATTTCATACTTATTTTATCAAACTACAAAACTCAATATAAAAATGTCCTAATCCTACTACAAAACTCAATATAAAAATGTCCTAATCCTATTGCTGCTTAGCAATAATTTTAACCATTTCTTCAACCGTTGTATCTGTTGAAATTTCAAATGTACCGGATTTCAGCTTTAAAGAAAGCCCTAAAGCCTCAGCAGCATTAATAAACTCAGCGGCATTGTCGAGCAGGCCGTTCTCAACCAATATTGCAGCGATGCCGACTCCGGGGGTTCCATTGGGGATCGTAATGGTTTTTACTTCCACCACAGTTACTGGGGGCGTTTCTTCTTTACTTTCACCCTCTGGAGTGTTTTCTGAATCTGTCAAATTTTCGGCATCCTCTGAATTCGGTTCCTCATCATTGGTTTCATCATCAGGAGCTTTAGCCGGCGGATTTTGTACCTTAGGGGTGACTGGCTCATTATCTAATTGATTGTTATCAGCCATAACAACATTTTGATCTGCCTGAAACCAATCTCCCAAATACAATGAAACTACGGCAAACATTGCAAAGGCAATAACAACAGCCAATAATATGTCGGTAACATCATGTAGTAAATCCTTTAGCTTTTCCATCAAATCAGTCCTTTCTCCATACCAATAGCATAGCACAAAATGAAGCAGCTTTTCAACCAATAGCTCCCATGGAAAAAAAGGAAATATTTGATAAATGCAGTCATCAAAACTTCATCCTATGGGCGGTT
>CBFGTV010000137.1:0-4446 GCA_965652145.1 uncultured Clostridiaceae bacterium
CCTCCAAACCAGTTCAGTCTATGCCATTATCCCCTTGCAGGATATTCTTGTCATCGATAATACCGGGCGAATGAATTTTCCGGGTACCGTAGGCGGTAATTGGCAGTGGCGGTTTAAAACAAAGGATATAACCACAGAAAGGGAGGTCACATTACAGGCATTGGTGAAAAAACACAGACGATAAATGGCTTCAGCCTTCCAAGGATATTTAAAAGTAAAGTAAAAAATGGTACAATAATACAATAAATCAAAGGAAATAGAGGGCAAGCCCCTAAAAAAGGAAGATTAAAATGAAGGTGACAATTAAAGAAGTAGCTAAGCAGGCCAATGTAGCTCCATCGACGGTTTCAAGGGTTCTTAAGAACAGCCCCATGATTAGTCAGGCCACAAAGGATAAAGTCAATGAGGTGATTTCTAAGCTGGGGTATCATCCCAACGAAATTGCCCGAAGCCTGGCAAATCAATCGACCCAAACCCTTGGTATGGTATTGCCGGCCTCTGCTGAGGATACCTTTGGAAACCCCTTTTTCACACAATTCATCCTTGGGGTGACCAGATATTTAGAAGCCAGAAACTGTTCCCTATTACTTTCATCGGCTAAAAATGAGGCTGAAGAACTGGGGCAGATTACAAAGGCAGTGAATTCAAGGCGGATAGATGGAATGATATTACTGACTATTCGAGAAGAAGATCAGAACATAGCTTTTTTAACGAAAAAACAGTTTCCCTTTGTGGTGGTGGGGACACCCCGATCCTTTAAGGAAATACTGTGGGTCGATAATGATAATCAAAAGACTATGCTGCAATTAACTCGACACCTTTTGAAAACCGGACATAGGAATATTGTCTTTCTGGGAGGGAATCAAAGGCTCCTGGTAACCCAGAACAGACTAGAAGGCTACAAACAGGCCCTGAAGGAATTTAAGATTCATCCTCGGCCAGAGCTGATCCTGGAAGTAGGCTTTACTGAAGAAGAGGGCTACCAGGCGACCAATCAGCTATTAAAAAGGAATGAAAAAATAGATGCCATCATGACTACAGATGATCTCATCGCCTATGGCAGCATCAGAGCTGTGAAGGATCATGGGCTGTCTATTCCCCAGGATATTTCCATCACCGGCTTTAATAATACTGTTTTGGCACAGTATCTTACCCCCAGTCTGACTTCGGTAGAAATCAATGCAACAGAGCTGGGAAATCAAGCTGCCAGAATCCTGTGGGAAAACATTGTGAATCGTAATTTTTCCTTAAAAAATTATATTGTAGACAGCCAGATAATACTTCGAGAATCAATTAAATAGTAATTTCCCCGGTATCTTGGAATACAGGCTTGATTATGTGTTCCAAGGAAATCGGGGTTTTTTAGTTTGAGGGTCTTTCTATGAAGCGAGGGAAATTGAGGAAAAAATAGCAAATTTTATATTGACAGAATTTTCTATTTGGATTATACTAATACTAGGTTATGCAAACGGTTGCATTAAAAATGTAATCATACTCAATTAATTAAAAAAGGGGGAAATAAAATGAGTAAAGAGAAAAGAAAACAAATCAGTTTATTCATGTTATTGGCAATGCTCTTAATGATATTATCAGGATGCACCAGTACCGATGTCTCAAGTGAAGCAGAGGCCTTTGATCCCGAAAAGGAAGCCCTGATTAAGGTATGGCATAGCTGGACCGACCAGGAGGAGCAGGCCTTAATCAAAGCCACAGAGATGTTTAAAGACCAATATCCTAATATCAGCTTTTCACTTTTATATACGCCAAACGACAATTATAAGGATAAGCTCAAGGCTTCTCTTCAAACAGGCGATGGGCCTGATTTATTCTTTGGTCCCCATGACTGGACAGGGGAATTCGCAGTGGGGAACCTGATAGACCCAATTGATGACTATGTTAAAGAGCAAAAACAGGATTATATCGAAAGTACCTACCAGGCTGCGGCCTTTAATAATAAACATTATGCCTTCCCCCTTTCCATGGAGACTGTGGTATTAATTTACAATAAAGATATCGTTCAAACCCCTCCCACAACCATTAGCGAGCTTACCGCCTTGACAAAGGAGTATACTGCTGGTGATCAATGGGGGCTGGTAATAGATTTGAATAATACCTTCTACAATACCTATGGTTTTTTTTCTGGCTTTGGTGGAAGCATTTTCAAAGATGATCAAGGAACACCCAACTTTAATAATCAAGCCTTTGTCGATTATTTAGATTTTTTAGATCAGCTGAAAAATAAAGACAGGGTGATTCCCCAGCAGTTGGATTATGGTACTGCCCAGGCCCTATTTGTCGAGGGCAAGGCGGCCTTTTATATTAATGGCCCATGGATCTTCGGTCACCTAGATTCTGAAGGTGTGAACTGGGCCGCCACTACCATTCCCAAAAATGACCTGACAGGTAAAGAATCTAAACCCTTTATGGGAATCAAGGTGGCTTATTTGCCAAGAACCTCCTCTTCAAAGGGGGCAGCGGCTGAATTTGCCAAGTTTATGGCTTCGGCAGAAATTACTGGTCTTTTTAATGAAATGGTGGGAACAATCCCTGCCAACAATAAAGTAGAACAGCTTAGCCGATGGTCAGACGAATTAATTCAGCAGCAGGCCGCCAGTGCTGAGGCAATGCCGGCAATTCCTGAGATGGGGCAGGTATGGAATCCAGTAAAGGATGCCATCAATGCAGTATTGGATGGCAATCAGGCCCCCGAAGCCATAGCAGAAAAGGTACAAAATGAGGTAGAAAAGGCAATTCAAGAGGCTAAAGGGGAATAAATCTAAAGGGGTCTGAGGAAGTATCCTCAGACCCAAACCATCAGGTAACAACTTACAATATAAAGTAAGGGAAAAGGTGGAATTCAAAGGTGAAAACAAATTTGTCTACGACCCCATATTCAAGACTTTCGAAGGAACAGGAAACCCTATGGGGAAGAATGAAAAAGGGTAAAAGGGCATATTTCTACGTTATGCCAGCCATGCTGGTGGTAATACTTGTTTCACTAGGGCCTATACTGTATGGCATTGGTCTTTCTTTTTTTAATGCCAATCTCTATACCATGGGTCAAGGAAACGTTCGTTTTGTAGGGCTTAGAAACTATATACGGGCCATTGGCGGGTTAGATGCAGAATTTTTCGGAGTACTCATGAGAACCTTTGTATGGACCATCATTAACGTATTCTTCCATGTATCCATTGGACTATGCCTTGCATTACTCTTAAATCGACCAAAGCTCAGGGGAAAGGGAATCTATCGAACCATTATCATTTTACCCTGGGCCATTCCTCAATTTGTCACCGCTCTGGTATGGAAGATGATGTACAATGAACAGTTTGGCTTATTTAATCATATCCTGGCACGGCTTGGTATAGGCTCGGTATACTGGTTATCCCACCCGCAGATGGCATTAATTTCAGCTATTATTGTCAATATATGGTTGGGCTTTCCCTTTATGACCATGGTGGCAACAGGGGCACTACAAAGCATCCCCAGGGATTATTATGAGGCCGCTGAAATTGATGGAGCTACTCCCATACAAAAACTGAAAAATATTACCCTTCCGTTATTGAAGCCGGCCATGCTGCCAGCAACCATACTGGGAACCATATGGACCTTCACCAACTTCAATGTCATTTATTTGATAACGGGAGGCGGGCCCAACCGGGCAACAGAAATTGTGTCTACCTATCAATTCAATATTTTAACTCAACAAAATGCCTATTCAATGGCAGCCACCTATTCAGTCATAGTATCGGGGATTCTGATTGCCATGACATTAATTAACATGAAGGTAACGAAGGCTTTAGCCCAGGAGGGAGTAGAGTAATGTCCTATAGAATAAAAGAAAAAATCAGCTATATATTGACTCACTTTTTTATGATTACGGTCTGTTTGGTTTCAATGATTCCCATATGGTGGGTACTCCACACCGCCTTTGACAATAGAAGCACCCTCGTTAGTACAGAAATGAGTCTTATTCCGCAAACTCCAACTCTACAAAATTTTTCAGAGGTATTAAGTCATCCAAGCTTTTTAATGTGGCTAAAAAATAGCTTTATTTTTTCAGCAGGTACAACCGTATTTTGCTTAACCCTGGCTACCCTGGCAGCCTATGCCTTCTCTCGCTTTAACTTTCCTGGAAAAAGGGCAGGTCTGGCCTCCTTTGTCATTTATATGATGCTGCCGGCAACGGCCTCATTGGTACCCCAGCTATTCCTTATTCAGCTTTTGGGAATAAAAAATAGCTATATGAGTCTGATACTGATCTGGTCTGCGGCCAATATGGCCTTTGCCGTATGGAACCTAAAGGGTTACTTTGATACAATCCCCAGGTCTATAGAGGAAGCAGCTATTGTGGATGGCGCTTCACCCCTGCAGATTTTTCTTCTAATAATGCTTCCCTTGGCTAAACCGGCCATTGCCATCACTGCGATATTTATCTTCACTGTT
>CBFGTV010000138.1:0-4026 GCA_965652145.1 uncultured Clostridiaceae bacterium
AAAAGAAGGTTTAAGGCTTTTAAAGGAAGCTAAGGCCGAGGCAGAGGAGATTATTCAAGGCTTAAGATCAATGAAGCTGGAAATGGAAGAAAAGGAAATGAACCGGCAAATTGAAGCCTCAAAGCGTAGGCTGAGTGATAAAATCGGCGATATGGGACCCAATACAGAGGATATCTTTTTAAATAAAACCTCTAAAAAGCCCCCTAAAAACCTAAAGGCCGGAGAGACTGTCAAGGTACTTTCTATCAATCAAATCGGCCATGTGGTCTCACCCCAGGATGAAAAGGGAGAGGTACTGGTTCAGGTGGGGATTATGAAAATTAATATACCCGTAAGTAATTTAGAGCGAGTGAAGGAGCAGGGCGAGGTCAAACAGACTGGAGTAGGTAAAATTATTAAAAGCAAAGCCCAGAATGTTAAAAGGGAGCTGGATTTAAGGGGCCTTAATTTAGAAGAGGCAATCCTCGAAGTGGATAAGTTTATTGATGATTGTGCCATTGCCGGCGTTTCTCCGGTCACGATTATACATGGAATTGGAACAGGTGTATTGAAGGCTGGAATCAAGCAGATGCTGACGAAAAATAAGCATGTGAAAAGCCAAAGGCCGGGCCAATACGGAGAAGGCGGTGCTGGGGTCACCATTGTGGAACTAAAATAAGGAAGGAGCCGGTGGTGGATGATTTTAGTAAGTGGATGTCTTCTGGGCATCAATTGCAAGTATAACGGGGACAGCAATCTATCGCAGAAAATCCTGGACAAGCTGAAGAATGAGGCCATCATCCCTTTTTGTCCGGAGCAGCTGGGGGGCTTGAGTACCCCCAGGCCACCGGTGGAAATTCAAGGGGGAGATGGTTCCGATGTTCTGGAGGGAAGGGCTCGGGTTGTATCCAGGGATGGCTGTGATGTAACGAAGGAATTTATACGGGGAGCTCAAGAAACCCTAAAGATGGTTGAGCTACTGGGTATAACCCATGCTGTCTTAAAGGCCAGAAGTCCCTCCTGTGGGGTGGAAGAAATATATGACGGCAACTTTACCAGTACCACTACCCGGGGGGATGGTGTAACGGCGGCTCTGTTGAAAAAAAGTGGAGTCAAGGTTGATACCGAGGATAGTTTTGAGATAAATAATTAAATGAACAAAAAAAGGGTATCTGTTAAATAGCATGATAACAGACGAATCAAAACAGAGGGGGGAACA
Organism: uncultured Clostridiaceae bacterium; assembly: GCA_965652145.1. Lineage (GTDB taxonomy): Bacteria > Bacillota > Clostridia > Peptostreptococcales > Natronincolaceae > CBFGTV01. Next base: position 1,199 of record CBFGTV010000138.1, read on the forward strand.
GTATGGGTAAGAAGTTAACAATTTTACTGCTGATTTTGGTGATGGGATTTACCTTAACAGCATGTAAAAAGGATCAGAAAGAGGTAATGGAAGAAGAGCCCGATCAAAATGTGACAGATCCTGTGGAGGAGACAGAGGAACCGGAGGAGCTGTTCTATGTCTTATATTTAAAGCATAAGGAGTTGCCATACATATTTGCTGATACCTTCAATATTTCAGCTGATGATCCCAGGTTGGAGGGAAAGCTGTTTGAGGAATTTGTACTGGAGGAATTGATTCATCAGAGTGCTATCGAAGATTTAATTAATCCTATACCGGAAGGAACCAAAATTTTGTCAGTAAAAAAAGAGGGCAAGACGGTACTGGTAGATTTATCAGAAGAGTTTATTGGTAATATGAAGGGAACAGAGGAGGATGTGATGGCCACTGTGGCAGTGATTGTCAACTCACTGACGACCCTGCCCAATAATGACAAGGTTCAAATCCTTGTGGAAGGTAAGGCCATAGATAATTTAAGGGGAGCTGATATCAGTCAGGACTTTGAATTTATTCCGGACTTTTATGCGGACAAGTAAAATTGTATAATTTCATTGATTTGCCATAAAATATATGATATATTTATGGGAAAAGCAGATGATGTTAAAGGCAATGAAGAGGACAGTAGGCATGGTTTTAAGTCATAGCGAGCCGGGGATGGTGGAAGCCTGGTACAGAACTATACCGAAGCGCACCTCAGAGCAGGGGCCTGAATTCAGTAGGGCTCGACGGATTCCTCCGTTATCGGGAAAAGAGTGGGTACTCACTTTATTTAGTTAGTGGGTCCAATAAGAGTGGTAACACGGGATATAGCTCTCGTCTCTTCCTATAGAGGCGGGAGTTTATTTTTTTGAAATTTTATTCAGGAGGTAAGTATATGATTGACTTTAAAAGTAAGCTAAGCCTAGAGCTACATCCCCTTATAGGGGCCTTGAGCCAGGAGGAAATACTGGCTGCCATCGAAATACCTAAAAATTCCGAAATGGGAGACTTTGCCTTTCCATGCTTTAAGCTGGCTAAGGCCTTTAGAAAGGCTCCCCAGGCCATAGCCCAGGAGCTGGCCGAGAAAATTCAATTGTCCGAGGCCTTTTCCCGGGTCGAGGTGGCTGGTGGGTACCTCAACTTTTTTGTTAACCGAGGGTATTTTTCTAAGGAAATCCTGAAGGCCGTTTATGAGCAAAAGGATCAATACGGCAGTGATCAGGTAGGAAAGGGAAAGGTCATTTGTATCGACTATTCTGCCCCCAATGTGGCAAAGCCCTTCCATGTAGGTCACTTAAGATCAACGGTGATCGGAAATTCCCTGTATCGAATCTACGAATTTTTAGGCTACCAATGTGTGGGAATTAACCATTTAGGTGACTGGGGAACTCAATTTGGCAAGGTGATAGTGGCCTATCGTAACTGGGGAGACAAAGAAGCCCTGGAAAAGGAGCCCATCAGTACCCTATTGGCCCTTTACGTAAAGTTCCATGATGAGGCCGAAAAAAATCCCGCCCTTGAAGATGAAGCCCGAGGCTGGTTTACTAAAATGGAAAGGGGAGATGAAGAGGCCCTTTCCCTATGGCAGTGGTTTAGTAATGAAACCATTAAGGAATTAAAGAAAATCTATAGCTTACTGGATGTGGAATTTGACCATTATACCGGAGAGAGCTTTTATAACGATAAAATGGATGCCGTTTTAAAAGAGCTTCAGGAGAAAAATCTTTTGAAGGAAAGTCAAGGGGCGGTATTGGTTGACTTGAGCCAGTATGACATGCCTCCTTGTCTGGTACAAAAAAAGGATGGCAGCACCCTTTATGCCACAAGGGATATTACGGCGGCGATATACAGAAAAAATACCTTCAACTTTCATAAATGCCTTTATGTCACAGACTATTCTCAAAATCTTCACTTTGCTCAATGGTTCAAGGTAATTGAGTTGATGGGGTACCCCTGGGCCCAGGATGCGGTTCATATTCCCTTTGGCCGGGTAAGTCATGAGGGAAGAAGAATTCAAACCCGAAAGGGAACCGTTGTACTGCTGGAAGAAGTGCTGTCAGGGGCTGTGGAACGGGTAAAGGAAATTATTGAAGAAAAAAATCCTTCATTGGAAAATAAAGAAGAAGTGGCCAAGGAAATTGGAATTGGTGCAGTTATTTTTAATGATTTAAGCAATAATCGTATCAAGGATATTTCCTTCTCGTGGGAAACCGCCTTTAGCTTTGAAGGGGAAACCGGGCCCTATGTCCAGTATACCCATGCCAGAGCCAGCAGTGTTCTGAGGAGGGCCAACATGGAGGTATCGATGGATTTTGACCCGGCGGTATTGAAGGACGATGTTTCAATGGCAGTGTTAAAGGAAATACAGAAGTTTCCAGAGGTAATTTTGGATGCCCAGCGAAAAAATGAGCCCTCCATTATTACCAGACATATTATTGATATTGCCCAGGCCTTTAATCGTTTTTATCATGATCACCCCATTCTGGTGGAGGACGAAGAAGTGAAAAAAGCCCGTTTAGCAGTGGTTTTTGCCGTAAAGCAGGTATTAAAAAACGGTCTTTATCTTTTGGGAATTAAAGCACCTGAAAAGATGTAAGCATTCCTTATACTCTTGTTAATTCCTTTGAATTTATATACCATAAGGGTGAGCAGATATTGCTCTTAAGGAGGGATTTTAATTTTGTCAAAGGAAATGCAGCTAAGGAACTGCTTTATCTATACTGTATATGGAGATGCTGTTGGATTTTTAAGAGAAAATCATTTAGAATACAGGGGCCAGTTTATTCCCTTACAATTTGAAAGGGATCAAG
>CBFGTV010000139.1:0-4010 GCA_965652145.1 uncultured Clostridiaceae bacterium
GATGGCACAAATAATAGATCTAAACGACTATAAGCTATCAAAGGAGCTTGAAAACAACAGTGACAGGGTTATGCAGCAGCGAGAATTCTTCATTAACTTCTACGGTTTTTTAAATCGAAATCTAAACAATGAATTTGATGAAGTATTGATGGAATTCGACGATATGTTTATTGATATGGTCCTTAAGCATGGAATGAATCGAATGGTAGTAAATTATTTTCATATACCCATGGTTACTTTTATGGTAACAGTTTTTATCAAAAACAGCGATTTAGCAGTTCATTTTCCTGAGCTGGCTTCTATAGAAAATGATGACAACCAGCTGATGTTTAAAAACACGCTGTTCAGAATCATCACTGCCTATAGCCAGGATGATCATATTAACTTCAATGAAATTGAATTAGAAATGGACCTCAATCGAATTATCAGGCGCTTTTACGTAAGTCTGCTGACCATTATCCCTCAAAAAATTGTATTGATATAATATATCATATTCGAGAGTGCCCCTGCACTCTCCATTTTATGTTTTATAGGAAAGTTCTTACCTTAAAATAATTTTTCTAAAGTGCTACCATATATAGATTTCCACAAAGTCTCCCTTAAATATTTCAAAGGTAGACTTTGTTCTTTTTTGTCTTCAAAGCTTCAGAATAGGGGTTAGAGGTATATTGATAGCATATTTTTAACTTGACATAGATAGTCATTTTCAATTACAATATAATATGATAATGATAATTGGTATCAGTTTTGCTCTTTATTATAATTTCCAAAAAAAGATGAGCTCCCAGTCTACATATAATTGGGAAATAGCTGCGCATGGTATCTAGAGGGCAAAATAACTTTGATTGAGAAGCGTCAAACGGCTTGTTAATTAAAGTTATTTTATTTTTTCTTTTAAATTTTAATAGCAAAGAAGGTTATAAAATGACACAGTCAAATCCAGCAATGGAATCATCGAGGCCAAAACTGCGAACTCGGCCGATTACTGCTACTTTAGTACTTGTCGGTGGCCTGACAGGGCTGTTGCTGGCCATCGCCGTATCTGTTTCCCTAGGGGCTGCCGATATAAAGCTTGCTACCGTATGGGAAGCAATTTTTCGTTTTAATGACGCCATAACAGAGCATTTGATTATTCAAGAGCTGCGGCTGCCTCGAGTACTGGGAGGAGCCATGGTGGGGGCCTGCTTTGCCGTTTCTGGGGCTATTATGCAGGGAATCACCCGTAACCCCCTGGCCGATTCAGGTCTGATGGGCCTCAATGCCGGAGCAAGCTTCGCCCTTGCCATTTGCTTTGCTTTTTTTCCTGGTTTACCCTATCTGTATATTATTCTATTTTCCTTTTTAGGAGCAGGCCTAGGGGCAGGACTGGTCTACGGAATTGGCTCCTTTTCAAAAAATGGCCTTACACCCATCCGTTTGGTGTTGGCTGGGGCTGCCGTAAGTGCCCTGTTGGCCGCCCTCAGTCAGGGGATCGCCATTTCCTTCAGGGTTAGTCAAGATATTGCCTACTGGCGGGCCGGGGGAGTTGCAGGAACCACCTGGCTGCAGCTTCGAATCATGTCTCCCTGGATTGCCGCTGCCCTTTTGGGGGCTGTTGTACTTTCACCGTCTATTACCTTGCTTAGCCTTGGGGAAGAAGTGGCCCAGGGCCTTGGTCAGCGAACCAATGTCATTAAGCTTGTGGCCTCTCTGATTGTTCTGATTTTGGCAGGTGCCGCAGTTTCCGTTGTGGGGGCAGTCGGTTTTGTAGGCCTGGTAATCCCCCATGTGACACGATACCTGGTGGGGGTGGATTATAGATGGGTGATTCCCTGCTCAGCTGTACTGGGCAGTCTGATGGTGGTTTTAGCAGATTTAGGCGCCAGAATGATCAATCCCCCCTATGAAACCCCAATAGGGGCCTTAATAGCGTTAATTGGGGTGCCCTTTTTCCTCTATCTGGCCCGTAAAGAGAGGAGGGTGCTATAATGGATACCCTTGAAATGTCAATTGTTGAAAAAAGGAGAGTAAAACGGAGTTTTACAGTTTTAATGGTCTTTGGAATTTTAATTATACTTACCTTTATCATTAGTATGAATGTAGGCTATATTCGATTATCGCCCCATGAGCTCTTTAGAACCATAATAGGGGCAGGTACCAGTAATCAGAAGCTAATTTTGTTTGACTTCAGACTGCCTAGAATTGTACTATCGGTGTTGGTAGGGGCGGGTCTGGGGGTTTCGGGCTGCCTGTTACAGGGTATTTCACGGAACCCATTGGCAGACCCAGGAATTTTAGGCATCCATGCAGGTGCCGGATTAATGGTGGTGTTATATGTCTCTTTCTTTCCCACCACAACAGCGGTTTCAATTTTCTTCTTACCCCTGTTGGCCTTGCTGGGCTCGGGATTAACGGCTGCCTTGATATATGTCCTATCCTATCAAAAACACCAGGGGCTCTCATCGGGCAATCTCTTGCTGACAGGTATAGCTGTAGAAGCAGGAATTAGTGCCGCTATGATTGTACTAACCCTCCGGTTAAGTCCAGAAAATTATCAATTTGTAGCTGTTTGGCTGGCAGGCAGTATCTGGGGCTCTAACTGGAAGTTTGTCTTGGCCCTGCTGCCCTGGATTGTCGTACTATTACCCTATGCTTTTTGTAAAGCGAATGTATTGAATGTACTAAACCTCGGTGAACAAATGGCTACGGGCCTGGGGGCACCCGTTGAAAGGGAGCGACTTAAAATATTGGCCATAGCCGTTGGCCTGGCAGGCTCCTGTGTTGCCGTCAGTGGTGGAATCGGCTTTGTTGGCCTGATTGGCCCCCATCTGGCAAGAAGGCTTGTTGGGCCTAAGCATCAATTTTTATTGCCTGCATCGGCCTTGGCGGGGTCATTTCTCTTGATTTTGGCCGATACCCTGGGTCGCTGGATACTCCAGCCCTTAGAAATACCTGCCGGTATAGTTGTGGCAGTGATTGGCGCTCCATACTTTTTATATTTGCTGGCAAAAGCCAGGGCCTAATTGAGTTAGATCGGTGGGAGTAAAAGACGGGAGGTTACAAAATGTCGGAAAGATTAAATACAAAGGAGTTAAATATTGGCTATGGTGATACCATCATTGTAAAGGGCCTCAATCTTGAAATCCCTACAGGTAAAATTACTGCCCTTGTGGGGGCCAATGGGTCTGGCAAATCAACGATTTTAAAAACAATGGCAAGAATCATGAAGCCCCAGGGGGGAAATGTTTTACTGGATGGTAAATCGATATTTCAGCAATCCACAAAGGAAGTTGCCAGACAACTGGCTATTCTTCCCCAAAATCCCACAGCCCCCGATGGACTAACGGTTTCAGAGCTGGTGGCATATGGTCGGTTTCCTCATCAAAAGGGTTTTGGCAACTTAAATGATGAAGATCGTCGAATTATACAGTGGGCCATTGAAGAAACCGGAATGATGGAATTTTATGATCGACCAGTGGAACAGCTTTCCGGAGGGCAGCGGCAGCGGGCCTGGATAGCCATGGCCCTGGCCCAGCAGACCGATATATTATTTTTAGATGAACCAACCACCTTTTTAGATATGGCCCATCAGCTAGAGGTACTGCAGATTTTATACAAGCTGAATCAGAAGGAGAAAAGAACCATTATCATGGTGGTACATGACTTAAATCATGCTTCTCGATATGCTCAGCATATGGTGGCGATTCGATCCGGCACCATTATAAGTCAGGGTACCCCGGAACAGGTAATGACCAAAGAAGTATTGAGAAGGGTCTTTAATATCGAAGCCGATATTGTTGCTGATCCACGGACAGGAGTCCCCCTCTGTCTTCCCTATGAATTGGCTCCGCAAGAAAAGACTTCCCAGCCCCGACAAATTTTAAGAACAGGCTAATACTTCTGGTTTTAAATAGAAGTATATATTAAAATAGAATTAAATTGAACTACAAGAAAACTGCTTTGCGAAATGTCGTCGACCTCCAATAGCGTAAAAAACCCCGGAGATCGACGACATTTCGATTTTTTGTAAG
>CBFGTV010000140.1:0-3949 GCA_965652145.1 uncultured Clostridiaceae bacterium
TACCCAGCATCTACGATACTAGGCAATAACTTTACACAAATTTCTTGACAGGTCCGCTTTCCATATAATCTTTCCTTTAGTATGTAGGAACCAGTTCCCTTAAAGATATAATTAAAAAGCTTAAAACAATATTAGGGCTATACTTTAGAGATTAATTTGGAACCCTGTTCACCATGAAGGAATAGAATGGAATTGGAGACCCACAAATAAGTAATTGTCGATAGAAAGATGATAAATTTACATTGAATTATATTCAGTATATCAAAATAATGTTAAAATAAAAATAGTTATCGTTAGACTAATGATTAGTATGAAGGTAAAAGTGATGTTTTAGTAAAAACATGTATTAAAGCTTAATTAATGTTCACCTGTGAAAGGAGGTTTTATTTTGAAAAATAATTTACCCATACTAATATCTACTATCTTAGCAATTTTTGTTTGCGCTCGACTTCTCTATATTACAAAGAAAAATGATTATATCTTTGAACCATTTGATATTATCAAAACAAAAAGTTTAGATTCTTGGTTCTTTTTAGCATATGTATTATCCTTTGCATACTTAGCATGGGATTCAAATTTAATTGCATTTAGTATTTTTACTATCACTTTTATACCTACCGTATGTTTTATATATTATAAAAATTATTTAAAGACTAGAGAAAATAAATATCTTCTATATGTTTTATTTTTATCCTTTATCCTAGTGAGTCTTTTTATTTACATGTACAGCCTACGGTTCTACCATAATTAAGATCTATTAAATCGAAGGAGGTGAGTAATTATTTTACCCACCTCCTACTCGATTACTCTTCTACTGCTAACCTAAATTCGTTAAGGGGTAGCCAACCACCTTTAACGTGGTATTTATATTGTTGTTCTAGACGTATCACAGCATTGTCATCTGCTGTTTCAAGCTCATTAAGACATTGTAGAAGCTCATTTTTATATTTATTATAAAATGTATCTCGTGCTACCTGGGCCGCACCTATGAGACCTAGTATTGAACCTGCTAACGTGTAAACTGTTCCTATCAGAAGACCAGCTATAGAAATTACTATACTAGATATTCCAGTGTTTATATCCCCAACCTCTGCTTCCATCTCTCCTCTTGTCATTTCAATAGCTACCCATTTTCTTTCGCCTACATCTGGCATAATAACATCTCCTTTAATTTTTTTATTTTGGTAAGACTCTTCCTGTTGGCCAACTTGTTTCGTCTTACATTATATAAAAAGAGATTTAAGTGAAAAAAATCAACCATTTTTCAAAATTAATTTTAAAATTTTTTAACCCAAATTGCCAAGAAGTCTTCCACCTTAAGTGGTGGTAGTTCACAAAAGGTTGACGATTGAATTTTTCCTTTATCTTATTTTAATAGGGTGCCATTTTTAGGTTAGCTTTAATCGTTTATTCCCAGTTTTATAGAGCATAGCTCGGATTTGCTTCAATCTATTGAAGTTTTCTTCAAAGGAAATACCAGTGGCTTCCTTTAGGCCTGCTTCAAAGTCTTTTTTGTAGCTTAATACGGCATCGGGATACAGGCCAATGACATGGAGCTGGTTCCACCCGGGGATCAGTGGATTATGACGAAATATTTCCACTGTTTCCAGTGCAATAAAATTGTAGCACCATTTCCGTTCCATCATAATGTACTTCATTGCAGGGCCATTGTTGTGGATCATGATTTGTCTAAATTCATCAAGATGGGGCTGGTACACATCAACGTATTCAATGGCGAAAAATAAGGGAAGACTTCGCCGCCGGGCCTGGGGACTGGCTTCTGGATAATTTGAGTTGGGTGTACTAAACAAAAGCTCCCGACGAATCAGCTCTTTTCCTTGAAATTCCGGTAGTCCTCCCAATTCTTCTATAACCTGATCTGCTGCTGATCGGTTGTTTAATTCCATTAGCTTTAAATGATTCCATGATAAAAAGCTACCCTTTTTAATATTTTTGAAAAGATATTGATAGACTTCCTGGTTTTTGATTAAGCCCCCCTGCTTCCAAGCTTCGACCCTGGGTAGATAATATAATTCCAAATATTGGATGTACTCTTTACGACGGTTTTTGGGAATATAAGCACTTTCTGCCAGGTAATAGGTATCATTCAACGGCTTCATACGCTAATTCCTTTCATTTTTAATTACAGCTATGATAAACTGCTTATTTTAATTATATACTAGGGCTGGTAAAATTACTGCTCCCCCTGGATTTTTTTATATTCCTTGAAATATCGGCCACATTTAGTATTTTAGCCCCAGTAGACTATAGCAGGGCTTAACGGTATAAAAAAAGACGATTCCTTTAAGAAATCATCTTTTTTTATGGGGTAATTTAACAGTTATTTTACCTTTTTAAAGGCGACTTCACAGACATGATGGCCCTGGGCAATGGTTTTGCCTAAATTGAATTCAAAGGCATCAAATTCACTGGCAATACCTCTGTCTCCCTCCATGGCAATATCACAAAGCTCTGCAATGAGCTCTTCGTCATCTGTGAGTTTTTGCCAGGCTGCCACCAGAGGGCAATAGTGAAATTCGATGTTTAAGGCTTCCTCTGAAACCTGTACATCCATTTCAAAGATGTCCTTTACATTTTCGTTGGCAAAGGCTTCGGTAAATTCCTTTAAATCATCGGTTTCGGGCAGCTTTACTACATTTCTTTTTCAAAATTCTCTGTCTGGTAATTTAAATACACTAACCCTATTATCCAACAAACTATTTTTGATATATAGAAAGTTGTATACATAGCACCTAAAAACCTGTTCCCAGTAAATGTGAATGTGTGAATATATGGTGAAAGTATAATTAATATCCCAATAATTTTCCTTTTCTTATTTCTATCCATAACAATTCACTCCTTTTTTCTCATAGTCATTTAAATTATTTGATATATTATTTTTATATCATTTACTAAGAATTTTTTCAACAAATATTTCATTTTATTATATAATTTTCAAATAAATTTAATATTTTCCAAAATAATTATTTACAGTTATTGTATATTATGTTATTATATTCATAACAATAATACCCTAATATTATATTACATGAGAGGAGAGAATGTCATGAAAAGAATTGCTCTGTTTGTTTTAACTGTTTTTATTGGATTTGGTTTAGTAGGTAGTGGTTCATCATATGCTTTAGATGCTATTCCTACTTCTAGCCTAACCACCTCAGTAGATATTATTGATGTACTAAGAAATCCAAATAAATATCCCAATATAATAATAGAAGGACCATACAATAAAGAAGAGATAGTGGATATAATATCTAAAAATGAAAATATTACTCAATCTCAGGTTTTAAGTCAAATATTTTCTGGTAATAAATCTAATATTAGTTCATCAAGTAATATTGGATATTTAACTTTTCGTGAAAGAGTACAAGTTACCTGGTTATATGAAGTAGAAGTTCGATTTTATATCGAGTGCGAGTTTTATGGTGGAGGCCCAGAACCTACTGCTCTACTCAGAGTTATAAGAGGCTCTCTTGATAGAGGAGTTAGTGGTATTTCTAAGAATTTTGAAGGCGAATTATTTTATCACTTAGAATCGGATACTCGCATGTATTGGGAACTAAATGGAGATTTTTATAATAATGGAACTACTACCTTTTCAGGTGGAGGAGAAATTGGCTTAAAGGAAAGTGCAAAAATAGTTTTTAATGTTTCATATAGTACTGACCATTACAAATATATTAGACAAGATGGCTATTTTAGGATATGGTAAATTATGTTGTTAATCTAAGATGGAGTTGTCTCAAAATAGATGATTAATCTAGGGCTGAAACGCCCTTTTTCTATGCAAAAAGGAAAAAGATAAAATTCCCTTTTTCATCGATTCGGTTGCTCAGCTAGTTTGCTGGAATCATAGAATCCAGCTTTTTTCTTTTCTTTGATTCTGTAGCTGTCTCCCTTGATATTGATGGTTGTTGAATGGTGTAGTAAT
>CBFGTV010000141.1:0-3541 GCA_965652145.1 uncultured Clostridiaceae bacterium
GAAGATATTATAAATAAAGGCTATTACTATATTGACTGGAATGTAACGGCAGGGGATACAGGGCCTGATGCTTCTGATTCAGAAAAAATGTTAAGTAATGTTTTGGAGGGAATAAAGGGAAAGGATACTGCAGTAGTATTATTCCATGATGTGACCAAAAATGAATTGTTATTAGAAATTCTGCCAAAGATTATTGAAACCTTAATGGCAGAAGGCTATAATTTTAAAACCTTAGAAAATCCCTCTGATGAAGAACTGAGTCATTTAGAAGGATTAAGGCTCGTAAATCGAAAGATTATACGATGATTTGTCAATATGAGAGATTTGTCTAAAGGTATGTAGAGGATTTAACAATTCTTTGTAGAATAACCAATTATATTATGATATAGGTTGTTGAAATATTAAATCCCGCTTTAAGCTAAGCCTAGTGGCATACAAAATATTCAACAACCTCATGGTAAATATACCTGGGAAGAGGGGTAGATAAAATGGGAGCTAAGGAAATTCTTAAGGAAAAGGTTATTCATGCCATTGATGAAAATTGTGATAAAATAATAGACTTTGCAGAACAAATTTTTAACAAGCCAGAGCTAGGTTATCGAGAAAATCATACCACCTATAGGGTAGAAAAGGAGCTGGAAGCCCTGGGGCTTACAGTAGAAAGGGAAGTAGCCCTCACTGGCTGTAGAGCCACTTTAAATAATCAAAATAGGGGGCCAAGAATTGCTGTGATGGGGGAGCTGGATGCAGTAATTTGTATGGAACACCCAAATGCTGATGAATTTGGGGCTGTCCACGCCTGCGGGCATCATATGCAGCTTGCCGCCATGCTGGGAGTCGCCATTGGACTCATTAAAGGCGGGGTAAGTGATGAGCTGGCAGGGGCGGTAGATTTTTTTGCTGTACCGGCGGAGGAATTTATCGAGCTGGAATATCGATCAAGGCTAAAGGAACAGGGGAAAATAAAGTTCTTTGGTGGAAAGCAGGAATTAATTTATCGTGGCTATTTTGATCAGGTGGATATGGCCATGATGGTTCATGCTTTAAGCATGAACAACACAGGAAAAAATATCTTAATCGGAGCTGAAGGGAATGGCTTTCTGGGTAAAAAAATTCAATTTATAGGCAGTGAATCCCATGCCGGTGCTGCCCCTGAAAAGGGAATTAATGCCCTGAATGCTGCGGTTCTGGCCATTAATAATATCCATGCTCAACGAGAAACCTTTATGGAGAAGGATCGAATCAGGGTACATCCTATTCTAACCAAGGGAGGCGACATTGTCAATGCGGTTCCGGCAGATGTTCGTATGGAGGCCTATGTAAGGGGGCGTACATTAACTGGGATATTAGACGCTAATCACAAGGTGAATCGCTCTTTAAAGGCCGGGGCCATGGCAGTGGGAGCAACCCTGAAAATTAATGAAATACCAGGATACTTACCCTTATTAACCCATCAGCCTCTGGATGAATTATGCCATCAAAATGCGGCTACCCTGATTGCTCCGGAGCAGGTAGCTGTAGGCGGAGAATTGGGAGGATCCTTTGACTTTGGTGATTTGTCCCATTTAATGCCAACACTGCATCCCTTTATCGGAGGGGTCACAGGGGAGCTTCATACCAGGGAATTTAAGGTGGTTGACAAGGAGCTTGCCTATTTGCTGCCGGCTAAGCTAATCGCCTTAACCCTTATAGACCTGCTATATGATGATGCCAGACAAGCAAGGGAAATTCTAAATAATTTTACTCCCAGCATGACAAAGTCTGAATATCTGAAACTGCAACAGGGGCTTTCTAAAGAAATTGTATTTACCGCTGAATAAAATTTAATCAAAATTAAATCTAGTCTCATTAGTCAGTTCTTAGTAAAACAGTATTTGAGCGAAGTGTGGCGTAGCATAAAAGCTACGCCACTTCTTCATGTATCGTGTTATTTAGTTCTGGTAGAATCCCTGCCGAATCATAGCTGATGTGAATATTCTGCCTGCATTTTCCATCATAACTGCTCGAAATAGAATATTCCGTACCGCCGATTTGCCATTTCAATGTAACTTGCGGCAGTTCCAAAAAAGTTAGAGATTTTCTGTAAATTTGCAAAGTATAAGATAATTATACTACTAAATACAAGTACAGCAATGATATCTCTCTTTTACTGTATTTCAATGGTCACGCTAACCGGCAAGCAGGGGAAGGCGCTTACTAAAATAATTAAATAAAGAGAAGTTTCCATATATAGAATTCAACAGAGTAGGCAAGGAAGACTTTGTTCTTTACAAGTACTACTTATTCATCAAAAAAACTTATAAAGGTAGAAGGGTGTGGGAATATTAATATTTAACAACAAGAAAGAGGAGGATCGAAATGACAGTAGCATCTCAAGTTAAGCAAACCTACGCTTCATTAAAGGGAGCCTGTGCCACCATCAAAATGTACGGGGAATATCATCCTGATCCAGAAATAAAGGCATTATTTTCTGATTGTCACGAGAAGCTGGAGAGAATTACCCGACAGGTGGAAAAAAGGGTTGGGCAAATTGAACGGGAAGAACCTCAGTTTAAAGGCTTTTAAACAGTTGGGAGGTAAGTAAAGTGGAAGAATGGCTTTCATTGTTTGTAAGGATTATTGTGTTATTTGGTGCAGTACTTTTTTTAGCTCCTTTGGCCGGAAGAAAATCAGTCTCGGGGATGACCTATTTTGATTTAATTGCAGTTCTTGTATTGGCGGGAATGATTTCAATGGTTGCATTAAATGTGGTTGATCTGAGATTAGGGGCTTCGGCCATCGTTATCTGGTTTTTAGCCACCTTTGCTATTCAATATGCAATTCAAAAATCAAAATGGGCCCACGACCATTTTTATGGTAAAGAGGTGGTAGTGATTAAAGCAGGCAAGATCATGGAGGAAAATCTTCATAGTGCCGGTTTAACGGGGGAAGAGCTTCTTTCACAGCTAAGGAGAAAAAATATCTTTAATCTGGCTGACGTGGAATTTGCAATTATGGAGGCTAATCGAGACATTACAGTAATGCCCAAGCGGGAAAAGCAGCCTTTAACCCCCTATGATTGCCGAATTGAGGTGGATTCCGGAAAGGAACCCCAGACAGTCATATTAGACGGCAATATTCTTGATGAGCCGTTGGCCACAAGGGGCTTAAATCGTGACTGGCTTCGTACCCAGCTTGAGATAATAGGTGTTAATTTAGAGAATGTGTTTTTAGCCCAGGTGGATTCCATGGGGGAGCTGTATGTAGACTGTTATGATGATGCACTACAGCTTCCTCAAAGCTCGGCCAAGGACTTACTTATGGCAACCTTGGAGAAAATTGAGGCGGATTTTATATCCTATCATCTTGAAACAAAGAATCCCCAATGGAAGGAAAATTACAACCGGTTTGCAAAGATCGTAGGGGAAGTCATAGAAAAACTGGAGCCCCATTTGAAGGCGTGAAGAACCTATATGGTTAACGAGGTTAAAGCCAGCCCAATGAAGTTTCACCGGGCTGGCTTTATCATCCTTCGATCGAATTACAAAACCAATAGAATTTT
>CBFGTV010000142.1:0-3423 GCA_965652145.1 uncultured Clostridiaceae bacterium
TTTAGCAAGGCTGGCAGGATTTTATCCAGCAGGTGTTATTTGTGAAATTATGAATGAGGACGGCACCATGGCCAGGGTACCACAATTGATGGAATTTATTCGAAGGCATAAGCTGAAGCTGATTACCATAGCTGATCTAATCGCTTATCGCAGAAGGCATGAACAAATCATAAAGCGTGTAACAAGTGCTGCGATGCCAACTAAATTCGGAGATTTTAGAATTTATGGCTATGAAAATAAGCTGAATCAAGAGCATCATGTGGCCTTGGTGAAGGGGGAGATCAGTGGTGATGAGCCCATACTAGTCAGGGTCCATTCAGAATGCCTTACAGGTGATGCCTTTGGCTCTTTAAGGTGCGATTGCGGAGACCAATTGAACAAGGCTATGAAAGCCATCGAGGCAAAAGGGCAGGGAGTATTGCTGTATATGAGACAGGAGGGAAGGGGCATTGGCTTAATTAATAAGCTAAAGGCATATCATTTGCAAGATCAAGGCTACGATACGGTGGAAGCCAATTTGGCCCTGGGATTTCCTGCGGATATGAGGGATTATGGGATAGGTGCTCAAATTTTAAAGGACCTGGGAGTTAAAAAGATCAGACTAATGACTAATAATCCAAGAAAATTAGCGGGTCTTACCGGATATGATCTTGAGATCGTTGACAGAGTACCTATTGAAATGAATCATCATGAAAAAAATGAACATTATCTAAGAGTTAAGCAACAAAAATTAGGACATATGCTTAAATTTAAGGAGGGAAAATAATGAGTGTATATGAGGGAAAATTAATTGCAACTGGGTTGAAAATGGGAATAGTTGTAGGCAGATTTAATGAATTGATTAGTAGCAAGCTGCTGTCAGGAGCAATTGATGCATTCCAAAGACATGGGGGAGACAAGGAGGATATTGATATCGTATGGGTTCCAGGGGCCTTTGAGATTCCTGTAGCCGCAAAAAAAATGGCTAAATCAGGGAGATACGATTCAGTAATTTGCCTGGGAGCAATTATTCGAGGGGCCACACCTCATTTTGATTTTGTTTCAAATGAAGCAGCAAAGGGAGTCGCTGTAGTTGGCTTAGAAACCGAAATACCAACGATATTTGGAGTGTTAACGGTAGACACCATTGAGCAGGCTATTGAAAGGGCAGGTACAAAGCAAGGTAATAAAGGATTTGAGGCAGCAGTTACAGCAATTGAAATGGCCAATCTATTTAGGGAGCTTTAAGCTCCCTTCGATTTATTAAAATATTGAGAAAATTGCATAGACATAATATAATAAAAAAAGTATATACAAAAAGGTTCGATTTTGATATGATTTTATCAAAAAGATGCAAGTTAACGAATTAGGAGGAAAATATAATGCAGAAGTCGGCAGAACTTAAACTACAGGGTCAAGAGGCAGCAAGACAAGAGGTCTGCAGTTTTCCAAAGGTCAGTGAAAAGGTTAAATTTAATGTGATGTATGGCTATGGGCTGGTGATCCTGCTATCAGCTTTTATTTTCAACACACCAGCTGAAATAATGACAGGGCTTGCTAGAATATTACTCGATCCCAGTACTTTAGTTTCAGATTATATGAAGATAGGAAACATTGGTGCCGCCTTTTTTAACAGCGGGATTCTAATCCTAGTCTCGGTCTATGTTGTTAAAAAAAGCAAAGTAAACATGAATGGAATTGCCATTGCTGCGGTTTTTACTGTAGGAGGTTTTGCCCTTTTTGGGAAAAATCTAATCAATGTATGGGCCATTATACTGGGGGTCTATTTATACAGTCTTTATAGGAAAGAAAATTTCGGAAAGTATATTATTGCTGCCCTTTTTGGCACAGCCCTGGGCCCCTTGGTAAGTCAAATTAGTTTTGGTTTTACTTTGAATCCCGTCCAATCAATTATAGCGGGAAATATATTAGGTATTATTGCCGGCTTCATGGTGGCACCCCTGGCTGCTCATTTTGTCAAGTTTCATCAGGGCTTTAACCTATATAATATTGGATTTACGGCAGGAATGATAGGTACTTTGTTCATGGCTGTTTTAAGGGCCTTTGGCTTAGAAAATGAAAGGAAAACCGTACTGTTGGAGGGGCATAACTTAAGCCTGGGAATTTATCTCGGAATATTCTTTGTATCCATGCTGGTACTGGGCTTTTTCTTTAATATGAAATCCTTCAAGGGCTTCAATAGCCTTACCAAAAGGGTTGGTAGGGCACCAGAAGATTTTATTTTATTAGACGGCTTTGGAACAACGTTAATTAATATGGCGCTTCTTGGTTTGATCAGTACCCTGTATATTTTGGCCGTTAAAGGGCAGCTTAATGGACCCACCATTGGAGGTGTGTTAACCATTGTTGGCTTTGGAGCCTATGGAAAGCACGTAAAAAATGTCATACCCGTTATGGCGGGGGTATTACTTGCCGCTTTTTTAATGACATGGGAAATTAATAGTATTGGAGCTCTTTTGGCGGCCTTATTTGGCACGACCCTGGCACCAATAGCAGGTCAGTTCGGTTGGAAGGGCGGCTTGGCAGCAGGATTTCTCCACATGGCTATGGTGATGAATGTAGGAGGACTTCATGGAGGCATGAACCTGTATAATAACGGTTTCTCAGGAGGAATAGTGGCTGCCATCCTTGTACCTGTATTAGAAAATTTAAAAAGGGAGGAATGATATGGAACAAGATAAATTGAAGGTTTTAAAAATCGTTAATGAATTGGCTATACACTGCATGGCCCTTGGCGCAAGCCATTTAGAAATTACAATAAGCAATATAGATAATGATCAGGAAAAGAAAAAGGCCTGCTTAAAATGCAGCATTACACATCTTGATCAGGTGGAATTGGAAAAACTGAAGGAACAGTTGGCCGTATCCCGTCAAGAGGAATTTGAAGATTATTTGTGGGGACTGGCAGGTCAAAGTCTTGACTATCGAAGACTTAATCTTGTAGGAATGATGATAGATTATGCAGATGTCACCTATGAGGATTCAATATTAAAGATCACCATCTATAGGTAGCTTCCGGTAGACAAGCGGCTAAATGATTTACATCAGAAAAGATAGATTTTAAATTAATTAGATTAATTAAAAATTATATAAGATGCTTCTATTTTGAATATGCGGGGCCGCCTTTACTTTGGTTTTTTAGAAAAATTGGAATAAAAAACCTGTTGAAAGGAAAGTATAAAAGTGATATATTAATCAAGCTGTCTGTTGAACATCAGCAAAGGATCATTGTATACTGCTTATAGATGGTATCGTCCCTAATACATCATTTTTTAATAATGATAATAGAGACGATAAAAAATTTCAAAAAAAGCCTTGACAGCATGGCAGAATAAATGATATGATGTTTAAGTTGTCGCTTTAAGACAGCCGAGGCCTTGGGCCTTGAATTTACAGGTCTTTGAAAACTGAACAGTATAGATA
>CBFGTV010000143.1:0-3387 GCA_965652145.1 uncultured Clostridiaceae bacterium
AATAAAGCAGGGTGTAGTTGCCACCTTACTTCACAAGGAAGGGAGGTGGTGCGGTATGAGTACATATGAAGCTTTGATGGTTATGATCAGCTTCGGTATGCTTCTCTTAACGCTTATCTCCTATAGAGATAACAACAAAAAGAAATAACCACCCTGTTAGCGGCAGGATGGTTATTGTGCATTTAACTTAATCTGATTGCGGCAACCGCATCTTGCGGATTCGATTACCTTCTTGCTTATATTATAGCATAAATCTTGACAAAGTAAACATATTTGTTGACTCTATATCCACAAAAGCACTCTTAACAGGGTGCTTTTTCAATGAAAAAAAGAGGTAATATTTAAATGAAACATGTAGAATTTAAAGCAGGTAATAAAGAGGGCTTAATTTAATGAATTTTAATGAAAATATAGCTTTCGTTAATGATATAATAATATTACTGCTTTTTGATTTGATAAAGAGTCGTTTAATGAATATAAATGTGAGAAGGGATTGTGTTTTATGGAAATAGAACTGTTGGCCCCCGCCGGAAGCCCCGAGGCCCTGAAGGCAGCCCTGCAAAATGGTGCCGATGCCGTTTACCTGGGGGGAAAGGACTTTAGTGCCCGGGCCTATGCATCGAACTTCGACCGGGAAACCCTTAAGGAAGCTGTCGCTTATTCCCATATACGGGGAATGAGGGTCTATGTAACCGTTAATACATTAGTAAAGGACCAGGAGCTGCCTGCCCTGATGGAATATATTGATTTTCTCTATAAAATTGATGTTGATGCCTTGATTTTGCAGGATATTGGGGTCTTTAAGCTGATTAGAGAGAACTACCCGGATTTCGAGCTGCATTGCAGTACCCAGATGACCCTTCACAACCAACAGGGAGTGGCCCTGTTAAAGGAAATGGGGGCCAGTCGGGCGGTGCTGGCCCGGGAGCTGCCCCTGGAAGAAATTAAAGAAATTAAGGCCCAAACAGGAATGGAGCTGGAGGTTTTTGTCCATGGGGCCCTATGTGTCAGCTATTCGGGTCAGTGTCTGATGAGCAGCTTTATTGGGGGACGCAGCGGTAATCGTGGGAAATGTGCCCAGCCCTGTCGCCGGGCCTACCAAATGATTGATTTAAAGCAGCCGTTCTTAAGCAGTGAGGCCCGCTACCAGCTTAGTATGCGTGATCTGAATACCCTGGAATCGGTTGGAGCCCTTATGGATGCCGGTGTATTTTCCTTTAAAATAGAGGGCCGAATGAAAAAGCCCCAATATGTGGCTTCCATTGTGGCAGCCTATCGCCGTGCCATAGACTTTTACCTGGAAACTAGACAGCCCCTGTTGGATGAGGCCTTGCAACAGGAAATAGCACAAATGTTTAATCGGCGCTTTACCAGGGGCTATCTTTTCAACAGTCCCAAAAAAGAAGTAATTAACATTGAAAAGTCCAATAATCGGGGGACATACTTGGGCAAAGTGAAACAATACAACCCCAAAACCAAAAGAATGCAGCTGCAATTAATGGCGGAGGCAGCGGTGGGAGACGGAATTGAAATATGGCAAGGCCCCGATTCAGATCTGGGAGGAATGATCACCGGTGTTTATGTGAATCATCAGCCGGTGGCCAAAGGCAAAAAGGGCCAGGTGGTAGAGCTGGAAATCAAGGGTAAAATAGCCCCTGGGGACGAGGTCTATAAAACCCTTGATGTTGAACTAATGGAAAGGCTTGAAAAAACCTATGGAAATCAGGTGGAAAACAGAAAAATTTCGCTGGAAGGGGAAATCAGCATCAGTCTTGGACAGCCTATTGGCTTGATCATATGGGATCAAGACGGAAATCGGGTAAGCCATGAATCAGAGGTTCTTCCAGAGAAGGCCTTGAAGGTGGCACTGACCAGAGAACGGGTAATTGAAAATATCAGTAAGCTGGGAAATACCCCCTATTCCCTTGATCAACTGGTGGTTACCCTTGAAGAGGGGCTTTCCGTACCCATCTCGGCCCTAAATAGTCTGAGAAGGGAGGCCATCGAATCACTTTCTGAAAAAAGGGAGGTCAGACACCCTCAACGTAAAGCCAAGGAGCAGCCTCCTGTTCTAAGACTTCCCTATGGGGCCTTAGGTAGTAAACCAAAATCCCGGGAGTATCGCATCAATGTAAAGGTGGATACCCTGACTCAGCTTGAGGCAGTGTTAAGTCAGCCAGTCGACCGAATCTATTATGGAGACCTTAACACCCTGCCAGAGGCCCTAAGGCTTTGCAATAATCAAGGAATTCCCATCTTCCTTCGTACCCCGGGAATTATGAGAAATAAAGATGTTGAAAAAGTTGAAGCCGTAGTAGATAGGGGAGAAATTTCTGGGTTATTAATTGGCGATTTAGGGATGTTGAAGGCATTAAAGAAGCAAAAAGCAATTTCCCTTAAGGCAGACTATCAATTTAATGCCATGAATAGCCATAGCATCCAACAATTGCTTCAGTGGGGTATCAAGGGAATAACCCTTTTCCCAGAGCTTGATTTTAAAGTCATCAAACAATTGCAAATTATCGATGGAACGGAGCTTGAGGCAGTGGTCTATGGAAGTCTGCCGGTTATGACCATGGAATATTGCCCCTTGCAGCAGCTAAGGGAATGTAACCATCAATGTAAAAAGTGCCCCAAGGCTCCCTATCAATATCTTTGGGGTCTGAAAGATCAAAAACAAATGATTTTCCCCTATGGAAAGGATTCCTGGGGTAGAACCGTCATTTTGAATTCCCAGGTACTCTTTATGCTTGATCGACTGGATGAATTTTTCAAATTGGGCGTTAATACCCTCAGAATAGAAATAACAGATGAAGGGCCCCATGAGATCGTTGAAACCCTAAAAATGGCCCATGTACAGGCAAAGGCGGTCTATACCGGTCAGGCTAGGCCAGCGCCCCAGGAGCTGAAACATCTGCTGAAGGGCTATACCAGAGGTCATTATTATAGAGGGGTAGAGTAAAAAAAAGATCAGCCTGCCTATCCAAGGGAGCCTTAAAAATGGTAAAATAGTGGTAGAAACCCATCAGAGGAGGGATCGGATTGAAGGTTGAAATAAGCCATAAACTGAATCAATATTTAGAGAAAGAGGGAGTTAAAGCCTTAACCATTGACTTTGAAGAAACCAAGGCCTGCTGTGGTCAGCCTGATCTACCGACGGTGAAACTGGGGCAGCCCCCTCAATTCGACAATTATTCACAAGTAAAGGAAAGGGGCATCGATGTCTTTATCAACCGAAGATTAAAGGTACCAGAGGGACTAATCAAGCTTGATCTTTACTCCTTTCTCTTTGCCAGGGAGATTACCATAGAGGGCGTACAAAAGTACTGATAAAAGGGGAGAATACCAATGTTGAAGGAAACCATTAAGAAATATTATGGCTCACAA
>CBFGTV010000144.1:0-2775 GCA_965652145.1 uncultured Clostridiaceae bacterium
TCTTAATAAATTATAATTACCTCTTTGAATCAGTTTAATTTGTGGAGCAGTTTGCAGCGATACCATTTTGGCCATTTCCAGGTCATGAACTCTTTGTTCAACCATTTCTAAGGCCTGATGAGCATTTTGCAGATTGACACTATCCATTTGGTTCCCAGAGGTAGCAGCCTGCTGCTCCAGTTGAGGGATCACATTATTCTTCATATGGTCAATAACCAAAAATCCTGCCTGTATATATTTTTCAAGATTTTCGTAATACTGCAGATTTTTTTCAAACATTTCCTCCAGCATCAAGTTGGTTTTATTAATTTCACTTTCATATTGCTTAATTTCTACGTAAATCTTTGAAATTTCCTTATCCATGGTCTGGTATTTAGCCAGCAGCTTATTGATATCATCCCTTACCTTGTTAAAGATTTTCTGAAGCAAGCCCGGCTTGCCTTCGACGAAATCCTTTGGATCAAACTTTGACATAATGGCATTTAACTGCTGCAACATCTTGCCGCTGTCTTCAACAGAGGAATTGTTGATGGAGGCCAAAATTCTATCGCTGAATTTGGAAATTTCAACCGCTGTCTCCTGGCCAAAGGACATGATTGACTGGGCGTTTCTAATATCCAGCTCATTGGCAAGTTTTTGGAGCTCAGGTGATGACTTCACCTTATTCGACACCTCAGTAACCTTTTTCTCTAAATCAATTTCCTGAACTTCTAATATTTCACTCATATTAACCCTCCTTAAATTTCTAAAATTTATGATTGAAGAAACCAAAATAAACCTTTTTTGATAGGATTACGGTTTTCCTGAGGCTGCTGGGCCACATTGAGGTTGAAGCGCAGCTCTTCCAGCCGGTGTATATCATAATAGGCCCGATTAATTCCATTTTCAATATTGTTATAGCCTGTTGGGGTAAAGATAACAATATCAAAGCCAACAAAATGTAAAAAGGCTAAAATAATTAAGTCCTCTTTGGAAAAGGTTCTTTCATCTCGGTCATAGATAATAAGCTTTGGCAGCCCATAGGGATAATCGAAACGCTGAATCAAATCAAGATAACGCTTTTCTAACGATAAAATCGTATATAAAATCTTTGTTTTTAATTCTGCAGTAAGGGGAAAAGTAAATAGATCCTCTGTTACAATCAGTTCATTCATCTTATCTAGGATTAAATTTTGAACAGAGGTTTTTAAATAATGAAATCGGTATTCCTTCAACTGTCTTACCTTATCAAGATTCAAGCTGCCATCTATATTAAAAACACTTCGATTGATTAAATAATTTCTTTCAATAGTAAAGGGAATTTCTTCAATTAACAGGGTTGTCTCCTTACTGATAATTAATGAATTAAATTGCTGCCAATACTGGTTTAAGTCTGTCAAGGTTCCGCTAACTTTAGCAAAGATATTGGGAACATATACTCGCCCCTGGTCAACCTTAAAGCCTTCTCTGAACCTGGCATCCTCCTTCCAAAGAATAAACAGCTCATCGTAGGTGGTCTTTAATGAATTAACCTTCAGCTCATAATCTTCAAATTGCCAGGGCCTGTAGACACCGCTGTCTTCGGTATGAAGTACCTGATCAATTTCAACCGAAGCACGATAGGCCACCGTTTCCTGCCTTTTTTGAGTGGGGATGGTCGGAAAGCTCTTAATAGGTATACGCTGGGGATATTCCAAAAGATTAGAATAAATATCAATTCTTGGAATTTCTTCAAACCGCCCGCCATCAAAGGAATTAAAGTATAGCACATCGAAGCCCATAAAGGATAACAATAATAAAAAATAGGCCTCATCCCGTTGTATTTCTCCATAAAACAATACCTTCGGGTTCACACCGCCATATTGATAAGCAGTCAGTAAGGGAACTGCATACCTTTCAATCCAAAATAACAGCTTAATATAAAAGTTCTTAACAATATTAATATTTTTCTGGCTTGCCATAAAAACATCCAAAAGAAGTACCAGCTTATCTTGAATAAGCTTATTTTTTACAGGACTCATGGAGGTCAATATCCCAGGCTTCATGGTTAATGATACGATGGCTTCGGCGGTAGGGTCGTTAATTCTGCCCACCTGATTCCAGTATTGATTCACCCTTTGGATAAAATCATTAGGTATAAATCGATCAAGGCTTTTATCATGCTTTTGATATAATTTATCTAAAGACATCAGCTTTTCGTGGAGGTCTAATATTTTCTCCTCATAGGCAGCTTCCTCTTCGACTCCGATAATTCTGTAAAAAAAGACAGGTGTCATCATAATTTGCTTATTGTAGGCAAATCCCCGTCGTTCTTTTGGTAGGATAAAAATTTCTTCATAAATATCTTTAGCTTTGCAATTTAATGTGTTGATGGCAAGGTTATGAAAATTAGCATCCCCCATGGATCACCTGTTCCTCCTTCTGTCATCCTAAAAAATACTACTTATAATGATGTACGTATTAAAATATAGAATGTTTATGTATTTCAGCAATTTTTTTCGACCAATTTTGATGACCAACACCTTCTGCGGGATAAATAAAACCCCTAATCACATTCGACAAAATAATTCTAGCTTCCTTCGGAAAAGCCAAATATAATCATTACCTTTATTTCCCTATAGGTTATTAGTACCCAAAAACTATTATAACATATCTTTTTATCTTTAGGACTTCTATGGTAATTAAAGGAACATTAATTTTTGATTAAAAATGAAAAGGTGAAAATTTCCATCGTTCACCATTTAGGGTGTGTCTGAATACTCCGAAGGGTGCAGATTTTACTGAATTTTTGTTCCA
>CBFGTV010000145.1:0-2735 GCA_965652145.1 uncultured Clostridiaceae bacterium
GATCCCCTTCATTGATTCTGTCAAAGAGCTTTCTCATTTGTTGGTTTGTTAATACCGGTAATTCTGATGTATTCACTCCGCAAATTTCTACCTTATTAATATGCATTGTAAATTTCAGTCCTTTCGAAATGAATTACCCCTTTTCCTATTAAAATTATTGACGCTTTGTCCTTTTTTATACGATTGACCTGGGGAAGATATGGCTTAAAAATGATAAAAAAAAATCGGGAGACTATAAACATTGAAAACAAAGGATTTATAGTCTCCCGTAAGGGGATTAGCAATATTTAGTAATTTATGTAGTTAAGGAGCCTCTTTTCTCTTGAGCAGCAACCAGGGGGCTTAAACCATTCGATTAATTTCCTTCTTTAATCGAATGATGATCCTTTTTTCCAGGCGTGAAATATAGGATTGTGAGATTCCCAAAATATCAGCCACCTCTTTTTGGGTCTTTTCTTGTCCCGAATAGAGACCAAAGCGAAGCTCCATAATTTTCTTCTCTCTTTTCGACAGCTTATTGAGGGCTATTTTTAATAGCTCCCTATCTACCTCTTCCTCAAGAAAGCGATAAATAATATCATTTTCTGTTCCTAATATGTCAGACAACAATAGTTCATTACCATCCCAATCTATATTAAGGGGTTCGTCAAAGGAAACCTCCATCCTTACCTTATTGTTTCTTCTTAAATACATTAAAATTTCATTTTCAATACATCTGGAGGCATAGGTGGCCAGCTTAATATTTTTATCTGGATTAAAAGTATTAACAGCCTTGATCAAACCTATAGTTCCGATGGAGATTAAATCCTCCACACCGACCCCGGTATTTTCAAATTTTCTGGCAATATAAACCACCAGCCGTAAATTTCTTTCTATTAGAATGGTTCTAACGGTGCTTTCATCCTCTCGAAGCTTTGCAATCAAATAATTTTCTTCATCATTTGAAAGGGGTGGTGGCAGTGCTTCGCTTCCCCCAATATAATATATACTTTCTTCATTAAACAGGCTTAGTCTTTTCAATAGCTTAATCAGATAAAACTGCATCACAATTCTTGCCCTTGATATGAATCTCGTCATCTTGCCAACCTCCCAAGTGTATTATACTAAATCTGGATGTAATAATGCTTTGTAGTCTCCCGACTTAGATAGCTTTTTACTGTAAATTGCAATGATAATTTCTTCAAAGCATTTTTTTTCGCTTTCCTTCTCCACAATCACTGAATCCGGCTTGAAGCCCATTAACATTCCATTTTCTGTACCCAAGGCTTGATAGGGAATGATTCTCAATCTTGTCATCCATAGGGTATTTTCCAGCTTCAGTGTAATTTCGTCAATACTGGGAAGCCTTGACCCCTTAAAGAGCTCCTGAAGCCGTATTGGCAGCAGATCCAATATTGCATCATATTCCACTATCATGACCGGATACCGGGTAATAGGGTCAGTTAAGGAGTTTCCAGTATCTACCAGGCCCCTAACCTCCACCATAGTATCGCCCATTTGGATCTTAACCTGGGTATAAATCTTTTCCCTCGAAAGCTGATTTTGTATATAACCCCAACAAAATTCTATTAATATGTATCCTACACCACAGGATAGCAGAATCAGCTTCATTGAGATATTTGAAATATAGAAGACGCCGTTGCTGATAATTCCGTTAAAGCTGGTAAAATAAAATAAAGCAAAGCCCGCCCCCCCAAAAATCATGGTGATTAAATAAAAAATCCCCAGCAGCCTTAAAAAATCCTTAAACCGATAAGGGTTAAAGGCAATGACAATAATCAGCATAGAGCATGCAAATTTCATCATAGCAGAAAATAGAAAATGCAAGGACGGAAAAAAAATGATAAAAGCATAAAGGGCTCCCACAGATGCAGCCATGGCTAATCTTAGCTTCTTCGCCCCAGCTTTTCCAAATCGTTTTGTCAAGGAAAGGATAATATAATTCATAATAAAGTTCTCTAAAAAAACATACTCTGCATAAACGACCATTTTTTCTCCTCCCGGAAAGGGGCATAATCCTGATACTATACAATTATTCACAAGCCAGATGCTTTATGAATATTATATATAATGTTATGCTATTTTTCTGTCATTTTGTGAAGTCGAAAAGTTAGTTTCTATTGAGATTGACTTAGAATTTTGAAGGTAATTTATTTGCCTATTCCCAAAACACAAAGCCCCGGGCAAACGCCCAGGGCTTTAGGTTTAAAAAAATTTTTATTTTCTTCTTCTTAGAAAAATGGGTATATCCAATTCGTCACTTTTTACTTTTTCCTCTACTGTACTGGCTACCTCCTTTGCAGCATCTGACAGAAGGCTCTTATTATCCTTATCAACAAATTTCATTAAGTCCTTCTCAAAGCCGGTAGCTATAACAGTAATTTGAATTTCATCCTTTAAATCTTCATTAATTACGGCACCAAAAATGATATTGGCATCTTGATCTGCTGCCTGGGTAACCATTTCGGCAGCTTCGTTCACTTCAAACAATCCAAGACCCGCTCCACCGGTGATGTTTAATAAGACGCCCTTGGCCCCTTGAATAGAAGTTTCTAAAAGGGGGCTTTGAATCGCCTGCTTGGCTGCTTCAACAGCCCTGTTTTCACCGCTGGCCCTGCCAATTCCCATATGGGCCAAGCCCTGCTCCAGCATGATGGTTTTCACATCAGCAAAATCAAGGTTCACCAGGCCGGGAACAGCAATTAAATCTGAAATGCCCTGTACCCCTTGTTTAA
>CBFGTV010000146.1:0-2732 GCA_965652145.1 uncultured Clostridiaceae bacterium
TTTTTATCGGTCAAAGCAAAGCTTTAATTAAGCATCGTTATCTGCTATGATAGTAAAGGGTGATGAATGATATGATTAAGAAAATGATTGCCTGGGGATTGATCTTTACAATTCTTCTGCTGACAGCCTGTGATCCTGGGCCTAAAACGGAATACAGTAAATATACCGACAGTTTTTTTGATACCTTTGATACCATCACTATGGTGGTGGCCTATACCAAAAGTCAGGAAGAATTTCAATTATATTTTGAAAAAATCCATGACCGTTTTTTACAGCTCCACAGGCTTTATGACAAATATCAAAGCTATGAAGGAATCAATAATATTAAAACCATTAATGATATGGCCGGTATCGAACCGGTTAAGGTGGAAAAGGAAATTATTGATTTAATTTTATTTTCAAAGGAATGGTATGAAAAAACCAGTGGGGCTGCAAACATTGCCTTTGGCCCCGTTCTTGAGATTTGGCATGATTATCGTACCGAAGGAATGGATGACCCCCAAGGGGCTCAGCTTCCTCCCATCGAATTGCTGGAAGAAGCCGCTGAATTTACTGATCTTAGTCAGGTCATAGTTAATATAGAGGAAAGTACGGTGTTTTTACCAAATCCCAAAATGTCCCTTGATGTGGGGGCCGTAGCCAAGGGGTACGCCACCGAGCTGGTGGCCAGGGAAATAATGGCTATGGGAATGGAATCCGGCATTATCAGCGCCGGCGGTAATATTAGAACCATTGGCAAACCTTTAGATGGCCTGCGAAGCCGCTGGGGCGTTGGCATACAAGACCCTGACAGCTCCATCGTTTCTGAAAACCAAAACCTCGAAGTAGTCTTTGTTAATGATGCCTCTGTTGTTAGTAGCGGCGACTACCAGCGATACTACAAGGTCGGTGATGAACTGTTTCATCATCTGATTGATCCTACCACCTTAATGCCTGCCAGGCATTATCGAGCCGTTACAGTTATCGCTCAGGATTCAGGCATCGCAGACTTCCTGTCCACTGCCCTTTTCCTGATGCCCCCTAAAGAGGCCCAGGCCCTTGCTGAAGCCCTGGAGGGGGTTGAAGCCCTGTGGGTCATGCCAGACGGTGAAATCGAAATCACCAAGGGAATGGAAAAAATCATGAAGAGTAAAGGCGCATCTGACCGTTAATATTTTACCTTTGAATAAAGGGTTCCCTGAGGTTTCACTGTTAAACCGGGAACCCTTTATTAGTTATAATTCTGTTTCTTCAAGTAAGGTTAATGGATTGCCCATGGGGTCTGCCAAGGTTAGCTCCCTTCCACTCCATGCTGCCTTAAAGGGCGGTTCAAGGGTCATATTCTTTGCCTTTAATTGATGATATACTTCATCTAAGCTTGTACAGGTAAATACCAAATTGACCGTCCCCTGGCCTAACTCTTCCCATTTTCTTTTATTCCAAATGTAAATAACCGGTGCCCCTTTTATAAAGCCCAATTGGGCACCATCATATTCTCCATAGCCCTCATCTAAAATTGGTATCCCCAGCTTATTATGATAGAAATCTATTATTTCGCCGGGATCATCTGCATAAATATTGACACCAGTAAAGCGATTCAGCATTTTCCCTCTCCTCCTTTAAAGACCTAAAAATCGTTTGATTTTCTTTGGGTCTGAATTCGGCAAAATTGTCTTAACCTGTTCAATAATCATTTTTCTTGCCTCTTGTGGATCAATTTGATTAGCTTCCTCTATTAACCCTTTCCCCGCCCATGCCTCAACAGTTTGATAGGCAGTGGCGGGCCATCCGTAGGGCTCACCCTGTTGATTTCTCTTCTGCTTGGTTCCGCTACAGGTGATGAACATCCCCATCTGAAGCTCCGTAAGGGCTGCTTCAACTCGATAATTTTGATCCTTTGTAAAGCCTCCCAGGCTCTTTATCTCATAAAGGGCCAGGCGATCGTTTTCTTCAAATAGGCTGTAAATTTCTCTGGCATATTGACTATAGGTTCCCTGCTGATAGCACTCTTTAAAGGTCTTACCCGCCCTTCTGGCAGCTAAAAATTTCGGGTACCACGCTATGTCAATAAATCCTGGTTTCTTATCAAAGAGCTTGCCATAGGCCGCCAAGCCCTCTTCCTCAATTTTAATCCGCCACTGCCAGGGGTCTGTGGGTAAATCTGTGTGCCAGTGCTCCTCTGGAACCAATTGTGCCAGATTAATCCAATTAATTGCATTCTGAGAGAGGGCCATTAATCCAAATTTTTTAAGGGCAGCCACAAAGTCATCAAAGGTTCTCATTTTCCCCTTCCTTTCTATATTGTTGTCTTTATAACCATGCTAACACATTAAACTTGCCACCTGTATGTCAACTTCAATAATATTTTTCATATATTTTTTTGGCACAGCTTCTTATTTCATTAATCATTTCCTTGGGCGAAATCACTTCTGCCTTATCTCCAAAACCTAATATGGTCTTGAGGGCATAATCCTTATTTCTGTAATACAATTTAAACCTGATTCGTTGATCAGGCATGATTTCATAGCTGTTAACACCATAGCTCTCCACAATTTTATATTCCAGCGAAGGATCTAACAGCAATGTGACAACCCATTGCTCCTGGGAAAAATAGTTTTCAAGCTTCTTCTTTTCCTCTGGAATACTACCTCTATTGAGCCTGTCGCACATAAAAAACAGCCCATTATCCTGGACTGCTAAAGCATATTCACCTTTATTCAAGGGCCCGCTCAATAGCCTTTAAAATAACCGTA
>CBFGTV010000147.1:0-2481 GCA_965652145.1 uncultured Clostridiaceae bacterium
TTGGCATTTTTAGTGGAACTGAGTCAATCTTTTCAATTGTAGAGGATATGTTGACAAAGCAAATTATAATAAAAATGTTAAACATGACTGTTATTACGGCCCTAACATCGGGGGGATTGGGGTTGATTGCTATGGGAATTGGCTTTGCCAAAAAATCTTTACCTGCCACAATCCTTTCGGCAGTAATTTTATCTGCAATTTTAGGCAATATACTTAGTAATATACTAATGGAAGGTTCTGTGACAGTGAGCTTAGGGGCTATGGTGTTGGCCATAGTTGCAGGGGGATTAGCGGTCATTCTATCAACTAACAACGTTAATAGAATGGAGGTTTAGCTTGAATGGGCTAAAATATTTCTTATATAATTTATGATCTATATTGTTTTTCTATTATATTTTAAATGAGTAACTAAGACGCTCCATTGATATGGCATTTATACTGCTGGGTTTATAGGCTGCTTGGCTTGAAGAGTACTTAAAGCATATAAAGATAGAAAAGTAAGGGAAGGATAAAATGGTCTTGCTGGTAAAGGTTAAACCGGGAGGGCCATTTTTATTGAAGCCATTCAATAGCTACATTAAAATCCATCCTTGTATTCCACATCAATAAAAGCCCCTTTATCTTCCCTTATATTGAGGGATTTTTTTATATATAAGACAATCCCATTGAAACATATATATAAGTCAAAAGGGGGCGAAGACATGGGAAAGGATGAATCATATTCGGTAGAGTCTGTTTTTAATCCGGCTGGGAAGGCTCTTGAGATTCTACTGGCAGAAATACTACAGGAAAAAATCAATCTTGATATTGTATTAAAGGATTGACTGCTCATTGATCATGATTCCAGGGAGGAAGGTTTTTGTGCAGAATCAAATCAATAACAGTGGCTTGACGGCAGGCTTTCGAGCCGCAATATATTGCAGGATTTCCAGGGAGGACAGTGGACTTGAACAGTCAGAATCTATCGTGAATCAAAGGGATTTCTTACAGCGTTACGTAAAGGAGCAGGGTTGGCAGCTTTATGATGTGTATATTGATGATGGCTTTACAGGAACAAGCTTTGACCGGCCGGGTTTTAAACGGCTATTGGCAGATATTGAGGCTAAAAGGGTAAATCTGGTTATCACCAAGGATCTTAGTCGGCTAGGGAGAGATTATATTACAACCGGTCATTATATCGAAAGATATTTTCCTGAAAAAAGGGTCAGATACATTGCTGTAAATGATAATATCGATACCTATATTGATTCGATGGGTAATGATATTACACCCTTTCGATCGGTAATTAATGATCTTTATGCCAGAGATATTTCTGTTAAGGTTCGGGCTGCCATGGACAGTAAGCGTAAGGAAGGAAAATTTATCGGTGCCTTTCCTCCCTATGGATACCTTAAGGACCCCACAGATAAAAATAAACTGATCCTTGATGAGGAGACAGCGCCGGTGGTAGCACAGATTTTTCAGCTGTACGTCGAAGGCTGGGGTCTTTCTCAAATTGCCCGGTGGTTAAATGAAGAGGGGATTATTACCCCCCTGGAGCGTAAAGATAAGCTAAGGGGGCTTGGAGAAATAAAAAAATCATCCCCCTGGAATCATGCTACAGTAAAGATGATTTTGCAGAATCCAACCTATATGGGCAATCTTCGGCAGCGGGTCAATAAAAAGATTAATTATAAATCAAAGGGCTTAATTCGTGTTCCGGAGGAGGACTGGATTATTGCGGAGGGAACCCATACACCGATTATTGACCCGATCCTTTTTATGGAGGTTAAAAATAAGATCAATAAAAAGAAGAAACATTTCAAATATGGAAAAACAAAGAGGATTTTTTCAGGTATGGTCTACTGCGCCGACTGCGGAAGGTATATGACATTTCAGACCAGCGGCCAAGATCAGGTATACCTGATCTGTTCAACCTATAAGCGATATACGGCACGTTATTGCAGCAGGCATTCCATTAATGAGGAAACCCTTAAGAATCTGGTGCTGGGAGACCTTAAACAGATGACAGCATTTTTGGATGCCAGCAGGTTGAGGCAATATGTTAAAATTCCCAATGATGGGGCCCAGAGGCCCCTACTGAAGCTGCAAAAAAGAATCAGGCTGCTAAATAGTAAGGTGACTGAAATAGATCGTGCCATTAAAACCCTATACACCGATCGGGTGAATCAGCTAATTACTGCCCAGCAGTTTTCTGAATTGACCCAAGGGTTTATCAATGAAAAGAATGATTTGTTATTACTGGAAGAAAAGCTTAATATCCAGTTGCTTGAGCTTGAGAGGCAAGGCCATGAAAAAATAGATATTCAGTCCATGGCTGAAGGGCTCCTTAACATGGAATCTATTGATGAGAGAATTTTAGAAAAACTGGTAGAAAAAATCGAGGTATTTGAAGATTGTAAAATTAAAATTTACTATCGTTTTAAATCTCCATTGGCCTAATTATACCATGTGCTTGTTGTAACATCCCCTGGGGTGGCT
>CBFGTV010000148.1:0-2467 GCA_965652145.1 uncultured Clostridiaceae bacterium
TGAACAGGAGTTCGAGGATATAAAAACAGAAACGATGGAAGCTATTAAGGTAAGCCTTGCCAAAGAGAGCTTCCAGGAATTACACAATAAAATGAAACAAGTAAACGAGCCAATTAAAAAACGGATGAGTGAAATTGGTTATTACGATCTATTTATTAAAAATATGTGTATTCTAAGTCAAGATTATGATCAGTACCAAAAACGCCTCAAAAGGCTTAATGATGAATTGGGGCTAAGCTATGACTCAGAAGGTAATATACAATTTAAAAAATAATGACCAGAGAACAGCCAATTAATTGACTGTTCTTTTTTTACATATTTGTTGTTATTTATAGTATCGGACCATGGTGGTAATCACTATACTTTAAACTTTTAAGATAAAATATAACTTTTTAAGTTTCATAAAGTGTAATAATATGGTACCATAGTATTATTATAGTAGAATTTATATAAAATTGTAGAAATAGGAAGGGGAAAATGGAGCATGAAACATAAGGAATTTATAATCGTATTATTAATCACTATTCTAATGGTACCCGCAGCAGCGACCGTAGAGGCAGCTCAACAAAACAGCTTCAGGGATTTAACCAATCATTGGTCAAGGGAGTTTGTACTGAAGCTGACAGAAAAGGGTATATTTGAAGGTTACGCCGATGGCACCTTTAAGCCAAATAATAATATTACCGTAGCCGAATTTATAACGATCGTCACCCAGGTGATGGAGCTGGAAATGGTTCCTGATGATGGCCCCTGGTATCAAATGTATATCAATGCCGCTCTAAATGCCAGTCTGGTAGTACCAGGGGAGTTTTCAAGTACCGACTTCAACCGCCCGATTACCAGAGGAGAAATGGCAAGGATGATTGCCCGAGGTTTGGAGCTGGCTCCGATAGAAGGGAATACCCACTATAGCGATAGCATTCAAACTCCTGTTAAGTACCGGGGATACATCAATGCTATTACTGAATTAAATATTGTAAATGGATATGCCGATGGCAGCTTTGGTTACGACCGTAATATGACCCGGGGTGAGGCGGCAACAATTATTAGCAGAATGCTCCAGGTACAGGCAGGAGAAGTGCTGCCGGTGGCTGGTGCTATTGAAGGCTTTATTGAGCCGGAATTGATTGTCTTTGATAATGTAAATTTCCGGGATGGGGGGTATATCTTTTCTATTAGAATTGAAAATATAGACGAGTACACAGATGAGTATTTGTTTAAAGCGGAGTGCATTAGTTTTCCTGAGTTAAACCAGAGAAATGCCTTTGATGGACAGGGTGTATATAAACTGGATATGACCAACTGGAGGAATAAAGATACTGTTAAAAGATGGGGAAATAGAGTGATGGATGTGCCGATGGTCGGCTTCAATTTTCATAATGGCCAGGAAATTACCTATCGTATTACGGTTCAAAAAGGAAGTCAGGAAAAGTATTACTACAGAACAGGCGTTGTTGAGGATTATGGTTTTGGATATTTTGAGTAAGAGGGAAAATCTATGAAAAAGAACAGTTTTGTCTACAAAATATTTAGCGGTGTTTTAATATATTGCACCTTAGTTTATCAGATGTTATTCCCATTTAATTCAGTTTATGGAGCGGAAATTGATTTCCCGCCTGAATGGTTTGGCTCAGATGGAGTAATGGATTATCATCGAATGGTTTTCCCGGATGTAATTAAGCCCAGAGCCGGATTTACGCTAATCAACCAGAATACAGGGGAATCTCAAGCTGCTGATATGGGCTTTTATTCATATGGTAACGGCGCCCCCGACCCCTCCATCCTAAAGGCTTTGGCAGGGGATACCATTCAAATAAGCGATAATTCCGTCACTGGTTCCGGAACAGCCATCACCAGCTATGAACTGCAAATCATTGAAACCAATGTAGATGTTCGGTATTCAGGGCATAGGTCCACTCTACTTTCCAATTATCTATTACCTAATGCAGGCCAGTTTAGATTTTATCTAAATGTAAGGGATAATTCCCCTCCTACAAAGCCCTGGGGAATGGGGAATTTCTCTGAAAATGGTGTACAACGATCATTGGGGTATAATATTTTAGGTGAACTGGGCTGGTGGTATTATACTCATGTTAATGTGGAGGCCAGAGAAGGAAGGCTTACCGTTGAGACAAGAAAATTAAATGATCCAGATGATAGGGGGAATGGGGTTTTAATCAATTCGGAGGTAAGGAATGTTACCTCTGGTACAACCGTGGTGACGGCCCCTTACATTGCAAATCATGAATTAGTAGGATATAGAAAGGCCATGGCAGAAAACGATGAAGCTGCCATGTACAATGCAGTAAGTGGCCATCGCCAGAATGGCAGCAGTACAAATCTTGATTTTAACTATGATAATCCTTCCGGTGCGGTGATCTTCTACTATATAGAGGGAGATTCCCCACCACCAGGCGGCGGAGAAGAGGGGAATGTAACCATTACCTTCAGCCCCGATTCCACCCAG
>CBFGTV010000149.1:0-2352 GCA_965652145.1 uncultured Clostridiaceae bacterium
GGAAACCCTCCGAGCTGTAGCCGTCTTTGGCGGAGGGTTGGTGATTGAAGATGTTTGCGGAGCCATCACAGGAGGGGTTGCTGTTTTAGGGATTATTTTTGTTGAAGATCGGGCCCATGAGGGAAATCTGATTAAAGAATTGACTGCTGACTTTATTAACCAGGTAAGGGCGGCACTGGGAAGCAGTAATTGCAAGATATTAAAGGAAAACTATCGAGACGATGAATCGAAATGCAGCCTGATTGTAGAGACCGCCGCCGCCATTTTGGAGGATATAATCAATAAGCAGCTAACAAAGGATGTTGGAACGATTCATTAAGGAAGACAAAGTGGGGATGATATGAAGAAGTTTTTAATAGTAGCAGAAAAGCCCAGTGTGGCAATGGAATTTGCCAGGGTCTTAAGATTAAAGACCGAACGTAGAAACGGTTACCTGGAATCAGATAAGGCTGTTATTAGCTGGTGCGTAGGCCATCTGGTAACCATGAGCTATCCCGATGCCTATGACGAAGCCTTGAAAAAGTGGAGCCTTCATACCCTGCCCTTTTTACCTAAGGAGTATAAATATGAGGTGATTCCGGCGGTAAAAAACCAGTTTGAGGTCTTAAAGGAGCTATTGAATCGACCCGATATCGGTACCATCTATGTCTGTACCGACTCTGGGCGGGAAGGAGAATACATTTATCGATTGGTTGATTTAATGGTGGGGGTTACCGATAAAGAGAAAAAGCGGGTGTGGATAGATTCCCAAACCGAGGAGGAAATTCAACGGGGGGTGAAGGAGGCCAAGCCCCTCACAGAATATGATTCCTTGGCGGAATCGGCCTTTTTAAGGGCCAAGGAGGACTACTTAGCAGGAATCAATTTTTCAAGGCTTTTGACGCTGCTCTACGGAAATGCAGTGGCTAAAAAACTGGAAAAAAGCCATGTGGTTATTGCAGTGGGTCGGGTTATGACCTGTGTATTGGGTATGGTGGTGGACCGGGAGCGGGAAATCAGAGAATTTGTCAAAACCCCCTTCTATAAAATTCAGGGCACCTTCAGTAAGGACGATACCGCCAA
Organism: uncultured Clostridiaceae bacterium; assembly: GCA_965652145.1. Classification (GTDB taxonomy): domain Bacteria; phylum Bacillota; class Clostridia; order Peptostreptococcales; family Natronincolaceae; genus CBFGTV01. The sequence goes on from CBFGTV010000149.1 coordinate 1,063, forward strand.
CTATTTAGGAGAATGGCGGGTCTATGAGGGGTCGAGATTCTATGAATCTCACCTGCTCTTTAACGATAATGGCTTTAAGGAAAAAAAGGATGCCGAGGCGTTGATTGAAGAATTGAAGAAGGTATCAGACCTAAAGGGGAAGGTAGTCAGTATAAAGAAAACCAAGGAAAATAAATATGCTCCCCTGCTCTATAATCTGGCGGAGCTTCAGAACGAGTGTACCAAAAGGCTTAAGCTCAGCCCCGATGAAACCTTAAAGGTGGTACAAAGTCTGTATGAGAAGAAAATGGTTACCTACCCCAGAACCGATGCCAGAGTTCTTTCCACTGCTGTAGCCAAGGAAATCCATGTCAATTTAAAGGGACTAAAGAGTCTTGTGGCAAGCCCCACCATCCAGGCCGCTGCTACCCATATTTTAGATCAGGGGCTTTATCAAAATTTAAGTAAAACCAAATATGTAAACGATGATAAAATAACCGATCACTATGCGATTATTCCCACAGGCCAGGGCTTAGAAAATTTAAAAAAGGCCAGGGGAAACGAGGCAACGATTTTTGAAATGATAGCCCTGCGGTTTTTAGCCATCTTTTATCCTCCTGCGGTGTATCATAAAATTGCCGTTACCACCGAGGTGGCAGGGGAGCATTTCTTTACCAATGAGAAGGTCTGTAGTATACAGGGCTATTTAGAAATATTAAAACCAGAAGCCGAGGACAACAAAGGCCAACAGACATCAGGTCAGCTCAATCAGCTAAGGAAGTGTCAGCAGGTGAATATTAATGCCTTTGAAATCAAAGAGGGGGAGACCACCCCACCAAAGCGATATACCTCAGGCTCAATGATTCTAGCCATGGAGAATGCAGGAAAGCTCATTGAAGACGATGACCTGAGGGAGCAAATCAAAGGAAGCGGAATTGGAACAAGTGCCACCCGGGCAGAAATTATTAAAAAGCTTATTCGAATAGAGTACATACAATGTAATGATAAAACTCAAATTTTAACCCCTACTCCCCTGGGAGAACTCATCTATATTGTTGTCAGAAAAACCATACCAGACCTGTTAAACCCAAAGCTGACGGCCAGTTGGGAAAAGGGGCTGGAAATGGTGGCAAAAAGGCAGCTGAATCCAGAGGAGTATCTGGTAAAGCTAGAGAGCTATATTCAGAGGAAGGTACAAAAGGTTTTGTCAAAACGGGCATAAGAAGGGCACCCCCAAAAATCAGGGAGTGCCTTTATTGTATATCGAAAACCCCCGGTTCTACCGGGGGTTCCAAAAAGCTTTAGCTATGA
>CBFGTV010000150.1:0-2293 GCA_965652145.1 uncultured Clostridiaceae bacterium
CCAGGTGATCTTGTCAACTCTTTTTTTAATCTTTTCTTCCGAGAGGTCTATTTCAAAGCCTGTCAGAAGCGACTCATTTACTATATCATTTTTTATATATGTTGTCAATCATTTTTTTATAATTTTTATTTTCTATCTGACAGGCATATTATTATCTTGGGTTATGCTTAGCTTTAAAATTAAAATTTACCTATTCCATGCTTCTAAGCAATTCTTTTCTAAACTTTTCGATTATCTTTTTTTCCATTCTTGAAACCGTCATTTGGGATACTTGAAGTTCATCGGCAACCTGCATCTGGGTTTTGTGTCCGAAGAAACGATCTTTAAGTACCTTCTTTTCTACTTCATTTAATTTATCCATGGCCTTTTCCAAAAAATCACGATTTTCTATTGAATCATAGTTTTTATCGGTTTCTCCAATTAAATCCATTAATTGAATGTCTTTATCTTCACCATCATTATCATAGGTTAAATCCAGGGACTTCGGCGTATATACCTGACTGGCCTCCATTGCTTCAATAACTTCCTCTTCGGTACATTCCAAATATTCTGCTATGTCCTTTATCATTGGTGTTCGTTGAAGCTTTTGATGCAACGTGTTTTTAGCCGCATTAATCTTTTTTGATAATTCCTGAATACGTCTGGGAACCCTTATGGACCATCCCTTATCACGAAAATGCTTTTTGATCTCTCCAATAATAGTTGGCGTCGCAAAGCTGGAAAATTCAAAGCCTTTACTAATATCAAAGCGCTCAATTGCAAAAATCAGACCCAATGATGCAACCTGATAGATGTCTTCATAATCAATACCTTTATTAATGAACTTTTTAGATAGAATTTCAGCTATATACAGGTAACGGCTAACCAGCTCATTCCTTATCTCTAGTTCCTTATTGATACTGTATTCCTTAAATAGCTCCTTTTCATTCATATTTTTAAGGGATCGATTTTTATTATATTCAGTAGCCTTTGCTACATTCTTCATCAGTGACCATCCCCCATATATTTTGTCATTGTTATCGTTGTACCATTACCTATATCTGAGGTAATCTCAACATTATCCATTAATGAACGAATAATAAAAATCCCTAAACCTCCCTCTTTATCCTGATTTAAATGATTTAAATCAGGGCTTTGGATTTCCTTTACGGCACATCCTTTGCCACTGTCACAGACTGAAACTGTCAACTTGTTTTCATCAATCATAAAGCTCACATGAAAATTGTCATAATCATTCATACCATGGGTAATGGCATTGGTACATGCTTCTGCCAGGGCCACTTTAATATCTTCAATTTTTTCAATATCAAATCCCATTCGATTGGCAATTGCAGACACAGTTAACCTGGCAACACTAACATATTCCGGTTTATTGGGTATTGATAATTTAATTTCATCCTTATTAATTTTATTCATTTTGCTTTGCTCCTTTTTATTATCCATAATTATTTAAAATTTCACCCCTCGATAATAAAAATCTTATCTAATCCGGTAATGTTTAATAGTTTCTTGATACTGGGCTTAATGTTATAGATAATTATGTTTTTGTTTTCCTGCTTTAACCTCTTTAATGCTCCAATCAAAACGCCTAGTCCTGTACTGTCAATATACTCTAATTGCTCGGCATTAATTTTAATATTTTCCTTCTTCTCTTCAATGATTTTAATAAAGGCATCCTTTAGCTGTCCTGCAGTATAAATATCAACTTCCCCTATTAAAGCCATATTCCATTGATTTTCCTGTTCATCATAGTTTTTACTGATTAATAAAGACATGACTCGTTTACCCCCTCATAGACTCTGCAAATTTTTACTTACCCAAATTTGAACCTGTTTAAACATTTAATAAAAAGGATTTTTTGATGCATTTGAACAATATAAAGATATGAAAAGTCATCCTTTGCAGCTAATTTATCAATTGTAGCAGAACAACAAAGGATGACTATATGATTATACCATTAAACCGAACTTACGAAAAGGTCAATTCTTTATGCTTTGCCCTATGGTTACATTGTCTTATAAAAATATGATATCCTATTGCTTTATAAATATTTCTTGGATATCATCCAAAATCCATTCCATTGCTGCCGTACTGTAATCATTCCATCGCCCATCCTTAACCAGGTAAACCCGATCATTTTTAACGGCCTCAATATTTTTCCAAATAGAATTTTTTAGTTCATGATATCTTTCTTCATTTTCAGTATCCTCTACGATAATAAATATATAGTCTGCATCCTCTACAAAGCTTACCACCGCTTCTTCGGAAATGGCCTCTGTACTGGTGACAGCCT
>CBFGTV010000151.1:0-2210 GCA_965652145.1 uncultured Clostridiaceae bacterium
GCTGGTACAAATGGTAACCCGATGGTTCAAAAAATGCCGTAGGCATGGCCGATATTGAGTCATGAACCAATTTTTAGATTAATTGAAATTCTGCAATGAAAATCAGGCATGGAGCTAACCTGGTATCGGCCGCCCCTATGGGGCTTTGCCAAAGCTATATGCCATTCAATTCGCCAGAGGTTGAAACCTCTGGCTATGATATGGGCCGTCCCGCTGGGGCTGGTGAGGTATTGGGATTGGCATTAATGCCGTAGGCATGATCAATCTTTTAGCCAGCCATTTCAATGGCTGGTACAAATGGTAACCCGATGGTTCAAAAAATGCCGTAGGCATGGCCGATATGGTTCATGTCCATCAAATTGATAGGTAGAAATTCTGCAATGAAAATTAGGCATGGAGCTAACCTGGTATCGGCCGCCCCTATGGGGCTTTGCCAGAGCATATATCATCCAAATAATCCAGAGGTTAAAACCTCTGGCAAGGATATGGGCCGTCCCGCTGGGACTCATTAATTGGCGATTTGTAGAATAAATGCCGTAGGCATGACTGATTGACTAGCCAGTCATTTCAATGGCTGGTACAAATGGTAACCCGATGGTTCAAAAAATGCCACAGGCATGGCCGATATGGTTCATGTCCATCAAATTGATTGGTAGAAATTCTGCAATGAAAATCAGGCATGGAGCTAACCTGGTATCGCCCGCCCCTATGGGGCTTTGCCAAAGCTATATGTCATTCAATTCACCAGAGGTTGAAACCTCTGGCAAGAATACGGGCCGTCCCGCTGGGACTGATAAGGAATAGTTAATACCGAATTATCTCTGTTGGTCTGATTGGGGTGATTGCCGAAATAATGCCGTAGGCATGACTGATTGACTAGCCAGCCATTTCAATGGCTGGTAAAAAGGGAGTGAGGATTTTACACAAATGCCATAGGCATGACCGATATTGATTAATTACAATATTAGATTTGGCGATGAATAGATATCGTTCGCCCCTACGGGGCTTTGCTAGATCTTATCTCCATCCAATAGTCGAGAGGTTGAAACCTCTGGCAATAAAATAGGCCGTCCCGCTGGGACTGAACAGAAACAGGTGTAGGGTTATTTCCAAATTTTTCTATGGCACTGATAAGGAATAGGATTTGTAGAAATACCGAATTATCTCTGTTGGTCAGATAGGGGTAATTGCCAAAATAATGCCGTAGGCATGGCCAATTTACTAGCCAGTCATTTCAATGGCTGGTAAAAAGATGGTTGATGATTTATAGAATGCCATAGGCATGGCCGATTTTGATTAATTTAGGTTGAATAAACAATGTAAATCTATCATGCCAAATACCTATTCAAAAATGTATTGTCAGGCAGTTTTTGCAGTCAAATACAGAAAAGCAGTTATTCAGGATGTTTTTAAGAGCGAGCTATACGGAGTGATAGGAAACCTGATCAATGGGACTGGAGCGAAGACATTAATTGTTAACGGACATTTTGACCATGTTCATTGTCTGTTCCAGTTTTATCCAAAGCAAGCAGTCTCTGAAATCATGAAAAGTGCCAAAGCAAAATCATCCAAGTGGTTAAATGAATCAAAGCTTCTTGAGAATAGGTTTGAATGGCAGGTTGCATTTGGTTCCTTTACCTACAGCGAAAGGGAGATTCCCAATATTTTTGACTATGTGAAAAATCAGGAAAAGCATCATCAAAAAATGACCTTTAGGGAAGAATACCTTAAGATGCTAAAAGCCCATAATATTGATTTCTTGCCGGAATACCTTTTTAAAGAGTTGGAATAAGAAATCGCCCGCCCCTATGGGGCTTTGCCAGAGCTATATGCCATCCAATAGTCCAGAGGTTGAAACCTCTGGCAAGGATATGGGCCGTCCCGCTGGGGCTGGTGAGGTATTGGGATTGGCATTAATGCCGTAGGCATGATCAATCTTTTAGCCAGCCATTTCAATGGCTGGTACAAATGGTAACCCGATGGTTCAAAAAATGCCGTAGGCATGGCCGATATTGAGTCATGAACCAATTTTTAGATTAATTGAAATTCTGCAATGAAAATCAGGCATGGAGCTAACCTGGTATCGGCCGCCCCTATGGGGCTTTGCCAAAGCTATATGCCATTCAATTCGCCAGAGGTTGAAACCTCTGGCTATGATATGGGCCGTCCCGCTGGGGCTGGTGAGGTATTGGGATTGGCATTAATGCCGT
>CBFGTV010000152.1:0-2095 GCA_965652145.1 uncultured Clostridiaceae bacterium
TACTGCGTCGGGAGGTAATGCATTATGCTGGATCATCTGAAGGATGATATCAATAATGTCTGCAAAGAAAGGTTTTAGCCCCTCCCATTCATCCTGTAATTTCTCAAAATAGCCCTGATAGAATTCCCGTTCTTCATTTAGCGAAGCTAAATAGGCCTCCTGGGCAGCCTTCAATTCATGGCTCCTCTCTATGGCTAGTCTTAACTCCCCTTGATTAGCTTCCAAGGCCTGAAGGTTTTCATTGAGCCTGTTTTTCTCCTGATCAAGCTTTATCTGGCTCATTTCAAGGGCCTCTAATAACTCTCCTGTATAACGGGCTAAGTCTCTAAAGGCATTGATTCCCTTGATCAAGGTGGTAAGGCTATCGGCGCTTAATACTATTTCTAAAAAAGACCCCGGGCCCTTTTTCTGGTAGCTTTTAAGAACTGTTTCCAGAAGCTCTCTTTTTTCTTGAAACTTGCTGTCTTCCTCTTTAATTAATCTTTCCAGCGCTGCTATCTCTTCCTTTATCTGGGCAGCCCCCTGAGCTATACCGGCCTCTTTACGCTCCAAGGCTTCTATTTCCTGCAGCAATAGAAAGAGCTCCTGCAATACTTTTCTTTCTTCTTCACTGATATCGTCAAGTTTTTCCTGGGAACTTGAAACTGTCTGACTTTGCTCCACAGCCTTAACCGGAGCTATCATTAAAAAACCTAGAATCGTTACAACCATCAGACCCGCTATTAATTTATTTTTATGTAAGCTTTCCATAAGTACCCTTCCTAACATGTTAATAAATTTATAAACTATTCGTACACACGCTCTATCTACTTCCATGACTGGTTCCAATGTCTGCCCACCAATATGGTTTTAATAATATATTCTTCAATTATGTGACAAAATCCTACCAGAATCACCATGCAAATTTTCGACATTTCCTATGACTTACGGACTAATCATCCCCTCTCCTTTATAGGACTTTAATACCATTTCAAAGTAAAATCAGGAAATATTGTCATTTTTCCATTGTGTCTTTTTCACAGTTATGGTATATTCTGTTTTAGTGTTTAATCTTTAACTAAACTTAAAAATTTTTACACATGTTTAAAATCATTTTCCTGTGATCTTAAAAGTGTTCCTATAGCTTAGTTAAAGCCTTATAAACCATTTATTAATTTGAGGAGGCAGAATGTATGAAAAGAAAATTAATGTATTTACTGGGAATCTGTATTTTACTCTTGGCCTTGGTTGGATGTAATTCTTCAGAGAAAGCTGTAAATCTGGAATTTACTCCCTATGAACAGGAGGACGGTGCTTTCTATGTAGATTTTCCAGGAATCCCCGAGGTAATGACCGAAACTGTTCCAACTCCAGTAGGCGATATCAGTTTTTATATGTATTTGGTTGAACTGGATAACAGTGCCTTTTCGGTAGCCTTCAACGACTACCCTGAAGAAGTAATGGAAGTACTAGACCCTACAACTGCTTTAGACGATGCCGTACAAGGAGCCGTAGCCAGTACTGATGGTACGTTGATTGAACAAAAGGACTATTCCTTTGAGGGGAATCCCGGTAAGGAATTTAAGTATACTGGTACTGACTCTGGTACAAAATTTACAGTGCTACAAAGAGCCTTTATAGTGGATAATCGATTATACCAGCTACAAATTATTTCGGAGTCTGATAAATATTTAGATTATCATGAAGATTTCTTCAATTCCTTTAAGCTGTCTAAATAATCTTAGTTAAATAAGAGAAGGCTATATTTAATTATGGGACTCATGGCCTTTTGGTTACTGATGATGGCAGGCTATGCCCTTATTCTCTCTTTTATCGTAAAAAGTAAAGATCATTACGATAGAATGAATCATTTATTTAGGAATCGAATGAGGGCCCGAAAGAAATATGATGATGATCTTGATGCCTATATTGCCGCTTTAAGTAGGCGTATGAGATTACTATCAGGATTGTTAGCAATTTTCGCCCTGGCTCTTTATATATCTCATGTAATCTTCAGCTTAAAAGGTTAATAGAGGGAACCAGTCTAACTGGTTCCCTCTATTTTTTGTATATCGAAAACCCCCGGTTCTACCGGGGGTTCCAAAAAGCTTTAGCT
>CBFGTV010000153.1:0-1800 GCA_965652145.1 uncultured Clostridiaceae bacterium
TTCGTCAGCATAAAGAAAAGCTTCAACAGGGGGGCGGAGCAAAACCAATTGCCAGTCAGCATGAAAAGGGTAAGCTTACGGCAAGGGAAAGAATTCATTTGCTCTTTGATGAAGGAACCTTTGTTGAGTTAGATAGCTTTATGAAGCATCGCTGCGTTAACTTTGGAATGGAAAAAGTAGATGCCCCTGGAGAAGGGGTGGTAACAGGCTATGGTCAAGTAGAGGGACGGCTGGTCTATGCCTATGCCCAGGACTTTACCGTAGTAGGAGGTTCCCTGGGGGAAATGCACGCAAAAAAAATCTGCAAGGTGTTAGATATGGCCCTGAAAATGGGGGCCCCGGTGGTGGGCATGAACGATTCCGGCGGAGCCAGGATACAAGAGGGGGTCGATGCCCTGTCGGGCTATGGCCAAATCTTCTATCGAAATACCATTGCATCGGGGGTAATTCCACAGATTTCCGCCATCATGGGCCCCTGTGCCGGGGGAGCCGTTTATTCACCAGCCCTGACAGATTTCATCTTTATGGTAGATCAAACCAGTCAAATGTTTATTACAGGACCCCAGGTCATAAAAACAGTCACCGGAGAAGAGGTCAGTGCCGAGGCCCTGGGGGGCGCCATGGCCCACAATCAAACCAGCGGCGTAGCCCATTTTGTTTCGGCCAACGATGAGGCCTGCATTGCTGATATCAGAAGACTGTTGAGCTTTCTACCCTCCAACAATCTGGAGCAGCCCCCGGTCTTTGAAGTAACCGATGATATTAATCAAATTATTCCGGAGCTGGACGAAATTGTTCCAGACAATCCCAATAAACCCTATGATATGAAAACCGTCATCGCCTTAATCGCAGATCATGGAGATTTTTATGAAGTACAGCCCTATTATGCACAAAATATGATTACAGGCTTTATGCGAATCAATGGCCAAACCGTAGGGGTCATTGCCAACCAGCCCAAGGTATTGGCAGGGTGCCTGGATATCAACGCCTCAGACAAAGCAGGGCGATTTATCCGAACCTGTGATTGCTTTAATATTCCATTATTAAATCTAGTCGATGTACCAGGCTTCCTGCCGGGAACCGCCCAGGAATACGGCGGGATTATCCGCCACGGGGCCAAAATGCTCTATGCCTACAGCGAGGCGACCGTACCAAAGATCACCCTGATCGTCAGAAAGGCCTATGGCGGAGCCTATTTAGCCATGTGCAGCAAAGATTTAGGAGCAGATTTAGTGATGGCCTGGCCTTCAGCAGAAATAGCAGTTATGGGGCCCGAGGGGGCAGCCAACATTATCTTTAAAAAAGAAATAAGCGAATCAGAAAATCCACAGGAAACCCGCTCAGAAAAAATAGAGGCCTACAAAAATGAATTTGCTACACCCTACAAGGCAGCAGAGCGGGGCTATGTAGATGATATAATTGAACCATCGGCCACCCGGCCCCGGTTAGCAGATGCCCTAAATATGCTGGCCAGTAAAAGAGAGTCTAGACCTCCCAAAAAGCATGGAAATGTACCCCTATAGGGAGACCCTGAAAAAGAGGTGAAGATAGAATGAGCTTGTTAGAGAAACTACACTATGCAACAGATTCCATGACCTTTGGAGAAAGGCTCCTGGCCAGCCTGCAGGTGACGGTGCTGGGAGTAGGAATTGTGTTCGTAGCCTTATTATTGTTATATTTAGTCATACAACTCATGTCCAACATATTGGCTCCCAGAAAAGCACTACCCGAGGCCAAGAAGCCCCCGGTAAGCCCTGAAGTGACTGAAGCAGCTCAAGAAGAACCAGCTACAGATGATGG